>JACBFI010000002.1 GCA_013391385.1 Sediminibacterium sp. Gen4 | reverse complement strand
GTAAAGCAAGAACAGGATTAAGCAAAAAACTGTAAACTTATTTTAGGACGAGACAGATATCTTGGCTGTGCGACACGAAGAGTCCCTCGTGCCTCGGAGACTCTTCGACGAAATAAACCTTTATTGGCATAGTTTAGAATGCAGTAGTTTTGTAAAAAACAAGATCCCTTTTAAAAGCGCTCAACACTGTTGAGGGAAATCAGCTAAACAACCCATGCAAACCCTACTCTTCAATTTCCTCTCCAAATACGTCACCCTAACCGAAGAAGAAAAGAATGCTATCGTTTCTTTGGATATTTTTCATTCCGTCAAAAAAGGAACGATCTTACTCAAAGAAGGACAAAAATCAAAAGAAAGCTACTTTGTCCTCAAAGGCTGTATTCGTACCTATTATGAAATAGACGCCGAGGAAAAAACCACCGCTTTCTATACCGAAATGGAAGCTTTGACTCCTCCTTGTGTTATCAGTAAAACACCATCTGAATATTATGTGAGTTGTACAGAAGATTGTATCCTGTTGATCTCCAATTCTGATATGGAAGCAGAAGTCAATGCTAAATTTCCCAAGTTTGAGTCTCTGTGTAAGAAGTTATCAGAAGAACTCTTGGCGAAAGAACGCATGGATTTTGACGAGTTCAAAACCTCTTCTCCTGAGCAACGCTATTTGAATTTACTAGAAAAAAGACCCGATCTCATTCAGCGTGTACCACAACACCAGTTGGCGAGTTATTTGGGTATACAGCCACAATCCTTAAGCCGACTAAGGGCAAGAATTTCAGAAAAAAAATAAAGAGTCCCTTCATTACTTAACTTAAGTGAACGAGTGGAAGCTTTCCGCCTTTCTTTCTTTGCCATATCATTTAACGCTAATTAAAAGGATATGCAAAAGAAAGTTTTATGGATGACATTGGGCATCGTATGGGTCAGCAGTTTACAGGTAAAAGCGCAAGATAGCACGTTTAAAAGATGGTACATCGGTAGTTCATTACTGATGTTGGGTAATTTCTCCAAAGTCAACAACCCCGAGTACATACAATTGAATGTGGGTTATCGGATCACACCAAAAGATGTGGTTTCTTTTGAATTTAAAAGATCCATTTATGCCTGGCCGATTGGGATTCCCTTTGGTCCCAACTTTGATAAGCCGGGAGAAGGCTATCCGGGTCATGCACGCATACTCGTACCTACGGTAGGCTATCAGCGTTTTTGGTGGAAAGGCGTTTACACGTCTGTTCATGCATTGAATGCTTTTGAAAAATACATGGATACGAATAAAAAGAAGATCGGCAACGGATACACACTATACCTGAATTTTCATTTGGGCTATCAATTCAAATTCTTCAAAAACCGTTTCTTCTTTGAACCGGCACTGGGATGTAGTTATTGGCCTATCAGAACCAATGTTCCCGAATCTTTCAAAGCAGTAGAAAAAAAATGGCCCAACTATTTTCTTCAACCCGGACTTCATTTCGGATTTAATTTTTAAAAAGAGTCTTAAAAACGAGTCGACAAGTATTTCTTAACTAAAGTGAACGAGTCATTATACTTCGTCTGTCGACTTTTACATTTTCATTTCATATAAAAAGCAAGCAAATGCAAAAGAAAGTTTTATTCATCGGTATTCTCTTCATGATGGTAAGTATCCTCCAACTCAAAGCGCAGTATGCTAAAACAGACACTACGCATAAAAAATGGTTTGTTGGAAGTTCCATGTTTGTATTATTCGGTAATCTGGCGACCACCAACAGCCCCGATTTTTTTCAACTCAATGTCGGTTATCGTATCACAGGTAAAGATGTGATTACGATAGAACCCAAAACATGGAAATATGCCTGGCCCAATGGTATCCATCCATTTTTGAACAAAGCATATGGAAAGAAGGAAGAAGAATTTCCCGGTTATGTGCGTGAGTATGGAGTATCTCTATCTTACCAGCGATTCTTTACCAATAACTGGTATGCTGAATTGAATGTGATGCCTACCTGGCAAAGTTTTAAAGATCGTCAAGACAAAAAGATCGACAACGGTTTTCAGATCTTTAATACCTATCGTGTAGGCTATCATGTGAAATTGTTTAAGGATCGTTTTTTTATTCAGCCATCACTCGCCATCACCCACCGTGCTTATCACACCACACTACCCAATGGATTCAAACAGTTGGATGATCAATGGTCCAAGTTTGTTTTTGGAGAGCCGGGATTGCATGTTGGTTTTAATTTCTAATAAATGGGTTATGTATACACAACAAAATGAACTAAAAGACAATAAAGTCAGTACACAGCTGAAACTGGCAGCACTATGGACGAGTTTTATGTTTTTGTATATCTATGTTGATGTATTTCATTTGTTCATGCCGGGTAAGCTGGCAGATATTCAAAATGGACGGGTATTTGTATTTGATATTACACAAGGCTTTCTCCTAGCAGCACTCGCATCAGTGTCTTTACCGGCACTGATGATTGCTCTTTCTGTTGTCTTACCGGCAAAAATCAATCGGTGTACAAATATCATGGTGGCTACCGTGTACATTCCTTATTCTCTGTTTAATTTGGTAGGCGAAGCTTGGATGCACATGGTATTGGGTGCAGCTTTAGAAGTGGGTTTGCTTGGGTTGATTATTCGCTATGCTTGGAAATGGGCTAAAAGTGAAACGTGGGATTAGTCTAAATAATATATCTTAATATGCTGAAACTGATACTGTTTGAGGTATATATACTAATCTAAAAGCTTACAAGAGCTTTTTATCCTGAAGCTTAAAAAAATCTTCGAATAAATGTTCCCAATATGGGAACATTTCATATCTTTGAAGAAATCTAATCATTGAGGGTAATTGCTAAGAAAATACTTCGCGACTTTTGGGAGAAGCACCCTGATTGCGAACAACAACTAAAATCTTGGTATCAGGAAACAAGTAAAGCAGATTGGACGAATCCCAAAAGGATTAAAACTGATTATCTTTCTGCAAGTTTCTTGGCAGATAACCGTGTAGTATTTAATATTAAAGGCAATCATTACCGTCTTATCGTGAAAATCAATTATGACTACCAAATGGTTTGGATAAGGTTTATTGGAACTCACGCTGAGTATGATAAAATTGATGCAACAAAAATTTAAATAATGACAGTAAAGCCGATTAAATCAAAAAAAGATTATCACCAAGCAATGGAAAGGCTTGAAATGATTTTTGATGCCAAAAAAGGAACTCCGCAAGGTGATGAGCTTGAGGTGTTGAGTATCCTCATTGAAAAATATGAAGATGAACATTTCCCTATTGGACTACCTGATCCAATAGAGGCTATTAAATTTAGAATGGAACAATTGGGTTATAATCAGGTAGACCTGGCAAAAGTAGTTGGGCTGAAAAGTCGTGCAAGTGAAATCCTGAATGGAAAGAGGAAATTATCACTTGAAATGATCCGACAACTGCACGATAAGTTGCGTATCCCAACAGATGTGTTGATTCAGCCTTACTAAATACATGGCAATTATATCATAACACTGTTTGGTATTCAATTCGACGATGCCAGATCTTTCAAAAATAAACATTGATACATCAATTATGCAAAAACGGAAGGGATCAGTGATGTAAGTAGTAGTAAATAATCAGTGAGCAAAATAAAAAATCCCGATGCATCGGGATTTTTTATTTTGAATTGTAGGAAACTTATTTCAACGATGCCAGATCAATCACAAATCTATATCGTACATCCGCTTTCAACATTCTTTCATAAGCTTCATTGATCTTTTCCATCGGAATCACTTCTACATCAGAAACAATATGATGCTCCGCACAATAATCTAACATTTCCTGGGTTTCTTTGATGCCTCCGATCAATGATCCAATAATGCTTCTTCTTTTCATGATGAGGTTGAATGCCGGTACTTCTGATGGACTAGGAGGTACGCCCACAACGATCATGGTGCCATTGGTGCGTAACAGGTTCAGATAAGTGCTATAGTCATGCGGAGCAGAAACCGTATTCAGGATAAAATCAAAATGGTTTTGCAGTTTCTTCATCGTTGCTGCATCGGATGTCAATGCAAAATGATGGGCACCTAATTTTTTAGCATCTGCTTCTTTGGATGGAGAGGAGCTGAGCATCGTTACTTCTGCACCAAAGGAAGCTGCAAATTTTACGGCCATATGTCCTAGTCCACCCAATCCTAATACCGCTACTCTATGTCCTTTGGTAACACCTACATGTCTGAGTGGAGAATAAGTGGTAATACCCGCACATAATAAGGGCGCCACGCCAGCCAAGGGTAATTTATCAGAAATGCGTAGCGTGTATTGTTCATCTACAACAATTTGAGTAGAGTAACCGCCATAGGTAGGAGCGTTGGTTCCTCTTTCACGTCCATTGTAAGTACCTACCATTCCTTCCTCACAATATTGTTCGATACCCGCTTTACAATTCTCACAAGTTCTACAAGAGTCTACAAAACAACCCACACCGGCAAGATCACCCACTTTGAAATGAGTCACTTCGTTACCCACCTGTGTTACCCTGCCTACGATCTCATGTCCGGGTACCATCGGAAAAATAGAGCCACCCCATTCATCACGAACCTGATGGATATCTGAATGACATACGCCACAGTATAAGATTTCTATTTGAACATCTTTTGGACCGGGATTTCTTCTTTCGAGTGAAAACGGACCTAAAGGTGATTTGGGATCCGGTGCTGCATAAGCTTTGGTTGCGATCATACTATTTTATTTATATCTAATAACAAAACAAACCCAATAGGGTTTGTTCAAGGAAAAATAAAGGACGAATTACTTCATATGGGCAGCCCAAAAGTCAAGGGTTCTTTTCCAAGCCAGTTTTGCAGCAGCTTCATTGTATCGTGCTCCGGAAGTATCATTATGGAAAGCATGGTTCACGCCTTCATAGAGGTAGAGTTCATATTTGACATTGTTTTTCTTCAGGGCCTCTTCATAAGCAGGTATGCCGGCGTTGATGCGCTCATCTAAGCCAGCATAATGAAGTTGTAAAGCAGCTTTTATCTTAGGAACATCGGCAACATCTGCTTGTCTGCCATAAAAAGCAACAGCTGCTTTCAAATCAGGAACATTTACTGCCAGTTGATTCACCAAAGCGCCACCCCAACAAAATCCAACACAACCTGTAAAGCCATTACAATCTTTTCTGCTCTTCAGGTAATCGAAACCTTTGCTGAAGTTGATGAGATTTTGTTTAGCATCGATCTGACTGAATAACTGTCTGGCCTGATCCTGATCTGTGGGTGTACCACCTGCTGCAGAGAGTGCATCAGGAGCAATGGCAATATAACCGGCTTTGGCAGCACGTCTGGCTACATCACGAATATGATCATTCAAACCACGATTTTCATGGATGATGATGACTGCACCATACTTACCGTCTTTTTTGGGTTTAGCGAGATAGGCTTTCATGGTAACATCGCCCGCAGGATAAGTGATATCCTCAGTATGCAGCTCGATGTCTTGTTCAGGTACAGTAGCCGCAACCGCATAATTATTTTCCAGCATGGGAAGTATGGTCATAGCGGCAGCTGTGCTACCTGCTAATACTGCCAAGCGTTTCAAAAAAACTTCACGTGGAAGTGGTTTGTGGGTATACTCGTCGTAGAGATTGATGATTTGCTGGTCCATGTAGTTTATATTTAGTCTATAAATATAACACTAAACAGTAGCTACCGCAAATGGTTTGACCGATGGGTTCTCTCTATTTACCGTTTCTGTTGCTTGACTAACGCTTACTGAATCAAAGAAGCCATTTTTCCCAAAGGCAAACTGCCGGCCCAAGCCAGTATCTCTGCTTCATGGGTTTTTGAAACCGTGAGGGTAAGTAAAGCATTGGTCATGGGAACTTCCAGTTTATACTGATCTTCTTCCGGTTCTTTGGTAAGACGAGCTTTGTATTGACCTACTTTCACGATACGTGTATTGGGATCAGCTCCAAAACCCGCCATTAAAGGAGAAGTGATGTAGGCATTCAGGCTGTTTAATAATGGAGAGTTGATCACCACAGCTAGTGTGGCTTTCTTGTTGGTGATGCCATAATTTTTTTCAATGGTTACGCCTGTAAACTGACTGTTGCCAAAAACCTCTTGTTGTTTGGTAATGGCTGATAAAGTATCCAGTTGAAGTGGAAACAGTTTTAAAACTTCTTTTCCGATGGTGATATCCAGGTCTTGCATCATTTGCTGTAATGCAAAATGTGCGTCTTGTAATTTGCCGGTAGTATAATGAGTTTGAGCCTGACTAATATTCTTTTTGAAATCCTGAGCCGATAATGTGGTGATGATGCAGGATAATGCTATGTAACAAATAATCTTTTTCATTTTTTTTCTTTTTAGATCAATTTTCGCCCATGGTTTTTTTAATATGATCGATATCAAACAGGTTGATGGCATCCATCACTTCTTTTTCTGTTTGGAAGTTGATGGCTTTCCAGGTAATCATGCCTGATTGTCCAAGTTGCATCAATACCGTATATCCCTCTCTCTCCTCAAATTGAATGATGGCTTTATTACCCTTGATACGAATTTGTTTGGTGTTTTGTGTTTCACCATTCGACTGTGTGGCTGCAAATCCAAAATACATATCCAGCATACCACTGTACATGGCATTATTGCCGATCAGCAAGTTGAGTTGCTTGTTTTCTTTTTGATAGATGCGTTGGATGGAAAGATTCGCCCAACCATAACGCGTGCTCATGACACGATCTTCGGTAGAGTCTTTGGGTAATCCGTTGATCTCATTGGGTAATGACTGCAATAATGATTTACCGATCTGCAATTCAACACCCAATAATGCTTGCTGAACAGAAAATCTTGCCTCGCCAAACTGTTGTTTATTATAGGCTGCATCTGCTTCCTGTATTTGTTGAAGCACATCAGGTACACTTGAATTTTTTAAACCTTCTCCGGTTGTATTGGTAGGTCTACCATTTTTAGAACTACTTACTGCAGGGCCATTACCTGTTTGTGTGTTATTGCCACCCGGTACTGAACTACCTGTTTTATCTGCAATTTTTTTATCTAAGATATCTTCTGCTTTTTTCTCAACCTTGTCTTTGAGTTTCTTGAGAAATCCTTGCGCTTGTAATTCTTGTTGTAGTGTGAATCCACTGACCAACAGAATGCATAACCAAATTTTATGTTTCATGTTGTTGTTTTCGGAGAGCAAAACTACAAGTGGATACAGCTGTATACAAGCCATTCATGATGTTATGATACCGATTGTATTTTTGATAAGTACTGATAAACAACAACTTATTATTTTACTCACATAAATATGTGATTAGAATATTGCATCAAAAGAGATGTTGTTCTTTTTCTTTTTCTAAGTCTTTAGACGTTTCTTTTTGCGCATAGATGAGATGAGCGGCTTCTATTAATTTTTGTAATTTTTCATACGTGTACAAAATTGAATACCTGTCATACTCGGCAGATTCAGTATTGTATGATCCACTTACTGTTATTTTCAACCATTCCCAAAGAAGGGATCTCCATTCCGGTAAATGTGCGTAATCAAAGACTTCATCCAAAACAATGTTTGGATTGGCTACTTCTTCTTTATTCAATAATCTGGATTGCATTTCCCATTCAGGATACTCTGACTGTTTCATAAGCTGTCATTTAAAATGATGAAAACACTTCTCTCGCGAAGTATTACGGCAGGTGCTTACTGACGAAATGGAAGTATTCACATATTTACCTTATTGGGGTGGGTTCCTGCGGAATGACTCAAGGTAAATCAGGTATAAATACCTATTGCGGCATTTATATTTTATCGGTTTCTTCGTTCAGCTTCAAATCAAAACAAAGCTATCAACGCTTTTCTATGATTTCTATAGAAGCATCGTTTTTTTTCTAAACAATTATACACAATGACAGTACCTGAAAGATTCTATGTATTCATGCATTTCAAGCAATTAAAAGCCAGAACTGTTGAAATGGAATGCGGCTTATCCAATGGCTATTTAGGAAAACAGCGAAAGAATAAGGGCTCTTTCGGCGGAAATATTCTCCGTAAAATAGAACAACGTTTTCCTGAACTCAATATGACATGGCTACTCTCCGGTGATGGGGAGATGCTCAATGCAAAGTATCGCGAAGTAAATGCACAAATGTTTGATACACTTGAGGAGGAGTCTGCATTTTATGGCTCTGCACAACAAGAAATCATCGTTTTATTGAAAAAGCAAATTGAACAGATGGAATCTGCTTTATCAGACAAACAAAAACTCATCCAGATTTTAGAAAAACAACTCGTTGCCTTAGAAGCATAAAAAAAGCTACGGAATGACCGTAGCTTTTTGCCAACCTATTCGCAGTTCAGTTATTCAGACATGTAAGAAGAAACCGGCTCACAAGTACAGATCAGGTTTCTGTCGCCATGTGTATTGTTCACCCTCGCCACACTTGGCCAGAATTTATTCTGGGTTACATAATACAATGGGAATGCTGCTTCCTGACGGCTATATCCATGCTTCCATTCATCTGCACAAACAACAGCTTGAGTGTGTGGTGCATTCTTTAATGGATTATCATTCTTATCTGCTTTCCCATCTTCAATGGCTTTGATTTCTTTATAAATAGAGATCAACGCATCACAGAAGCGATCCAATTCACCCTTATCCTCACTCTCTGTGGGTTCAATCATAATAGTACCCGGCACAGGGAAGCTCATGGTAGGTGCATGGAAGCCATAATCGATCAATCGCTTGGCCACGTCTTCCGCTTCAATACCCACACTTTGTTTGAATGGACGAAGATCTACAATGAATTCATGCGCACAAGTACCATTCTTTCCGGTATACAATATCTTATAATACTGCTCCAATCTAGCTTTCATATAGTTGGCATTCAGAATCGCATATTCGGTAGACTGACGAATACCTTCTTCACCCAACATTTTGATATACGCATAACTGATCAACAAAATACTTGCAGAACCATACTGCGCTGCACTCACTGCTAAATTCGCATTACCTAAAGCAGTATGTCCGGGTAAGTATGGAGCCAATTTATCATTCACACAGATAGGTCCCATACCCGGTCCACCACCACCATGTGGAATAGAAAATGTTTTGTGTAGGTTCAGGTGACAAACATCTGCACCAATCATACCCGGACTCGTCAATCCAACCTGCGCATTCATATTTGCACCATCCATGTATACCAGTCCACCATTGTCATGAATGGTTTGACAGATATCTCGGATGGTTTCTTCAAATACACCATGTGTGGATGGGTAAGTCACCATCAATGCACCCAATGTATCTTTGTATTGTTCAGCTTTAGCTTTCAGATCTGCAACATCAATATTACCTGCATCATCACACTTCACTACTACTACTTTAAAACCGGCCATCACCGCACTTGCTGGATTGGTACCATGTGCACTGATCGGGATCAAGACAATATTTCTGTGTGATTCATTTCTTGCTGCGTGATAAGCGCGGATGGTCAACAATCCTGCATATTCACCTTGTGCGCCGCTATTAGGCTGCAAACTACAAGCGGTGAATCCGGTTACTTTACAGAGATAATCATTTAGTTCATCAATGATCTGCTGATAACCTGCTGTTTGTGATGTAGGCACAAAAGGATGTAGCCCTCCAAACTCCGGCCAGGTAACAGGAATCATTTCAGAAGCAGCATTCAGCTTCATGGTACAACTACCCAAACTGATCATGCTGGTATTCAGGGAAAGATCTTTATTCTCCAGTTGTTTGATATAACGCATCATCTGGCTCTCACTTCTGTGTGTGTTGAATACAGGGTGGGTGAGGTATGCGGATGTACGCTGGAGAGTTGTGGGGAGTTGATAGTTGACAGTTGACAGATTTTGTGTGTTGACTGTTGCTGCTTGTTTGCCTGTTGTTTGTGCGAAGATGTTCAGAATATGATTCACATCATCAACAGATGTGGTTTCATCCAAACTGATCACAACTGCATCTGCAGTATAGAAGAAATTTGTTTCTGCGGCTTCCGCATTTTTCTTCAAAGTGTCAATATTGATTCCTGATACATGCAAAGTGTCAAAATAGCTTTCATTGTGCAGGGTTACTCCCAAAGCTTTCAATTCGCCGGCCAATGCTTGTGTTAACTGGTGAACACGTGTAGCAATATTTTTCAATCCACTTGCACCATGATATACCGCATACATCGCAGCCATATTGGCTAACAATGCTTGTGCGGTACAAATATTGGAAGTAGCTTTTTCTCTTTTAATGTGTTGCTCTCTTGTTTGCAGCGCCATACGTAAAGCACGATTGCCTTGTGCATCAATGCTCACGCCAATCAATCGACCGGGGATGCCTCTTTTGAAATCATCTTTGGTAGCAAAGAAAGCAGCATGTGGTCCACCAAATCCCATCGGAACACCAAAGCGTTGAGCACTACCTACTGCAACATCTGCTCCCAACTCACCCGGTGTAGTTAATACCGTGAGTGCTAACAAATCAGTAGCCATGATCACCAATCCTTCAACCGCATGAACCTGATCAATGAATGCTTTGTAATCATTTACAGAACCTTTGCTGTTAGGGTATTGGATCAGGGCACCGAAATAGGAATTGTCTATAGTTGCGGTTTGGTAATCGCCCACCACTACCTCAATACCAATCGGCTCAGCACGCGTAATCAATACATCAATGGTTTGCTGGAAAGTATGTTGGTCAACAAACAATTTAGGTCTGCTGATCACATCTGTTTTATTGATGTGGTGAAAAATCATGGCCATGGCTTCAGCAGCAGCTGTGGCTTCATCCAATAAAGAAGCATTCGAGATCGGTAATCCGGTCAGATCAGCTACCATGGTCTGATAGTTCAATAAACTTTCCAAACGCCCCTGCGATATTTCAGCTTGGTAGGGTGTGTATTGGGTATACCATCCCGGATTTTCGAAAATATTACGCAGGATCACACTGGGTGTAATCGTGCCATAATATCCTTGTCCAATAAAATTCTTGTAAAGCTTATTTTTGGAAGCAACCTTTTTCAATTCTGTCAAATACGTGAACTCACTAACAGCAGCAGGAATGCCCAAAGGTTTTTTGATGCGGATGCTGTCCGGAATGGTCTTGCTGATCAATTCCTCCATCGAAGATAGACCGATGGTTTTGAGCATGGACTCAGTATCGGCTTGATTGGGTCCGATATGTCTTGTTTGAAATTCGGCTGACTGCTGTTCAAAAAGATTCATAATATTGATAGACTTAAATAGTTAGACAAAAATAACCGCCGGGAAGGCAGAATTTTAAACGCGGCAAAGGTAAGTCTACCGAACGTGAAAATTCATCTTTTGTTTACCCGGTTGATAAGCTGTGAATCCAATAGTTTAAATATTTTTAATTCTATAATATAACACATGACTGCCCTGAATTGTTCCAACTGTGCAACGCCATTAGATCCGGCTTTTAAACATTGTCCTGATTGTGGTCAATCAACAGCGATACATCGGTTCAATATCAAACATCTGGTACACGAGTTTTTGCATGCTTTTACGCATACAGACAAGGGTGCATTGATCTTATTAAGAGATTTGGTAGTAAGACCGTCTACAGTACTTAGAGAATATATTGTAGAAGGAAAGCGTAAAAAATATTTCAATCCTTTTACACTCTTATTATTGGTATTAGGTATCACCGTCTTCATGAGTTCTATTTTTCATCCGATGCAGGGGTCTGAATCTGTCTATAAAGAACAAATTGCCTTGGCTAAATCCGAAAAGAAAAAAGCATTTATGACCACGATGGCGGATAAACAAGCGAAGTTGAATGAGTGGCTCGAAAAGAAAATGAACCTCATGGTTTTTATTACAGCGCCACTGATGGCTTTGGGCTTTTGGTTGGTATTCAAAGGCAAAGGCTACAACTATGCGGAGCATTTAGTGGCGTACCTCTTACTTACCTGTTTTTTATCGTTGGCAAGTAGTCTGTTATTTCTACCGCTTTTAGGTATTTTACCCCCGGAAAGTAAATTGTGGATTGGATTGGCGAATCTGTTACTTCAAATCATATATATCTGTTACGCGTATAAAGGATTTTTGATACTCAATGGTTTTGGAGATCTTTTCATGGTAGTGATAGCGAATATATTGGGAACTATTTTCTGGTTAGCCGTTTTAATGATCTTCATGTTGGTTTACCTCATATTCTTGTAAACCCAAGGAACTATTTAACTTTGATCAAATTATCACATGGAGCCGTGGGAGAAATTAAGCGCTGATCATCAGAAACAATACAAACAATTTCTGCAACGTGCAGATAAGAATAAAGTATTGAAAGTACTCCCAGACTTACACGAAGAAGCCTTTCAAAAAATTGATTGTCTCACCTGTGGCAATTGCTGTAAAAATTATTCTCCGCGTTTCAAAACACCCGATATCAAACGCATCAGTAAATCACTTCGATTAAAGGAAAGTGCATTCATTGATACTTATTTAGATCTTGATACGGATGGTGATTATGTCGCCAAAACAAAACCTTGTCCGTTCTTAGGTGCTGATAACTATTGCAGCATCTATGAAGACAGACCTTCTGACTGCAAAAGATTTCCTTATACCGATGAAGATGTACTGATCAAACGCCCTGCCATTACATTGAAGAACTCTACTTTTTGTCCGGCTGTACACCATGTTTTAGAATGTTTACTCAATTCATAAAGGGTTGCCATTTTTTTTGTATATTATCGCCGTTCGATAGCAGCAAAATTGTAAACAAAAAGAATGGATTATGGCGCATTTACCTTTATTGATCAAAGACCTGGCACTGATATTAGGTGCGGCTGGAATTATTACCATTTTCTTCAAGAAACTCAAACAGCCTGTAGTACTGGGATATATTATTGCGGGGTTACTTGTTGGCCCCAATTTCAAATTATTTCCCACTATTGGTGATGTGGAAGGTATAAAAATATGGGCGGAGATTGGGGTTGTGTTTTTGTTGTTTGCATTAGGTCTTGAATTTAGTTTTAAGAAGCTGGTGAAAGTAGGAGGTTCTGCTGCCATTACCGGTATTACAGAATTATCATTCATGATGATGTTGGGTTATGGTATGGGTCAGGTATTGGGCTGGTCGAACATGGATAGTATGTTTTTAGGTGGTATCATAGCCATATCTTCTACTACGATCATCTTTCGTGCATTTGATGAATTGGGTCTGAAAACAAAACAATTTAGCAGTCTGGTTATTGGAGTACTTGTTATCGAAGATTTGGTAGCGATTCTCTTGATGGTTTTATTATCAACCGTAGCAGTCAGTCAACAATTTGAAGGCACACAAATGTTCCTATCTATCGGTAAACTTCTTTTCTTCTTATGTCTATGGTTTCTGATGGGAATCTTTTTACTACCCACTTTTTTCAAGAAAGTAAGTCGCTTTTTAAATAGTGAAACCTTATTGGTATTATCCCTTGCCTTGTGTTTGGGGATGGTGGTTTTGGCTGATCAAGTAGGTTTCTCTGCTGCACTGGGTGCTTTTATCATGGGTTCTATTCTGGCAGAAACAACACAGGCACATAAAATTGAACACCTCATTACTTCTGTAAAAGATCTTTTTGGTGCAATCTTCTTTGTATCTGTAGGGATGTTGATCGATCCGCAGATATTGGTTGACTATGCGGTTCCTGTTTTGATACTTACCCTTTCTGTGATATTGGGAAAAACCATTTTTGTGGCCAGTGGCGCATTATTAGCAGGTAGACCCTTGAAGCAAGCAGTGCAAGCTGGAACAAGTATGTCGCAGATCGGGGAGTTTTCTTTTATCATAGCCACTTTAGGAGTGTCTTTAAATGTTACCAGTTCTTATTTATATCCCATTGCAGTAGGGGTTTCGGTAATTACCACTTTTACTACCCCTTATATGATCAAGCTGGCAGAACCATTGTATCAGTTCTTACTAAAAGTACTCCCGGAGAAATGGATCCGTGGACTTGAAAAATATAGTAGTAGTTCTCAGATCATCGAAAGTGAAAGCAATTGGAAACGATTATTGAATTTTTATATCCAGATCATTATTCTCAATGGCGTTATTATGATTGCATTGAGTTTATTGGTAGCATATTTCTTAGAGCCTTTCTTACAAAAGTCAATAGCAGATCCATTAACTGCTAAAATCATTGCAGCATTGATCGGACTGATTGTGATGGCGCCATTTATCTGGGCATTAACGGTAAAGAAAATGAGCAAAAGTGCCTATGCTGCATTATGGCTCGACAGAAAATATAGCCATGGTCCGCTTGTGATGCTAGAGATTGCCCGAAATGCGATTGCAGTTTTACTGGTGGGCTTTATGCTTCGCCAGTTATTTAGTTTTTGGATAACGGTAGGAGGAACGCTGGTAGCCATGATTGTGATTGGTGTGGTTTTTCGTCAGCGTTTACAAAAATTTTATCAGCGACTGGAAGATCGCTTCTTGCAAAACCTGCATGAGCGTGAGTTGCTAGAACAAAACAAAACACAAAGTCATCTTTCGCCTTGGGATGCGCACTTGACCCATTATAAAATCAGTCCACATGCCGGTTTTATTGGAAAAACATTGGAAGAATTACAATGGCGAGAGACGTATGGTATTAATATCGCTTTCATCGAAAGAGGTAATCATGTGATGTTCGCGCCTGCCCGAACAGAAAAAATATTCCCCTTTGATAATATTGGCGTCATTGGAACCGATCAGCAAATGCTGGAGTTCGGAAAAATCATGGTGCCTTATGTGGAAGATGCGGATAGTGAAAAAGAGTTGGTGGAATTGGAAAAGATCGTAGTAGATGAACATACCCGTTTGAAAGGATTGACCATTCGTGAATCCGGCATCCGTGAGAAAACAAATGGATTGGTAGTAGGTATTGAAAGAAAAGGAGAACGTATCCTCAATCCATCTTCTTTCACACAATTGGAGTGGGATGATATTGTATGGATCGTAGGAAACAGAAAGAAGATCCAACAATTGTATCATCCTTAAAAAATCGCTCCGAGCAACTCTGTGCCAAACTCTTTTACCTCTGCGGTTAACCACAGAGATACACAGAGTAAGGCACAGAGTTGAGCAGAGGGATTTATTTGGTTACATGCAAAATATACTTCTCATCAAAATATGATTCGGGAAAGATCTTATCTACCGGCATCATTTTAGGTCTCAATCCGCTTTCAAATATTTCCTGCGCCAGATCACCACCTTTTAAACAAATTAATCCGTTAGCCATCTCCTGCTTGTGTCCTTTCTTCAGTAAAGGTCCGGCCCACTGCCAGAGCTCTTTCAAAGGAGCCACCGCACGCGAAACAGCGAAATCAAATTTTCTGTTTTTGATGTCTTCTGCACGTGTATGTTGTGTAGTAATATTTTTGATGCCTGCACCTTCAGCAACGGCTTCTACTACTTTCAATTTTTTAGCAATACTATCTACCAAATGAAACTTGACTTCAGGAAAAAAGATAGCTAATGGCACACCGGGAAATCCGCCACCACAGCCAATATCGATTACTTCAGTACCCGGCTGAAAATCAGCAATGGCAGCAATACTCAATGAGTGTAATACATGATGCAAATAGATACTGTCGATGTCTTTGCGTGAGATCACGTTGATCTTGGCATTCCATTCTTTATACAATTCTTCCAGTGCTTCAAACTGTTTGATTTGATGCGGGGTGAAATCATCGAAGTATTTCAGGATCAATCCCAGTTTTTGCGGGGTGCTTTCCATATAGCGGGAACGGTAAAGATGAAATAAAAGAACATCCAAATATCAAAAAATAAAAACCAAGGCCATAGGTCTTTTTCGTTCAGTTTTTTCATGGACTTATACAAAACAACAGCCTGTATCAAAAAACGAACACCAAATACCGCCAATGCCATCCACCAATTGTAAAAAATGATGGATACTGCCAATAAAGGGTACAGCCAGAATAAAGAAAATGAATACAATCCCAACAAAACTTTGTGATTGGATTTATAATAATTGCTGGTGGTATAATGACGGTATTTCTGTGTCATCCAATCACTCCAACGAGTTTTGGGTTCACTAAGTGTATGCGCTTCCTGATCAATACAAATAGTGGTATTGTCTTTTCTTGCGACTTGATTAATAAACAAATCATCGTCTCCACTTGGTATCTGATTAATGGAAGAGAATCCTTTGTTTCTTAGAAACACATCTTTTTTGTAGCTAAGGTTTCTACCAACACCCATGTAAGGGATCCCTGCTAGTGCATAAGAGAGGTATTGTATAGCAGTATGAAAAGTTTCAAAGCGAATCAGTTTGTTTAGAAGCCCCGGCTTCTTATGATAAGCCCCATATCCTAAAACAATTTCGGTTCCTTCATTATAACATTCCTGCATCCGTTGGATCCAATATTCAGAAGCCGGAACACAATCTGCATCGGTCAATAAAAGAATTTCGTGTTTCGCACTTTTGATACCCATCGACAATGGAAATTTCTTACCACTGATCATCTTGGCTTCCTGTGTGAGTTCAATGTAGTTGATATTTTTAAACATCTTTTTGAATTCATCCACAAGATATTTGGTATCATCTGTAGAATTATCATTCACCAACACCACTTCATGTGTGGTTCTGTATTGCTGTACCAAAACACCCGGTAACGTTTTCACCAGATTATGTGCTTCATCTCTGGCACAGATCACCACCGATACCGGATGCTCCATATTGGCAGTTCTATCGGGTACTTTGAAAAAAGCAAGTCGCTGAAAAAAATAGAGATAATAAAACAACTGAATGGCAATTATGCCACAGAATGCATAGAAACAAATGTCCCAGAGCAGAGTTGGTATCGTCATCCCGCAAAAATAGTGCTTCAACAGTCTATGTTTGAGTGGCTTGTGAAGATGTGGAAAACAAAGTCGGACTATGTCTGATGTCGGATGTCTGATTTCAGATATCTCAAATAAAACACAAAGTGAATAAGTGTTCCCCATGCCCTATATCCTAAATCAGACATCTGAAATCAGAGATCAGACATAGTTACCTATTTTTGCCAAATGGCGGTATTGACATTTGATCTTCAGGGAACAGCAGAGAATAGTAGGGCTAGAGCAGGTAAAATCACCACTGATCATGGGGAGATCATGACGCCCATTTTTATGCCGGTAGGCACCGTGGGTACCGTAAAAGCTGTTACACAACAACAGCTGAAACAAGATGTGTCTGCACAGATTATTCTGGGGAATACCTATCATTTATACTTGCGTCCGGGTACCGCAGTATTGGAAACAGCGGGTGGATTGCACCGTTTCAATGGATGGGATCGTCCCATCCTCACCGATAGTGGCGGTTATCAGGTGTTCTCTTTGGCTGCGAATCGTAAAATCAAAGAAGAAGGTGTGATGTTTCAATCCCACATTGATGGGAGCAGACATTTGTTCACACCTGAATCCGTGATGGATATCCAACGCAGCATCGGTGCTGATATCATTATGGCTTTTGATGAATGTCCGCCTTATCCCAGTGAGTATGGTTATGCACTAAAAAGTATGGAACTCACCCATCGTTGGTTAGATCGATGTTTTGCCAGATTAGCTGAAACACCCGATAAATATGGATACACGCAGAATTTATTTCCTATTGTACAGGGTAGTACTTACAAAGATCTGCGAAAAGCTTCTTGCGAATACGTTGCTTCCAAAAATGCAGTGGGTAATGCCATAGGTGGACTCAGTGTGGGTGAGCCTGAAGAAATGATGTATGAGTTTACCGAGTTGTGTACCGAGTATTTACCTATTGATAAACCTCGTTATTTAATGGGTGTAGGAACGCCATGGAATATTCTGGAAGGAATAGATAGAGGTATTGATATGTTTGATTGTGTGATGCCGACGCGTAATGGTAGAAATGGGATGATCTTCACCACGGAAGGAGTGATCAATATCCGAAATAAAAAATGGGCCAGTGATTTTTCACCCATTGATCCCGGACTGCCGAATGAAATGAGTCAGTTTTATAGCAAGGCCTATCTGCGACATTTATTTGTGGCAGAAGAAATTCTGGGAATGCAATTGGCGAGTATTCAGAACTTGTCTTTTTACCTCTGGTTGGTAGGAGAAGCCAGACAACATATTCTGGCAGGCGATTTCAGTTCATGGAAAAGAGAAATGCTGGAAAAAGTTAAAAAAAGACTCTAATCAGACAGAAATATGCCTGTACATCCATGTAATGCTTGCAGCTTCTAACGAGTCGTTATCTTTGGTTTATTGATATGAAGAAACTCGACTGGTACATATTGCGGAAATTTCTGACCACTTTCTTTTTTTCCATCTTTCTTTTTGCGGTGATTGCCATCGTTGTAGATGTGAGTGAAAAGACGGATGATTTCGTCCGCTCGGGTTTAAGTGTACAACAGATCATCACCGAATATTATTATGGATTCATTCCGCATATCGTAGCTCTGTTGTTACCACTATTTGTGTTTATTGCTGTGATCTTTTTTACTTCTAAAATGGCCAACAGAAGTGAGATCATTGCCATTCTGGCAAGCGGTACCAGTTACAGCAGATGGCTAAGACCTTATTGGATGGGAGGTATTTTACTGGCCGGTGTTCTTTGGTTTGCGAATCAGTATGTAGTGCCAAAAGCCAATCAAATCAGAGGAAGTTTTGAAGCCAATTATATCGATAAGAATAATACCTACAATGCATTGGTCAGTACCAGTAGTCATATCTATTTACGTATTGATTCTTTTACCTATGCCGGTATTTATGCTTATGATACACTAACAAAAAGGGGCGGTCCATTTTTTTCTTTTCGGATGAAGAATAATAAGGTAACGGAAAATACTAGGGCCGATCAAATCATTTGGGATACCGCAACCCGAAAATGGAAATTGGAAGGTGTTTTGTTTCGAAAAGTGTATGATTTGAAAGAGGATATTACGATGATTCAAGATAAAGTCATGGATTTCAATTTCAAACCATTGGATCTGAGCAGGGATAAATACACAAAAGATAAATTAACCACACCCGAACTCGATCGATTCATTGAACTGGAAGAATTGCGTGGATCTGAGGGGCTGAATGGATTAAAAGTGGAACGTTATAGAAGAGATGCCACCTGTATTACGGTTTTACTACTAACCCTTATCGGTGCCATTGTTGCGGGAAGAAAAGTGAGGGGTGGAAGTGGGGTGCACCTTGCGGTGGGTTTTGTAACGGCAGCTTTATTCATCCTGACAGACAGATTCTCTACCATTTTCTCCACCAAAGGTGATCTTCCGCCCTTATTGGCGGCATGGATTCCCAATTTGATATTTATTTTTGTAGTGATATTTCTATACCGCAAGGCGCCAAAGTGATTTTAACGGAGTTTACACAACCTTCATGGCATAAGTTTTGTTGAGCATGGCAACTTGTTTTACCTTTAGCGCTCCCAGACGCAATCTAACAAGACATTTAATCATTTTTTTAACGTTTGCCATAGCTAAAATTTTACGAAATGGGAATTATTAAAGATCGTTTCAAGGCAAAAGCAGATGCTGCGAATGCTGAGATAAAAGACATCCTCAAAACACACGGAAATAAAAAGATCGGTGAAGTAACTCTTGCACAAGCTTATCAGGGAATGAGAGGTATTACCGGTTTAGTAACGGAAACAAGTTTACTGGATGCTCAGGAAGGTATCCGATTCAGAGGCTATTCTATTCCTGAATTACAGGAGAAACTTCCCAAAGTACCCGGTGGTGGAGAACCCTTGCCGGAAGGTTTATTTTATCTGATGTTGGTGGGTGAATTGCCAACAGAAGAAGATGCCAATCACATTACCAGTGTATGGCAGAGAAGAAGCCATGTGCCGAATCATGTGTTTCATACGATTGATGCATTGCCTATCAATACCCATCCTATGACCATGTTTGTTACGGGTGTGATGGCATTGCAGACTGAAAGTAATTTTGCAAAAGAATACGCAAAGGGTATCAATAAAAAAGAATATTGGAATCCGGTTTACGATGATGCCATGGATCTGATTGCCCGTTTGCCACGTATCGCGGCCTATATCTATCGTCGTAAATACAAGAATAACGAACATATTCAACCCAATGGTCTGTTGGATTGGGCAGGTAACCTGGCGCACATGATGGGTTATGAAAATGAAAGCTTCAAAGAACTGATGCGTTTATACATGACCATTCATGCCGATCATGAGGGTGGTAATGTATCTGCGCATACTACACACCTCGTAGGATCAGCGCTGAGTGATCCCTATTTGAGTTATGCAGCAGGTATGAATGGTTTGGCAGGTCCCTTACACGGATTGGCCAATCAGGAAGTGATCAAATGGATTTTTGAAATGCAGGAACAACTGGGAACAGATGATCCTACCAAAGAACAGATCGCTGATTACGTACAGAAAACATTGGCAGGTGGTAAAGTAGTGCCGGGTTATGGTCACGCAGTATTGCGTAAAACCGATCCTCGCTTCACTGCACAAATGGAATTTGGTAAAAAACACATGCCGGATGATAAACTGGTGAATACAGTTTGGAAAGTATATGAAACCGTTCCTCCCATTCTTGAATCATTAGGTAAAGTGAAAAATCCATGGCCGAATGTAGACGCACATAGTGGTGCGTTGTTGGTACATTATGGGCTGGTAGAATACGAATTCTACACTGTTCTCTTTGCTGTCAGCAGAGCGTTGGGTGTACTCGCCAGCTTATGTTGGGACAGAGCACTCGGTTTGCCGATTGAACGTCCAAAATCTGTGACCACTGAAGCGGTGAAAGAGTGGCTGGAGGGGAAAGGTGAGATTTGGGAGTAAGAATAAGTCAAAAGTGAAAAGTCAAAAGTCAAAAAGTTCGGAATTTCTTTCCGGACTTTTTTTATGGGGGGTGTTGCAAATGCAAAGAGGGCGAGTTAATTTGTAAGCATAACTATTTATCATGGCGAAAGCAGTAGCAAAAAAGGCAGTTAAGAAAGCTGTAAAACCGGCAACAAAAAAAGTGAAAGCTGTAACGAAAACAAAGCCTGAAAAAGCAAAGAAAGAACCTACCATCAAATATTCGGATAAGTCTGCCGGGCAACCGGAAATGGTATCCATTTTTGAAGCCATCAAAAAGATGATGTTGCCTTATGAGAAAAAGAAACTGAAAATGATTGGAGGATATGGAGGTATGTTATGTCTGATCAGTCAGAAAACAGTAGAGATACAAGGCAGAAAAAAAGAGGAAGTATGGTTTGCCGGAATATTGGTACAGAAAGGATACGTAGGATTTTATTTTATGCCCGTTTATGCAGCCCCCGATATGAAAAAAGTCTTCAAGCCGGAATTGCTGAAATGTTTGAAAGGGAAAAGTTGTTTTCATATCAAAAAACAAGATCCGGTGATCATGGGTCAGATCAAAGAGTCTTTGAAAATTGGGTATGATATGTTTAAGGAGAGGGGATGGATATAGATTAAAATTTTGTTGGAAGCAGCTCAGCGCCTACATTTGCAATCCTCATCATTAAGTGAGAAAAATAAGGGGAATTAGCTCAGTTGGCTAGAGCGCTTGCATGGCATGCAAGAGGTCGTCGGTTCGACCCCGATATTCTCCACAGAAAGGTTGCACATTCTGCAACCTTTTTTATTCCTACAATTACTTGTTTAGTTGGCTTGAGCGTCCCGATGCTATCGGGAAGGCCACCGGTTCGAATCCGGTATTCTCCACAGTAAAGGTTGCAAATCTGAAACCTTTTTTTGTATTAAACTTTTGTTGTCTAGGGCGTTTCGGCGGTAATCTGTAAGCCACCAATGAAAATCTGATATTCTTCACCTAACTACTAAGTTTTTGTTTTTTTTCAGGCTTATGATAACATTGAGTTTGATGTAACTTCATTCTATGAAGAAATATTTAATGTTTGCTGCGCTATCATTGTCGAGTTGTTTCAATTTATATGCACAATCTATCATCGTCGGAACCTTTAATATCCGCTACGATAATCCACGTGATTCCGGCAATTTATGGGTGGACAGAAAAGCCTATGTTGCCTCTCTCATTCGTTTTCATGATTTTGATGTTTTCGGTACACAGGAAGGATTGAAACACCAACTGGATGACATACAACAACAGTTGCCCCAGTATGAACGATATGGTATTGGGAGAGATGATGGAGCAACCCAGGGAGAGTATTCAGCTATTTTTTATAAGAAAGATAAATATCAACTGATCAAAAGCGGTGATTTCTGGTTATCTGAAACACCCGATAAACCCGGCTTTGGATGGGATGCACGCATCAATCGTATTTGCTCATGGGTGCAGCTGAAAGACAAAGCAAGCGGACAATCTTTTTTCTGCTTCAATGTTCATTTTGATCATCAGGGTGTGGTAGCAAGAAAGGAGAGTAGTAAATTATTATTGTCAAAGATGCAATCAATCAGTGGTAAAGAACCTGTCATTATAACCGGCGACTTTAATGGTGATCATACCACTGAATGGTATCAAACCCTTGCCAACTCGGGAATCATAAGAGATAGTTTTCGTGAGGTGCAATATCCATATGTGAATAATGGTAGTTTTCAGAATTTCGGTCGAAATTTTAATACCAATGATATCATCGATCATATTTTCATCTCCTCTCATTTCAATACTAAACGATGGGGTGTATTGACGGATTCTTATTCCGGTAAGTTTCCTTCGGATCATTTTCCCATACTGACCGAATTACACTGGAAAAAATAAATCAACCTTATCCATGTAATAAAGCGTCCAAACGCACTACTAATTGATTACATTAGTTGTGAAATCAAAACTGCTGGATCATGGAATTTCTTACCAATTACGGATGGATCATTGTATTGATCCTTTTAGGATTTTTATCGCTGGTAACTGTTAATCAGGGTACCATCGCTGTTCTTACCATGTTTGGTAAATACAGAAGAATACTCAGACCCGGTTTAAATATCAAAATACCGATTCTTGAACAGGTATTCAAAACAGTAAGTATCCAGAACCGTTCTGTTGAACTGGAGTTTCAGGCAGTAACGATCGACCAAGCCAATGTGAATTTCAAAAGCATGTTACTGTATTCTGTATTGAACCAGGATGAAGAAACCATCAAAAATGTGGCTTTCAAATTCATCAGTGATAAAGACCTGATGCAGGCTTTAATTAGAACTGTAGAAGGTAGTATTCGTTCTTATGTAGCTACCAAACGTCAGGCTGAAATATTATTACTCCGCAGAGAAATCGTAGAATTCGTAAAAGAACAGATTGATATTTCACTCGAAGATTGGGGTTATCATTTACAGGATCTTCAAATCAATGATATCACTTTTGATGCGCGTATCATGGAGAGTATGAGTAAAGTGGTTGCGAGTAATAACCTCAAAGCTGCAGCTGAAAATGAAGGTCAGGCTTTATTGATCACCAAAACCAAAGCTGCCGAGGCAGAAGGTAATGCTATTAAAATTGCGGCTGAAGCCGAAAGAGAAGCGGCTCGTCTCCGTGGTCAGGGTGTGGCATTGTTCAGACAAGAAGTAGCCAGAGGTATGAGTCAGGCCGCAGAACAAATGAAACAAGCCAATCTGGATACCAATGTCATTCTCTTCAGCATGTGGACAGAAGCCGTTAAAAACTTTGCTGAATATGGCAAAGGAAACGTCATCTTCCTCGATGGCAGCGCCAACGGTATGGACAGAACCATGCAACAGATCATGGCGATGATGAAGATGAAGGAGGGGAATAATAGTTGACAGATGATAGTTGACAGTTGACAGGAGGGTATTTTTTACAGTCAACTGTCAACTCTCAACTGTTAACGCCTCGTGAAATCAACCGCTTCTCCCTCACTGATGTGCAAAAGCTTTCCTAAAAAGCACGAGAGAATTAATTTTATTCACATGCACACCTTTCTTTTGTGTTAGGGTCTAATTTTAGCCTAACCCAAATCATCAGGTATGTTCTATTTTCTGCAGATTGATAGTTTACAACAGGCAGCAGGTACGGTAGCAGCAGCAGCGGAAAAAATATCCATGTGGAGTTTATTACAGAAAGGCGGTTGGATCATGTATCCACTGTATGGCTTGCTGGTAGTAGCCATTTTTGTATTTGTAGAAAGACTCATGGCTATTCGCAAAGCTTCACGTATTGAACCCAATTTCATGAATATTATACGTGACAATATCATGTCGGGTAATGTGCAGGCTGCCAGAAATCTTGCGAAGAATACCAATAATCCGGTTGCTAGAATGATCGATAAAGGAATTCAGCGTATTGGCAAACCGTTGGATGCTATCGAAAAGAGCATGGAAAACGTAGGTAAGCTCGAAATGTATAGCATGGAGCGCAACCTGAATATCTTGTCTTTGATTGCCGGTATTGCACCCATGTTTGGTTTCTTGGGAACCATTGTAGGGATGGTTCAATTGTTTTATGGTATTGCATCTACCGGAGAATATACCCTGAATACTATCGCCGGTGGTATCTATACCAAGATGATTACTTCAGCCACCGGTTTGATCATTGGATTGATTGCTTATGTGGGACATAATTTCCTGAGTACACAGATCGATAAAACAGCCAATAAAATGGAAGCTGCCAGTGCAGAATTCATTGACATTCTTCAGGAGCCTACACGTTAATTTGAACATCGGTAAAGTCAGTATATGAACATCAGAAAAAGATTAAGAACACATCCCGAAATGCATACAGGTGCACTGAATGATATCCTGTTCATTCTGTTATTGTTCTTTCTGATCGTTTCCACACTTGCCAATCCGAATGTGATCAAAGTTTCTAATCCTAAAGCCAAAAGCGATACGAAGTCTAAGCAAACAGTAGTCATCACCGTTGATAAAGATCAAAACCTATATATCGGTTCTCAAAGAACAACTTTGGAACAACTGGAGCCTGAGTTGAAAGCCTTTTTATCTAAGGAGACAGAAAAACCTTCTGTAGTCATCAATGGCGATAGCACTTCGCATTTGGGTACAGCTATCAAAGTCATGCAAGTGATCAAAAAATTGGGTGCAACGCCGGTAATGGCCGTGGATAATTCCGGACAATAATCTACTGTACCAAAGTTGCCATGATCATACGATCATTGCCGTGTAGATCCTTTCTTAAAATAGGATCGTATCCCATTTCTTCCAACAGGGTACATACTTCTTTTCCGAGTAGTTGATTGATCTCAAAGAACAGTTGTCCGTTCTTTTTCAGATGTGAAAGGCCAAAAGAACCAATCTTCCTATAAAAAATTAATGCATCTTCATCCGGAACAAATAAAGCAACATGTGGTTCGTGATCTACTACGTTCGCCGACATGCTGTCCTTTTCTGATTTTTTGATATAAGGTGGATTGCTAATAATGATATTATAATTCGGCAGATTCGACCATAACGATTCATTCAAAAAATTCATGTCCATGAACTCAATAGCTACATCATTCAGCGTAGCATTTTGTTTAGCTACTTGTAAGGTATCATCACTTACATCAATCGCAGTTATATGCCAAAGTGGAAACTCTTTTTTCAAAGTGATGGGAATGCAACCACTACCTGTTCCAATATCTAAGACTTTTTGAGGCTCGGGGTTGGCAGTAGCTTTGATCCATTCAATAAGTTCTTCAGTTTCCGGCCGGGGTATGAGGGTGTATTCATTCACGATAAATTTCATTCCTCCAAACCAGGCTTCTCCTAATACATATTGAATAGGTCTATTATTCAGTAATGCAGTGACCATGCTCAAAAGACGATCTTCTTGCTCAACAGAAAGTTCTTGATGCTTATGAATCATCCTATCTGTCTTATTCATCCCCGTAAGATGCTCTAACACCAGATGCGTGATGCCTGCAGCTTCCCTTGGCTCATACAGCCCAGCCAATTGCTGAATAAGTTGATCTTTGGCCGATTCAATGGTCATGCTGCAATGTTAAGCACCATTTGGCTATTTTTGTCTATTCCTTATGTCTGATCTTCATCAAGAGTACATGTTTCGTTGTCTGGAGTTGGCTCGCCATGGTGCCGGCTTTGTATCGCCGAATCCAATGGTTGGGGCCGTACTCGTGTACCAGAACAGGATCATAGGTGAAGGCTGGCATCAAATGTATGGAGGTCCACATGCCGAGGTCAATTGTATTCGTTCGGTGAGCCAAGCAGATGAACACCTCATACCCAACTCAACGCTCTATGTGTCTTTAGAACCCTGCGCTCATTTTGGTAAAACACCACCCTGTAGCCACCTGATCATTGAAAAAAAGATCCATAGAGTAGTGGTGGCTTGTAGTGATCCTTTTGAAGCGGTAAATGGAAAAGGAATTCAGTTATTAGAACAAGCCGGTATTGAAGTGATGACCGGTGTATTGGAAAAAGAAGCAATGGATTTGAACAATCGATTCTTTTGTTTCCATCAACAAAACCGTCCTTATATCATTCTGAAGTGGGCGCAAAGCAGTGATGGTTTTATCGCAGGTATTTCCGAGGATCGATTATTGATAACCCATGAACAAACCAATCGTCTTGTTCATCGATGGAGAAGCGAAGAAGCTGCTATTTTAATTGGTACAGAAACAGCGATCAAGGATAACCCTTCACTCACCAACAGGTATTGGTTGGGTAAATCACCATTGAGATTGGTTGTTGACAGACAATTACGACTACCTGAAAATTTAGTCATGTTTCGTGATGGTAATCCGGTGATTATTTTCAATGAGCAAAAGAATGATCAACAAGGGGAGCTTAGGTTTGTGAAAATCAATACTGATCAGTCTTTTATTGATCAACTATTTGTTTACTGTTATCAAAACGGTGTTCAAAGTATTTTAGTTGAAGGTGGAGCAAAGTTGTTACAATCATTTATAGATGCAGATCAATGGGATGAAGCTCGTATCATTACAAATACAACTTTACAAGTAGGTTCCGGACTGCCAGCTCCAATGATCAAGAGCACTCCTATGGTTCACTCTTTTACCAGTATGACAGATCAGATTAACATGTATATCCATCCAAAAACTAAGCAAAGAATATGATCTTTCTGATCGGTAGTATAGTATTAACAAGTTATCTCACGCTTTCCTTTAAAGCTTGTGAGAAATATGGGGTGAATGTTTTTCAAGCCATTGTATTCAATTACATCACTTGTGTAATTACAGGAAGTTTTGTGAATGGCGCTTTTCCTGTACATACAGAAAATATACAAACGCCATGGTTCGGCTGGGCCATGATCATGGGAGTGATGTTTGTGAGTATTTTTAATATTGTAGCCATCACAGCACAAAAAAATGGAGTGGCGGTGGCTTCAGTAGCCAATAAACTGTCGCTTATTATCCCCGTAATCTTATCCGTGTATCTGTACAAGGAAACTGTAGCAGGCTGGAAAGCAGTGGGAGTGGGGCTTGCATTAGTAGCAGTAGTGTTGACTTGTTATACAAAAACTGAAAAGGGACATACCGATCAAAAAAATAAATGGGTATACTTGCTTCCATTGGTACTATTCATTAGTAGTGGTTTATTAGATGCATTGATCAATCATGTTCAATTGACTTATGTGACTACAGAAAATAATAATGATTATCTGGTCAGTTCTTTCTTCTCAGCAGCTACGATAGGCTCATTACTTTTACTGATTCAGTTGATTCGAAAAAAACAAGTATTTGTTTGGAAAAATCTGCTAGCGGGAGTTTTGATTGGTATTCCCAATTATTTTTCTATCTGGTGTTTGGTTCATTTTTTACAAGAAAGTCCTTGGCAAACCAGTGCCAGTATTCCAGTCAACAACATGGGAATTGTATTGTTTAGCGCTGTAGTAGCTTGGATTTTATTTAAAGAACGATTGACAAAGATCAATTGGTTGGGGATATTATTATCATTAGTGGCTATTTACTTAATTGCATTTGGAGATCAGTTATGACGATGATGGAAAACGAATATTATCAAACCATTGATAGACAAGGATTCGCTGAGTTCAAGGACCGTGGCAGTCGTTTTCTGGCTTATGCTTTTCCCATGCGTACACCGGATGATTTTAAACAACAATTGCAGTTACTGAAAAAAGAACATCCCAAAGCCGTACATCATTGTTTTGCTTATCGATTGGGACTGGATGGCAATCAGTTCAGGGTAAGTGATGATGGTGAACCTTCCGGTTCTGCTGGAAAACCTATTTTAGGTCAAATCGATAGTAAAGAATTAACGGATACGGGTGTTATTGTGGTGAGATATTTCGGAGGTACTTTATTGGGTGTACCCGGACTCATCAATGCTTACAAATCGTCGGCTTCCATGGCTTTGCAGATGATTCCGGTGATACAAAAGTCCATTGAAATCATCTATGATGTGAATTTTGATTACACGACCATGAATGAAGTCATGATGGTTGTCAAACAATTCAATTGTACTGTGATTCATCAAGAAATGCAGCTGTTTTGTTTACTTAAAATCGGAGTGCCAAAAAGTCGATTAGAAGAAGTGTTGTATAGATTTAAAGACTTGCATACGGTAACGATACAGCGATCAAAATAATCAGGCTTTTCCTGTTAATTGATAGACCCAAAGCCCTATTACTTCTTTGATTAAGTGAGTCCAATCTTTTAAAAGTTTAGCATCAGGAATCAATGTATCGTCAATTGAAAAATACTCATTTACCACTTTAAAGTCGGCAGCGTAACTATCAAACCGGATCCCCGCTTTTTTAAATACAGCCTCAGATCTTCTCATGTGTAAGGCAGATGTGATAAGTAATGAAGGAGAGCTTATGTTTAAGGAGTCTAATATTCGTTTACTGAATATCGCATTCTCATAAGTATTTCTGGAATCAGGTTCTACAATGATATCCTTTTCAGGAATGTTATTATTGACTAGCATTTCTTTTAAGAATACCGCTTCGGGTTTATAAGTATGTAACAATGATCCACTACCTCCTGTTACAAGAATTTTTTTAATCTTTCCGGTATGATAAAGAGTTGCAGTTTGTATGAATCGATCTGCTGCTGATCCAAAGAAACCTTGATCTCTAGTATCAAAATTAACCATACCGGTCAGCAGAATACCCAATTCATAATTTTTCATTTGTGATAACGCTTTGGAGTCTGCTTGCCAGCATTTGTTGGCTTTTTTATACAACCATGGATTGCTAAAGATCAAAGTAATAAAAACAGTAATCAAGATTAATCTACGCTTAAGTCTTGCTGATTTCACAAAATAAATACTAATCAATAAGATGATGATCCAATTGAAGGGTATTAAAAGAAAATAAAGCAGTTTCGAGAGGATGAAAAACATGGGCAATATTAAAAAGACCGATTGATATTCTTCAATCGGTCTTTGGTTGGTTTATTTTTTAAAACGATCGCTGACGATCAATTCCTTCGTTCCTGGCGTGTATTTGTAAAATCCTTCTCCTGATTTAACACCCAATTTACCCGCGGTGACCATATTCACTAAAAGTGGACAAGGTGCATATTTCGGATTGCCAAATCCTTCATGCAGCACCTGCAAAATGCTTAAGCAAACATCCAAACCAATAAAGTCCGCTAGTTGCAGAGGTCCCATCGGATGTGCCATACCCAATTTCATAATGGTATCAATGGCTTCTACATCCGCAATGCCTTCATACAAACTGCTGATCGCTTCATTGATCATGGGCATTAATATCTTGTTTGCAATGAACCCCGGGTAATCATTTACAACACATGGAACTTTACCCAATGTTTTGCTAAGTGTTACAATAGTCTCTGTGATGTCTGTTGTAGTAGCATAGCCGTTGATGATCTCTATCAATTTCATCACAGGAACAGGATTCATAAAATGCATTCCGATTACCTTTTCGGGTCTCTTAGTAACAGAAGCAATTTTAGTAATAGAGATAGAAGAAGTATTGGATGCAAGAATGGCATTTGCAGGAGCTGCTTCATCGATCATTTTGAAAATATTCAGTTTCAATTCCACATTTTCAGTAGCTGCTTCTACTACCAGATCAGCTTGTGAAACTCCTTTTTCCAAATCTGTTTCTGTTTGAAGTCTTGCCAGTGTTGCTGTCTTTTGTTCTTCCGTTAAAGCGCCCTTAGCAATTTGACGGTCTAGATTTTTTGAAATGGTTTGTACCGCTTTTTCCAATTGAGCTGCACTCACATCGATGAGCTGAACAGAAAATCCATTTTGAGCAAATACGTGCGCTATTCCATTACCCATGGTTCCGGCACCGATTACACTAACATTCGTAACTGGCATATACAATCGTTTTAAGTATGCGCAAAAGTAAAGCCGCTATCTGTAATGGAAGAAAATCTGTTGAAAAAACAGGCAATAAAGCCGAAATATTAGTCTTTGCGTTTAAAATCCCCTCTTTTCCAGGCTTTGATGAAATCAGCCCAAGCCGCAGGATTTAGGATATTCATCGGAGGTAATTGTCCGGAATAGTAGTATTTATTCGCCTGTTGTCTCAATTGGTAATTGATGGCTTCTCTTCCATCGGCAGGCAAACTATTGATCAGAATTCGGCGTTGAGCCTCATCCGTATTCTTTCTGGCGATCTCATAAGCATCATCAGCGATCTTTATGTTTACAAAATCACGCTCAAATTGCTCTCTGGTAGGGCGGGGTTTTAGGATGGTTGCAGGTAAATAAGCCGTATCACTCACCAATAATTGGATCACACTGTACTGATTATCGGGCAGATCACGGGGAATCTCAATGCTTCTATTCTTGAATCCAACACAGGAAAATGTAATACGATCGCCTTTGAGTACGGCAATAGAGAAAACCCCATCCGGATTGGTAATGGTACCTCTTCCTTTTCCTTCTACAATAATGCTAGCGGATGGAATCGCCATTAAACTATCAGCTGTCATTACCACGCCATACAGTTGTACCACTGAATCTCGGTATTCATTTCGCTGTGACATCGCTTTTTCGATGGTCAGCAAAAAGAAGGCAGTAACAACAAATAATCGTAGAAATATTTTCATCACGGTAAAAATACAAATGGTTTTCCCAAAATCGACAACAACCGGCCATGCAGATTGTTGAAAACTCACCTTAATTCTGACAAAGTAAGGTTGCGAGCGGTTAACTTTGCAGCCAAATTGATTTTTTAACAAAAACTTGCGTGATGACAGAAGCGGCTATACTGAGTGCACTGAGTAATGTACAAGAACCTGATCTGGGAAAAGATTTGGTGACCTTGAATATGGTGAAAGATATTCAGATCAAGGATAAAGAAGTGAGCTTTACGATTGTACTGACAACACCTGCTTGTCCGATGAAAGATATGATGCGTACAGCCAGTGAAAACGCTGTTAAATTGTTGGTAGACAAAGAAGCAAAAGTGACGGTGAATTTCACATCCAATACTTCCTCTACCCGTAAGGATAATCAACAAGTGCTATCGGGTGTCAAAAATATTATTGCAGTCGTAAGTGGTAAAGGTGGTGTTGGAAAAAGTACGGTATCAGCCAATCTTGCACTTGCATTGGCAGAAGGTGGTGCATCTGTAGGTTTGATGGATGCAGATATTTATGGACCTAGTGTACCGATTATGTTTGGCGTTCGTGGTGAGCGTCCGATGATGAAAGAGGTGAATGGAAAAGGGATGATCATTCCTTTGGAAAAATATGGTATCAAACTGATGAGTATTGGATTATTGGTAGATGAAAAAAATGCAGTGGTTTGGCGTGGACCCATGGCGAGTAGTGCAATTCGTCAGTTTGTGACAGATGTAGATTGGGGAGAATTGGATTACCTAGTTATTGATATGCCACCCGGAACCGGAGACATTCATCTTACACTGATGCAAACCGTACCTGTGACAGGTGTGATCATTGTAACAACCCCACAAAATGTAGCATTGGCAGATGCGAAAAAGGGTATCGCTATGTTTGGACAAGCACAAATCAATGTTCCTATCATTGGGTTGGTAGAGAATATGGCTTATTTCACTCCCGCAGAATTGCCTCAAAACAAATATTACCTGTTTGGAAAAGATGGTGGTAAGAATTTAGCAGAAGAATATGATTTGCCTTTCCTCGGACAAATTCCTTTGGTACAGGAAATAAGAGAAGGTGGCGATTTGGGAACACCTGCTATGGCCGGAAATGAAGAGGTAAGTAAAAATGCACTTCGTCAATTTGCGGGCAATGCAGTTCGTAATATCGCGATCAGGAATGCCAGTGCACCTAAAACACAAACTGTTCAGGTAACTGAATGATGCTGATTCGTTCATAATGGTATGAATGGTACATCTGAACGGATGAGGTGCAATAATTTTGTTTGAAACCTAAATCAGATCCGTCGTATGTATCATCTGCCCAGTTATCAGGAAAAGAATCAAGATGAAATCATTGCATTCGTCAAAGCTCATCCTTTTGCAACTCTAATTGGAGTATCGGCTTCAAACGAGCCTGTAGCTACACAAATTCCCATCTTAGTGAAGGAAAGAGAGGGTGATCTATATCTACAAGGTCATTTTATGAAGCAGACGGATCATCATCAAGCTTTTTTACAAAATGACCATGTACTGGTGTTATTTTCAGGTCCACATGCATATGTTAGCGCAAGCTGGTATGAAAATAAAAAGCAGGCATCTACCTGGAATTATATGACTGTTCATGCTCGCGGGAAAATGCATTTACTCAGCGACGAAGCATTACCGGCAATGTTGGAAGAGTTAACGGCTCATTTTGAACAAAACCCTTCTTCTCCCTCACAGTACAAAGAACTTCCTGAAGATTATATTAGTCGTTTATCAAAAGCCATTGTAGCATTTGAGATTAAATTATTGCAAACAGATGCTGTTTTTAAGTTGAGTCAAAACAGGGATGAACAAAGTTTCGATAATATTGTATCAAAACTCAGTTCCGGTAATTGGGAAGAGAAAGCAGTAGCAGAAGAAATGAGTAAACGCAAACAACAATTCTTTAGATCATGAATAAAGCTTGGATGCTGATTCTTTTACTCTCTTGCTTTTCCGCAAAAAATAATCAAACGAAATTATCATCATTCGATAAACAGGGGCATCGCGGATGTAGAGGGCTCATGCCGGAAAATACCATTCCTGCCATGCTCAAAGCAATTGACTTGGGTGTTACAACCTTGGAAACAGATGTAGTCATTACAGCAGACCAACAAGTGATATTGAGCCATGAACCTTTTTTTAGTCATGATATCACCACCAAACCTGATGGTAGCTATGTGACTGCAGAAGAGGAAAAAAAGCTGAATATTTTTCAGATGGATTATGCCACTGTTCGCAAGTATGATGTTGGATCAAAGCCTTTCTCTCGTTTTCCTAAACAACAAAAGATTGCTACCTATAAGCCTTTATTATCAGATATGATTGATTCTGTTCTGGCTTATTGTACAAAAATGGGAAAACCGGTACCTGCTTTTAATATCGAAACCAAATCTCAGCCTGCTACCGATGGTATATATCATCCTGCTCCGGCCTTATTTGTTGACCTGATCATGGAAGTGATTCATCGCAAACAAATACAAGAGAAAACTACTATTCAGTCTTTTGATATTCGCACGCTTCAATACCTCCATCAAAAATATCCATCCATTCCAACAGCATTGTTGATTGAAGGAAATCATCCCCAAACATTTGCGCTTCAATTAAAGGAACTAGGTTTTGTTCCGACTATTTATAGCCCTTATTTTTCGTTAGTGACACCTTTGTTGGTAAAGCAATGCAGGGATTTGGGTGTTAAGCTGATCCCATGGACTGTGAATGATCGAACCAAGATCCAGGAACTGCGTACATTGGGGGTTGATGGGATCATTACAGATTTTCCTGACCTTTTTTAGGCTGAGTGCATGCTCTTTGTAAAATTCTTATTAAGTTAGATGGAAATAATGCACCATGAAAAAATTAGTATTTCCTCTTTTATTTGTTTTTAGCACATTAGTAGTACAAGCACAATTGGTGGCATTTGGGATAGAGTCTAGAGGAAGTGGCAATGTTAATTCAGCTGCTTCAAGAATGTCGCCTCAAAAAAATATCGTTGAAAATTTAGGTTCATCAGGAGAACATACCAGTCTTGTTATGGCCATCCAATCAGCAGATTTAATTGAATTGTTACAAAAGCAAGGACCCTATACGTTTTTCGCGCCTTCCAATGAATCTTTTACCAAACTGATGCAGGGAAACATCAGTTCAACAGATGAAGACAAGAAAAAACTGAACCGTTTGATCAAAAGTCATATCGTTTCTGGAAGACTAGATGCGAATGCATTGATAAAAATGATCAAAGAAGCAGATGGCAAGGCATCACTAACAACATTATCGGGAGACGTTTTACAAGTAACCAAAAAAGGAAAGAAAATTTTTTTGACCGATCCACAAGGAAAACAATCGATCATTCTTTTGCCGGATAATGAACAAAGCAATGGACTGATACATATCATAGATAAAGTACTTACGCAATAAATAAACTTACATATTCAATGATAAGGCCTCATTCTATGAGGCTTTTTTTATTCATAAAAACCAATTGATAACATGTGTCGTATATGGTCTGTACAACAAACAAAAAATTAAATCAACAGATTATGAAAAAGATTCTTTTTATTCTTTGCGCCATTCTAGGTACACAATTTGCAATGGCTCAGGAAAAAACAGTAGAAGTAGGTGGAGCACCCATGTATCCTTCCAAAAATATTGTTGAAAATGCTGTGAATTCAAAAGAGCATACCACATTGGTGGCTGCTGTAAAAGCTGCAGGTTTAGTTGAAACATTGCAAAGTGCAGGTCCATTTACCGTATTTGCACCTACCAATGCTGCTTTTGGAAAGTTGCCTGCAGGAACTGTAGAAACTTTGGTGAAACCGGAGAATAAAACAACCCTTACCAAAATTCTAACCTATCATGTGGTAGCCGGAAAATATGATGCCGCAGCCATTGCTCAGTTGATCAAAGAAGGAAAAGGTACAGCCGTATTGAAAACAGTTGCCGGTGGGTCATTAAAAGCTTCTATGAAGGGTAAAAAATTGATCTTAACAGATGAAAAAGGGTCGACAGCTGAAGTAACTATCAGTAATGTATATCAAAGTAACGGGGTAATACATGTAATTGACAGCGTTGTTCTTCCTGGATAAGAATGTCAGTCAATTGGTAAAAAAGGTCGGTATGATTACCGACCTTTTTTGTATGGAATAATCGGTTTTTTTACCGCAATTTTGCATGATATCAGCATGCATGAAGAAGATTATTATCACATTAGACGGTTACTCATCTTGTGGCAAAAGTACTTTGGCTCGACAATTGGCTAAGGAGTTGAATTATGTTTTTATTGATAGTGGTGCTATGTATCGTGCTATTACACTCTATTTTCTCAGGAAGCATATTGATTATGCAGATACCCGAAAAGTCATAGAAGCACTTTCTGAAATCTCATTATCCTTTGAATACAATCCGCTAACAGGTCAGAGTGATATGTACCTGAATGATGAAAATGTTGAATTATTGATTCGTGAGATGGTGGTGAGTGAGCATGTGAGTGAAGTAGCAGCTTTAAAAGAAGTACGTGAGTTCGGTGTTGCACAACAACAATTGATGGGAAAGAAAAAAGGGATTGTCATGGATGGAAGGGATATAGGCACTACTGTGTTTCCGGATGCCGAGCTTAAAATATTTGTAACAGCCGATCCGGCCGTAAGAGTGGAAAGAAGATTCAAAGAGTTGTTTGAAAAAAATCCTGCAATCACCATTGAAGAAGTAAAGCGTAATTTGGAAATGAGGGATTATATGGATAGTAATAGAGAATTTAGTCCACTCAGACAAGCTGCGGATGCTGTTGTTTTAGATAATAGTGATCTGACCCGAGAAGAGCAATTACAGGTAGCCCTGAATTGGGCGAAAGAAAAAATTGGCGGGAAGTAATATTTCCATATTTCAGTATATTGCAAAAAAAGGGTCCCTCCGTGGAAACGGAACGACCTCTACGATTGCTTGCCATACGAAAAATTTTTTGGGAGAAATATCCCGATATTTTGAACGCTTTTGCGTTAATTACGATTGTTTGTTATACTTCGATTGTCTTGCTATATGAAATATATCTTCCATTCGAAGATAGTGCACCATTTTGGTGGTATAAAGACAAGTTTTCACTTCCTTTTTTATCTTAAAGATGAAATAGGCTGTCTGAAACACTTGATTTTATTGGTTTTTTGGTTAAAAATGATATGATGCCCAACCGTTCGCAAGACCCCTTATTTCAATTGATCAAATCGCTTCAAAAAGCGGAAAAAAGGCATTTTAAACTGTATATCAAACGTAATTCAGCCAAAGATGATCTGAAAGTCATTCAGTTGTTTGATGCATTGGAAAAGCTCTCTGATTTTGATGAAAAAAACCTGCTTAAAAAAATACCCGGCATAGCGAAACCTCAACTAGCCAATCTCAAAAACCATTTGTACCGTCAATTGCTTTCCAGTTTACGATTATTGAAAAGTAATGACAGTATCGATATGCAATTGCATGAACAGATTGACTATGCACGTATTCTATATAATAAAGGTTTGTATCATCAGAGTCTTAAAATTTTGGATAGGGCAAAAGAATTGGCACATGAGTATCATCAGGATAGTTTTTTGATTCAGATCATTTCACTGGAAAAAAAGATTGAGACCTTGCATATTACCAGAAGCATGCAAGACAGGGCTGAGCAATTGACAGCTGAAGCGAATGTTGTTAATGAAAAAAGAAGGGTGATTACTCAATTATCCAATTTAGCATTGCAGTTATATAGTTGGTATGTGAAAAATGGTCATGCCAGAAATGAAGCGGATGAAAAAGATATCAAAGATTTTTTCAAACAGCAGCTACCACCCAATTCAGATATCATGAATGGGTTTTATGAGCGATTGTATCTGTACCAAAGCTATTGCTGGTATGCTTTTATTCGTCAGGATTTTCTGATGTATTACCGTTACAGTCAAAAATGGTTAGGCCTTTTTGAAAAAGAACCTTTTATGGTTGAGGTAGAAACCGGGCATTATATCAAAGGTTTACATAACCTACTCAATGCGCATTTCGATTTAAGAAATTTTAAAGCTTTTAGCCACACACTCAAAAAGTTTGAACAATTTGCTGAAAGTGAAGCTGCGAATAAACATGACATTTTCCGGGTACATAGTTTTATTTATATCCATAGTGCTAAACTGAATCAACATTTGATGCAGGGCACTTTTCGAGATGGATTGACATTGGTAGCAGATTTAGAACAGCAGTTGTCTGATAATGCATTGTATATTGATCAGCATCGGGTATTGGTATTCAATTATAAGATAGCATCCTTGTATTTCGGAAATGGTGATTATAATACCTGCATTGATTATTTACGGAGAATCATCAATGATCATGTTGACTTACGTAATGATCTGCAATGTTATGCTCGTCTGTTACATTTGATGGCTCATTATGAATTAGGAAATGCTGATTTGATCGAAAGTTCTTTGATCAAATCAGTTTACCGTTTTATGGCTAAGATGGATAATCTTACGATTGTAGAGGAAGAGATGTTTCGTTTTCTGAGACATTCATTTCAAATACCCGCCAAACAGGTTAAAACAGAATTGCGCTCATTTTTAGAAAAGATCAAGAAGTATGAAAAAAGTCGCTTTGAAACCCGATCCTTTGCTTATCTGGATGTGATCTCATGGGTAGAGAGTAAAGTATATGGGAAAACCATGAGCCAGGTAATACACGATAAATACCTGTTGAGTAAACACAAGTAGTTTTACTCTTCAAAATAAGCTAAACTTCCACCCACCCATTCTTTATCCTTGTTATAACGAACACCAATCATTTTTCCTTTACTTAAACGAGCCAGGTTATTGGTAGCAATAGGTCTGCTCTCACCTTCTTTCCAAAAATAAAAAATACGGAGCTCTACTTTGGCAGGAGTATCAGGTGTGTCAATGACATCTGCATACTGCACTTTTTTCTGAAGTATCCAGTTTTCCGGATCAGTTATTTTATCGATGTCTGCTTGTGTAACATCAATTACCACACCCTGACCTGCAAAAGAGAATAAAGGTTTTAAAACATATTGATCCAAGTGCTTAGGTATTTCTTCAAGTTCACTCAAAAAGACGGTTTTAGGAACATAAGGATGATCAATAAACGGAAGGGTATATTTACTGATCCGATAGAACCAATTGGGATGCGGTACCCACTCTACATCCAGTTCTTCCAGCATTAATTTCCCTTTTTCACGGATATCTTCGCTTTGTTGCTGCAGGTCATCAAAAATGATGCGGTTATAAATTCGGTGAACCCTGATTTTTTCACCTGCTGTATTGCGATAGAACAATTGATTGCCTTCTTTTTGTAATTCAGTGAGACATACAATGGGGATGCCGGTATATTCACTGGTACAATAAAAATCTATTTTCGTTTTTTGTTGATGGGGTAACAGTTCCAACAATATCACATTTTCCGGTTGGTGTTTTCCCAGAATGATCTCTTTCAATAAGGATAAATAACGATCACGGTCAAATCCATTCAGATAAGTGCTGTAACCTTTGGGTACCTGAAAATGATTTCTGGTGACTTCGTCTTGCCATACCTGGTATCCAAATAAAGTGGGGAAGCCTTGCATTTCAATCAACTGGGGTTCATATTCTCCGTCTTCATTGACGCAAACACCGAAATCAAAAGCAATAAAATGGGTATGATCGTTTTCATTGGGTACTCTTAGATCAGCAGGAATGGCATGTGAACTCAATGTTTTAAAATTGAATTGAGTGATCACATCCACAATATGCTCGCAGGCAGATAATATTTTTTCTTTGAAACTTCGGTCAACAAATACCGGCGTTTCAGCCACCCGAAACTCAATCGCACCTGGAAACTTACTATTCAATTCTTCCAAATATGCTTTGTATTGCTCTGTAGTAAACTGTTGGTTGAAAGCCTGTCTGATTGAAGGTACCATACAAATGAAATTAGGTCTTTGAAAGTAAAAAAACCTTTTGATACCTGAAAGGGAATCAGTGAGATAAACTTTAATTTAACCTTGTTGTGAAAAGATTGCTTCCTGAACAGATTGATTCAAAAAATTAGGTAGAATGGTATGGTAAGTGAAGAGTATTTTTTCAGGATCCTGTAATTGCTCCACCATGCTTTGCCATTTGGCTTCTCCATGGTTATCAATCACCGTTTTCTTTTTATCCTCTCTCATTAAATACATGTGCATGCCCACGGCATCAGCTTCCGGATGAAACTGGGTGCCAATAAAATGATCATTGAAACGGATGGCCATCACTGCACGTTCATAAGGTACATGTGGTCTGTTTTTTTCAATCGCCAATATCGATGCCCCCATCGCCGTAAGCTTACGGATATCCGGTTCAATAACTTGATAGTCTCGACTATCCACAGAATAAAAAGGATCTCTCAGTCCATCAAATACCGGCTCTTCGGTACCCGAATCCAACATATGAATAGGAAATACACCGAAAGCAGTGGATCGCCTTTTACATACATTGCCAATTCCATAATGCCTGCACACCAATTGAAAACTATGACAGATAAAGAATACATTTTTTTTATCGGAATCAACTGCGGTTTTGTTGAAAGCTTCAATGCTTTCCAGCCAACCAAAATAAGCGGCTTCCCATGCAGAGCCTTCTGTTTCTAAAGGTGAGCCCGGACCCCCACTAGAGATATAGATATCAAATGAAGTATCGGGGACGGACAGCTTTTGTCTAACATCGAATTCCTCGTAAACAAGATCAAAACCTTTATCAGAAGCCCAATTGTGAACAATCTCTTTAATACAACGCATACCCTGGTTGGCCTGACCTTCATACAGATCCAGTACGGCTACTCTTATTTGTTTTTTCTCAGACCACATGGGGGGGATTTTTTGATCTTTGATCTGTGATTTCTTGATTTTCTGAAGAATAAAAAAATCAAGAAATCACAGATCAAGAAATCATAGATCAAAGATAACTCAGGTTTGTTTTAGGTGTTAATGTTAAAAGCGTATGGTACATCAGTTTGATGGTTTCTTCAATATCATTTTTATGCAACATCTCCACAGTGGTGTGCATGTATCTTAATGGTATTGAAATCAATACTGACGGACATCCATCATTGGCATAAGCAAAACTATCCGTATCTGTTCCGGTACTTCTACTCAATGTTCTGAATTGAACAGGGATTTTGTTTTTCTCTGCTGCATCTTCCACTATTTTCAACAATTTGTTATGAATAGCAGGAGCGTAAGCCAGTGAAGGACCTTTGCCACATTGGATATCACCCTCAATGATCTTGCTGATCATGGGAGTGCTGGTATCGTGTGTAACATCAGTTACAATGGCAATATCAGGTTTAATTCTTCTAGCGATCATCTCAGCACCTCTTAATCCAATCTCTTCTTGAACAGCATTCACCACATATAAACCAAAGGGCAGTTTCTTTTTGTTTTCATGTAGCAGTCGCGCAACTTCAGCAATCATGAATCCACCGATACGGTTATCAAAAGCACGACCGATATAAAAGTCATTGGCCAATTCATCAAAACCTTCTTGATAGGTAACTACTGCGCCGATATGTATACCCAAAGCCTCTACTTCTTTTTTATTGCGTGCACCACAATCCAAACAAAGGTTATCTACTTTGGGTTGTGGTTCTTTTGTATCGGGATTACTGAGGCGGGTATGAATAGCAGGCCAACCAAAGACTGCTTTCACCGGTCCTTTTTTACCATGTATAAAAACTCGCATCGCAGGTGCAATCTGATGATCTACACCACCATTTCTCTTTAAATAGATCAATCCTTGGTCATTGATATAATTCACGAACCAACTGATTTCATCAGCATGGGCTTCAATCACTACTTTGAAAGGTGCTGTCGGATTAATGACACCCACCGCTGTTCCATAAGGATCTGTAAAGAAACTATCTGTGTAAGGTTTCACATAATCCAACCAAACTTTTTGACCACTGCTTTCAAAGCCAACGGGAGAGGGGGTGTTGATGTATTTTTTTAGAAAATCAATGGATTTGTCTGTCAGGATTGATTTTGATTTTGTCTTTGCAACGCTTTTTACTTTTGCCATAGTGCTTCAATTAAAATGAGGATTGCTGTTTAAGTGTGCTGTATCAAACTTCCGCCAATACCACAAATTGCTTTCACCAGCATTAACCCGTCAATGATTGCAAGATAATAGAGAATGCTTTTACGACGGTGCATGTGATAGGTGACAATTATCAACAAAATAAAGGGGATAGTGTTGATGAGCATTCGAAAGAGTGGAAAATGATGTACTATGCCATAAGTCAAAAAAGTACCCAAACCAATGGCTGTCAGTGGTATAATGATGTAAAAAAGGGTTTTCCGCAGCCCGAATCTCACTACAAATGTTTTCAGCTCTTCGTTATAGTCAGTAGCATAATCTTTGATATCAAAAAGGATGCATAACATGGCGATAAACATACCATTTTTGAGAAATAGCAAGAAGTGAAAGGCGTCAGGTTCATAACTACTCTTGTTTTCTATAGCGGAAAGAATGGCGGGATAGACATTTACCACTCCGGCCCATATAAAACCGATGACAAAGGGTTTGATCCACCCTTTAGATCGTAAGCTTGTTTTACGAAACCAAGGAATCGCGTCGCCATAATACCAAACTGCGAGTGTAGGAAATGCTAGTATAATGATCCATTGCCAGGTTTTGACAAACTGAATACCTGAACCATATAGAAAAAGTAAATAAGACCCGGTAATCACAGCTATGAATAGGAGCATCCATTGCGATTTTCTGATCCAAGCCTGATGTTCTTTGTACCAAATGGTTCTCGGATTGATACTGGTGCTATTTTTTTCCTGTAGGTAGGCAATGGTATAATAGATAACAGTACCTACAAAAAGTAGGATATACCAAAATGGATGATTGAGTGAATAACCTTGTTGTAAAGAAGCTTCTATCGATAATGCTACGGCACAAATGCCATAAAAATAATTACCGAAGAAAAAAGTATGGAATAATCTTTCAAGTGTTTTCACCATAGTATGTACAACCCATGCAGCTGATGACTGCAAGATCATCTTCTGATGATAATATCAGGTGATACGACGGTATCACTTTTGTTTTTTGCAAGATCACTGGCCCAAAAGCGGAAAAAACAAGTATCGGTTCTGCTACAAATAGGAATTACAGTATAATTACTATTGGGGATATTACCGGTGCTGTAACCAATCTCAAAAGTACCTTTCAGGTTATTGGTAGCTGTGAAGGAAGGTATTTTCACACGATCACTGAAATTGGTACATCCATTTGTCTTAGTCACTTTTTGTACCCAAATGCTATCCTGAATATCACCTTCTTTATCTGTAAATTCAATAGAAAAGATAATGGCTGAATTGAGGCCAAAACTGGTACCATTGACACTTTTAAACGTCAACTGAGGCTTTGTGGTATAGGTATCTTTCTTACAGGCAGCAACTGCCAGCAGAATTGTGCTTATTATCAATAATTTTGCCTTCATTCGTACTGCTTTCATATCAAATTTAGTTAAAACATCACAATAGATGACCGGTTTACCCTTCGATGTTAACAATATTTTCTCTCTTTCTGTTGACCATTTCGATGAAGTGTGCATGGATATTTTCCGGTTTCAGTACCAGTATAATCCGGTATATCATCAATGGTGTGCATTACTGGGTATCGATCCGCATACAGTAAAGACACCGGAACAAATTCCCTCGTTGCCTGTATCTTTTTTTAAGCAAAAAAAGGTGTTAACAGGTGAGGATGCTGCTCATTTCTTTGAAAGTAGTGGTACCACGCAAACACAAAACAGCCGGCATTGGGTAAGGGATATGCATCTGTACCGACAAAGTTTTATCAACGGTTTTGAAAGGTTCTATGGTAAGATTGATGAGTGGTGTATACTGGCTCTTTTACCCGCATATCTTGAAAGACAACATTCTTCCTTGGTGATGATGGCGGAAGAATTGATACAAATGACCCAACACCCTCACAGCGGCTTTTATCTGTATAATCATCAGGAATTAGACCATACGCTGAAAGAATTGGAGGCATTCGGACAGAAAACGCTTTTACTTGGAGTCACTTTTGGTTTATTGGATTTTGCTACTGCATTTCCCCAGCAATTAAAACATACCATTGTAATGGAGACTGGAGGTATGAAGGGAAGAAGAAAAGAAATGACCAGAGCAGAGGTACATGGCTTTTTAGCACAACAACTAGGGCTGTCTTATATCCATTCTGAATATGGTATGACTGAATTATTAAGTCAGGCCTATTCAAAAGCTGATGGCATTTTTGAATGTCCGCCCTGGTTGAAAGTCATGGCAAGAGATGAGGAAGATCCTTTGGGAAAAGGGCAAACAGGTAAAGGAGTGCTACAATTGATTGATTTGGCTAATGTGTACAGTTGCTCTTTTATTACCACAGAAGATGTAGGTCGGGTATATGAAGATGGCAGGTTTGAAGTTTGGGGACGATTAGACCATAGTGATATCAGAGGCTGTAGTTTAATGGTGCTTTAGTTTCCTCCGATGGTGCATTTCTAAAATTTACTTTGCCAAAAGCATGCTTTGCCATTATATTTGCAGCCCTGAAACAGCGGCTTGATCGTTCATAAACACCTGCCCAGGTGGCGAAATTGGTAGACGCACTGTGTTCAGGTCGCAGCGCCTTCACGGGTGTGCTGGTTCGAATCCAGTCCTGGGCACTTAAGAGACAATTACCATTGTCTCTTTTTTATTATCTGTGCACCAAATTTTTTGTTCAATCATACGCAGAACTAAAAAAAAAGTATATTGAGTAAGTAATACGATCAAAGTGTTTGAAGGACGCCCCACCTATTGTAGACATAGCATTATTTTTTTGCTGATTCTCATCAGTCTCTCCCAATTATTCGCAGCAGATGATTCCGTTCGTGTTCAATTGAAATGGTGGCATCAATTTCAGTTTGCAGGGTATTATGCAGCAGAAAAAAAAGGATATTATCGGGAACAAGGGCTCAAAGTAAAGCTGATACCCGGAGATCCCATGCATGCACCCGTACCTCAGGTTTTGAATAATGAAGCAGATTTTGGTATTACGGGTTCCGATCTGGTGGTTGAGTATGCCAATGGAAAACCGCTGGTAGCTTTGGGTGCCATCTTTCAACATTCCCCTTATACTATCTTATCACTCAAAGAGAAAAATATACATGTTCCTTCCGATTTAATTGGTAAGCGTTTGATGGCATCGCCGGATCAGGGGTGGACAGAATTGAAAGCCGTATTTCTTCGCGAAGGAATAGCGCCTGATTCATTGAAATTATTATCACACAGTTGGAAAAATACTGACCTGATAGAGGATAAAGCAGATGCTATCACTGCTTATATTTCAGTAGAGGTAAATCAGCTTCGAAAACTGGGTGTAGACCCTTCATATATACTCCCGATCAATTATGGGATTGATTTTTATGGAGATGTATTATTTACCCAAAAAAAAATAGCGGAATCAGAACCGCAATTGGTTCAAAAATTTACCGAAGCCAGTTTTAAAGGTTGGGCGTATGCTATGAGTCATACCAGTGAGATGGCAGATTATATTCTCAGTTTGCCGGGGGTAAAAGAGCGAGGTGTTACCAAAGATGATTTATTGGTAGAGGCAGAAGCCATGCGTAAATTGATATTACCGGATCTTGTTGAGATCGGTCATATGAATGAAGGTCGATGGAGACATATCATAGAAATTCATAGTCGACTAGGTTTAATTCAGAATTCACCAGACCTCACCGGATTTTTATATGATGGTACGCAGAAAGTAAGTTCTAAGTTTTTTAAAAATGCGGTTTATATCTCCATCATCGTTCTTTCTTTACTGCTGATATCGGTATTGTATGGGTTTTCGCTTCGTAAAGCGGTTAAAAAAAGAACAGAAGAATTAGAAGCAGAAATTATTGAAAGAGCCCATGCACAACAATTGCTGAGCATTAGCGAACAAAGACTCGAAATGGCTACTGTAGCAGCTGGATTGGGTATATGGGATTGGGATATTATAAGCAATGATGTCTACTTTAATGATCAATGGAAAATGATGCTTGGGTATGAACCTGATGAACTAGAGAATAGTTTTACCACTTTCGAACAGCTATTACACCCCAATGAAAAGTCGGGGCTCATGCAATTGCTGAATGATCATCTGGAAGGGAAAAGTGAAATATATCAGGCCATGATCCGCATGCGTACAAAGGATCGTAGGTGGAAGTGGATACTCACCATGAGTAAAGCCAGTAAACGTGATGAAACGGGTAGGGCTATTCGATTATCAGGAATACATTTAGACATTGATGATATAAAACAAAAAGAAATTGAGTTGAGGCAATTGTCGCAGGAGTTAATGCATAGCAATCGAGAGTTACAGCAATTTGCTTATATCACATCTCATAATTTACGCGCCCCAGTTGCGAATCTGATCAGCTTACTGAGTCTGTTTGACAAAGAACATTTATCAGAACGAAACCATGTCTTTCTAGAAAAAATGGAAATGAGTGTAGAAAGATTGCATGCCACATTGAATGACCTTAATGAAATTTTATCGTCCCGGGCAAATATGGCAGAAAAAGATGAGGTCTTGTATTTTGATCAGGAATTAAAAAAAGTATTGGAATTAATTTCAGAGGAAATACGTTTAAAAGAAGCTGTGATTCATGCCGACTTTTCAAGAGCCCCTTCTATCTTTTTTTCCAGAAAAGTTTTACATAGTATTTTATTAAATTTATTAACCAATGCCATCAAGTATCGAAAGCCCGACCAAGCCCCTGAAATTACTGTCAGCACTGAAGAAGACGGAGAATTTGTGATCCTGTATGTGAAAGACAATGGCATGGGTATTGATTTAGAAAAATATGGGAACAAAATATTTGGCCTATATCAGCGTTTTCATGACAATAAAGACGGAAAAGGCTTGGGATTGTATATTATTAAGAACCAAATAGAAGCATTGGAAGGAAAAATAGCTGTTGAAAGTATTGTGAATAAGGGTAGCATGTTTCATGTGTTCCTGAAGAAAAAAAAATTATCCTATGAGTAAACCTGCTCATCATATTTTGCTGGTTGATGATGATGATGTAACCAACTTTCTGAGTAGGGAAATGTTGAAGATATACTTGCCTTCTCCCCAAATTGATACGGCGTTGAATGGACAGGAAGCTATTGATTTTCTACATGCAAGAGCCGATCAGCCGGAACTCTTGCCAGATATCATTTTGTTGGATATCAATATGCCCGTAATGGATGGATGGGAGTTTTTGGCTGAATTTGAGAAGCTCAAAAGACCGGGATTTGAAAAGATCCACATTATTATGTTTACATCTTCGGTATACTATGAAGATATTGATAAGGCGAAAACGTACGCTATTGTAACCGATATATTCTCCAAGCCTTTGGATGAGGGTAAAATCAAAGATATTGTGGCACGTTGTAGTTGATCCTCTGTAGTTTGAATGTATAATTTATTGAATATTAATGTATTTGCCTCTATAAAATATTGATAATGAATATTTTAAAATATTTTATAGAATATTGCCGCTCAAAATTATAACTAAAATTCCGTGTTTTAAACGGCATAAATCAGTGAAATAAACTCCCCACTTCGCCATACACGAACGTATCTTGCATATAGTAAATGACTCGAAAGGGTTATTTCGCCGATATCCAAAAAACCAAAAAAATGTAATAATCTCTTATTACATTTTTCTTTCGATCCAATCTCCTTTAGCATATTAATCCTATACCTTGTAGTAAAGACCAGAGAGTGGGGCAACCAGTTGCCCCACTCTCTTTTTTTGTTTCATTGCGTACAAATTTCTTTTCTTCTTAAAAAAGAAGTATTTTTCTAGTAGCGTCAACCGTTTTTTACAATGGAGGATACTTCAACCATTGTTTTTGATAAGATGTTATCGGATGTTTATCAAAATATTTATGTCTGTCAAAACAATAATCTCATTTAATAATCCGTGTATAGAACGAATAGATGTGTATTTTTGAAAATACAGACAACCATTACTTACTGAAAAGGAGATATCCATGAGAATTTTGATTGCAGATGATCACAGCTTAATCAGAGAAGGTTTGCGAAAGATTTTGATGGAAGCCATGCCATTGGCTGAAGTACAAGACGTAGCTGATTCTGCTGATCTATTCAAAAAAGCAATCAGTGAAAAATGGGATATCATTATTTCTGATATCAGCATGCCGGGTTACTCTGGTATTGAAATTCTCAAACAAATCAAAGAACACGCTCCCAATACCCCCGTTCTGATGTTAAGCATGCATACCCCCGAGCAATATGCAGTAAGAGCCATCAAAGCAGGAGCTTCCGGTTATCTCACAAAAGAAAGTGCACCCTATGAATTGGTAAAAGCGGTACAACAAATTCTCAGCGGTCGCAAATACATTACCAGCGAAGTTGCAGAAGTACTGGCAGGTTCTCTGGAACAAAAAGACCAGCGTGCACCACACGAACAATTATCAGATCGTGAATTTGAAGTATTTAAAATGATTGTAATGGGAAAAAGTATCTCTGAAATTGGAGAAATACTATCCCTGAATGTGAATACCATCAGTACTTACAGAGCCAGGATCATGGATAAAATGAAACTGCATAACAATGCTGAGTTGGTGAAATATGCCATTCAGAATAATATCGTATAAGCGTGAAATAACAGATTTTGTGTAGTATAATCACTACATTGATTTCACAGTTCATGGTATTGGAAGAACAGATGTATTGATTGTCCTTTGTATGATCGAGCTTTCCCCCACCAGTAGCCGATTATCTTTTTAAAATTCCTCTATCCCTATCTAAATCCAAAACTGTCGCCTATTGTGGTTGACATTAACTTATTGTCCTGGAAAAACCTTACAGCCACAAGCTGTATGAGCTTTGCAGGTATCTTCCTGCAAAGCTCTTTAAAACTTTTGAACCATGTCTGTATCTGTTATGATAGGGAAGATGCTGAAAATATTATTGGTGGACGATTCAGAATTTATTCTGCAACGTGTTCAGCATTTATTGGCTGGCATGGAACAGATACAAGAAGTAAGAACAGCCACCAGTGCAGAAGAAGCGAATCAATGGATCGAAGCATACAATCCCTCATTAATTTTTCTGGATATTAATCTACCCGGTAAAAACGGTTTGCAGATGTTGAAAGACATCCGTGCTAATAAGTCTATTGACCCAATTGTGGTTATACTCACGAACAATACACTATCCGGCTATAGAAATGAATGTATGCAGGCAGGAGCTGATTATTTTTTAGATAAAGCCAAAGACTTTTCCAGTATTCCTGATATCATTGTTGAAACAGCCGAGAAATTTTCTTTCAAAGACAGGTCTAATTAAGCATTGGATTAAATCCCCAGTACATTTTTCAATTTTACATATCCGGTCTTACTTACCGGCAATCTAACGCCAATACTAAGAATGGCGAGATGACTATCTTTTTCATAGGGCTCTATTCTACTAATCAGGTGTATATTGACTAAGTAAGAGCGATGTATTCTCACAAAATTACCGGTATCCATTTTCTGCTCGAAGAATTGCATGGTCTTGTTTTTTAGAAAAACACCATCTGCTGTATGGATTTTCACATAATCATCTGCCGCTTCAAAATATTGTACCTGTTGTGTTGGAATGATTTTTATTTTTCCATTATCCTTCAAAACAATTCGATGCTGTTGTTGAGGTGATATAGCAGCAGCATCCATCAATTCATGGGTTATATGTTGCTGCGTTCCACTTTCAGTCTGTTTCCATTTTTCTATTGCTTTTTGGAATCTCTCTTTACTAAATGGCTTCAAGAGATAATCAATAGCATGCGTTTCAAATGCTTTGATCGCAAATTCTTCGAATGCGGTTGCGAAAATAATAGCCGGCGGATTTTCAATCAGCTCCAGCATCTCAAAACCATTGATTTTAGGCATTTGAATATCAAGGATTACCAGGTCGGGTTGGTATTGTTGAATGGCTTTTACCCCTTCAAATCCGTCACCACATTCCTGTACTACCTGAAGATCAGGGTAGGATTGTAAATATTCTTTTACGATACCTCTGGCGAGGGGCTCGTCATCAATGATGATTACTTTCATGATTCAACTGTGGGATAATAATATAGGTTGAAAATAATTGTTCCTGTTTTTCTGTTCTGATCAGGTCCTGACGTGCATACATAAGATACAATCTTCGGGCAATAGAAGCCAGTCCGAAACCGGTACCGTGTGTATGAACTGAGGTTAAAGGATCAAATGGATTTTGTATCATTATCTCTAATAATTGATCATCTTTTGTAGTAGCTATAATACGGATCAATACTTCTTCCGTTGTGTCGTACAATCCGAATTTAATAGCGTTCTCTACAACAGGTTGTAACAACAGAACCGGAATTAGCATGTCTGCTGCTTTTTCATCAATTTCTAAAACTGTTTGTAAGCGATGGCCAAAACGTACTTTCTCAATATCAAGGTACAATTGTAAATGATGTATCTCTTCACGCAGACTCACCAATTGATGCTCTTCTTTTTTTAATGTGCCGCGTAAAAAATCTGATAATTGTTGAATCATATGTCTTGCTTTCTCGGGCTGGCTACCTGCAAGTGCACTGATCGAGTTCAAACTATTGAATAAAAAATGCGGTTGTAATTGTTGTCTGAGTTTCAATAACTCAGCATCTTTCGCAATTTTTTCTGCTTCCTCTTTTCTTTGTTCATTTTCTTGTTGCTCTTTGAGGGTATACCATAACAAACTGATCATTGACATACAACCAATCATCAAAAAGCCGGTGATATACCTGATGTAAAATGATTGTTTGAGTAAGTTCAGGTACATGTCATCTTCCTTGAAAATAAAACGAAGAATCAATCTGCTGATAAAAAGATACATACTGCTCAATACCAGACTCACAATAAGAATATACCAATACCTTTCTTTTCGAGGAAGATAGTATTGCATGTTATTAACGACAAGTAAGCAGAAAGAAGCCAACAAAAAATTAGAAATAAACGCATCGGTTAAGGCAGAAAATAGTTTAATTTGGTATTCATCCAAAACCCATACATGAATGACAGTCCACACTACCCACCAGGAAGTAAAAGCAAGATAGAAACTTCGCCCTTTTGTGATGGATGTAACCATGCGTTATCTGGATTGAAGGAATTGATCAGTACAGTTGGCTAACAAATATCCTGCTTTTAACCTGATATTTTTCTGAAACGCTTCCGGTTCAGTTGTTTTGTGTGATTGGGATAATATCTCAGCACCATCCATCATGCTATGCAACTTCAAGAGCTCTGTAACATCCATAAAATACCAGTGAATAGGCACCCCATTTTCATATTCCAGATGACATTCTTCCTGACTACCTATTTGCTGTGCTCTGTGGAAAGCATGTAATTCATCTTCAGCCTCCACCAATCTGATCTGTTCTTCAAAATGAACTGCATCATTGGCTGTTGTTGGCTCAAAGCGATACACGAGTTTGGCAAGATACCATTCCATGATTGAAAGAGGTTAGGTTTAAAAACTTTTGATCTCAATGCCACCAAATACGGAAGTGCCTTTTATGATCAGTACTTTATTAGGGTCGAATCTGCTGCCGGGCAGTAAATTTCTTTTGTCTTCAATACCCGCAAACACAGCTACAGATTCAGATCTTACTTCCCAATTAGGGGGTACCACTATTTTAGTGCCTCCAAATACAATCGTCACTTCTAAAAAAATGGGTCCATGTATATCTGCCTGTGTAAGATTGATTTGAGAACCTCCCATGAAACATACGATCTCTCCGCCTTTGAAACTTTTTGATGTAACCATCTTCTTCACTTCTCCAAAAACAGAGGTGCAGTCAATATAATCATCTATTGCAGTATTTACTTCCGTATCATAGGGCTTTGTTTCTATGATGGTGGGAGCTAAACCCTCTTCTACATCTTGAATATTGATGGTTTTTCTTTTAGGTCTGAATAATAAAATGAGTCCGATACCTATTATGAGGACAGGCCAGATATACGGACGAATATTTTTGTCTTTAACAACCTCATCGAGCATAAAGAATGCACCGATCGCTATAAAGATGAGCCATGATACACCTTTAAACCTTACTTTGATACCTGAGATCAGGCCAATCAAAATTACAATTGCTGACCAGTCATAGAGCCAACCCGGAAATGGTACGCCCAATCTTTTCAAAAGGATAGCACCACCTACTATGATCATAACCACACCGGTAAAAAATCTGTCGTTATAGTTTCTGATATCGTAACCATTATTTTTCATACCATGAATATTTAGTACGAAACTAATGCTGCCATAATCCTTGCAAAAGTGGAAATAGGTAATAAGGGGTGAGGGGGCGGTAAGTGGCGGGAAAATGTCGGTAAAAAATAAGGAAGATCAACTGGGTTCAGTAGCAATTTTTGATTGCCATCCAATGAGTATAACACCTACAATTACCAATGCGGTACCCAATATTTGCTCAGGTATGATGGTTTCACCTAAGAAAAAATGGGCTTGTAGAATAGTGGATACGGGACCGATGCTGGTAATAATAGCCACATTATTACTACCTATTTTTTTCATGCCAACACTCATCATAAATGAAGGCAAAACAGTGGCAATAATGGCAAGTGCGATTCCATAACCTGCCAATGATGAAGTCATAACCACATTCTGAACAGGATGTGTGAGCAGGAAGTGTGTGAAAATGCCGGCACTGGCAGCCAGCATAGCATAAGCCGTATATCGGGTGGCGCCAACTGCGTTTACGAGTCTACCAGTACCCACCAAATAAAATGAATAAGTGACAGCACATAAAAAGATCATGAATGATCCATAGAAGAATTGAGGTCCATATTGTGCTGATCTGATCTCACCCCAATAAGCAGTTCCAATACCTATATACGTTAATAGCAATGCCAATACCTGTATGCGACTCAGTTTTGTTTTGAAGTAAAAAGTATTGATCAGCACTGCAAATGTGGGATATAGAAAAAGAATCAATCGCTCTAAGCCTGCTGATACATATTGCAGTCCGATGAAATCAAATAGACTACTCAAGTAATAGCCGAATATACCCATGGTCAATACCCATCCCCATTGCTTTCGCGTAAGTTTAACCACACCCTCTTTTCTATGCGCAATCCATGCGGCACCGATATAAAAGGGTAGCGAGAAGAGCATTCGCAAACACAACAAAGTCACCGCATCCACTTTGGTATCCTGAAAAGCCAACTTAACAAAAATGGCTTTCGTAGAAAAGAAGATAGCACCACCGATGGTGATGAGGAAACCGAGGGTGTTGATTTTGGAGGATGATGGGTTCACTTTTTTGCAAATGGGTTATAGCATATGGTTGATAGCAAATCTTTACTTCGATACGCTATAACCCATTTGCTATTGGCTAAGGACTAAACACTCACATTAAAATCTCTCAACGCATCATTCAAACTTGTTTTTAAATCTGTGCTGGCTTTGCGTTGTCCGATGATGAGTGCGCAGCTTACTTGGTATTCGCCGGCATTGAATTTCTTGGTATAGCTGCCCGGGATAACCACACTTCTGGCAGGAACCCTTCCTTTGTATTCAATAGGTTCATTGCCGCTTACATCGATGATTTTAGTGGATTGTGTGAGTACCACATTGGCACCTAAAACCGCTTCTTTCTCAACAATCACACCTTCTACTACAATACATCTACTGCCGATAAAGCAACCGTCTTCAATGATTACCGGACTAGCCTGTAATGGTTCCAATACACCACCAATGCCTACACCACCGCTCAAGTGTACACCTTTACCTATTTGCGCACAACTACCTACTGTTGCCCAAGTATCTACCATTGAACCTTCATCTACATAAGCTCCAATATTGACGTAACTGGGCATCAATACCACATTACGAGCCACATACGCACCATATCGTGCAACAGCATGCGGAACGGCTCTCACACCCAATTCTTTATAATTGCTTTTCAGCAACATTTTATCATAGAATTCAAACGGCGGCAGTGTCCAGGTTTGCATTTGTTGGATACCGAAATACATTAAAATGGCTTGCTTTACCCATTCATTCACCACCCATTTCTCTTGTTCCGGTGATGCCACTCTTAATCTTCCCTTGTCTACCTCTTCAATGACGGCTCTCACCGCATCACTATATGTGCTGTTTTGTAATAACTCCCTGTTCGACCAGGCTTCTTCAATGAGTTTTTTCAGTTCCATTACCTAAAATTTTTGCAAACATACAGGTTCGTGAGAAAGTATAGGGCTTGAAAGTCATATTGGGCACAATTTGTACATTGCAATGACAATGCTGCCATTTCAACATGATATTGATGCTTGTTTAGAGATACTGGATGCAGGTGGACTCATCCTCTATCCCACGGATACCATTTGGGGAATAGGATGTGATGCTACCAATGAAATGGCTGTAGAAAAGATCTATCGGTTAAAACAACGTCCGGATCATAAGCCGATGGTGATTTTGATGGCAGATGAGCGAGAAATACTTCAGTATGTTACACAACCCGATTTACAGGTATTTGATTACATCAAAGGGGTGAGTAAACCGATTACGGTGGTGTATGAAGGTGGGGTGGGACTTGCAGATCAATTATTGGCAGATGATAGATCGGTTGCCATACGCATCACTTCAGACTCATTTTGTAAACACCTGATCAAGCGGTTTAGGAAGCCGATTGTCAGCACTTCTGCAAATCTTTCAGGTTATCCGGCGCCCAGATCCTTTCAGGATATCGATCCCTTGATCAAAGAAGGGGTGGATTATGTGGTTCGTTACCGACAATCAGATGATAACTATTATAAACCCTCTTCAGTGGTACGATGGGATAAAAATGGCGAATTGATCATCATTCGCTCCTAATTGTGCATAAACCTGTGTGAAAATCACAAAATTTGTTAATTAGCTGTAATTGAGCATTTTAGCTTGTTTTTGAGTGTTTTTGGCAAAAAGTTTGTTGAACTTTTAATTGCTTTTCTTGTAATAAAATGCAAACTTAAAGTAAGCAAAAACTATGGCACGCGTAATACTAGATGTTCCTAATGAGAAAATGCAGCCCTTTCTACAGGCCATCCTCAATCTGGGGCTAGAGCGTCATGCCATTAGCTCTGCTAAATTCGATCAGACCAAGGTTTCAGAAAGAAGAAAAAGAAGGGGGCTTAGACAACTTATTTCTACCTACTTATTGTTCGACTGGGAATTCTTCAGCAATGAACTCGAATACGAGTAAACTATCTACGCAAGTTCCTTTGTATTAGCTTTGTGTCATGCAGCGTATTCTGGTTATTCAAACTGCTTTTATTGGCGATGTGGTACTGGCCACCGGTTTATTGGAAAAGCTTCATCAACATTATCCTGATGCAGCATTGGATATTTTGGTAAGAAAAGGGAATGAATCACTATTTGATGGACATCCTTTTTTACACGAGGTATTGATCTGGAATAAAAAGTCTGCTAAGTATCGGCATCTTTTTCAATTATTGAAAACGATCAGACAAAATAGATATGACATCGTCATCAATGTTCAACGTTATTTCGCTACCGGTTTCCTGACTGCTTTTTCCGGTGCTTCCAGGAAAATAGGGTTTGATAAAAATCCCTTTCGTTTTTTCTTCACGGATATCATTCCTCATCATTTCTCTGGGCGAGCTGATGACCATCATGAAATCCAAAGAAATCATGCATTGATCCTTTCATTTACAGATGAGCATCCTGCTAAACCTGTTTTGTATCCCACAGCTAAAGCTTTTGAAAAAGTAAAGATGTATCAGACCAGACCTTATATCTGTATTGCACCGGCATCTGTGTGGTTCACGAAACAATATCCTGCAGATCAGTGGGTGGACTTGATTCGGCAACTCCCGGAGAGCTATACCATTTATTTACTCGGAGCACCCGGTGATAAAAACCTTTGTGACCAAATACGGATACAATCTGGAAATAAAGCAACCGATCTTAGTGGACAATTGTCTTTTCTAGAATCAGCTGCTTTGATGAAAAATGCAGTCATGAGTTATGTCAATGATTCAGCACCCATGCATTTCGCTTCTGCCATGAATGCACCTGTAACGGCGGTATATTGCTCAACAATACCGGGGTTTGGTTATGGTCCACTTTCTGATGATAGCCATATTATTGAGACGATAGAAAGTCTTTCCTGTAGACCTTGCGGATTACATGGACATCAAACTTGTCCGGAAAAACATTTCAAGTGTGCCCGTTCGATCCAAACTGAACAGTTATTGAATAGTCTCAGTTCCTGATAAACAAGGAAACAAGTTACCTTTGCCCCGCATGGATATTGTTTGTACCGATAAAGAAGCACTTATTTTTCAGCAGATAGGAAAAGCAGCGGCATCGCTTAATATGCCCTGTTACCTGATAGGCGGTTTTGTGCGTGATAAAATCATTGGGCGTGCTACCAAGGATATTGATATTGTTTGTATTGGGGATGGTATCAGCCTCGCTCATAAAGTTGCTGAGGCATTTCATCCCAAACCTTATGTTTCCTTTTTCAAAAATTTCGGAACAGCGCAGATCAAAATCGATGATTTGGAAATTGAGTTTGTGGGTGCACGCAAAGAAAGTTATGCGCAAAATAGTCGCAAACCTGAAGTAGCTCCGGGAACCATTGAAGATGATCAAAATAGACGTGATTTTACCATCAATGCAATGGCTATCAGTTTGAATGCAGTGGATTATGGTTCACTCATCGATCCATTTAACGGCATTAAGGCCATTCAGGATAAGATCATTGTAACGCCATTGGAACCTTCACAAACATTCAGTGATGATCCTTTGCGCATGATGAGGGCGATTCGATTTGCGGCACAACTCAACTATACCATTGTACCAGAAACATTGGCTGCTATCACTGCCAATGTACATCGCATCAGTATTGTTTCCCAAGAACGGATTACCGATGAGTTGAATAAGATCATGCTCTGCGAAAAGCCTTCGGTTGGATGGGATCTTTTATTCAAAACAGGGTTGTTACACAAGATTTTTCCTCAAATGGTAGATCTTCATGGAGCTGAGTATATTGATGGGTTGGGTCATAAAGATAATTTCTATCATACCCTGCAGGTGTTGGATAATATGGCAGCATCAACTGATGATCTATGGTTGAGATGGGCAGCGCTTTTGCATGATATTGGAAAGCCTGCTACTAAAAGATTTGAAGAAGGTCATGGTTTCACTTTTCATGGACATGAAGTAGTAGGCGCTAGAATGGTTCCTAAAATCTTCACGAAATTGAAGCTGCCGTTGAATGAAAAGATGAAACAGGTACAGCAATTGGTATTGCTGCATTTGCGACCTATCAGTCTTACAAAAGAAAATATCACCGATAGTGCGATAAGAAGATTGTTGTTTGATGCGGGTGAAGATATTGATGCTTTAATGATGCTGTGTTCTGCTGATATCACCAGTAAAAACAAGCATAAGGTAAAAAGGTATCTCCAAAATTTTGAACTGGTAAAAGAGCGGTTGTTGGAAGTGGAGGATGCGGATCGTATTCGAAACTGGCAACCACCTATCACCGGGGAAATGATCATGACAACATTTGGGTTAACTCCGGGCAGACAAGTAGGCATCATCAAAGATGCCATACGTGAAGCCATATTGGATGGGGTTATTCCTAATGAATATGAAGCGGCAAAAAAATTTATGTTAGAAAAGGGGAAAGAACTGAACTTGGAGGCCGTTGAATAAATTGTATTTTAGCGTTTCTGATGACAACTGAAGTGTTGTTGTACATATTATAAAAGACTTAAGCATTTAGAATGGCAATTCTGAAATTCAGGGTTTATTTAGAGGAAGATGATGCGGTATACCGCGATATTGTGATCAAGCATACACAATACTTTATCGATTTGCATTTTGCGATCCTGAAAGCTTATGAATTTGATCAGAAGCATCAGGCTACTTTCTTTAGGAGTAATGATAATTGGCAACGTGGTCGTGAGATCAGTTTTGAACGATATGATAAATCTTATGTTGCAGAGCCCTTGCTCATGAGTGATACCACCATTGGTAGTGAGATTCGTGATACCAATCAAAAATTTATTTATCTCTACGATTTTACAAAAAACTGGGCTTTTTTAGTAGAGTTGATCAATGTGAGTAAAGAAGAGAATGCTAAACTCAGCTACCCGGCTATATCCAGGGTTGAAGGGATTGGTCCACAACAGTATGGAACAAAAAGTCTTTTAGGCGATAAATTCGCTGATATAGAAGAGAAATATGACCTTGCAGAAGCATCAGATGGCTTTGGTGAAGAAGGAGAGGATGGTGAGTCTGATGGGGATGATTTTGGAGCTGAAGAAAGTACTGAAGAAGATTTTTAATCATTCCATCTTTTAAGCAGTTATCAAGATATATACCTAATCATTGTCTTCACATACAGCTATATTGATTGTTGGTCCAACGGCTGTAGGTAAAACTGCTGCTGCCATTGCATTGGCACAGTTATTCCAAACAGAAATATTATCTGCAGATTCCAGACAATGCTATCGTGAAATGAATATTGGGGTGGCTCGTCCTTCTGCTGAAGAACTTTCAACAGTGCCTCATCATTTTATTGCATCACATTCTATTCATGAAGAAGTGAATGCGGGTATCTATGAAACCTATGCGCTCGAAAAAGCAGCCTTTATTTTTAAACAGCACTCAAAATTAATTGTAACCGGAGGTACGGGTTTATATATCAAAGCATTTTGTGAGGGTATCGATGATATGCCCGAAATAGATCCCTCCATCCGACAAGCACTCAATCAGAGTTATGCTACAAATGGGTTGGCATGGTTGCAACAGGAAGTGGCCAAGCGTGATCCACTTTTCTGGCAAATCGCTGAACAACAAAATCCACATAGATTATTACGTGCACTTGAGATACTAGAAGGAACGGGTAAATCGATTACCAGCTTTAGAATCGGTAAAAAAGTTGAAAGACCATTTCGAATGGTGAAGATCGGACTTGAAATGGAAAGAGCTGAATTGAATACACGCATTCATCTACGCGTTGAACAAATGATGCAGCAAGGGTTATTTGATGAAGTCAAAGCATTGTATCCCTTTAAGCATTTGAATGCTTTACAAACTGTAGGTTATCAGGAGTTATTTGATCATTTAGATGGGAGTATTTCTTATGATAGAGCTATTGAATTGATTCAACAGCATACCCGACAATATGCAAAAAGACAAATGACTTGGTTTAAAAAAGACAGCAGCATTCACTGGGTAAATGCTGCTGCAGATCCTGTATTGCAGATTCAAAAAATACTGCTGGAACAGGGTATTGATGCGGTTATTTAAAACTTAAATCCAAGTGTAAGCATTACAGAACCTCTTGATCCGGTTTGTTCGGCAAATGTGTTGGGTTTATCATTGAGTCGATATGCAAACTGAACATCACGATTGAAAGCATGTGCATAGCTAAGATCAATGAAAATACCTTTATCGCGATAACCCACACCTCCGGTTGCCAAAATACGATTGGCTTTTAGTTCTTCTTCTGCGTATGGACTACCATAATAGGCTCCACCTAGACGAAACATAATCGTATGAAGCTTTAGTTCACCACCTAAACGGAAATTGATATTTCCTTTGTATGTGTCTTTAATGACATCATTTAATAGGTTGTAATAATTTACGAGTGCTTGGTCATTCTTGTCTTCAGCAGAAAATCTTGAGCCGCGATAATTCACATATTCAAGGTCTGCACTGATGAATGCTCTTTGTCGGCGTGTGTCCTTAATTTCTCTAAAAACATAACTGGCACTTACTATAGCTCTCCAAGGGGTAACTAAATTGTAGTTGCTATTGCCTGGGTTACCGCTATTGAGGTTGTCGCTGTTTTCAGAACGGATACCTGCATAACTCTCAGTATTAGCAGTCATAGAAGCACGTACTCTGTCTTTAAATGTGATGAATTGTGGTGTATGAAATGCAAAGCCAATTCTCCAATGTTCTTTCGGTTTATAAATGGTACCAATTTTTGCACCAATACCTAATCCTTGAGAAGTGAATGTTTCGCGGAATTCAAAACTACTAAATTGATTATTCGGGTCATTGGTAGCATCTGTTTCACGATATACCAGATCACGAGAATAGCTAATAACAGGAATGGTAAGGCTACCGCCCACATACATTTTATCTTCCATATTGCCTGCTACTCCAAGTGCTATTTCATGGTATCCACCTCTTGTAGTGGCATCATAAGATTGATTCACACCGGTTGAAATCGGCACCAAACTCTGATAACCAATAAAGTTACCACTGGCATTATTCGCAGTATCCACCAAAAAGGTTCTAAAAGCGAGAGAAGACCCAAAGATATAATTGCTTAATGCAGCATTGGTATCTGCAAGGTCACGAGTCAATTCTTCCAGATACTGTTCTGAGAATGAACTCATGTTATTGAATCCTTTGAATTGAATCCGATTATTATAGCTGGCTAATTGGTTTACGGAAAGGGCAAACGCACTACTGGTCCATTTACTTTTTCTGTTAACGCCCGTGCTCAAAATAACGCCGGAAGCACCATACCCAAAACTATTCTTATTATTAAGGGTGTCAGAACCGCGATATTTGAATTTGTTATTGTTCAATAAGAATCCGGGTGATAAAACAAATTCATTGGTTTTGAATAATCCAATACCTGCAGGGTTCACGTGGTTGGCTGTGATTTCGCCTCCTAAAGATCCCATCACACCACCGGTTGCAATATTTCTCGCAGAGCCATTTTGGGTGAACCAGGCAGTTCGTAATGAATAATCCGGGTTTTGTGCGGATGCTAGTAAGGTAAGCATCAATGTCAGGGATAGTAAATATATTTTCATGTTACAATCTGTTTGGATATAGGTTTAGTATAAGGTGTACAACACCTGAATCAATTATTGCCTGAAGTGTAAAAATTAATTACCCCTGCCTCCGCGACCAGAGCCGGCACTACTACCAGAGCTTTTTACACCGCCACTATTACCACCCGCAGAACTGCTTGGGGTTGCAGAAGATCCGCTGCTACTGTTTGAAAAACTTCTTACAGGTCTATCAAAACTTGAGCTGGAATTGCCGGGACTGGTAGTAAACACACGCTTCAATAAACTTCCAAAACTGCTGGATGACGCATTATTGGAATTCATGAATGATCCTGTTTTCGGGTTGTAAAAGCCGCTATTCATGTTACTGAAGCCTTTTGTATTGCGATAGGCGGAAAGATTACTTCCGGAAGTGCGTCCACCACTATAGAATTTAGGGGAAGCATAAGCAATCACCGTATACATCGGATTATTCCATCCCCATCCAAACCCAAGTCCGGGCTGCATTCTCCACAATCCATAGCTGAAAGAAGGGTTCCATGGATTGTTCCAGGGATTATTCCAAGTATAGAAACTATTCCAATTACTGAAATGATTAAATCTGCCAAAGTCATAGCGACTGTCGTACCAATAATCAAAATCATCAATACCAGCCCAACGGTTTCTGTTCGCTACTTTCATACGTAAATAACGATCATCCTGACTGCTGATATATTCTTCATAGCGTTCCTGCTGTTCTCTAACCTTCTCTTCTTCACGCTTACTGCCGCCATCTCTGCCGGGTGAATAATAAACATCATCAGGTGTTTGTCCGCTCTGGTATGCCGTTGAACATCCTGAAAGGAGTCCGATGGTGAGCAATGATCCAAGTAGCATTCTTTTCATAACATCAGGATTGAGAAGGTTATATAATGTGAAGTTACATACATTTGCGCTGTTATAGACTTCCTGTAAATAGCGGCAATTTGTTTGCCAACTAACAACTGTAAGCAATCTATTTTGTTAAGAGAATTATAATATTATTATGAGTAAGGAAATCACTTCCAGAGCGCAAGATTATTCTCAGTGGTACAATGACCTTATTATTAAAGGTGGTTTGGCAGATTATAGTGCCGTGAGAGGCTGTATGGTCATCAAGCCTTATGGTTTTGCACTTTGGGAGAATATGCGTGATGTATTGGATCGGATGTTCAAAGAAACAGGTCATCAGAATGCTTATTTCCCGCTCTTTATTCCCAAAAGTTTATTTGAAGCAGAGGAAAAGAATGCAGAAGGTTTCGCTAAGGAATGTGCGGTTGTAACCCATTATCGCTTGAAAACAGATCCTTCCAATAAAGGAAAACTCATTGTAGACCCTGAAGCGAAACTGGAAGAAGAGCTCGTAGTGCGTCCAACCAGTGAGGCTATTATTTGGAATACTTATAAAACATGGATCCAATCTTACCGTGATCTTCCGATTTTGGTGAACCAATGGGCAAATGTGGTGAGGTGGGAAATGAGAACTCGATTATTTCTTCGTACTGCAGAGTTTCTCTGGCAGGAAGGTCATACAGCACATGCTACCAAAGATGAAGCGGTTGAAGAAACCGTCAAAATGCTGAATGTATATGCCGATTTTGTAGAAAATTGGATGGCTGTTCCGGTAATCAAGGGTGTGAAAACACCTAATGAACGTTTTGCAGGTGCTGAAGACACTTATTGTATTGAAGCGATGATGCAGGATGGAAAAGCATTACAGGCAGGTACTTCCCATTTTCTGGGCCAGAACTTTGCAAAAGCATTTGATGTAAAATTCAGTGATAAAAACAATCAACTGGAATATGTTTGGGCTACAAGCTGGGGCGTAAGTACCCGTTTGATTGGTGCATTGGTGATGGCTCATAGTGATGATAGTGGATTGGTATTACCTCCACGTATTGCACCATTACAAGTGGTGATCGTTCCTATTTTTAAAGGAGAGGAGCAGAAAGCACAGATCGATGAACGGGTACATCAGTTAATGAAAGAACTCAAGACCTTGGGTATATCTGTGAAGTACGACGACAGTGATAATGCCAGACCGGGATGGAAATTTGCAGAATATGAATTGAAAGGTGTTCCTGTTCGTGTGGCCATCGGCGCACGTGATCTTGAAAACAATGTAGCAGAAATAGCCAGAAGAGATACCAAGGAAAAGAATACTGTTTCGTTGAATGGACTTTCCAACTATATCCAAAACCTATTAGAGGAGATTCAGCAAAATATTTTCAACAAAGCCAAACAGTATCGCGATGAGCATATTACTCCGGCGAATAGTTGGGATGAATTTGTTCAGCTTCTGGATACCAAAGGCGGATTTATTGCTGCTCATTGGGATGGTACCGGTGAAACAGAAGACAAGATTAAAGAATTGACCAAGGCTACGATACGTTGTATACCACTGGATAATTCAGCGGAAGAAGGTGTTTGTATCCTTAGCGGAAAGCCTTCTGCTCAAAGGGTTTTATTTGCGAGAGCTTACTAGTACCCCTGCATCCGTGCAAATACATCATCCTTCCAATGCGACAAAAAGAAATACATCCTGCATTACAACCTTACCTTGATGGCAAAGTCATTTTGCTGGATAAACCATTGGAGTGGACTTCCTTCGATGCTGTTAAGAAAGTACGTATACTCACACGTATTTCAAAAGTTGGACATGCTGGCACGCTTGATCCTTTGGCTACAGGTTTATTGATTATCTGTACCGGGAAGTTTACGAAGAAGATCAATGAGTATATGGGAATGGAGAAAGAGTACACGGGCACTTTTACCTTAGGTGCCACAACCCCAACTTATGATTTAGAATCGCCGCCCGAAAACATTAAAGACATCACTCACCTTACAGAAGAACAAATACACAACGCTACAAAATCATTTACAGGACCTATCATGCAAGTTCCTCCTGCCCATTCAGCCATAAAAAAAGATGGGAAACCGGTTTATCTGGCGGCAAGAAAGGGGGAGCATGTTGTATTAGAGCCCCGTCCTGTTACGATCCATCAGTTTACGATTGAAAAAATTGAATTGCCGGTTGTTCATTTTAGGGTTGTTTGTTCCACAGGTACTTATATCAGAAGTCTGGCCAACGATTATGGTGCAGCATTAGGTGTTGGAGGTTATATGAGTAGTTTGCGCAGAACCAGAATAGGTATTTTCTCTGTGGAAGATGCACACAGTATCGAATCCTTTGAGCAGGAAATAACAAAGCTTAAAGAGAACTCAGAAGGGTAGACCAATACCAAATTGTAAAGCCATATTATTGATCTTGAGTCCGGAAGCCCTTGTTTCAGACCATACAAAATCTTTGATACTCATCCATCCTCCGTTCCTATTTCTGGCAGGGTCTTTTACACGGTAAGCAAAATCAAATCGAATCAGGAAATAAGAAAAATCGAATCTTAATCCGGTACCTACACCTATGGCTAAATCGCGAGCCAGATTGCTGAAAGAAAATTTTGAGTCTGGATCCTGATCATTTCTTTTGATATTCCAGATATTACCAATGTCAGCAAAAAAAGCACTACCTACTTTGAATGATCCTAATGATAATAGCGTAAAACGATATTCGATATTACCCTCTAACTGAACATCTCCAAAACGATCACGATAAGTACTATTAACAGTATCACTAAAAACAGAACTGCCCAAGCCCAATTGTCTGAGTCCCCATGCACGCATACTGTATGGGCCACCTGCGATAAATTGTTTAAAGAAAGGTAAGGTTCTGCCGATACGCGGGTCATTACCATAATTATATCCTACGCCTGCAAATGCACGATAAGCCAATTCTGATTGATCATAACGTGTTACCTGACGATATTCTGTTTCGGTTTTGATATACCGGTAAATATTATTTCTCAATCCGGGTAACAACCCAAATAATCCACCCGCTTCTTCAATACCTACTCTGTAGTAGTGGCTTCTATTTCTATTCAATCTACCGGTACTGGTGCTGATGAATGATAAACTTTGACTCACGATATTGCCCTCATTGAAAGAAGCTTGTAGGAAAGGGTTTTTCTGAATCAAATCATCAAGTCCTGCTAACCTCGTGATACCATACAATTCCAGATTCAGGGGTTTGTACAACCACAAATGATCTCCATTTCTTTTTCTGCTTCTCCATTCATAGCCAATACTGGCTGTAAATGAGTTCACTTTATAAAAGTTTCTTCTGTCAATATAGGATCCGTTAAGGGTCAGTAAGGTTTTTTTATTTTCTATCTTTTGTGAACTACCCCAATTGCGAAATGGAGTGAGAATGCGAGGGAAAGCATAAGTATGGCTTGCGCTCACTAAAAAAGTCTGAAAGACTGGGTTATTGGCTTGATTCAATAAGTTTAATTCTACCCCCGTTCTCAAAACAGTTTGTTGCTGTATGGCTTGTTTCCATCGATTCTTATTGTTGTAGCTAAGATTCATGGAGATACCAAGTGTATTACCGGTAATAACATCACCCGAATTTCGACTGCCTTCCAATTCTGTTGCTACAGATTGTTTGATGGCGGGTACCAAGAATACATGAACATCCAAAGAATCTTTATTTCTGGGTTCCAGAATAGCGTCTACCTGTTGCCAGGCACCTAGTTGTCCGAGTGTATTGATGGTTTTAAAGTAATCTGCTTCATTATATTTATCCCCGCGTTTAAAGTAGGTATGGTCTCGCATGGGTCTAAATCGGAATATACCTTGCTTGTATTTCATGATACCACTCCTGAAAGTATCTACAATAAAATCAGTTTTCCTTCTTACACTATCCGGGATATCATAGAGCTTTGTTTCAGGATAATAATAAATATTCCCAAAGCTGAATTGATTCAAACCTGTTGAATCGGTTAAATTTCCGGTTGTGGTAATATTGATATCCCAACTAGGATTTTCATTTCTCTTCTTTGCAGCATCAGCAATCAGTTGTGCCTGTTTGAAGGGGTCTAGTGTTAGTTGTAGCAGTTCTTTGTCCAATGTATCCACCACAGCTCTCAGGTCATCTCTGCTAAAATTGTAGTAACCATTTTGACGAAATAAAGTGGTAAGTCTGTCCAGTTCGTCACCAATCACTTGTTTGGTATAGCGCCCACCTTTTTTTAACAGGCTTTTCGAAATTTCAGATTGCACCAATGCATTTAAAGCAGAGTCTTGGAAACTATAGGAAACAGAATCAATGGTGATATTCTTTCCTGTTGATATCTCCATGATCACATTTGTACGTAATTGATCTTTGACAGTATCAACAAAAACAGAGTCTTTGAAATTTGGATAGAAATAACCCTGACTATTCAGATAAGCCTTCATGAAATTGATCGATCGATCAAGATTACTGCTGTCGAATACAGGGGGTTTGTTTAATCGATACCGAACCAGATATCTCTGTATCAGTCTTACTTGTAAGCTATCATCCCAATAATTCTCTAGTTCATAAGTTAACCGTTTTTTCTCATCTTTGGGAAGTTCGTTGATGATATTGATCTTGTTGCTGTAAACGAAAGGCTTGTTGACAGGATAGTTTTTTACGGTTGTACGTTGCTGAACGGAACAGGAATTGAGCAGGATCATTAACAATACAGTCAAGATGCCATATTCTAAAACAACTCTTTTTCCGATCAAAAGCATAATCAATGTTAAGCAAGAATGAGCTCAAATATATTCAATCTTTATGCCACAAAAAACAAAGAACGGCTGAGCGGTTATTTATCGTTGAAGGCGTGAAATTGGTTCAGGAGCTCATTACGGAAGGTTATCCTGTTAAAAATATCTATGCTACAGACCAGTGGGTAAAGCCTGAGGGAAATTATCCGTTTACCAGTATTTCAGAACAGGAATTAGAGAAAATCAGTTCTCTGCAAACCCCGAATCAGGTGCTGGCCATTGTTCAGCAACCGGAACTTACGGATGAACCCCAATGGAATCATAAGTTAACACTGGTATTGGATGGCATACAAGACCCCGGCAATATGGGTACCATCATTCGTATTGCAGATTGGTTTGGGATTGATCAGATCATCGCCAGTGAGGATACAGTTGAATTGTACAATCCAAAAGTGATTCAGTCTACCATGGGAAGTTTTATGCGGGTGAAAGTTTGGTATCGCGATATCGTTTCTCTGCTTAGTAAGCAAGAAGTACCGATATACGGCGCTGTGCTGGATGGACAATCGATGTATGAAATTCAGCCCCCACATACAGGCATATTAATGATCGGTAATGAATCTAAAGGAATTAGGGAGGATCTACAGTCTTTGATCAATCATCGTATCACAATACCTAGAACCGGACAGGCAGAATCTTTGAATGCTGCAGTGGCATTGGGTATTTTATTATCCCAATTCAAAAAACCTCATTAATTACCTGAACTGTATGGCTTTTACCGGATTGACTTTTCTTATCAGCAGTGAAGGAATAATCAGTGAAGCATAACATACAATAGCGGTTCCCACAGTTATGGCTAAGACCTGCCACCATATAATGATCATAGGTGCTTCACGAACATAATAGGAGGTTTCGTCCAACCTGATAAAACCTGTTAACTGCTGTAATACACAAATACCAATACCCAGTAGTAGTCCCAACACTATACCGGTTATTGTAATCACTGACGCGTGGTAGAGAAATATTTTCTGAATGGTCCAGTTACCGGCTCCCAATGCTTTGAGAATACCCACCATTCTTGTTCTTTCCAAAATAAGAATGAGTAAACAAGTAATAAGATTAATAATAGCTACTGCCGACATCACAATAAAAATCACATCGCGGTTCACATCTTGAATATTCAGCCAGTCAAATATATTCGGGTATACTTCACGAATGGTTCTGCTCATCCATTCGGTAGGTAGCTGTTCTGATAGGTGCCGACTCACAGAATCCATTTTTGTGTAGTCTTCTATAAATACTTCATACCCGCCTATCTGATCGTCCCTCCATTCATTGATACGCCTGATCAATTGGATATCACCGATCACGAATAATTTATCATATTCTTCAATCCCGGTTTTGTAAATACCTGTTACTTGTAGTTTACGATAGGTTCTACTATCATCGATGGAAGAAACGAAATGAACTTTCAAAGTATCATTCAATCCGATATTGAGCTGATCAGCTAACGCTTTTGAAACAATGATCTGTTTACTGTAATTACTATCCTCAAATTGTAGCCAATTACCGGCTGTAAAAAAAGATTTCAATTCAGAACTATCATATCCGCGATCAATACCTTTTAACAAAACACCTTCAATCTCACCTTTTGATTCAATAACGGCTGATTTGGTAGCAAAAGCCTGTACCCTCAGGATATTGTTATCAGTCTGAATAATATGGCTGATGCTACTATCGTAGGTAAAAGGTGTTTCTTCTGCAATCAGCGATTTCCCTGCTTCATAGTGCTGTACCCTGATATGTCCCCAGAAGCTGAAAATTTTAGAAGCCACTGTTTGTTGGAAACCATTAACAAATGCCAGTGTGAGGATCATCGCCGCTACACTTAATGTGGTGGCAGCAATAGATAAACGTATAATGAATCTGGAAAAAGATCGCTGTCTGTTAAAGGCAATACGTTTGGCTATGTCAAATGAAAATCCCAATGGCATGATTTTGGTAAAAATACGAATGGCAGGGCAATCCCGTATGTTTACCTATTGCTAATAAAAGTCTTTGTATTATTACACCATCATCTTGTCACATGAAACAGCTTTATTTTCTTCTTTTCTTACTCAGTACCTGTTCTGTAACTGCACAGCGTGAACCCGATCGTATTTATATGGAAGGGATACAAACTGTAAAACTGTTTCAGCAAAATGATCAGCAATCTGTTCCACTCATTCGCTTAGGTAGTAGCGATTTGCTGGAATTACATTTTGATGATCTCAGTGGTACGGTGAGAAATTTTTTTTACACCTATGAGTTGTGTAATGCAGACTGGAAACCGGCTTTATTGAATCCATTTGATTATTTAAAAGGGTTTACACAGAATCGTTTAACACAGTATCGAATGTCTTCTATTGCCATGACCAAGTACATGCATTATCAGGCATTACTTCCGGAAAGAAATTGTATGCCGTTTAAAAGTGGTAATTATCTGTTAAAGGTTTTTTTGAATGGGGACACTTCCAAGCTGGCTTTTACAAAAAGAATCATGGTGGTGGATGACAGGGTGAATATTGGGGCCAGAATATCGCAGCCATTCAATAGTTCTCAGATTAGAACGCATCAAAAAATACAAGTAACGGTTGGCACCAAAGATCTCAATATCATGAGTCCACAACAGCAAACCAAGCTGGTGATCTTGCAGAATAATCGTTGGGCTGATGCTGCTTTTAATTTACAACCCAGTTTTATTCGTGGAAATGCATTGGAATACAATGGTGAGCAGGATGCAGTTTTTCCTGCCGGGAAAGAATTTCGATGGGCAGATCTCAGAAGTTTTCGTTTTGAAAGTGACAGGGTAGAAAGTGTAGATCGCTCTGCATTTCCGCATCATATATACATCAGACCTGATTTACAAAGAAATGATCTCCGATATGCATTTTTCAGTGATCGCAATGGATGGAATGAAATATCCACCACAGAATCGATTAATCCCTGGTGGCAAGGTGATTATGCAAAAGTGGATTTTACACTTGTACCATCCGGCGGCAAGCCTTATGTGGGTAAAGATGTTTTTCTGGTAGGAGAGATGACAGGTAATCAGGCCGGTGATAGTTCAAAAATGGAATTCGATGCAGAAAAAGCAGTCTATAAAAAAACACTCTTTTTAAAACAGGGTTATTACAGCTACCAATATCTGACAAAAGATATACGAGATCGTTTTGCAAAAGCTGATCCCTCACTTACAGAAGGCAATTACTGGGAGACAGAGAATGAATACTTGATTCTATTTTATTTTCGCCCATTCAGTGGTCGGCATGATGAACTGTTGGGTGTAACCCGACTCAACTCTCGAAATTTCGGCAGTGGTTTTTGAGTATCGGTGTTATGATTCAAAAAATTAGGGAAAATAGGTCTCAACCCTTACTTTTGCACCGGCAGGTCTTACACGACCAGCTCCTGCTGAACCTCCCCAGGGCAGGAATGCAGCAAGGATAGGCGGTTGTAGCGGTGCGATGTGAGTAGCCTGCCATTTTTTTCTTTCTCCCCGAAGTAGTCACTGAGGGGTTTAATACATCAATATGAAATTTTTCATCGACACCGGTAATCTTGCGCAAATCAAAGAAGCCAATGATTTAGGAATCCTGGATGGCGTTACAACCAATCCTTCCCTAATGGCCAAAGAAGGCATCAAAGGAGAGGAGGCCATCGCCAACCATTACAAAACTATTTGTGAATTGGTGGATGGTGATGTAAGTGCGGAAGTATTATCTACTGATTTTGCTACGATGGTTGAAGAAGGTAAAAAACTAGCCGCCATTCATCCAAATATTGTAGTAAAAGTTCCGATGATCAAAGACGGTGTTAAAGCCATCAAGTGGTTTACAGATAATGGAATTCGTACCAATTGTACATTGGTATTCTCTGCCGGACAAGCTATTTTAGCTGCTAAGGCTGGGGCTACTTATGTTTCACCTTTTATTGGTCGTATTGATGATAGTGGTTGGGATGGGATGGATCTGATCGGTCAAATACGCCACATTTATGATATCCAAGGATTTAAGACTGAGATCCTGGCAGCATCTATTCGTAATGCCTTACATATTACAAAAGCTGCTGAATTAGGGGCAGATGTTTGTACTTGTCCATTGGATTCCATTCTTGGTTTGTTGAAACATCCGTTAACTGATATCGGGTTGGCTAAGTTTTTGGAAGACGCTAAAAAAATGTAATGGTAATCCAGATATAGAAAAGCCATCTGCCTAGGCGGATGGCTTTTTTTATGTCTTGTCAGTACGTATTTACAAGGTTACGACTGTTTGTGTTTCCTGACTTTTGACTGCGGCTTCTAATATTTGCATGACACGAATGCCTTCATCGGCGGTTACAGGTGGTACTGTATTATGGATCATAGACTGATACACTTTTTCATAATACGTACCATAATTACCGGGCAGGGTTCTCACTGTTTGTTTGCTGTCTTTTCCATTTATCAGGGTATGTAATAATCCATCATTGCTTTCGGGTTCGATACCCCAGTTGACAGTACCGGGTTGTTTCCCGGCAATAAGGTCTGCTTCTTGAATATCACCACGCGTTTTTATGAAAGATCCATTGCTTCCATGCAACACAAAAGCGGGTAATGGTTCTTTCACCAATAAACTTGATGTCAATCGAACCCTTAAGGAAGGATAATACAATAAGAGATCAAAATAATCATCTACCAAAGAATCAGCTCGAAGTATTCTGATATCAGCGAATAGTTTTTCGGGCATTCCGAATAGCACCAATGCCTGATCAATCAGGTGAGGTCCTAAATCATTCAATAAACCCGCTCCCGGTCCGGGTTGTTCCTTGTGTAATTTATTACCAACAGTGTTTTTGAAACGATCAAAACGAACAGATACTTCTTTCAATTCGCCCAATACACCGTCCTGAACAATTTTTTGGACCGTTTGAAAATCGCTATCCCATCGTCTGTTTTGATAGACAGATAAGTGTAATTTTTTTTCTTGTGCTAATGAGGCAAGTGTTTGGGCTTCTGAAACGGTTGTTGTGAAGGCCTTTTCGACTATGGCTGATTTTCCGGCTTCCAATACTTTTTTGGCATAGGTATAATGTGTATTTGTAGGTGTATTCACCACCACCAGGTCAATGCTATTATCTTCCAGGATGGCATCGAGTGATCTAACAATGGTAATATCCGGATAGGTTTCAATGGAGTCAGATTTGGTTCGTTCCCAAACAGCATACAGCTCAAAACCGGGATGCTGTTGAAGGAAAGGGGCATGAAATACTTTACCCGACATCCCAAACGACAATAATGCAACTCTGATTTTTTTCATGATGATATCTCAATTAACGCTTGTTTATACTTGGTTTTTGTCCGAGATGTTAAAAGTTCAACAAGATTCGAACAGTTATCAATTTAAAGTGTTTCAGGGTTTTCTTTCAAAAATTCTTATTTTGTTGGTGTGCAATAAGCATGTAAACAAATGAAGATACTGTTGATAGAAGATGAAGCTGCCGTTATTTCATTGATTGAGAGGGGGTTGAAGGAAATTGGATTTGAAGTAAGTGTTGCAATGGATGGAAATACCGGCTTGCAAATGGTGCGGAACCATGATTTCGACATGGTGATACTGGATATTATGTTACCCGGCGTCAATGGTATTCAGGTGTGTAAGGAAATGCGGTCGCAAGGTATTTCTATTCCCGTACTGATGTTGACAGCATTGGGAAGTACTGAAAATATTGTCACCGGTCTTGATAGCGGTGCAGATGATTATATGGTAAAACCTTTTAAGATTACAGAACTGATGGCAAGGGTCAATGCTTTAGGACGGCGTATGACCCGTAATACCATAGTATCGGATGCTCATATCTTAAAAATATCGGATCTGCGTTTGGATACAGACACTAAAACAGCTTTCAGAGGTGAAGAAGCCATTTCCCTGACTTCCACAGAATATAAATTATTGGAGTTTTTCTTGAAAAATCAAGCTAGGGTATTGTCTAGAATGGAGATTCTGGAAAATGTATGGGATATTGACTTTAATCTGGGTACCAATGTGGTGGATGTATATGTCAATTACCTTCGTAAGAAGATTGATAAAAACAAAAATGACAAACTCATACATACGATGATTGGTATGGGTTACATGATGAAAGAGAATGCTTCATGAACATCCGTAATAAGATCACCACCTTATTTACTTTACTTACAGGTGTCATTATTTTGATGCTCAGTGTTTTTATTTATCATTTCTCAAAACGTTCCATAGATAGAGAGTTTTTTCATCGCTTAACTGTTCGAGGGGGTATTGCTGCCCAAGCACATTATGAAGAAGGAATTCTGGGACCTGATGTATACAATGAGATCCGTCAAAAACATTTGCAGCGTTTGCCTGACGAGAAGGAATACTTTTTTGACAAGATCCCAGACTCATTATTCCTGACTTCGCATCATATCACGCTACCGCCCGATTTTGAAGAGCAATTGAATGCCGGTAAAACAGTTCAATTCATTCGTGGGTTAACTTATTATTCTTTCATACCGTATAAGTACAGCGGAAAGCGATACATCGTGATGATGTCTGCCCGTAATGATTATGGTGAGGAAGGATTAAGGGATATGCGTCAAAATCTGGTATTGGGAATCATATTGGCAGTAATCATTGTATTTGTTGTTGGGATGCTTTTTTCTGCCGAGATCGTTAATCCCATCTCTAATATTATTCAAAGGGTAAAAAGAATCAGTGTCACCAATTTGGATATGCGATTACCGGAACAGCCATCAAAAGGAGAGATCAGTGATCTCACACAAACCTTTAATGATATGCTGGATCGTTTAGAGACTTCTTTTGAAACCCAAAGAAATTTTGTGAATAAGCTGTCTCATGAGTTGAGAACACCACTCACAGCCATTCTTGGGGAAGCAGAGCTGGCATTGAGCAAAGAGAGAGACCCTCAGGAGTATCGAGCAGCATTATCGGTTATTGCACGTGAAGCTGATCAATTGCATCATCTCACTACCAGCTTATTGGAATTGGCACAGGCAGGTAATAGCGTGAAGGAAGAATTCATGGGATCTATCCGCTTGGATGAATTGATCTTATCAGTAAAAAAGTTGGTGGATTTTACCGATCCGGGTAATCATATACGGATCAATTTTGAGAGTTTGCCTGAAGACATTGAATACATTACCATTTACGGAAATCAAAATTTATTAAAACTTGCGATTACCAATGTGGTGCAAAATGCTTGTAAATACTCCAATAATGGGAAAGTAACCATTTCACTGCACGCTTCAGAATCACAATGTATTGTAGTTGTGGAAGACAGGGGAATTGGAATTCCTGAAAAGGAACTGCGTTATATTTTTGATCCATTCTTTAGAGCATCCAATACTTCTGCCTATAAGGGTTATGGTGTAGGTCTGCCACTGGCACAGAAAATCATCCGCATACATCGGGGTGAGATTCGTTTTACTTCAATGGAAGGTGCCGGTACAAGGGCTGAAATGCGTTTCCCTATTCGTTCATAGCCCTATTTTGGGGGGTAGACAGTCTTTTTAAAAAGGTTGTTAGAGCCGCATTAGAATTTCTGTAATTTTCTAATCCTACTCTTAAAAACTTCTAACTGTCTCTTAATATACTTCTTATTTCATCCCAATGCCTGCAGTGTAGGTTTGCAGATGATACAGTATTATCTGTCATCATCACATAAAAAACTACAGGTATGAAAAAGATTATTATCCCAACGAGATGTACTGAACATGCGGTAAATCTGTTTCGATTGGCTACAAGGTTATATAAAACAGAAGGGTTTCATTGCACTTTTCTGCAGGTAGTACCTATACCTGATAATGAGAGTGATTTAATGACTCTAGGCAGACAATCACACGGGTATCAGTTTTCAAGTAGTTCTCTCGAAGCTATACGTAAGATCGAAGAAGAAAACAGTGCTATTGTAAAAGGGTACAGTATTGATCGCATTTTTGGCGATTCGCCAGCAGTATTCAAGCAATATATTCAGGAGTTTGGGTGTGATATTGCTTTTTATTCAAGAGAAGAATGGTATGAAACAGGTAAATCAACGGGATTGGATGTTTTCAGAATGTTATGTCGTTCACGTTGTGCAGTGATGTACATCGCAAAATCTGATCTCGCGAATATTTCAGAAGAATTATTACAGCCGGAAACAAGAGCATTTCATACAGCACGAGAAATGTCTGACGCGGTTTCTTTATTAGATGCCCCTGCATCCAATCAGCAGCAAGTTCCTTCATCATTGGTATATCAATTCAACGCCGTAGAGAAAAAGTTATCCAATTTTTCAGAAATGATGCAGTCGCAGAATATTCCGACCGTTAAGATGGGTGCTTTATCCAGCTATTTTATGCGCGAGCAAAGACTGGAAAGGATTTTGATGCAGTCTAATATGTCTTTGTTATTGTTGACGATTTAGGCCATAGCAAATAGTTCATGGCGTATGGTTCATAGTAGTTTATGGTAGAGAATAGTTTCTGCTATAGGCAATGAACCATACGCCATTTGCCATGGACTAAAACAACTTAAGCCCATAATACCCAATCGCCGTAAACAAAGCGCAGCGGGTAATTACGCCTATACAGCACCATACCAGTAGTTTTTGTAAAGGGACATTGAAGCCTACTCCAACACCTATACTAACAGGGGCACCCACAGTCATGGTACCAAAGAATCCCAATCCGATAATGCCATATTTTTCCCAAAGGGTGTAGATCAGTCCGGTTTTGGGCTTTTCAGGCTTGGGTTTACGATATTTTGCTAGGATTTTTTTGATCTTATCTCCCAAAAATGTGGCAATAAACACACCTGCCAGTCCGCCCGACATACTGGAAAGAAAAATGGTCCATGCCGGAAGCCCAAAAGCGAAACCGGCTGGTATTGCTGCATATACTTCAAAAGTAGCCAATCCTGCAACGGTCAATATTTCCCAAATCATAGTTCTAAATAATAGATTTTCAATAGACTCGGTGAAAGTAAGTACAGTTATTGTTGTAACATTCATTTCAATGATAATTGTTTGTGAATGCTTGAGAAGTTCTGGTTATCCCCTGTTTATGAACAGTTCTTTTTTGGTAGGGGCGAGACACTTGCATTTGCGGAAAGGGATGTCTATTTTGTTTAAGAAATTAATGTAAGTATATGCCATAAATATTTTGAATAGTTACAAAATGATATTTCCTTAATTATTAATTTAATCAACAATGAAATCTGTTACATTAATTGCAATAATTGCAACTATACTTCAAGCAATCGCAAGTTTATACTATATGCTTGCCTCTTATGAAGTTATACGCCATTCAAACGATGTGTCAAAAATTATGAATGTTTTATTACTTCTGTCAAGTATTGGCTTTATAATTTTTTTTATTAATCTCTACACTAGACAATCTAAAAGTTAAAAGTATGAGTAATGATATTAATGATATTTTAGGAATTAAGAATATTTCATCAGAAGAAAATGAAGTTCTTGAAAGTAAATACAGTTATACATTAACTTCAAAAGTTCTTTCTCTGGTAGCTATCATTTCTATTATATTTTTACCTTTTATAGGTTGTGGAGGAGACAATATAAATGGTGCTGATATTGTAAAATCACGGGATGTACCAATAGAAATTAAACTATTTCTGATTGGTTCTATTATCTGTGGAGTAATGATTTTATTTCTAAAAAAATATATTCATTTGGCATTAATGTCAGTTATGGGAATATTTATGCTTTTAGTTTCTTACTTCATTGCAAAGGATAAACTTGGTCAAATAGAATTAAAAATAGGAGCAATAGTATCTATTTCGACTTATACAATTATAGCAATAAGTAGTTTTTTGAAAATATCAGAAAGGAAAAATGTCGAAATTAATGTAGCTCTTCCAAATCAGATAAGTCAATCAAAAAGTGAATCATCAAGTGACATATTTATTCAAATTGAGAAGTTAAATGAACTTCGACAAAAAGGAATATTAACTGATGATGAGTTTATTAGCAAAAAGACAGAGTTATTATCAAAAGTGTAAAAGAGAGATAATGAATTGGAGTAGGTATTATGATAAATGTACACATTGCGGTACAGAAGAATGGAAACATATAGGCAAAGGCTTTTGTAAAAAATGTTATCCATTAATGAAAAAATTAGAAATTATTGAAAAATGGGATACCTCAAATATATCTTCACTTAAAGTTGTTAAGCCAATTAATATAAAAGCCATCACGCTATTAATTAAGTCAAATAAAATCGAAAATGCTAAAGAAAGTCTTTTAAAACAAATTAGATCTCAACTTCATCTTTATAAAATATATAATTCAGATGATACTGTTGATGGGATAAAGATCGAGAATCTCTTTTATAGCATTTCGAGAATAACCAATAATTTGTCTACTTCAAACGTATTTCGGGAAGCTGCAAATCGATATAACTATAATTTTAATAACGATCAAAGGAGAATCATTTGTAAAGACCTATTAATGATATTAATAAATCGACGATTTTATTTGAATATTTGGCAAGATGTTTAATTATTTCCTAATTATCGTTAATTATGAAAGAACAGGCTCACGTAAGTATTGTTATATACTAGTCCAATTTGTTGCAAAAAAGCTCCGAAAATTTTCGGAGCTTTTTTTATATAATAGCCTAGTGATTATCCTGCTACTTGTTTACGAATGATATTCAAAGCACCACCTGCCTTAAACCATTCAATCTGCTGTTGATTGTAAGTATGGTTTACGCTGATTCTATCAACGCTCCCATCTGCATGATGCAACACAATCGTAAGTGGCTGACCTGGTGCAAAATTTGTCAATCCTTCGATATCAATGGTATCATCTTCTTGAATCTTATCGTAATCATTTTTATCATTGAAAGTGAGTGCCAACATACCCTGCTTCTTCAGGTTGGTTTCATGGATACGGGCAAATGATTTCACCAATATCGCACGAACACCTAAATGACGTGGTTCCATAGCTGCATGCTCTCTTGATGACCCTTCACCATAATTCTCATCACCCACAACAATAGATCCAATGCCTTTTGCTTTGTAAGCACGCTGGGTAGCAGGTACAGGACCATATTCTCCGGTGAGTTGATTTTTTACCAGGTCTGTTTTTTCATTGAAGAAATTCAATGCGCCAATCAGCATGTTATTACTGATATTATCAAGGTGTCCACGGAATTTCAACCATGGACCTGCCATTGAAATATGATCCGTTGTACATTTTCCTTTTGCTTTGATAAGTAGTTTCAATCCTTTCAGATCTGTTCCTTCCCAAGGCGCAAAAGGATCTAACAACTGCAAACGTTTAGAAGCTGGATCTACAGCCACTTGTACACCACTTCCATCAGCAGCCGGAGCCTGATAACCCGCATCTTCTACTGCAAAACCACGTTGCGGCAATTCTTGTCCACTCGGTTCATCCAATTTCACTTGTTCACCTTTTTCATTTGTCAAAGTGTCTGTGATGGGATTGAAAGTAAGATCACCCGCAATAGCAAGTGCGGTTACCAATTCCGGTGAAGCAACAAATGCCAATGTGTTCGGGTTACCATCAGCACGCTTTGCGAAGTTTCTGTTGAAAGAATGGACGATGGTATTTCTTTCTGCCTTTTCCGCACCTACGCGATCCCACATACCAATACAAGGTCCACAAGCATTGGCGAAAACAGTAGCGCCGATTTCAGAGAAGATATCCAAAAAGCCATCACGCTCAATCGTATAACGCACCTGCTCACTACCCGGCGTAATCGTGTACTGTGCTTTTGTTTTTAATCCTTTTTCTTTTACCTGACGCGCCAGACTAACTGCACGGCTAATATCTTCATAAGAACTGTTGGTACAGCTACCGATCAAACCCACTTCTACCTTGGTAGGCCATCCGTTGGCTGCAGCCATTTCTTTCATTTTAGAAATAGGTGTAGCTAAATCAGGAGTGAATGGACCATTCAAATGAGGTTCCAATTCGCTGAGGTTGATTTCAATGACTTGATCAAAATATTTTTCAGGAGAAGCATATACTTCAGGGTCTGCATTTAAATAAGTTTTCACGCCATCTGCCATCACAGCTACTTCTTCGCGACCGGTAGCTTTCAGGTAACGACTCATACTATCATCATAACCGAATGTAGAAGTAGTGGCTCCAATCTCGGCACCCATATTACAGATGGTTCCTTTACCTGTGCAGCTCATCGCTGTTGCACCTTCACCAAAATATTCTACAATGGCCCCGGTTCCACCTTTAACGGTGAGAATACCTGCCACTTTCAGGATCACATCTTTAGGGGCTGTCCATCCACTCAATTTACCAGTCAGTTTCACACCAATCAGTTTGGGCCATTTTAATTCCCATGGTAAACCTGCCATGACATCACAGGCATCAGCACCACCCACACCGATGGCAATCATGCCCAAACCACCGGCATTTACGGTATGAGAATCAGTCCCGATCATCATACCACCCGGAAATGCATAATTTTCCAATACCACTTGGTGAATGATTCCGGCGCCTGGTTTCCAGAATCCGATACCATATTTATTGGAAACAGAAGCGAGGAAGTCAAAAACCTCTTTGCTTTCTGCATTGGCTACTTCCAGATCTTTTTTAGCTTCTAATTTGGCAGTAATGAGGTGATCACAGTGTACAGTTGAAGGAACCGCTACTTTTGGGCGACCCGCCTGCATGAACTGCAAGAGCGCCATTTGTGCGGTAGCATCCTGCATAGCAACACGGTCTGGTGCAAAATCAACATAGGATTTACCTCTTTCAAAATTACTGAGTTGCTGATCCTGGTGCAAGTGCGCAAAAAGGATTTTCTCAGACAGTGTCAAAGGGCGACCGAGCGCCTTGCGTGCAGCATCTACCTTGGCAGGCATCTCAGCATACACTTTCTTGATCATTTCAATGTCAAATGCCATGGGTCTACGATTTAAAGATGTATGATTTCTGATATCCAGTTTGAAAACTCACTATGGAAAATTTCCAGAGAATAAGTTGATTCAAACAGATGTATTGTTGACTAAAATCTGCGCGAATTTACGGAAAAATAGGGTGGGGGCAAAGACAGAAATCAATGGCCTTTGACTGTTTCATTCAGACTTACGACCTACAGGCTATATTCTTAAACCTTTTTCACTAAAATTTGTATAATTTGCCATACAAAGCCCCCATTCAACTATCATATATGCAAAAGATCAGAGAATTTCTTGAAGTAAGGGCATTTGGTGTGTGTACCGCAATTGGAGAAAAATTAGGTATCGCCAGCTCCCGTATCAGGATGTGGTTTATTTATATCTCTTTCTTAACCATGGGATCTCCTGTCATCATCTACATGATCCTTGCCTTTTGGATCAATATCAAAAACTATATCCTCGCCGGAAGAAGAAACCCTCTGAGAAATTGGTAACTAGGGTAAGACACAAGAATAAAGACACAGGATTCAAGAAAGTTACAAGCTGCAAGCCACAAGCATCAAGCGTTGGTTTTTTTATAGCTTGTCGCTTGCTGCCTGTAACTTGAAGCTTTCTTGTACCCTGATTCTTCATTCTTGTCTCTTCCTACACCACTGCTTTTTTCAAACGAACAAGTTCCTGTAGCAATGGCTCAAGGAGGTCAAGTCGTAACATGTTAGCACCATCGCTTTTCGCGATGGCGGGATTGGGATGTGTTTCTATGAAAAGCCCATCAGCCCCGGCAGCAATTGCGGCTTTTGCAATGGTACCGATCAGTTGTGGATTGCCACCGGTGACACCGGTTGTTTGGTTGGGTTGCTGTAAGGAATGGGTACAGTCCATAATTACTGGACAACCATGTTCTTGCATCCAGGGAATATTTCTGTAATCAACCACCAAATCCTGATAACCAAAAGTTGTTCCGCGTTCGGTTAGCAGGATCTTATCATTACCGGCAAATTTGATTTTGTCTACTGCAAATTTCATGGAAGGTCCACTGAGGAATTGTCCTTTCTTCACGTTGACGATTTTTCCCGTGTCAGCGGCAGCTAATAGTAAATCTGTTTGTCGGCATAAGAAAGCCGGTATCTGAAGTATATCTATATATGGAGCAGCCATAGCCGCTTCATCGTGTGCATGAATGTCAGAAGTAGTGGGTAGTTGATAAGTATCGCCCACTTTTTTAATCAGTGATAAACCATTATCATCGCCGATTCCCGTAAACGAACTGGCACTGGTTCTGTTGGCTTTTCTATAACTTGCTTTGAACACATAAGGAATACCCAGGTTCTTACAAATACCTGATACCTTTTCACCTATTTCCATCACCAATTCTTCACTTTCCACCACACATGGACCTGCAATCAGAAAAAAGTTATTGTGATCATACTGCTGGTGCTTAAAAAGCTCTGTCAAAAAGCCTGGAATCATATTACGGTTGTTTGAATGGCGAAATTAGGGATTTGTTGGGTTAGTAGTCGATAGTCCATAGCTTATAGTCCATGGTCCATGGGGTATAACTGAGCAATCATCAGTGTCAGGAACTATTGCCTATCAACCATAAGCCATCAGCTATGAACCATTTGCTATGGACTATGGACCATGGACTATTCCCCTTTTTTCTCTTTCTTTGTTCCTCTAAAAAATGATTGCATGTCTCAGCAAAAAGAAAAAATTTTAGTCATCGGAGCTTCGGGTCAGATTGGGGTGGAATTGACATTGGCGTTGCGAAAGCTGTATGGAAATAATAATGTCATCGCTTCAGATCTGCGTGAACAAAACCCATTATTAGAAGGTACTGGTCCGTATGTGAGTATGGATGTGATGAATAAAGAGATGTTGCATGTGCAGGTGATTCGTCAAAATATCACCCAGATTTATTTATTAGCAGCGATACTTTCTGCAACAGGAGAAAAAAATCCAAATCTGGCCTGGCACCTCAACATGCAAGGCTTATTGAATGTACTGGATATTGCGCGTGAAGAGAAATTGACCAAAGTCTATTGGCCGAGTAGTATTGCCGTATTTGGTCCTACTTCCCCCAAGCAAAATTGTCCGCAACAAACCATTATTGAACCCACAACGGTATATGGTATCAGTAAGTATGCAGGTGAGTTCTGGTGCAATTATTATTTTCAACGATATGGGGTGGATGTACGTAGTTTGAGATACCCCGGTTTGATCAGCTATAAATCTGCACCCGGTGGTGGTACTACAGATTATGCAGTTGAAATTTATCATGAAGCATTGGAGCACAAGAAATACCAATGCTTTCTCAAGGAAGACACTTATTTGCCGATGATGTACATGCCCGATGCCATCAGGGCTACATTGGAGTTAATGGAAGCGCCTGCAGAAAAAATATCGGTCAGAACATCCTATAACTTATCTGGAATGAGTTTTTCGCCTAAAGAAATCGGTGCTGAAATTGTTCAACATATACCGGATTTCACTATGAATTATGCTCCGGATTATAGACAGCAGATTGCAGATAGCTGGCCTCAGAGTATAGATGATAGTGTGGCCACCCTTGATTGGGGATGGAAACCTGAATTTGATTTGGCAAAGATGACGGAGGATATGCTTAAAAATCTCAAAAAATAACTGTAGGATCAAGCAACGAAACTAAGTAGAGTTGTATCATAGAATATGATGGCAGGTTAATAATGCTCATCATTTACCGGGGGGTAAACAATAAAATAGCCGCAACTTGTTAGTTTGCGGCTATTCTTTTATAACACTGTACTTTTTTTAGAATCTGAAACCGAGGTTAATACCCAGCCCACGAATACCTGCCCATGGTCCGTCTGATTGAATGCTAGCACCCGTAGATGTTACGGTTGCATTTTTAAATTTAAAAGGAGGTGCATCAATACTGTTCAATTCTTGTTGTAGCGCATCTCTTTCTTGCTGTGTTGCAAAAGTTTTTACAACAGATAGTGTACCCTTACTACTTCCGTAGTGTCCACCAATAATCCAAATATCCAATGTCAATACCTTAAATATTCTATGCTGTGTACCAAACATAATACCCCCACTGGTAGATGTGATTTTACCGGACATTGGTGCTGATTCCGTTGTGCTACCTGAACCACTATTATAGGTATAGTTTATTGGTGCAGTAATATCAAAAGATGCAAAACGCATGTATGGAGCAACATAAAAACCTCTTAAGTTGCCTTTGCCAAGATAGAATCGAACTTCAGGGGTGAAAGCCGTATTACCGATTTTGAAATCATTGATATTAAAATCTGTTCCATCAAATACATTTTCAAGTACACTTTTAAATGGTACAGTACTTTTTCCCATGGTTCTGAAACCTAAAGAAGCAGAGACACGACCGGTTAATTTGCGCTCATAAGTAATATGAAAGTTCTTAGCCACTAATGAACTTGCATTCAGTTTAAAAATATTTTTCCCGCTAAGAATAGGAACCTGTGCTTCACTTATAAAAGGGATACACAGTAATAAAAAAAGCAATTTTTTCATTTCAGTTTTGTTTTAGAGGTTTGTTTATAATACTGCCAGATCGGCAACAGTTTTGTTTTCCAATACTTTCAAGGTATTATCACGAACTTCAATCATCACTTTATTCAGACCACATTTTCTCTCATTGCAGTCGTGACATTTTTCATAGAAATTGAGACTTACACAAGGCAGTAAGGCTATTGGACCTTCAATTAAACGCATAACTGTAGCCAGGGGGATTTTATTTGGCTCTATATTAAAAAAGTATCCTCCGCCTTTACCTTTCTTACTTTCTAATAACCCGGCTTTTTTCAGCTCTAGTAAAATATTTTCAAGAAATTTTAAAGGGATTTTCTTTTTACTAGCAATTTCGGCAATCAGAATCGGACCTTCTTTTTTGCGCTCCGCCATAAAGGTAAGGGCTTTAAACGCGTATTGTGTTTTTTTAGATAACATGTGGTACCATTTTACAGGAGTCCTATCCCTGATACAAAATATAAAAAAAACAGTAGAATGTAGTTTTTAATACCATTGGGGGGTGTGATTAAAGTCCCAATACATCTTTCATACTCCAAATACCTTTATTAACAGCTGCATATTCTGCAGCAAGAACGGCACCTCCGGCAAAACCAGCCCGGTTATGTGCGGTATGAATGATCTCAATATCATCAATGGCTGAACTGTATTTTATTTTATGTGTGCCGGGTGCAGGATCGATTCTTTCAGAGACAATAGACAAAACGGATGGGTCATTGGAAAATTCATTGATCCATTTTTTCTTTTGAGGCATGGATTCCATTATTTGCTCAGCCAATGTAATAGCTGTACCACTGGGAGCATCTTTTTTCTGTGTATGATGAATCTCTTCCATGAAAACATGATAATCCGGATGTTGACTCATCAATTTTGCCAGTTGCTTGTTGACTTCAAAGAATAAATTCACTCCTATACTGTAGTTGCTGGCATAGATAAGCGTTCCATTATTGGCTTCACAATATTTTTTGGCTTCTTCATAACGCTCCAGCCATCCGGTAGAACCACAAACAACAGGTATTCCGAGTTCAAGACATTTCATCACATTGTCAAAAGCACTATGCGGACCTGTAAATTCAATGGCTACATCTGCTTTAGCAGCATTGGCGGCATTTAATTCTTCGGCATTATTGATGTCTATCTTTAAGGAAATGGTATGGCCTTTCTTCACTGCAATTTCTTCAATGGCTTTACCCATTTTTCCATACCCTACCAGAATAATGTTCATGATCTCTGCTTTTGCAGCAAACTTATTTGTAAATCGGGAAGAAACAAATTTTAATCAAGACGGATCCTAGCGCACCTGCTTGGGCTTTTTGTCGGGATTTTTCAGACTCATCACCAATCCAAAACCGGGTGTTCTTGTTTGTGGGTTAAAAGTGGGACTGATTTGCATGGTCAGATCATCACTCACATCGAATTCTTTTAAATGAGCAAACACCGTAGCATCTGCTACCTGAAGTCCCCATGCCAATAGGAACCAAAGAATTGAATAATCCCTGTCTCGGCGAAAAGTATTTCGATAGCTCTGTACTGACGAGATACTGAGTCCACGAAGTTGCGGATCAATCAATCGGAAATCAGTACTATCATTATTCGGAGGGGGTAATTGTGCTTTGAACAAAGCTTCATAAGCAAACTTTGTTTTTTTGTACATACTGTTGTTGTACACATAGGCTACTGTGGGGATGGCTAGAATGCCATATACAACCGGTATTTTCCAGTACTGCTTATTGTATGCTTGTCCCCAGCCCGGTATTAACCATGAGCGTCTGGTGGCGATTTTGGGAATATGTTTTTTTGCAGTAGCAATTTTTTGTGTACTGTCTTTTAAAGAAATGCTGGTATCCCGCCCGATGAGTTGGGTAGCAGCCATTTGCTCTTTATCAGACTGTGCTAAAAGAGTAGTTGCCGTACAACAAGTGAATAATAGTGGTATGAATAAACGAAATACACTCATGTATTGATTAACTCACCGTTACATTCATGGCTTCGAGAATTTTATTCAGTTCTTCCAGTGAAAAATACTCGATGGTGATACTGCCATAGCCCTTTTTATTATGAACCATTTTCACCTTGGTAGCGAAATGAGATGCTAAGTTATCCTCAATCTTTTTGTAAGCCGGTGGCAGATCGGTTTTTGCAGCAATTTTAACAGTATCGGCTTTCTCTGCCTGATACATTTTTCTGACCAATTCTTCTGTTTGTCGAACACTCAGACCTTTCTGTTGAATTTCCTTGTAAACAAAAAGTTGTTTATCAATGGTGTCAATATTAATCAAAGCCCTTGCATGCCCCATGCTAAGTTGTCCGCTACGAACAGCTAGCTGAATGTCTGGAGGTAATTTTAATAAACGAATATAGTTGGTAACTGTACTTCTTTCTTTTCCCATTCTTTCTGCTACCTGTTCCTGCGTATAGTTTAACTCATCCATCATTCGCTTATAACTCAATGCTATTTCAACGGCATTCAGATTCTCACGTTGTAAGTTTTCCAGCAATGCCAATTCCAATAATTGCTGATCATTGGCTTGACGGATATACACGGGAACATCTTTCAATCCGGCAATTTTTGCAGCCCGGAAACGACGTTCACCTGCAATCAATTGGTATTTATTACTAGATAACTTAGATACAGTTAAAGGTTGAATGATATCATGAATTTTCAACGACTCTGCCAATTCATTCAAAGCCTGCTCATCAAAGTCTCGTCTAGGCTGTTTAGGATTGATTTGAATATCACTCAATGCAATCCTATTGATCGTTGTTACCTGTTCCACAACATCTGTTTTCAAAGCACCGCTGGTGGTTTTGAGATCAGCATCAATATTCTGCAACAAAGAACGAAGTCCTTTACCGATCAATTCTTTATTTTGTTTTGGGTTGGTCATGGTAATCGTTTTTCATTTTTTGCTAGTAGCATATAGTTCATAGCGAATAGTTTTATTAAGGATAAGCCATTAGCTATAACCTATATGCTACTCAATAATTCTCTCTTCATTCGACATCTTAGTCAAGCCATTGTTCTGTAAGATTTCTTTGGCTAGATTTAAGTAGTTGATGGCGCCTTTACTTTCGGCATCATACAGGATTACGGGTTTACCTACACTCGGTGATTCACTCAGTCTGGTATTTCTGTGAATGATGGTAGAAAAAACCATTTCATCAAAATGTCTTCTTACTTCACTTACCACTTGGTTGCATAAACGCAAACGACCATCATACATCGTCATTAAAATACCTTCAATTTGTAATTCAGGATTGAGACGACTTTGTACAATTTTAATCGTATTGAGTAGTTTTCCCAATCCCTCCAATGCAAAGAACTCGCATTGAACAGGTACGATCACACTGTCGGAAGCTACCAATGAATTCACGGTGATTAATCCCAAAGAAGGGGAGCAGTCGATAATGATAAAATCGTAGCGATCTTTTACCGCATCTAAAATCCCTTTCATTACGTTTTCACGGTTCGGATAATTGATCATTTCAATCTCAGCACCTACCAAGTCAATATGTGATGGAATGATATCAAGGTTCGGGATTTCGCTTTTCAGGATCACGTCAGCAGCAATGGCGTTATTGACCATGCAATCGTATAAGCTGCTGGTAATATTGTGCAGGTCAAATCCAACACCGGTGGTACTATTGGCCTGTGGATCTGCATCCACCAATAATGTTTTGAATTCCAGCACAGCTAAACTGGCGGCAACATTAATAGCAGTAGTAGTTTTACCTACACCCCCTTTCTGATTGGCAACTCCGATTATTCTCGCCATAATGATTCTTATGCTTCCGCAAAACGGAATATTTATATTTTAAAGGTCAATGGTTGTTCCGATACCCGGCAATAATAATTCTTTTCCTGCCGCTTTGAATGCTTGTACTGCAGCATCCGTATCAATTTTAATAAACCCGGATGTATTGTAATGTACGCCAACTACACGGTTACATTGCACAAAATCAGCACAACGAACAGCATCATCGACATCCATGGTAAAATTATCACCCAAGGGCAGCACAGAGAAATCAAGTTGAGTCCAAGAAGGAATCAATTGCATATCCAATGTAAGTGCAGTATCGCCGCTGTAGTAAAAATTAGCTTCTTCTGTCATGAATAGAAACCCCATCGGGTTACCGCCATAACTACCATCCGGTAAACTGCTACTGTGTTGTGCAACTACACATTTCACCGTTCCGAAATCAAAATTCCATTTCCCCCCCGTATTCATCGGGTGAGATTTCTCAATACCTTGTTTGGTGATCCATTCATGAACTTCCCATGCACTCACCACTGTGCAGCCGGTTCTTTTTGCAATACCAACAGCATCAGCAATATGATCCGCATGCCCATGCGATAAAAAGATATAGTCGGCTTCAATACTATTGACGTCCACATCTTTCGCTAGCTCATTATAGGTAATAAAGGGATCAAAAAGGATCTTTTTTCCTTTGATTTCCACTTGAAAACAGGAATGTCCGTAATAAGTCAATTTCATAGCCACATTTCTTTGAAGGACGCCAAAAATACGGTTTCAAAGACATCTTTTGAAAGAATCTTATCCATAAGAATAGCATATGGTCCATAGTCCATGGCCAATGGTTTTATCGGGCAATTTTTTGTGTGAAGCAGATTCAACTGTTTGGGGGTTAATTTGTTAAGAATGAGTGGTTTTTGATGGTCATTCTATGGCTTCATGTAAAATGCAATATTTTTATTCACTGTACGTCTACACATTAAAACTTTCTCATGCGTAATGCCGGTACTCTCTGGGTGATAGCCCTCATCATGCTTTTACTTGATTTTTATGTATTCCAGGCGGTCAGAACGGTCACACAGACTCTATCCGACAAAACCCGGTTGATCATCCATATTGGATATTGGGTACTTTCAGTGGTTACATTGCTTGCGCTGTTATCTTTCCCTTATATACAGCTCTTACAGAACTCTAAATTTTACCGGAATTATATTTTTGCCATACTGGTTGGATTATTTTTTGCCAAACTCATAGCCGCACTTTTCTTTTTGACAGATGATCTCAGACGTATAGCCCTATGGTTGATGAGTAAAATATTTCCGGGTACCGGTGCTCAGTACATGAGCGATAATGGTGGAGGTATACCGCGTTCTACATTTTTAAGCTGGATGGGATTGGGCATGGGGGGTTCCTTGTTTGGTACTTTATTGTATGGATTCAGTAATAAATACAATTATCAGATTAAAAAACTGAAACTTTCATTTCCCAATCTTCCTGAAGCTTTTCACGGAATGAAAATGGTTCATATCAGTGATATCCATAGTGGCAGCTTTCAAAATAAAAAAGCAGTAGAACATGGCATTGATATGATCCTTCAAGAAAAACCTGATCTCATCGTATTTACCGGTGACCTTGTTAACGACCGGGCTTCTGAAATGGAAGAATACAAGTCTGTTTTTGCTCGTCTTCGAGCTCCTATGGGAGTGTTCAGTACTTTGGGTAATCATGATTATGGTGATTATGTTTCCTGGCCTACTCGCGAAGAAAAAGCCGCCAATCTGGAAGCTTTGAAAAAAACACATGCGGATATGGGCTGGCGCTTACTCATGAATGAACACGTGGCATTTGAAAAAGAAGGTCAACAAATAGCTTTACTTGGAATCGAAAACTGGGGTGCTAAAGGGCGTTTTCCCAAATATGGTAAAATGGATTTAGCATATCCGGGAACGGAACAGATCCCTTTTAAAATATTATTGAGTCATGACCCCAGTCATTGGGATGCGCAAATCAGAACCGAATATTCCGATGTTGATCTGATGTTATCCGGACATACCCATGGCATGCAATTTGGATTAGAGAACCCTTATTTCAAGTGGAGCCCTGTTCAGTGGATGTACAAACAATGGGCTGGTTTATATGAAGAGGGCAAACAAAAATTGTACGTCAATCGTGGATTCGGCTTTATTGGTTACCCCGGAAGAGTGGGGATATTGCCTGAGATTACGGTGATTGAGTTGGGGGGATAGTCCATGGTCCATAGTTCATAGCCAATGGTTCATAGCAGGTAGTTGATGGTCCACAGTTAATAGTCCATAGAGAAAGTATTGACTATTTAGTAGAATGATTTACTAACTACTAACTACTAACTACTCACTATTCACCATTCACCATTCACAACTCACTCAAGACACTTTTATTGGCAGTACTACTTTCAAATATTCCCATTCAATCATCACACCTGCGTCTTTACCGGAAGGTACTACTGAGTAGGTGAGTCGTTGGGTTACTTGGGGCTTTTTAATGGGTTTTACTTTAACACGTACGATATCTTCTGAAGCATTGTATGCATCGGCAAGATGTTGTTGGTAGTTGGTATTGATGATGATGGTCCATTCAGTTTTACCCGGGATCGTAAAAAGAGCGTATTTCCCTTTGGTAATTTTCTTTCCCCCAATGGTTACATCCGTCGAAAAGTCAATGGAGGTAGCATTGTGTGCTCCTGTTGCCCATACTTGATCATAAGCTACCAATCCGCCCCAAATCATTCTTCCTTTTACACCCGGAGACCCATATTCGATATGAATATGCGTATCTCCAATGGTTTTCATGGCTACTCTTTTCGGACTGCCTTTCATAGTATCCTTAGCAATCAAGCCCTTGTTAACACTATCAGCATAACCGTCACCTGAAAGGTGCTGGTGTTGGGCAATGAGCGATGAGAAAGCTAAAGAAAAAACTAGTGCAAAAAGGATACGCATAGATGGTGTTTCAGGCAAAGTAATAGGATAATCTGTTACCGTTTACTGATTTTGTTCATGCTGATGGTTCTTTGACGTGCGCATTTGAATCTGCTTATACCTTCCGTTCTCAATTTTGAGTGTTTGGTGAATCTGCCTGCCATTCTTTTGCGCCACATTTTAAAACTGCTTTTTTTGCTGTTGGCACGCATCAGTTCGATTACTTCCTTTTCCTTTAGGCCAAACTGGAATAAAATGGCTTCAAAAGGGGTACGGTCTTCCCAGGCCATTTCTATGATACGATCTATTTCCTGATCTGTTAAAACTTCCATATAACGTTAAACAAATACAATAATAAATGGTTGAGCAGCGTTACGAGCCTGATTTGCATCTTGTCCATGATTTTTGGCACGGTGCTTGAAAAGGAAGAAGTATTAAAATAAACCTTATGAAGAAGTTATTAGTAGCAGCCATTTTATTGTTCAGTACCATCCAATTGGTCAATGCTCAGGGAGCGCGCGCCGGTGTTAAACTGGGAACCAACCTCAATAAGATATCCGGTCAATCATTTAAAGACGGATTTGACCTTTCTTATCATGTTGGGGGCTTTTTAGAGCTGGATCTTAATAGAAAATGGGGAATTCAACCGGAAGTACTTTGGAGCCAAACAAGCACAAAGAGAAGCAATTTCAATACGCTCTATTCTACACAAATTAACCCGTTTAATAACAATGAGAATATCAAACTGGATTATTTATCTATTCCCATTCTATTGCGCTATTCTGTAGCCGGCATCCTTACTTTGAATGTAGGTCCTCAGTTTGGGATATTATTGAATCAGGATAAGACTTTGCTTCAAAATGGTGAGTCTGCCTTTAAATCCGGTGATTTTTCCATGGTAGCGGGAGGGCAACTGAACTTTAAATTCCTTCGTATATACGGTAGATATAATATCGGATTACAAAATATCAACGATATCGATAATAAAGATAAGTGGACTAACCAGCAAATACAGCTGGGTTTAGGTTTGCGGTTTTAAGATCCAATATCCATCAGGATTTTAAAACAGGGTAACCATCTTTCTTAGGAAAGAATGGTTACCTTTTTTTATGCTTTTATTTTGAATGATTTTTTAACTGATTGTATCCTCTGTTTAAATGATACCAGTTCTTTCATTTGCTGCTGAATGAAACCATTGTCTTCCAGTTTACCAATAACAGTATTCATTTCTGCAAAACTTTCATAGACCATTTTTCTGAACGGATTTTGATAATCTTTGGCTCTGGATTCATGAATGCCTTTGGTCATCCATTCTTTTACGGTTACCGTGTGGTCTAATAATTGTTTGAATACTTGAGGCGTTAATTTTCGAAGTGAAAGCTCTTCTATTTCTTCCAAAGCAGCCAGTGCATGTAATGCTTTTTGCTTGCTATATCGACTTCCCATTTGTTGATACGCTTGGTGAACATCTTCCCAGGATTTTATCTTCCCTGTTTTGATCTTTTCTTTCAATTGTGTAAGCTCTACTTGAGGAATGAGTTGTCCACCCAGATTCACCCATTCGTTTCTGCTATTTTTAGCAGGGATCATTTTTTGAATGCCTTCGATCGTTCGTATCTGCTGATCTTGTACCATTTCAACTACATGCAATGCGCCATAGTAACGAATCAGGTCTCTGAATAAATGATATGCAGTTCTGGTTTTTAATAAGATTACTTTTCTCTTACTGTTTTCAAAACCATCTACTGTTATTTCCAATTGATCTACGATTTTGTCGGCACTAAGGAGTAATTGTTTCCCGGTTACAATAGCTTCTTCTTTGCTCAATGCTTTCTGACTTGTATGTTGGGCTTTATGATAAGCATGACCTGTAGCTTCTTCCATAATGGCAAGTGCCGTAAACATTTCATTGATGGTGTCTGGAGCGAGATAATCATATTCAATCAATTGTACACGATCAGTTCGTTTATCTCTGTCTACATACTTCCACGCATTTCTGGCAAGTGCATACATGTTATACAAAAACCAATATCCTGGCATGATCAATAGTTGATCATTACTTACATCATTACTTACTAATGAGAAGGGTACTTTTATGTGTAACTCCGAAGGATAATCGCCTTTGGTTAAAATTGTAAATCCGGCAAAAACAGAATTGTGTTTTAGGCTCACACACAATCCCGGCCAGAATCCTCGACCCATGATAATTTCACCATCTGCACCTCTGCTATTATGATTGGATCCGATGGTAGCACCGGCAGCAATATTACTTTGTCCCATCACCAGTGCAGCACAGAGAAATGAATTATTATGGTGTTGCTCATGTGCCGGAAAGATCAATGAATTCAATACTTCACAACAAGAGATAGTGGCATTATGTCCAAGGTAGGAGTTGATCAATCTAGCGCCATATTTCAATTGTGAGTGAGAAGCCATTATAAAACGAACAGCTTTTACGCCATAAAACATTTTACAGCCAAAGCCAATGATACCATTCACGGCTTCACATCCTTCACCAATTTGAGTTCTGCCTTCTTCTCCTGAGTTAATCGTGAGATTTTTGAGTTTATTGGCACCTTTGATATAGGCATCCGTACCAATCCAAACATCTTTAATGATGCTACAGTTTTTAATCACTGATCTGTCGCCTATTTTTCCATAATAGCCTCTTTTGTTATCAAAACGAGCTTCGGTAAATTGTCTGAACTTGTCCTGTAATACTTTATCATCTTTATCTCTACTCCATAACAAAGCATCTCCGGCCAACATGCCATTAAAAGGCAATACCCTTCTACCGGTATTTTCATTACAGATCTCCATCCATATTCTTACATCTTCTGATTCTCCTTCCTTGATAATGCCATTTCCAAATTTGGCATGATTGGTAGAAACCAGTTCATTGACATTGGTAATGATAACTTCACTTCCTATGATATAGTGCGATAAATAATTGACATTGTCAATACATACATTATCCCCAAAATCACAACTGATGATGGTGGAGTTGTATAGTCCGACCGGCACTTTTAAATCACTAAAACCCAAACAAAATGGTTCGAGCTTACCAATGCGAACCAGTCCAAAGAATTTGCAATTTTTTACCAATTCAGGATTGAAAGCATCGGACACCAATATTTTATTCCAGTCATCGCTTGTATTTCGATTTCTTACCAAAACCTCAATTTCATAAGCATTCAGTGTGCGATATACAATACCATTGCGGTTTTGCATATTGCGTAGGTAATACTCATCTTTTCCCTTTGGTAAGAAAGGTGCAGCGACGAACTGATAACCCAGTGACGATAATGGGGTTTTTAATATTTTATTCTGTGGCATGTTGCAGATGATTTGTCATTACTGCCGTATCATTTTAGAATGAAACAGCATTGTACTCTTTTATTCAACCGTAACACTCTTGGCAAGGTTTCTTGGCTTATCTACATCCAGACCTTTTTCAACACCCACATAATAGCTCAGCAATTGCAGTGGTATGCAACTTAATAATGGAGCAATCACTTCATCAGTATCAGGAACAAACATGACATCATCTGCCATGCCGGGTATGATGTCGTCGTTTTGTGTTGCAACAGCTATTACCATTCCTTTTCTTGCTTTAATTTCCTGAACGTTGGAAACAATTTTCTCGTAGTACGAATCTTTTGTTGCCACAAATACGACAGGTAATTTTTCATCTACGAGGGCGATAGGACCATGCTTCATTTCTGCTGCAGGATATCCTTCTGCATGGATATATGAAATCTCTTTCAGTTTCAATGCACCTTCTAATGCAACAGGGAAATTGTATCCCCGTCCTAAGAAAAGAAAATCACTGGCATTTTTATATTTAGCAGCTATGCGCTGGATATTCGAAGTATCAGCAAGAATTTCTTTTACTTTCTCAGGAATTGCTTCCAATTCTTTCATAAGTCCGAGGTAGCGTTTCTCATCAATGGTGCCTTTTGCATAACCAATCTTTAATGCCATCATGGTAAGCACAGCTAATTGTCCGGTAAACGCCTTGGTACTTGCCACACCAATTTCAGGCCCGGCATGTGTATAGGCACCTGCATGACTCAGTCTGGCGATACTACTACCCACAGCATTAACAACCCCAAAAATGAATGCCCCTTTTTCTTTGGCACTTTCCAAAGCCACTAAAGTATCTGCTGTTTCACCACTTTGTGATATGGCAATGATAACATCACCTTTGTTGACAACGGGATTTCTGTACCTGAATTCAGAAGCATATTCCACTTCAACCGGAATACGGCATAATTCTTCAATTTGGTATTCAGCGATTAAACCAGCATGCCAACTGGTTCCACAGGCAACAATCAAAATACGTTGTGCATTTTTTAATGCTTCAATATGATTGTCTACACCACTCATAATGATCTGTCCGGTTTGAGGAAGTAGTCTTCCGCGCAAACAGTCGAAAATAGTATCCGGTTGCTCATGGATTTCCTTGAGCATGAAATGATCATAACCGCCCTTTTCAATAGCGGCTAGTTCCATGTCTAGCTTAGTAATGAATGGTGTTTGTTTCTCGTTACCCAGGTTTTTTAAGATCAATTCATCCGGACGAACAATGGCGATCTCATAATCATTTACATACACCACTTCTTTGGTGTATTCAATAATGGGAGAAGCATCACTGGCAAGAAAATGTTCGCCTTTACCAATGCCGATTACGAGTGGACTACCTTTTCTTGCTGCCAGAATGGTTTCAGGATCATCTTTTGAAATCAGCAAAATACAGTATGCACCTACGATCCGTTTCAATGCAATTCGTAATGCTTCTTCAAGAGAGCAATTATTATTGATTTTGATGTCTTCGATAAAGTTTAATAAGACTTCTGTATCTGTATCACTTTTAAATGTGTATCCTTTTGCAAGGAGCTCTTGTTTGATGTGGGCATAGTTTTCAATGATACCATTATGGATCATGGCCAATTCGCCACTTTGTGATAAATGGGGGTGTGCGTTGCGATCACTGGGCTCACCGTGTGTTGCCCAACGGGTGTGACCAATACCGATGTGGGAATGAACATCTTTTCCCAAAGTATCTTCTTCCATTTCGGCTACTTTACCCTTTTTCTTGTAAACATTCAGTTTGCCATTGTTCAGTAAGGCAACACCAGAACTGTCATAACCACGATATTCCAGTCTTTTGAGTCCCTTTAATACGATTGGGTAGGCTTCTCTATGGCCTACATATCCAACGATACCGCACATAATTTTTTACTTTAATAGGTCAATAATCAACGGTAACTTTCTACCGTATTTCGGTTAAAAGTTACAAATATTCAATATAAACTTAAATAAATTCAATGCATTACATATTTGATCTTTCCAAAGACTATGTGTTAGAAAACGATTGCGTTTTGTTGCGTCCTTTGCAAGCAAGTGATTGCGAACATTTGCGGTATTTTTCCCAAAATCAACCTGAAATCTGGACGTATTCCTTGCAAAAAGCAGCAGGAGAGGATAACCTTAAAATGTATTTAGAATTTGCTGTGAAAGCTCGTGAGAGGGGAACTGAGTATCCTTTTATTGTTTTTGATAAAAAGCAGCAGGCATACGCCGGAAGTACTCGATTTTATGATATTCAATTGCAGCATCAAACTTTGCAGTTAGGGTTCACTTGGTATGGAAAAGAATTTCAAGGAACCGGATTGAACAAGCATTGTAAATTTCTTCTCTTGCAATTTGCTTTTGAAGCAATAGGAATGGAACGTGTAGAATTCAGAGCCGATATTAATAATAAACGTAGCATTGCTGCTATGAAAAGTATTGGATGTGTGGAAGAGGGTGTATTAAGAAGTCATGCAAATAAAGTGGAAGGAGGAAGAAGAGATTCTATCATCCTGAGTATATTAAAAGACGAGTGGTTCAATACTGTTAAACAAAATTTATTGCAGAAATTATCATTGCATGTTTGATTTGTCATTCGACTGTCAGTTTCCTAATTGCGTAAAATGAATTCCGTATAGCTACTGGTTATCTTTTTCATGATGCTGAGTTTTGCCACTCAAAATAAAAGTGTTCATGAAAAGAATTGGAAATACAACAGCTCGTTTTGTATTATTTGTTATCATTCTATTGATCTCTCTTTCACAAGGATCCGTTTTTGCATCTGAAAATGAAGTGGGATTAGCAATTATTAAAGGGAAAGTTGTAACTAATAATGGTACTCCTGTTATTTATGCTACCATTACCATTAAAGAAAATAATCGCACGATACTGACAGATGAAGAAGGTTTTTTTACTTTCAGAAACATCAATGCCGGACAGTATTCATTGATAGTAAGTTCTACCGGATTTGGAAATGCCACCAAAATAGTAGAGGTGCAAGACCAAACAACCAGTACTATTGTTATTACCATTGAAACAGGAATTACGGAACTGGCTGAAGTAACAGTAAATAGTGGCAGGAGAAAGTTTTATCGTATATCCAGTGAAACGGTGGCACGTATGCCTTTGAAAAATCTGGAAAACCCGCAAGTCTATAATACCATTACATCGAGTTTATTGCAAGAGCAAGTTATTACTCAATTTGATGATGCTTTGAAAAATGCACCCGGTATTGATAAACTATGGACATCTACCGGAAGAGGAGGTGATGGAGCGGCTTATTTTTCCTTACGTGGATTTAGTGTACAACCTTCCATGATCAATGGTGTGGCAGGATTAACCAATGGCGGATTAGATCCTGCTAATATCGAAAGAATTGAAGTGATCAAGGGTCCATCAGGAACTTTATTCGGAAGTAGTCTGGTTTCTTTTGGTGGACTTATCAACTTGCAAACCAAACGTCCGTATGATACAACTGGTGGTGAGATTAGTTATACTGGCGGTGGATTTGGTTTGAATAGATTAACTGCAGATATCAATACACCACTGAATGCCTCTAAAAAAGCCTTATTCAGGCTCAATACAGCGTATCATTCGGAAGGAAGTTTTCAGGATGCCGGATTCAAAAAATCTTTATTTGTTGCACCTTCTTTTTCTTTTAAAGCCAATGAAAGATTATCCTTTTTACTGAATACCGAGTTTTATCAGTCAGAAGCTACCAATCCTTTGATGTTGTTCTTGAACAGAACCAGAAAACTCAACGCCACCAATGTTAATGAGCTGAAAGTAGATTTCAATCGATCATTCACAAGTAATGATATTACCATCAAGACACCCACTGTGAATTTATTTGGACAAATGACTTATAAACTATCCGACAAATGGATCTCACAAACTAATATTTCAAGAAGTACGCGTAAATCGGATGGGTATTATTCTTATGTGATGTATATACTTCCAGGTGATTCATTGTTGAATCGTTATGTCAGTAATCAGAATGCTACTGGATATTCAACCAGTTTTCAACAAAATTTCATAGGCGATTTTAGTATCGGAAAAATGAGAAACAGAATGGTAGCGGGTATCGATGTGTTGCATCTGTCAGCGCAGAATAATAGTTCTGCTTATATTTTATTTGATACGGTAAATGCAATTAGAACTGATAATAGATACACTCAGTTGACAAAGGCGGCATTAGATGCCAGGTTTGCTCAGAAGAATAATCCAACGAGAAATACCACCAATAGTTATACCTATAGTGCTTATGTTTCTAATGTATTGAATGTTACGGATCAATTAATGGCCATGATGAGTGTACGTATTGATCGTTTCGATAATAAAGGTACTTTGACACATAGAACCAATACAATAGCCGGAGCATTTGCACAAACAGCGGTATCACCTAAATTGGGATTGGTATATCAGATTGTAAAAGATAAACTTTCTTTGTTTGGTAATTATATGAATGGCTTTAGAAATGTAAACGCTATTACTCAACCTGATGGAACTGTAAGTAATTTCAAACCACAACAAGCCAATCAATGGGAAGGAGGAGCGAAGGCTGAGTTGTTGAATCGTAAGATTACGGCGTCATTATCCTACTATCAAATTTATGTAACCAATATTACACGTCCTGATCCTTCACGCGCTGGTTTCACCATTCAGGATGGTAATATGTCCAGCAAAGGATTTGAAGCAGATGTCTCAGCTAATCCATTACCCGGATTGAATTTGATTGCCGGTTATAGTTTCAATAAAAGTTTGAATGATCAAACAGATCCTGCCAGCAATGGAAGAAGACCGGTAACAGCGGGCCCTGAGCAATTGGTTAATTTCTGGACCAGCTATCAGTTTGTTCATGGACGAATGAAAGGATGGGGAATGGGTATTGGTGGAAACTATGCAAGTGAAAATTTGATTACGAACAATAGTGTCAATGGAGTATTCACGCTTCCTGCTTATAAAGTGCTCAATTCTACATTGTTTTATAATACTTCTACATTTCGTATTGCATTAAAAGTAGACAATCTTCTGAATGAGCGATACTTCAAAGGATGGACAACGGTAGAGCCTCAGTTACCTCGTAGACTATCTGCAAATATCAGTTTTCGTTTTTAATGTAAAATCTAATACAACTACTTAGTGTTTTTAAAACTACCGAACCCTGTTCGTAAGATTATATTAAAGATTCACCTCTGGCTCGGTTTGGGTACCGGGCTAGTGGTGTTTATCGTTTCCATTACAGGAGCGCTGTATTGTTTTGCTCCGGAATTACAACAACTCACACAACCGTACAGGTCTGTTGCTATAAAAAATGAACGCTTTTTACCTGCTTCAGAGCTTATTGCTATTGCAGAAAAGCAGATACCGGATAAAAAAGTAAACAGATTATATTACGGACAACCCAATAAATCTGCATACGCTTTGTTTTTTGATAAAGATGGATACTATTATACAGTCTTCATAAATCCTTATGATGGAACGGTATTGAAGACAAAGAATATGCGAAAGGATTTTTATACAATCATGTTATATCTCCATTTTACTTTATTAATTCCTTATGGACAAGAGATTGTTGGTTGGAGTACCCTGATTTTTTTTCTGATGATTGTAAGTGGCATCATTTTATGGTGGCCAAGAAATAAGGCTGCTAAGAAAGCCAGGTTTACAATCAAATGGGGTACTTCTCCCAAAAGACTGAACTATGACTTACACAATGTTTTAGGATTTTACAGTAGTTGGATACTCTTGTTTACTGTTTTTACAGGACTTATCTGGGCATTTGACGGATTTGCCGCAACTGTTTATAAGATGACCGGTGAAAAATATTCTATGATTCAACAAAAGCTGCCGGTATCTGATACAAGTCAGAAAAGTCTTTTGATTACTGATAAGACCATCGATAAAGTATGGTATCAGTTGGAGGATGAAATGAAAGATACTTATCAAGGTGTTGAACTGATTTTGCCTCAAACTGATAGTGCAGCTATTCTGGTAAGAGCCAATCCTTCTGAAAAAATATTTTATAAAACTGATTACCGTTATTTTGATCAATATTCCGGAAAGGAATTTGAGGGTGCATACGGTTGGGGTAAATACAGTGATGCAAAGACCTTATCTGATCGTATCCGAAGAATGAATTATGATATTCATATCGGAGCGGTATTGGGTTACCCCGGAAGAATTGCAGCTTTCTTGGCTGCTTTAATAGCGGCAAGTTTACCTATCACCGGGTTATTAATTTGGCTAGGTAAAAGAAAGAAAATAGCCGACGTTTAAATTATATTACTGTTACATCCTGTAAATACCTCCTTACGCGAATACCTATTTATGCGTATTACGTCTTTTCGCAGTTTTTTTTGAAAAGTTTGTTTGTATTTTTGTTTTTCAGTTGCCCCCCGCTGATTATTAAATCTTTTTTATTATGTCACAGCGGACAGTTTTGTCAGATACAAATGATATCAGAATGATTGCGAAGGATATCAGTGTTTTTTCAAGTAGAAAGAAAATTTTCAAAGCCAAATTTTATCATTTTACAGATAGTCAAAACCTAGAGTTGGAGAAAACGGTCGTTCGCTATTATTCCCTTAATCAACACAATTTCTGGAATATTTTGCCTGGCTATATACTAGGAGTCTATTTACTACTGGTGTTTGCAGGTATTATTTCATACCATGAATTGGGATTGATACCCACTATTGTTTTATATGTTCCCTTTGCGCTTGTATCCATTTTTCTAACTAGGTTGGCTGTTACCTTTTATGCAAAGAAGTCTCTACATAAATTAGCCAATGATCTTGAGCTGCAAAACTCTCATTACTCTTTTGTCATGTCTGCGCGGCTGCAATCATCTTAGAGTAAAAGTCCTTGTAAAAAGAAATAAGCAAAACTGAAATAAATAATCAATCCTGTAACATCCACCAATGTAGCTACAAACGGTGCAGACGATACAGCAGGATCGGCACCTAATTTTTTTAGGAAGATGGGTAGCATGGATCCCGAAAGTGTTCCCCAAAGAACAACACCCACCAATGAGAATCCAACTGTGAAAGCAATCATCATCCAATGGTCACCATAAATCGCAGGGAAAAAAGAATGCCATACTGCTACGCGAATAAAACCAATTAAACCTAATACAGCACCTAGTAATAAGCCGCTTAAAATTTCTCTGCGTAGTACGCGCCACCAATCTGCAATACCAATTTCACCCACTGCCATGGCTTGAATAATGAGGGTGGATGCTTGAGAGCCACTGTTACCTCCGCTGGAAATAATCAAGGGAACAAATAATGCCAAGACAACAGCTTTGGCAATTTCATCTTCAAAATATCCCATTGCAGTAGCTGTTAGCATTTCTCCCAGGAAAAGAACGATGAGCCAGCCCACTCTTTTTCGGAATAGTTTAAATAAAGGAATATCCAAATAAGGTTCGTTCAACGCTTCCGTACCACCGATCTTTTGCATATCCTCACTAAACTCTTCATTCGCCACCCATAACATGTCATCAATGGTAACAATTCCGAGCAAAATATTATGATCATCTACTACCGGAAGTGCCACGCGGTTATTCATTTTGAATACCTGGTTCGCGTGCTCCTGATCATCATGCACATTCAATGAAACAACCCTTCCATCTATTATTTCATCTATTCGTTTATCGGGTGCCGCAAGAATCACATCTCTGATTCTGATATCATCTATGAGTGCACCTTGTTCGTCTATGACATAGATCACATCAATGGTTTCACTGTTTTTGCCGAATTTTCTGATGGTTGTAAAAACTTCAGCAACGGTATTGTGAGCATATACATACACATAATCCGGTGTCATCAATCGTCCAACACTATCTTCGGGATATCCAAGCATGGACAGTGTAATCTTTCTTTCTTCCGGATCTAATAATTTAATCAGATCTCTGATAGCAGCTTTGGGTAACTCTTCTAAAAAGTCGGTACGGTCATCTGCCGGTAATTCATTGAGCAATTCGGCAGTTTTTGAAGAAGGAAGTTCCTTTACAATATCTTTTTGTTGGGCAATATCTAAGATTTTGAAAACACTGGCAGCACGATGTATTGCCATATTGGCAATGATTTGCGCTTCATATTCCGGGAAATCATTGATCAATCCGGCTACATCACTGATATTCTGATGATCCAGAAATTCTCTGATTTCCAGTTTATCCTCTTTTTCGATCAGTTGTTCAAACTGTTCATTTAAATCCGGTTGTTCCAATTCCAACGACATATATGCAATTTAATAAGTAATACTGAAAGCTCCATTGAATAGGTTATTGGGGGTAGGCGTTTTCAGATGTAACGGTATCTTTACAAACCAAAGAAATATACCACTTTATGATTCTCCCTTTTCTTACCATTGGTCCATCCGAAAACAGAGGCAGGGGCGTTTTTACAACTGAAGATATAGCCGGCGATACCATCATTGAAATATCGCCGGTACTGGTATTGAGTCCGGAAGAAAGAGCTAGCGTGGAACAAACACTGTTGTTCGACTATATTTTTGAATGGGGGGATGAGATGAAAGGTGCTTGTGTAGCTTTGGGCTATGTATCCGTTTATAATCATTCTTATGCAGCCAACTGTATCTATGAAATGGATTTTGAACACGAACTGATACAGATCAGAACTGTTAAGCCGGTGAAAGCAGGGGACGAGCTTTTTATTAATTACAACGCAGATCCCGATGACACAAAACCGATATGGTTTGAAGCTACTTAAGATTATACTTGTTCATATTGGTACAGACCATTTTTGATGGCAAAAATGGTCATGCCCGCCAAACTGTTTACATTCATTTTCTTGAAAATAAGTGATCGATAAGTTTCTATTGTTCTAACACTCAGTGAGAGTTCTTGTGCAATTTCTCTACTGCTTTTATCATCACATATCAATGCAATCATTTTTTTCTCTGTTTCCGAAAAAAGCTGTTTTGGATGTTGAGAAAATGGATGATAAACTCCTCTTTTTACCATTAATGCAAGTTTATGAGCAGTACTGTTACAATAAAAACTCTGTTTTTTGTGAACTGTATCAATGGCCTGAAATAACTCTTCTTTATTAACATCTTTTGTTAAGTATCCGGTTACTCCTGCATCCAAAGCCGATGCAATCATGAATTCATCGTCAAAATGTGAAAGTGCCAAAAAGCGAATGTCAGGTTGGATAAGATGTATGGTTCTAACAGCTTCTATTCCATTAATTCCCGGCATTTTGAGATCGGTGATAATAAGATCAGGGTGATAATTTTTTGCGGCTTCTATCAATTCCTCTCCGTTTCGACAGCTAGCGATGACTTGATAAGTGGGGTTGGTTACAAGAATATCTCTTAATCCATGTCTAAATATATCATGGTCATCCGCGATAATGATTTTAATGCTGATCATTTTGCAAGGGTTTACTTTGGAAAAATTTTCATGCATAGGATGTTTTATAGACAATAGCCTTCTATCTCACCAGTAATAGGTGTCCAATGCCGCAGGTTCCGATTAACAAAAGTGGCATCATACAAAGGGTTGAGTTATGATATCAATCGTTTGAACCAGCTAAACACAAATATAAATAATAAAATATTTAAATACTTTTCGCTGGGTAAATGCTTATTAAATTGATTAAAAGGTACTTATGCATTCTTGAAGCCATGATAAAATTCAATACACATGTTACCTCCATGCAATTTTGTATCCTACAATTTATTTACCATAACTGAATATGAAAAAGCTATTTTAGTAGTTGCATCCCATGTTATTGATCATGCTTTTTCATTATTTAATTCAACTCTTTGCTGTATGAAAAAATCCCTCCTTTTTTTATTTTTTCTACTCTTCAGCGTGGTAGGTTTTAGTCAACGTATAGCTGCTGTTCAATGGATGGTAGGAACCTGGAAAATCAATACGCCGCAGGGTACAATTGTAGAAATATGGCAAGCAAAAGATGATAGCACGCTACAAGGACGCAGTGTATTTGTAAAAACAGCCGGTGATAGTATTACCCAGGAAAAAATAGAATTTGCTTACCGAAATGGAGATTGGTATTATTCACCCACAGTCATGAGCCAGAATGGCGGTAATGCAATACCTTTTAAAGTAATATTTATTCGTGGAACAGAATTCATTAGTGAAAATCCTTTACACGATTTTCCCCAGCGCATTGCTTATAGAAGAATCAAACAAAATATGTATGCCAGTATTGAAGGGAAGCGCAACGGAAAATATGGCAAACAGAATTTTGACTTTACGAGTGAATAAGAAATATTAATGCAAAATATCCACAACATTTTTGCCAATACTAGTGGCTATTTTTTGCATGGGTAGATCGTTGTCATCTTTTCCAAATGGGTCTTCGATTTCCTCGGCAATAATCTCCAGACTGGCTAAAACATAAAAGATAAATATCACAACAGGAATGGTGAGATAGCCTAAACTCAATGCAAAACCAAGTGGGAGGGTAATCACATAAAAGAAAATGAATTTTTTGATGAATGCACTGTATGAATAAGGAATAGGTGTATTTTTTATTCGCTCACATGCTCCACAAATATCTAGAAAGGACTGTAATTCATTGTTTAAGAACAATAATTGATAATCAGAAATTGATTTATCGCGGTGTAGTAAATGCACTTTATTCATCATCAGTCCAACGATTTGATTGGGGATATGCTTACTGCTGTCAAATCCTGCTATCTCAGGATGAGGATCAGTATCCAATGCCAATCTTGTTTTTTCATTTTGAAGGTGAATACAAAGCTCACTGGCAAAAAGCGGAATAATTTTTTTGAAAAAACTTCTGTTTTTTTCATCTTCTCTTGAAAGGATGCTGTTTAATTTAACTGCAAGATTTCGGCTATTATTCACCAATGATCCCCAAAGCTTTCTTCCTTCCCACCATCTGTCATAAGCTGTATTGGTTCGGAATACCAACAGCATAGAGATCGCAAATCCCAATAAGCTATGCATAGTGGTAATATTCTTTGCATAACTATTCTGTGTTAATTTTAAATAGTTCGATTCAAGGTACACAATGCACCAAGAGTAAAAGCCAATAAACAGGATTAGTGGAAAGAGTTGTCTGACTGTATCTGTTCGATGTAAAGTAAACAAAAATCGGAGCCAGTCTTTAGGGTTGTAGCTGATCATAGGCTTAAATGTACAAATACCCTAGAAATTAAGCGGAAATGCCCCCAAATCATTCATTCACTGTTTTTTAGTGCGTAACAAATCCTTAATATGGAAGCGTTGAGCCAATGGATGAATTTCGTATAAAATTCAGCTTTTGCATCAACAACACGCATTACTCAAACAGTCTTTCGGTAAAGATTTTTTATGGGGTGTAGCCATTTCTGCAGCACAAAATGAGGGTGCCTGGAATATAGATGGCCGGGGTGCATCTATTTGGGATCAGTTTGCAAAGCGGCAGGGTAAGATCAAAGGTCATGGAAAGCCTTCTGTTGCTTGTGATTTTTATTACCGTTACAAAGATGATCTCATGCTTGTGAAAGCAATGGGTTTCAATAGTTTCAGGTTTTCTATTTCCTGGAGCCGTATTCTTCCCGAAGGAATAGGTAAGATCAATAAAGAGGGCATTGCTTTTTATGATCGTGTGATCGATGAATGTTTACAACTGGGATTAGTGCCATTTGTAACATTGTACCATTGGGATCTTCCTGCAGCACTGCAAAAAGACGGAGGCTGGGCGAGTCATCAGATGTTGAAATGGTTCACAAGATTTGTTCAAGTTTGTACAGATGCATTTGGTGATCGGGTAAAAAATTGGATCGTATTGAATGAACCCATGGGTTTTACCTCATTGGGTTATATGCTGGGTAAACATGCTCCGGGAAAGACAGGTCTCAGCCATTTCTTACCGGCAATACACAATGCCGTGCTTTGTCAGGCTGAAGGAGGTAGAATCATCAGAGCCAATATTCCACGCGCCAATATTGGTACTAGTTTTTCTTGCAGTGAAGTCATGCCTTTTACCCAAAAAGAAGAAGATGTAAAAGCTGCAAGAAGAGCAGATATCTTATTGAATCGATTATTCATTGAACCATTATTGGGAAGAGGCTATCCGCAGGAACCCGGATTTACCTTATTAGATAAGTTGCATCTCCACAACAAAGCATGGAAGTATACAGAAAGGATGCAGTTTAATTTTGATTTCATTGGCATACAGAATTATTTCAGTACGACTGTAAAATACAATCCACTGATTCCATTTGTACAAGCATCCGAAGTAAGAGCGGTGACACGAAAAGTTCCTCATACTGCCATGGGTTGGGAGATTAACCCGGATAGTTTTTATAGAATGATCAAGCGTTTTTGGCTGTATGGAGGGGTTAAACAGATCATTATTTCAGAAAGCGGTGCTGCATTCAAAGATCATATTACACAAGGTGTTATCAATGATACTGATCGTGTTCAATATTTTCAACAATATTTAAATGCTGCGTTGCGGGCGAAAAAAGAGGGGGTTAATATCGGTGGTTATTTTGCCTGGACACTCACTGATAATTTTGAATGGGCAGAAGGTTATCAGGCACGTTTTGGATTGGTGCATGTAGATTTTGAAACACAACTTCGGACGATTAAACAGTCGGGATATTGGTTTAGAGATTTTCTGCATAATAGGATTTGAGTAGAGTTATGTTGCCACTGAGGGCACAGAGGTACACTGAATTTTTCTGTGCTTTTCAGTGTCCTCAGTGGCAATAAACTGCTACTGTCATCATGTTTCACTAAGTTTGGTTCTATTAATACCAAACACATGCGCTGCTTTTTTGCTTTATTCAGCTTTTTAGTTTTTAGCTTTATTACAACTTCTGCACAAGAATTACGGTCTAATCAAAAGTCAAGATTACATGCTGCTTCTGTTCATCTAAGGTATCCATTAGCAGATAGTATTCGGGCAATTGGATTTTATAATGAACTAACGGTGCCAAATGGACATGATCATCTGCACAGTTTTTATATGGTCAATGGATTTTCCAGAGGTTATTTTGGTATTCAAGTCAATAGTGAAAAAGAAAGAAGGGTGATTTTTTCTGTTTCGGATGCAGGTGATGAAACGATTGATAGAAACAAAGTAGCCGAAGAGGATAAAGTGAAATTGCTGGCAAAAGGTGATGGAGTAGTAACCAATGATTTTAGCAATAAAGGTACAGGTGGACGTAGTCACTGGGTGTATGATTGGAAAGCAGGGCAAACTTATCAATTCCTGTTAACAGCTTTACCTGATAGTGCTACACAAACTACGATCTACACAGGTTATTTTTTTGTCCCAGAATTACAAAGATGGAAGATGATTGCTGCTTTTTGTGCACCAAAAGATGGCAAGCGGTTGAACAATTTACATTCCTTCAATGAAAACTTTGTGGGTAGTAATGATCATTTACAACGCAGGGCTTTATATGGTAATCAATGGATACAACAACAGAATGGCAGATGGGTAGCACTTACCGATGCTGTATTTGCAACTGATGAGACAGGAGATCGTTCTGATATAGGTGCTGGCGTAACCAATGAACAGTTTTATTTGTGGTATGGAGGTGTTACAAAGCAAGAAGGAAAATCCGGTGATCATTTGAAAAGAAACAACACATCAAAAGCACCTATCATCGATTATACCAAGGACGCAGATAGTTTAGCACAGGCAAAAAGGGATATGGAAGAAATTGCTATGGCTGTTAAGACCGGTAAGATTGATACAACAGGAAGTATTGAGTCGGTTTATTATCATATTTTACAACAAGGCACGGGCGATTTTGTATCAGTGACGGATACTGTTACTGTTCATTACAAGGGTTCTTTATTAACAGATGGTTCTATTTTTGATCAAACGAAAGATAATCCTGCCACTTTTCCATTAAGGAGATTGATTCGAGGTTGGCAATTGGCGCTACCTAAGTGTAGGGTGGGTGGTAAAGTAAGGGTTATCATTCCTTCAGCCCAAGCTTATGGTATTAGAACAAGGAGCAAAGATATTCCGCCAAATAAGGTATTGGTTTTTGATATTGAAGTGTTACTACAAAAAGGCAGCAGTAATTTCATAAAATAGCTTTATAGAACGCCGGAAGTGAAAATGCTACGTGTAATTGACATTTTATGCAGGTTTTTGAACTAGTACTTGCAAGAGGCTTTATTTCTGTTTAACTTAATGCTCATCTACTTTTTGTAACGCTAAACTCTGTTTATGAAAGCGGCGCGCCAATTAACCATTGCCATGCTCGTGCTGGCTGCAAGTGCAGCTATATTTGTGGGATTTCATCTGATTACTGATCCCACGGGTAGCACACTCAGCATACCTGTTTATTTTCTCAATGGAACTATGTTTAAAGATTTCTCCACTCCCGGATGGATCATTTTATTATCTATCGGCGTATTAGGGATCATCACCATCTTCACTGTTGTAAAAAGAATCAGGCACTTTCATACGGTGGTAGTGGTGCAAGGAGCTATTATTTGTGTGTTGGTGATTGCTCAAATGATTATCATAGGAGAGGAGTATATTCTACAATATGTTTTTCTGATGTTGGGTATGGCGATTGCTATTGTAGGTGGATTGTTAAGTCAAATAGATAAGAAAAAGGCACAAGAATAAAGAAGCAGGGTAGAAGAAAGCTACAAGCTACAAGTTACAAGCTGCAAGTCACAAGATGCAAAGATTTTACTTGTAGCTTGTAGCTAGCAGCTCGTAGCTTATTTATTTTTCTCGTTTTCATTCCTCATCGCTAAGTACACTCCATTGGTCCAGCCAAAACCATCTTGATTGGGATATTCACCACCACCGGCTTTTGCATGTATGTCTTGTACGTTATACTTCTCCATCATTTTGCCGGTCTCTTGGTAAGTATTTTCATTTAAGAGCATCCACCTCTTTTTTATTTCATCTGCGAGTTCATGATGCCCGTAATTGCTCAGTCCTTTATAAGCAACCCATTGTAGTGGAGCCCAGCCATTGGGGGCGTCCCATTGCTGACCAGTTTGAAGGATGGTTGTTAATACACCTCCAGCTGAAAGCAGTTGTTTTTTGATCACCACAGCTGCAGCTGCTGCTTGTCGATCATCAGCAACAGCAAGGAACAATGGAAAGCATCCGGCCATGGTAATGCGATTGGTATTTTTTTGCTGTTGAATATGATAGTCAAAATAAAATCCTTTTATCTCATTCCAACAGTATTGTTGAATGGCTGTTTGACGGTTCTTTATTTTTTTTGTGAAAACTTCTATAGCATCTTCATTTTTGATTTGCTGATAACAGGCTAATAAAGTTTTCTCCAACTGTAACAACAGACAATTCAGATCAACAGGAATAATATCAGTTGTCTGTATCGTATGCATGTGTTGCTCTTCAGCAAACCATCTGCTGCTGAAATCCCAACCCGATTCAGCCGCTGCTCGAATATGCCTGTATACTTCTTGTAGATTTTTGTTAGATGTTTTTGCTACATGAATATCTTCTATGTATGCCTCGGGTCTGGGAGAAGGATCATCATCCCAATACCTGTTTAAGATGGCGCCATTTGGCATCAAGACTACTCTTCTAAAAGTGGGTGTTGCAGGTGAAAGCTTATCAGTGCCATTCATCCAGAAAGCGTATTCTTTTTCAAGTGCAGGTAAATACTCTTCCAATATCGTGTCTCCTTTTGCGGTACGCAATATTCCCACCATCATACTAAAAAATGGTGGCTGTGATCTGCTGATATAGTAAGTTCTGTTACCATTGGGGATATGTCCAATAGTTTGAATCAGAAAGGTAAAGTTTCTCACCATGTTTTCTATTAAATCCAGTCTGCCACTCTTTTCTAAACCCAACATAGTAAAATAACTATCCCAATAATAGATCTCGCGGAATCTTCCTCCAGGAACAATATATGGATAGGGTAGCGGTATCAATGTACCGCCTGTTTCATCGGGGTTTCTTTTTAATACATTCCACAGTTCATGTAAATGAGTGTCTATTGATTTATTGGCAGATGAGTATTCTTCTTCTTGTGCTTGCGGAAGTACAAAATTTTCTTGTATGAATTTTAATAAGCTAAATGAAGATTGTTTGCATTCAGTAGCATATTGCTCTAGAATACTGGTGATGCTTGACTTTGGTAAAGCATCTACAAAATATTTTGAATCAGTAAAAATACCCGACTGCTGCACATCTTCATATAATGGCGATAGTGATTCAATATGTAAGTAGCTATTAGACATCATCAATTTAATTGTGTATTACTTTTTCTTTTTGTTGAAGTCTGTTAAACAAGAATAGACATACAATTAATATGGCCATGGGAATTAAGGAAAAATAAAATGCTTGTTTTCCGTCGTAATGTTCAAATATATTTCCTGTAATGATAGATCCGGTTGTGCCACCCAGTGCTGAAAAAATAATGATCAATCCAGACATCAATCCATGTTGTTTTGTAGGTAGTGTACTGAGTATCACAGAATTTACAGCAGGATAAATAGGAGCTAATAATAATCCGATCATGGGAAATACAAATGCAGCAATAGGAGCTGAAGCCCAACCGGTAATGGGCTGTCCGGTAGTTTTTTCAGCCAAAGGAATGGCCACTAATACCAATGCTGCAGCTAATACCAAACAGGAGATCAATACGATCAGCCAGTTCAGTTTTTTCAATACTAACCCGGCGAAGAAGCGCCCCAATGCAGTAGAACCCGCGAGTATACTTGCCATTTGAATACTCAAAGCTGCAGGTAACAATAATACTTTGTTGTTAAAAGTCGGTAACCAACTCATGATACTTTGTTCGATCAATACATAAAAAAATGCACAGAGTACAAATACTAAAACAATCGGCTTCACCATCAACTTGAACATTTCTTTAAACTCTTCCAACATCGATTTTTGCTCCTTTGCCTGTATGGATGATTCATCTAATGAAGCAGAGAGCAGTAGTAAAAAAGCAGCTAATGAAATGCCGCCTAGCAGATAATATACATTCAGCCATTGGGTAGATTGTGGATTGGTATCATCTACAAAATAACTGAAGATAAAATAACCTGTCAGAATACCGATCATGAAAAAAGACTCAATAAAGTTCATCAGGCTGATATGCTCTTTTTCATTTTTTGTTACTAACCCGATGGTGCTGTACACAGACATCTTAATCAGCGCAAATGAGGACCCCACAGCCGCAAACAATAATTTGGTGGTTAGGAAACTGGCTGTAAAAGGCATGATGAAACAAATAACACTAATAAATCCTAATGCAATCAGCATGGCATTTTTATATCCGATTCTGACAATGTAAGAGGAGATCAGAAAAGATACTGCCGCAATACTCAAATCCTTAAAAGCTTCGAGTGTGGAAGCGGCACTTTCTGAAACACCAAAGTTTTGCTGTACTTGCAGAATGACAGTGCCTACGCTGTTAAGCAATATGGCAAATACAAAATAGTTGAGAAACAAAGATGTTTTTATTTTCCAGTTTTGCATATAGATGAATTGAAATTATTCTTGAATAGGAATCAACTTCAGGCAAACAGGACTCGGTACTTCTGTTTGTCGGATCAATTGTTGTAGTAGCCCTGTTTCTTTGTTGATACGATACGTAACAATATTATTGGTTTGCTGATTGGCTACTAATAAAAAGTTGCCACCCGGTTCTATGATAAAGTTTCTAGGACCTGCTCCGGGAATGGGTTGATAACCGATAGCAGTAAGCTTACCCGTATTTTGATCGATGGAAAAGATGGCAAGGTTATTTTCTTCGCCTCGGTTAGACGCGTACAAAAATTTACCATCGGGTGATACATGAATATCAGCACTACCCGCTTGTCCGGCGAAATCTTTTGGATGTGTTGCTATTTGTTGAATCCCTGTTAAATAACCGTTGGTATAACGATAAGCTTTGATAGTACCTGTTAACTCTTCCAACAGATACACAAATTTTTGGTTGGGATGAAAATCAAGATGACGAGGACCACTTCCGGGAGCAGAAGCCGCAAAAGGCATAGAAGCGGGCTTCAATGGTTGTTTGGCAGTGGGATTGAATAGATACATCATCAATTTATCAGTTCCCAAATCCGGGACTAAAAGATATTTCTCATCCGGAGAAAAGAACGTTCCATGCACATGTGCTTTTTCTTGTCTGCTTTTATTGATACTGCTACCGGTATGTTGAATCTTTTGTACATAATGTTTGAGACTACCATCATTGGCAACAGGAAATACACTGATATTGCCTCCGGTATAATTTCCGGTGATTACCCATTTTCCTGTTTTGTCTACTGTTACATAACAAGGGTGATCGCCACCTGTTGGCTGACTGTTGATGTAATATAATTGTCCGGTTGCTGCATCAAACTCATATGCACTTACATAACCGGATTGTTCGCCTCCTGTCTCATTGACTGTATAAATTTTTTGTTTATCAGGTGATACTGCCAGAAATGAAGGGTTGGTAGCACTATCGGTACTGCTAACCCATTGAATTTCCCCGTTTTGGGAGTTGAACCTGAATACATACACCCCTTTACTCTTACCGGTAGTATAAGTACCCACCAGCAAGTAATGATCTTGTGCGAACAGTGATAAACAATAAAAACACATGAAGAACAGTAGAGAAGCTCTCATGATGGTTTGGATTTTCCGTAAGATAAACATTGCAACGCATTCTTTGTAACCATACAGTCATAATATCTATATGAAATGGCTTTTTACGATTTTGGGAGTCTCTGATGATTAACATAGTTGTTTAGTAGACTAATTGTATTTTTGCGAGGCAAATTAGCAATATGAAATATATATACTTAGGTCTAATGCTTTTTATGATGAGTTGTGGCATAAAACAAAATGAAAATTTACAAGCGGGGGAGTGGCAGGCCAAACTACTTCGTGAAGATGGGAATCACATTATTTTCAATTTTGAAGTAATCAATTCTGGTGATAGTCTTCAATGGATCATTAAAAATGGAGAAGAACAAATTCGAGTAGATGATATTACTATAAAAGGGGACTCTATATTAGTAACGATGCCGGTATTTGAATCTTATTTTAAGCTGGTGAAAAAAGATAATAAACAACTCTCGGGTATTTGGACCAAAGCAGCCACTGCAGGTTTTATTGATATGCCATTTGAAGCGGTAGCAGGAACAAGTACAAGATTCGAAACCAATAATCAACCAACTGCCGATATCTCGGGAAAATGGGAAGTGACTTTTTTCCGGGCAGACGGTTCCCCCAGACCTGCCATTGCAGAATTTATACAACAAGGTAAAACCCTTTCCGGAACCTTTATTACACCCTCGGGTGATTATAGATACTTATATGGTATCGTGGATGGTGACCGTGTAAAGCTCTCTACATTTGATGGCAGTCATGCCTATTATTTCAACGCAACTATTAATAGCGATACATCTATTACAAATGGTCATTATTATTCAGGAGCTACCAGTATAGAGCCATGGATAGCTGTAAAAAATGACAAAGCAACATTGCCTGATGTTGCGGCTATGTTTTTAAAAGAGGGAGAAGAGCGACTAAATTTTAGTTTTCCTGATCTGAATGGGAAAACCGTTTCAATTAATGATAACCGATTTAAGAATAAAGTAGTGATTGTTCAGATCATGGGATCTTGGTGTCCGAATTGCATGGACGAGACTGCTTTTCTGAGTGAATATTATCAAAAGAATAAAGAACGTGGTGTAGAAGTGGTGGCATTGGCATATGAATATTATGAAGATCCTGTTTTAGCAGGTAATAGTGTGCGAAAATTCCAGAAGCGCTTCAATGTACAATACCCAATGTTACTCACAGGTGTCACTGTGTCGGATACTTTGAGAACAGAAAAAACATTGCCACAGCTTACCAAGATCAAATCTTTTCCTTCCACTATTTTTATTGATAAGCAAGGTAAGGTTGCTAAGATACATGCCGGATTTGAAGGTCCGGGAACTGGGTCTAGATATGAGTTATTGAAGAAGGAATTTGAAGCAACGGTGAACAACTTACTAAAATAAAAAAAGCACGGGTTATATCCCCGTGCTTTTTTATTTTTATTTCGCTCCTTTCACATATTTATCTAACCATTGTTGTTGCTCCCATAAAGTATGCAACACATTCTCTTTTCCACGATAACCATGTGCTTCATAAGGTAAGAAAACAAAACGCACCGTGCCACCATGTCCTTTAATAGCTGCATATAAACGTTCACTATTAATAGGGTAAGTTCCTGTGTTATCATCACTGTCACCATGAATCAATAAGATCGGTGTTTTGATTTTGTCAGCATAGCTAAATGGACTCATTTCATAATACAACTGAGGAGCCTGCCAGTAAGTACGGTCTTCATTCTGGAACCCAAAAGGAGTTAAGGTTCTGTTATACGCACCACTTCTGGCAACACCAGCTTTGAACAAGTTGGTATGTGCCAATAAATTGGCGGTCATAAAAGCACCATAGCTATGTCCACCTACACCCACACGATTTTTATCGGCTACACCCAATCCCGATAAATGATTAATCGCTGCTTCTGCATTCATCTTCAGCTGAGCAACAAAATTGTCATTCGGTTTTTTATCAGCAGAAGTGGCTACGATCGGCATTTCAGCGTTATCTAATACTGCATAACCTTGTGTTACATAATAAATAGGAGAGCCCCAGCTTAAAGTTGTAAAACGGTATTGGCTTCCTCTGATTTGAGCAGCATCAGCAGCGCTGTTGAATTCGCGTGGGTAAGCCCAAATAATCAATGGTAATGGTCCGTCCTTGTCTTTGTTATATCCCTTTGGTAAATATAGTTCACCTGTAAGGTCTACACCATCTGCTCTTTTGTATTTTACTTTTTCCTTGCTTACACCTTCCAGTTGTGGATAGGGATTGGTAAAATTGGTAATTGCTCTGTCAGCGATACGTAAAACTAAATTTTTAATATAGTAGTTAGGTACTTCTTTTTGTGATTCACGACGCGTTAATAAAACCAGTTTATCGGCATCTATCACGTCATTCACAGTTTCATAAACACCTTCAGCACAGCGCCAGATGATCTCGTTTTTCTTAGTAGACAAATCAAATTTAGCCAAGAAAGGAAGGTCACCTTTTGGAGAAGATCCTGTGGTATTGTTCATCAGAATCTTTGTACCATTATCAGTGGTTTGAATCACCGGTCTACCGAATTTATTTCTGGTCAATACAGGTGACCCCGGATTATTATAAGCATCGGTCTGATTTCTTTCAATCAATAATTCCAAAGACCCTGTTGTGCTATTGTATCGACTCACACGAACAGTTTGTTTTGATCTTAATACTTCCTGTACCAGTGCCAATGTAGCATCACCCCATGTTGTGCCGGCATAACGTGTTTTGGTTTTAAACAATTCTTTGGCTTCACCAGTGAAAGGAGCGCTTAATGCATAAACAGCATCATGATACTCTACTTGTTTTTTGATCAATCCACTATCCAGCGGCATAGCCCAGGTAATGGTAGCTGCTTCATCATCTCTCCAATCAAATCCACGCGGAACATTTTGTGTATTATCATATCCTGAAGGTGTTCCTTCAGAAGAAGGTAATTCAGCCAATACTTTTACCACTTTTCCTGTGAGATCCTGAATGGTAATGGTAGAAGGGAATCCATTGGCTGTCACCAGATAAGAAAATGGTTTACGAATGGTTCTCACCATCATATATTTTTTATCCGGCGATAAACTAAACGTAGAAACGATGCCGGATTTACCCAGATTGGTTTCTACCCCGTTTTTGTTTTGTACCAGTTGTCCATTCGCATAAAACTCAAACAGTTGTTCATCAAAAGGCGATTTGATCAAATCCTGATAAGTAGGACTTGGCGCCGCTTTACCTAAATTCTGTTGAATAGTAGGGCCTTTAGGAGTAATGGGACGCTTAGGGGCATTGGCTGCAGGTTGCGTAGCGGCTTTATAAATAATGGTATTATCATCTACCCAGGTATAAGAAGTACCTAAGATCGTATTCAATGCTTGTTTATTGATTTTAGTAGCTTTTTTACTAGCTACATCAATCACATACAGGTCAACCCTTGAACCGGTAGTATGGGTAAACGCAATTTTGGTTTCAGAAGGACTCCAACTCACATTGCCCGCTAATAAATTTGCAGGTAAACCGGTAACCTGTGTACTTACACCTGTTTTGATATTCTGCAGAGAAAAATTATTGATAAAATTCTGTCTGCTGGGAGCAAAATTATTGGGATTGATTCTTAAACCCGCAACACGTATCTCCGGCTGTCCGAGTTCTTCTACGGTTGGATAACTGTTGCGCTCACTTAATAACATCCATTCTGCTTTACCATCGATGCTAACAGAAGGCGTTGGTTTTGCCAGTAACAATTCCATTACTTCTTTGGCAGGTGTGCGATAGCTGTTATCATCCTGTGCATACAATGCTGTAAAGGATGCACCAGCGATAAGAAAACTAAAGAACCATTTTTTCATAATAATTGGTTTTATCGGTGTTGATTTTTGAAAATGTATGATTATTGGTAAACACGTACATAGTCGATCCACATTTTCTGTGGAAATACTTTTTCATCTACCCCTTTTTGTCCGCCCCATGATCCACCTACAGCAATATTCAAGAGTAAATGAAAGGGTTTGTCAAATGGCCACGCATCATTCCCGGTATGTTCATTTTTGAAAGTAAAGTAAGGCTTGTTATCTACCAGAACGGTAATGGTTTCTTCATTCCACTCCAAAGCGTATACATGAAATTTCTCACTGCAATCGGGAACACTAACAGTAGCAGTCTTTTGTGTGCCGATACTGTGAAAGTATTTTTTGGTGTGTACAGAAGCATGAATCGTTCCTTGGTTATAACCTACATGTTCCATGATATCGATCTCTCCGTCATCAGGCCAGGTAATTTTTGGTGTGGTACCTAGCATCCATATTGCAGGCCAAGTGCCTACTCCTTTGGGTAATTTGGCACGCACTTCAATACGCACATATTTCCAATCAGCTTTTCCCTTGGTAACCAATCGGGCAGAAGTATAATCGTTCTCACCCATTTTTTCTTTGTGGGCTTCTATTACCAACATGCCTTTTTCAACCCTTGCATTCTTCAATTGTTGGGATGTATAGTATTGCAATTCATTATTTCCCCATCCATGTCCACCAACATCATAGCTCCATTTGGTAGAATCGGGCAGTCCATTTTTATTGAATTCATCGCTCCAAATCAATTTCCTTTTCTGGGAAATAGCTGTCAGACAAATCAATGAGAGAACGGCAAATACCATTGTTTTTAACATAGGCTGCAATTTGGGACACGTAAGTTAGGTATTATGAGGCAGGAATGCCGGTCTAATGGATGATCGGGTGAAAAAAATTTGCAGGGGAATGAAGATGCCTGTACTTTTGCATCTCATGAAACAATTCGCACATATCCACCACCATCATTACTTGCCCATTGGGTAGGCTGTTGGTGTTTTGTGCCAAACATAAAACATTGAAAGGCTTACCAGGTGGTAGGCCTTTTTTATTTTAACTGAATACTATGAAACTAAAGCTCGCAATTCAAAAAAGTGGCCGGTTACACGATGATTCCATTCGTTTGTTAAAGGAATGTGGTATCGATATCAGCAATGGGGTAAACAAACTCAAAGCGGAAGCTACCAACTTCCCTATTGAAGTATATTTTTTAAGAGATGACGATATCCCGCAATATGTAGAAGATGCTGTGGCTGATATTGGATTTGTTGGTGAGAATGTGGTATATGAAAAAAGAAAAAAAGTAACCGTTGTTGAGAAACTGGGCTTTGGTAAATGCCGTTTGAGCATGGCTGTGCGAAGAGGAGAAGAATATATGGATGCTTCTTTTCTGAATGGTAAAAAGATTGCAACCAGTTATCCGGTGATTGTAGAGAACTTTCTGAAGGAGAAAAATATTACTGCTGAAATACACGAAATCAGTGGTAGTGTTGAGATTGCACCTGGTATCGGATTAGCAGATGCTATTTGTGATCTGGTCAGCAGCGGATCTACACTTTTTATGAACGGACTGAAAGAGGCTGAAACCATTTTACAATCGCAAGCAGTATTGATCCGAAATAATCAACTAGAGGATGCGAAAACACAATTGTTGAATCGTTTGTTATTCCGTATTCAGTCCGTAAAAAAAGCAAAAAACAATAAATACATTTTGCTGAATGCGCCGAATGATAAACTTGCTGAAATCATCGCTTTACTACCCGGTATGAAAAGTCCAACCGTATTACCATTGGCTGATCCGGGATGGAGTAGTGTTCATAGTGTACTCAATGAAAATGAGTTCTGGGATATCATTGAACAATTAAAAGCAGCAGGTGCACAGGGAATATTAGTAGTGCCGATTGAAAAAATGATTGTATAGATAAAAGAGAAGTATGAAAAAAATTGAATTGCCTGAAAGAAATACCTGGAGTCATATCCTTCAACGACCTGTTATTGACACTGTAACATTGGAGCAGCAAGTCAAAGGAGTATTGGATGTCGTAAAACAGGATGGTGATAAAGCAGTACTACAATTCACCCGTCAATTTGATGGGGTTCAATTATCATCACTTGTAGTAACGGATGAAGAAATTGAATCAGCCATACAACAAGTACCCGATGATCTGAAACGAGCAATTAAACAAGCAGCCAATAATATTCGTGTTTTTCATGAAAAACAAAAAACGGCTATTGAGGTAGTGGAAACCATGAAAGGTGTTCGCTGCTGGAGAAAGTCGGTGGGAATAGATAAAGTAGGATTATATATTCCGGGTGGCACAGCACCATTGTTTTCTACCATATTGATGCTCGCTATTCCTGCCCAAATTGCGGGATGTAAAGAAGTGATTCTTTGTTCGCCACCCGATAAGGAAGGCAAACTAAACCCAGCTATTTTGTACGCAGCTAGTTTAACAGGGGTTCATAAAATTTTTAAAATGGGTGGTGTTCAGGCTATAGCCGCTATGGCTTATGGTACGGAAACCGTTCCGCGCGTGTATAAAATATTTGGTCCGGGGAATCAATATGTAACCTGTGCCAAACAACTGGTGCAACATGAAGGAACGGCCATTGATATGCCTGCCGGACCTAGTGAAGTTTGTGTACTGGCAGATGCCAGTGCGAATCCCTCATTTGTTGCGGCAGATTTGTTGAGTCAGGCTGAACATGGTGCAGATAGTCAGGTACTATTGGTGTCAATCGATAACCAGTTGATTGATGCAGTCATCAAAGAGCTATCAGTACAGTTAGAACAATTACCTCGAAAAGAGATGGCAGTCAAAGCGCTGGAAAATAGTAAAGCTATTTTTGTCAAGAATATGGATGACGCAATTGATTTGGTCAATGAATATGCTGCTGAGCACTTGATTATAGCTTGCGAGCAAGATGAATGGATCGCTGAAAAAATTACCAATGCAGGTTCTGTGTTCTTAGGTAATTATTCCCCTGAAAGTGTTGGAGATTATGCCAGCGGTACCAATCATACCTTACCCACCAATGGATTCGCCAGAGCATATAGTGGTGTGAGTTTAGACTCTTTTGTGAAAAAGATCACGTACCAGCGACTCACCAAAGAGGGATTAACAGCCATTGCACCTACTGTAACAGCTATGGCTGCTGCGGAAGGATTGGATGCACACAAAAAAGCAGTGACAATACGTTTATAAATTTCAGATTATTTACAATTCATTAATATGTTTAACCTGGATCAACTCACCAGAGCAAATATTAAAAAGTTAACGCCTTATTCATCAGCACGTGATGAATTTAGTGGTGAAGCAAAAGTATTTTTAGACGCCAATGAAAATAGTTTGGGATCGCCATTGCTGAAATGGTATAACCGATATCCGGATCCGCATCAGCAACTCATCAAACAAAAGCTGAGTGCGGTCAAAGGAATACTGCCTGAACATATTTTTCTAGGGAATGGTAGCGATGAATGTATCGATATTTTATTTCGATGCTTTTGTGAGCCCGGAAAAGATAATGTGATTATTTGTCCGCCTACATACGGTATGTATGAAGTAAGTGCCCATATCAATGATATTGACATTCGTAAGGCACCATTGCTGCCGGATTTCCAATTGGATCTGGTTCATCTGGAAAATTTGATCGATGCAAATACTAAAATCATTTGGCTCTGTTCACCCAATAATCCAACCGGTAATTCTTTGAATCGTACCGATATTGAAATGGTGTTGAATAACTTCAATGGTATTGTGGTAATTGATGAAGCATATATCAACTTCGCTCGACAAAAATCGTTTGTACAGGAATTAAAGGAATACCAGAATCTGGTTGTTTTACAAACGCTTAGTAAGGCATGGGGATTAGCGGGTTTGAGACTGGGAATGGCTTTTGCCTCGCAAGCCATTATTGAAGTCATGAACAAGGTAAAGCCTCCATACAATATTAACCAAGCCACACAGGAACTTGTATTAAAAGCATTAGAGGAAGTAGGGCAGGTGAATGATATGATTAAGTTATTGGTAGATATGCGTGAGGCATTGGCAGAAGTTTTTATCTCTATGCCGACCGTTGAAACCGTATATCCTTCTGATGCGAATTTTATATTGGTAAAAATTGCAGAGGCAAGAAAAGTGTACGAGTTTCTATTGACCAAGGGTATTGTATTGCGTGATAGAAGCAATGTGCAATTATGCGACAATTGTTTACGGATCACCGTAGGTACAGAACAGGAAAATACCCAATTGGTAGATGCCATGCAGGAATGGTATGTTTTACAAACAAACTAATTAATTCTATGTTTTCATTTGTACTTTCATCTCAAATTCAGCATTACATGAAAAAAATAGTTCTCGTTTTTTTACTGGCTTCTATATCATTCGTAATAAATGCGAATGATTCTACAAAATTTAGTCTTAACAATCAGGTAGTAGCCGATGCAGATAATGCAGGACTTACATTGCCTTCAGGATTTGGAGCTTTGATCGCTGCAGATAATTTGGGTAGAGCCAGACATATTGTTGCGACTAAACAAGGTGGGCTTTATGTAAAGTTAGAGCGCTTGGTAGGCGGTAAAGGAATTGTTTATCTCACGGATGCAAATAAGGATGGTAAGATGGAAGTGGAAACAAGTTTTGGTAATTATATCGGAACAGGTATCGCCATAAAAGATAATTATTTATATGCTTCTTCGAATGAAGATGTTTTTCGTTATCAATTGGATGAAAATGGGAAAGTTACTAATCCTGATAACCCTCAAAGAATTGTAAAAGGGTTATGGGATAAACGCCAGCATGCATCAAAGTCGATTGCTTTGGATAATGCCGGTAATATTTATGTGAATATCGGAGCGCCTTCTAATTCTTGCCAAGAAGTAGATCGCACCAAAGGTTCAAAAGGAATGTATCCTTGTCCCATTCTGGATTCAGCTGGAGGTATTTGGCAGTTTAAAGTTGATCAAACAGATCAAGGATACCACAATGGTGTTCGGTATGCAACGGGATTGAGAAATGTTGTAGGACTTGATTGGAATCAACAACAAAACAAGCTGTATGTGACCATGCACGGAAGAGATATGTTGTACACTTTGTACCCCGACATGTTTGATACCACTGTAAGTGCAGAACTTCCTTCTGAAACCATGTATGAGATTAATAAAGGCGATGATGCAGGATGGCCCTATGTTTATTATGATCATTTCCAGAAAAAGAAAGTGCTGTCGCCTGAGTATGGTGGTGATGGAAAGAAAGCGGGAGGAGAAAAAGCCATTGACCCAATCGCAGCATTTCCTGCTCATATGGCTCCGAATGCGCTATTGTTCTATACCGGAAATCAATTTCCTGCTAAATACAAAAATGGTGCTTTTATTGCATTTCATGGATCATGGAACCGTTCACCTTTACCACAGGAAGGATATTATGTAGTGTTCATTCCTTTTGAGAATGGCAAACCTTCCGGACAATGGGAAGTATTTGCTAATGGATTTTCGGGTACGGAAGTGGTTAAAAATCCACGTGATGCCAAACATAGGCCTTGTGGATTAACAGAAGATTCGGATGGATCGCTGTATGTATCGGATGATGTTAAAGGAACCGTTTACAGAATTGTATATAACGCCAAATAATCAATGGTATGAAATATGTGTATTTCTTGAGTTTGGTTCTCGTATTGAGTTCAGCATTTGTGAGTAGGTCGGCTACAAATACAGTTCAGCCTGCGATCAAAGCCTCTATAGATCGGGGTAAAACCATTTATCTACAACGCTGTATGGCTTGTCATCAAGTGGATGGAAGTGGGGTTCCGCGACTCAATCCGCCATTGGATGGAGCATCCACCGTAAAAGGAAATGATAAATTAAAATTGGTTCGTATCATCATTAAAGGGATGACTGAGAGAGTTGAAATTGATGGAGAATATTATGATAATAATATGTCTGCCAATCCTGATTTGACTGATACACAAATTGCTGATGTATTAAATTATATCAGGAATAGTTGGAGTAATAAAGCTTCTCTTGTAACGGCAGCAGAAGTAAAAGCGGCCAGAACAAAAATTAAATAAACAATGAGACCGGTATTATTTATAGATCGAGATGGTGTGGTACTGCAAGAACCACCGATTGATTTTCAAATCGACAGTATTGATAAAACTTCTTTTGTAAAGGGAAGTATCAGTGCGTTGTCGCAGATTGCTGCATCATTTGACTATTACAAAGTGATGGTGACCAATCAGGACGGATTGGGTACGGATAGTTATCCTGAAGCAACTTTTTTCCCATATCATAACCTCATGTTACGGACATTGGAAGGAGAAGGGTTTGTTTTTGATGAGATGATCATTGATAGAACTTTCGCCGCTGACAATCAACCCACACGTAAACCGGGTACTGCTTTACTACAACATTTTTTCAATACAGATCAATTTGACTTAACCAGATCTTTTGTGATTGGAGATCGTTGGAGCGATATTCAGCTGGCTAAAAATCTAGGCTGTAAAGCCATTTATCTGAAATCACCCTTGCATGAATTAACACCCGAGCAAGAGCAAGCATTAAGACCTGTGATTGCATTGGAAACGGATAGCTGGCAGGAGATTTATACTTTTCTGAAATTGGGAATGCGTGTTGTGCATCATGAACGCAATACGAATGAAACAAAAATTAGTGTAGCATTGAATCTGGATGGATCAGGACGTGCTGAAATCCATACCGGTCTTGGTTTTTTTGATCACATGTTGGATCAGATTGCCAGACATGGAAAGATTGATCTGACTATTCATACTAGTGGAGACCTGCATATTGATGAACATCATACCATTGAAGATACCGGTATTGCTTTAGGCGAAGCTTTTGCAAAAGCGCTGATCGATAAACGGGGTATGGAGCGTTATGGATTTGCGATGCCCATGGATGAGGCAGAAGCTAAAGTGTTGATTGATTTTGGAGGAAGAAACTGGATTGTTTGGGATGCTGAGTTCAAAAGAGAAAAAGTAGGAGAAATGCCAACTGAAATGTTTTTTCACTTCTTCAAATCTTTTAGTGATGCAGCTAAATGTAATCTGAACATTTCTTGCTCAGGTGATAATGAGCATCATAAGATCGAAGCTATTTTCAAAGCATTCGCTAAAGCCATTCGTATGGCTGTGAAGCGGGATCCGTTTTCAAATCATTTACCTTCTACGAAGGGGGTTTTATAATAATATTATTGCCACTGTCCATAGGAGTCCTTCGGACAGTGGCAATCTATTTTCCTTTCCCAGAAAGAATAATCCTCAAAGTATGTATCATGATTTTAAAATCAAGCAAGAGGGAAGCATTCTCAATATAAATCAGATCATACTTCATTCTTTCAATCATTTCTTCAACAGACGAAGCATAACCAAACTGTACCATTCCCCAGGAAGTGAGTCCGGGCTTCATTTGTAACAAATAGCGATAGTAAGGAGTTTTTATATTGATCTGATCAATGTAGACTTTACGCTCAGGTCTGGGTCCAATCAAACTCATATCACCTTTCAGAATATTCCAGAACTGTGGTAATTCATCGAGTCTCCATTTCCGCATAAACTTTCCCCATTTTGTAATACGAGGATCATCATCACTGGATAACATCGGACCTTGTTTTTCAGCATCCGCTACCATGCTTCGGAATTTATAAATCAGAAATGGTTTTCCTTTATATCCAATTCTCGGCTGTGCATAAAAGACAGTGCCTTCAGAAGATAATGCTGTTCGTATAGCAATGAATATATACAGAGGTGATAAAAAGATCAAGACTGTTAGCGAAATCAGAATGTCTGTTAATCGTTTTACATTTTGCTGCCAGGGGCTTAATGGGTTTGTTCGAATATCAATCAATGAAGCGGTAAAAACATTATTGGTTTTAACGGATCCGGAAAGAATATCTAAAGTATCTGCTACTAGTTTGACATCAGTTTCACTATCTGATAATCGATAGAGGATATCGTCAATAGCAGTCTGTTCATTTTTATCCAGCGCAAGAATCACTTTGTCGATCTGTTTTTCTCTAATTAAGGCTTGAAGATTTGCAGTCGTACCTAGATTCGGTAACCATTTACTAAGTCCATTCCCTTTATCAGTACCCGTGGTAATATAACCACTAACGTGAATACCTAAGTACCTATAATTTCTTTGAATCTCTCGATAGGCTTGAACTGCGTATTGGTTGTTACCAATGATGAGCGTGTTGAAAATGATTTTGCCTTTTAGAATTGCGCTTTTAACAATATGAAGAATGAAAAGTCTACCGGTGAAAAATAATAAAAAGCTAATAGCAAAGTAGGATAGGAAATAGGTAAAGAAATCCGATGTATCTACAGAAGTGATGATACATATTATAAGAGCCCCCAATAGTACATGAATGAATGTTGCCGTCATTTCATTCAGTCTAGATTTTTCGTACAATGATTGCTGATAGCTCCCTACAAATGCAAAAAACAATAGCCAGAAAAATGGGATGATAATTGTTGTATACGACCAGTGGTTTTCTATTTCAAAAGAAGCGATTAAGATATCATTTGAAACAGCAATACTAAAAATATAGGTACTCAAAGCTGCAAACAAGTAGTCGGAGAGAATATACCACCAGGCTATTTTGTTATTGCGGCTATACATGTTCTAAACCAGAATACTGGTATTATTAATTTTATCCAGTATTTGATGGGCTACTTCCATAGCAAGGAAGCCATCAATTTCGCTAACAACAGTAGGTTTATTGTTCAATATCGCATCTGTAAAGGACTCCAATTCCAGTTTGATGGCATTGGCTTGCGGTACGTTTGGACTAGCTATAGCAATGGTTTTCTTACCCTGTTGTGTATCGATATCAAAAGAAAATACATGTTGATCATCAGGCTGCTTCAGTTTTATGATTTCTGTTTTCTTTTCGAGGAAGTCGATACCTATGTACGCATCTTTCTGAAATAAACGCATTTTACGCATTTTCTTCATACTGATTCGGCTACTGGTAAGATTCGCCACACAACCATTATGAAACTCTATACGCACATTCGCGATATCAGGAGTTTCAGTCATTACAGCAACGCCACTGGCCGAAATTTGTTTGACATCACTTTTTACTAGACTGAGGATGATATCAATATCGTGGATCATTAAATCCAATATCACACTCACTTCCGTACCTCGCGGATTAAATTGAGCCAAACGATGTACTTCTATGAACATCGGATTCAATGGATGCTGTTGAATAGCGAGATAAGCAGGATTAAATCTTTCTACATGTCCAACTTGTAATTTCACATTGGCTTCATGAACCATATTCACAAGATCCCGACCTTCTTGAATAGTATGTGCCAAAGGTTTCTCAACAAAGACATGTTTGCCTTTTCTGATGGCCATCATACAAATTGCAAAATGGTGGTCGGTAGGCGTTACTACATCTATGGCATCACAGGCATCAATGAGTTTTTCTTCATCGGAAAATCTTTTCAGTCCATATTCTTCTACAGCAATTTTTGCATTGTCATTGTTCGGATCAAAGAAACCAACGAGTTTTACATCTTTGATTTCTTTCCAGTTATTCAGGTGAAATTTGCCCAGATGACCAACACCAAATACGCCTACTTTAAGCATAGCAAAAGTTAAGTTTAGTGAGTAAAGATAAATAAAGACTGCCCCCGAAGTAGTAGTCGCTGCTTTATGTGGATATTCTTCAAATAGACCGGTATTGGCGGGTTAAACTCCTAAAATCTTACTTAATATTGTTGATGCTTACAAATAGGCATATAAAGAGGGTATTGTTCAGGGCCGGCCAGCTAATATTGGGAAGGGAAAACTGGCTTTTATTCATGGCTCATATCAATTTAACAAGGATGCGGGGTAAGCATTATGAAAGTACTTTTCGAGCATTCTCTCATCTGCTACCGGATCGTGGACTTGTTTTGGATATTGGAGCAAATTTGGGAGTCATGTCTGCTTATTTGGCTCAAAAAAACAGTTCTTGGAAAATTGTAGCTATAGAGCCTATACCATTACATGTAACTGTCATCAATCGGTTTTTGAAGTATAAACAACTCATCAATATTGAAATTGTTGAAAAGGCAATCAGTGATAAAGATGGATGGGTGGAAATGAAAGTTCCAATGGAAGAGGGGATGCTGCAACATGGACTGGCCTCATTGGAAATGCAAAAAGATAGTGCAGGGGAGTTGCATCAAGTACATGCAATAACACTAGATCAGTTGATGGAACAATATCCCAAAGAAGTTGTAATAGGTATAAAAATTGATGTTGAAAATCATGAATGGGAAGTGCTTCAAGGCGGATTACAAACCATTCAAAAGTATCAACCGATTATTATGGCTGAATTGTGGAATGACCTTAAAAAGCAACAATGTTTGCATTTACTAACATTATTGGGGTATCGTGTGATGTATGTCAATATACAAGGGCAACTGGTTTCTTATCAAGGTGAAGATGTTATAGATTATATATTTCTACCACCATTAGCATAACGATGGCAACTGTTTTTTACATATCATTTGGGATTATCGCTTATACTTATATAGGCTATCCCTTATTGATTTTTCTGTTTGCACAAGTGGTAAAACCATTTCATAAACGGGCGGTAAAAAAAATCGATGATTCACAGGATTTACCGACGGTAACCATCATTATTGCGGCTTATAATGAGTTGAATTATCTGGAAGCAAAGATCAAAAACACCTTATCACTGGAATATCCAAAAGAAAAGAAATGTATATGGGTGGTTGCTGATGGATCAACAGATGGTTCCGAAAAGTTGGTAGCTCATTACCCGGAAGTACAATTATTGCATCAACCCGACCGTCATGGAAAAGCCGCTGCCATCAATCGCGTGCTTCCTGCTGTACTACCGGGTATTGTAATATTTACGGATGCTAATATATTGTTGAATAGAGATGCGTTGCATCCTCTCGTCATTCATTTTAAGGATCCTTTGGTGGGAGCTGTGGCGGGTGAGAAAAAAGTATCAGATGGTAAAGAGAAGGGTGCAGTAGCAGTGGAAGGATTGTATTGGAAATATGAATCCATCATTCGAAAATCAGATGCATCCATTCACTCTGTTACCGGAGCAGTAGGTGAATTGTTTGCGCTTAGAACGGAATTGGTAAAGCCAATGCCGGAAGGTATTATTTGCGATGATCTCTACATGAGTTTGCAAGTAATCGATCAAGGATATCGTATTGCTTATGAAGAAAAAGCCTATGGGGTGGAGGCTTATTCCTTTTCTATATCTAAGGAATGGAAGAGAAAGATTCGCATTGCTGCCGGTAGTATACAAATACTAAAGATGATTCATTGGTGGATACTTTTTGTCAAAAGACCGATTCCTATATTACAATTCATGAATCGAAAGTTATTACGTTGGATCGTAGTTCCCTATTTAGTGGTGTTCATGCCATTTATTCTTGCATTAATAGATACGGATGGTATGGAGATTCCGTTATTGAAATCGCTGTTTTTGTGTTTAGTATTTTATGTATGGGCTTTGCTGGGAGGGATATTGATCAAATTAAAATTCATTCCACGTTTCTTTTATTTACCATTTTATTTTGTGTGGGCGAATCTGGCGATGATAGTAGGTACTTGGCAATATTTGTCGGGTAAATCATTTAGGCTTTGGGAAAAAATAAGATGATTATTTTAAGGATGTATTATAAAAAGAAACCCCTTTCATTTTGAAAGGGGTTTCTTTTATGATCAGGGTATTAAAATTAATAACCAGGATTCTGAGCAATGTTCGGATTTGCGTTACGAACTGTTTCAGGAATAGGCATTGCCCACTCTCTTGCTGTTGGAGCCAGTGTACACTGACCAGCAGCTGAAATAGAAGTACCGCAAACAGAACCACGTGTGATCTGACGGGTAGTACGCTTCAAGTCAAAGAAACGATGACCTTCGCCAAACATTTCTCTTCTTCTTTCATCAGCAATTGCGTTGATCAATGCCGTGCCTGTTAATACTTCAGGCGTATACCCACTGATACGTGCAGCACGGAGGTTATTCAGATCAGCCAATGCTGTAACTTCATTAGCACCGCCTAAACGGGCATTGGCTTCAGCGCGAATAAGAACCATTTCCCCGCTACGGAATACAGGGAAGTTTGCATTACCATCCACCAAAGTGTTTTTTCCTCTGTACTTGGTTACAGCCAAATTAGGAGTGGTAGTACCTGCGGCAGGAACATTTGTGAAATAAGCCTGGTAACGTAAGTCATTACTTTGAATCAAGCCACTAGTGCCTGCAGCTGTAGCGATTTCTGGTGCTGGTCTAAAATAACTACGGTTGGATGTAGCAAAGAATACTAAGAATGAAGGACTTGATTGACCAGCTTCAAACTGAACATTCCAAATCAATTCACCTCTGTCGGTCTGCTTATACATACCAGTAAATGCAGACTGTGTAGTAGCCAATGGGCGACCATTCAGTGCATTGGTAGCAGCAGTAGCAGCATCAGCCCAGTTACCCGCATACAAGTTCACACGTGCCTGTAATGCGTATGCGGCGTTACGATCAATATAGGGTCTTACTAAACCAGTAGCAGGATTGGGCTGTTGGTCAACATTACCCAACAAAGTAATAGCTTGTGTAAGATCAGCGAAAATATTATCGTAGTAATCTTTGTTATTGCTACGAGATGGTTTCAATGAAGTAGAAACAGTGAACTCCTTAGTATATGGCATGGCCAAAAGGGTAGTGCTGTTTCTGTCATAGTTGGTAGCGAAATAGCGGAACAGATCAAAATGAGCCAATGCACGAAGTGCAAAAGCCTGTCCTTTGATTCTGTTAGCTTGTCCCTGATTAGTAGCATTGGTAAATTTATCAATATCTCTCAGGATGATATTCGCATGCGCAATAGTACTATAAGGTGCAGAATATAAACCTGCAATTTGACCGGTATTAGAATTGTAAATCCAGTCTGCCATTGCTCTTGAGTTAGCCAAGGTTTCAGTTGTTACTTCGTACAAGTTATCACTCAATACATCAGGCATCAATGCCCAGCCGGCACCTGTACCACTACCAGATCCATAATAATCAGCAGCTCTTAAGCTTCCATAAGCACCTAATAATACTTCCTCTACTTGTCTCATGCTGGAAGGATTATTTAAGGCATCTAGAGAGAATTCGGGAGTCAGTTCAATGACTTCCTTTTTTGAACACCCTTGCACCAATGTAAATGCTGCAAAGGCGACGATTGTATTTTTTATGATTTTACTATACATGATTTGCATTTTAAGGGTGATTAGAATCCAACGTTTAGACCAATGGTTGTTTGTACCAGTGCTGGGTATTGTGCACCCACCAGAGAACTACCTGTTGCTTCAGGATCGAAGCTTTGGTACTTCGTACCAGTCCACCAGTTCTGACCTTGTATAAATACTCTCGCAGAGCGGATACCGGTTTTAGCCAGCATGCTTGCAGGGAAAGTATATCCCAAAGTCACGTTACGCAATCTCCAAAAACTTGCATCTTCTAAGAAGAAAGTAGTTTGAGACTGGTATGGATTTGCTGGAGCAGTACCACCCAAGGTTCCTGAAGATGGTCTTGGGATATTGGTAATATCACCAGGATTTCTCCACTCTTTTAACAACTCAACCCACATATTATCAAAGAAATAAGTAGGGTTGGTTACGTTGTTTTTATCATTATTGTATTGAACGCGGTTCAAGAAGAAGTTCAACTGAGCACTCAGGTCGAAACCTTTGTAAGACCAAGAAGAAGTGATACCACCGAACCATGGAGCATCAGATGTTCCCTGATATACTTTATCTGCAGGAGTATAAACCATGGTAATAGATTTATCTCTTTTCTGATATTGTGCATTACCATTAGCAGGGTTTACACCGGCAAAAGGAACCAGGAACAAAGTATTCAATGGTTTTCCTTCTTTCAGGATAGTAAGACCACTGATTACAGAGTCTTGTGGCAGGTCCAGAATTCTGTTTTGGTTATATGTAATGTTTGCAGAGATGCTCCAGTTGAAATCTTTTGTTTTGATTACATCACCTCTTAGTGAAAACTCTATACCGCGGTTACGGAGGCTACCAAAGTTACTTGGAATGCTACCAAAACCACTGATAGAAGGATCAATAGGCAATGCATAGAATAGATCCATAGTTTTTCTATCATATAATTCAATTGTACCGCTTAATCTTCTTTTCAGAATAGCGAAGTCGATACCAAAGTTGATAGTACGGTTAGTTTCCCAACGGTAATCTAAGTTACCCGGAGATCCTGGAGACCAGCCACTAATACCTGCATAAGTTGAACGACCTAGGATAGGAATCGGGAAGTCACCTGCTTGAGTTAGGTTATTACCCGTAGTACCGATACTTGCACGAATACGGAGGTCATCAAAGAATTTGCTATTCTCCATGAATTTCTCAGAAGAAGCTACCCATGTAACACCTACTGATCCAAAGTTGGCGAAGCGATTGTTCACACCAAAACGAGAGGAACCATCACGACGGCCTACGAAGGTTACATAATATTTACTATCATAACCATAGTTGAAAATACCAAAGTAAGAGAGGATACCGTTTCTGGTACCACCACCACCAATGGCCGGAATGAAGTTGGCATTTGCAGTACTACCTTGTGTTAAACCTGCTTCGTTATTGAAACCATTGGTAAATCCATAACCGGTAAAGCCAAAGTTTCTAGAATCGTTTTTAACAACCTCTGTGAACAAGCCACCTTCTACTTCATGCTTACCAAAGTTTTGCTTATAGTTCAATGAAGTAGTTCCGGTATAACGGAAATTCCAAGAAGTGTTTCTGCTCAAAGCACCTTGACGGGCCTGAGCACCTGCGGTGCGTGGATCATTGAAGGAAGTAGTTTCATTGTTGGTATAATCAATACCCCAGTTGGTTCTGGCTGATAAGCCTTTCAGGAATGGGAAATGGAATTCTAAATAAGAAGTAGCAACAGTTTTTAACTGAATTGCATTATTATAATCCAAGAATAATTCCATAGCACCGTTTGGTTGACCAGAGATCAGGTAGCCAGGACCACCAAACTGCTGGAATTCACCCGTTCTAGGATCTCTATCACGCTCGTAAGGGTTAGACCAACGAACAGCATTCAACGGAGAGTTCAAGAAAGTATTCCCTTCTCCTGTTTGCTTCAGTTTAGAGAAACCAGCTTGTAGGTTTACACCAAAACGCCAGTTCTTAACGGTGTTGTCTACGTTGATACGAGCAGTGTAACGCTTCAAACCAGTGGTTCTAACGATACCTTCTTGATCCATATAAGAAAGTGATGCAAAGAATTTGCTATTTGCATTACCACCACTAGCACTGATTTGATGCTGATGAGTCATACCTGTTTGGAACAATGCATCTTTCCAGCTAAAGTTTACTTTACGTAAGCTATCAGCTTCAGCAGGAGTCCAACCATAAGGGTTACCACGCTGTAATTCATAAGTGATTTTCTGATCACTGTTCATCATCACCAGTCTGTCTTCCGGTAAAGTACTCCAACCAACCTGAGCATCATAGTTCAGTTGCAGGGTACCTGCGCGACCGCGACGAGTAGTAATTACGATTACACCATTCGCACCACGAGAACCATACATGGCTGTAGCAACCGCATCTTTCAATAACTCTACGCGTTCGAAATCACCCTGGTTGATGCTGGAAAAGTCAGCAGCAGAGATTTCGATACCGTCCATGATATACAAAGGAACGTTACCACCACTGATAGAACCATTACCACGGATACGAACTTGTGCAAATGCACCTGGCTGACCAGAGTTAGCAACAACTGATACCCCAGCAGCCTGTCCTTGTAAAGCCTGATCGAAAGAGCCGAAAGGCTGCTTTCTGATTTCCTCAGGAGGAGCAGTAGCAATTGCACCAGAGAATTTCTTACGTTGAATACTGGTATAACCGGTTACTACTACTTCAGATACACTATTGGCATCTGCAGCAGTTAATGCAATGGTTAATGCACTACCCGTTAAGGTAACAGTGCGGTCATTAAATCCAATCGATGAAACGACAATAGATGTAGTAGCGTTTGGTACGCTGATGGTAAAGTCGCCTGATGCATTAGTAGCACCAACAGCTCTTCCATTTGCCTTGATGGTGGCTCCTGATAAAGGGGTACCATTGGCTTCAGTTACCTTACCGGTAACAGTTTTGTTTTGAGCGGAAGCTGTTGCTATAAATAGCATCAGAACTCCCAAGAGTGATAGGAATTTTCTCATTTGTTCTAGTTTTAAAATTTTAGGGCGTGTTCATGAAGAATGTAGCGGTTACATTTTGGTTTAGATGAAAAAAAATCTTGGATATTTTAGGTTCAGTTATTGCTTTCATAGATGGTCTCTTCTGATTTGTAATTGTTTCGTAGCCAGTCAGTGATCAATCGAATCAAAATCATTTCGGCATTATACACTTTGTATGGTTATCGTTCATACCTAGATCATCAATCAATTTTCTAATCATTTTGGCAAAAAATCGAAGAGAACAGCATTTACATATAGACCATTTCCAGTCTCAAATGCTGCATATGTAGGTGTAAATGTTAATAAAACTTTAATGCCGTCAAAAAAACGAATGTATATTATTTTATATAATTTATATATAATAATGTAATCAGTGATTTAAAGATTGTTTTTTTATTAATTGAAAAATAAGTCCTACTAAATTTGTAGATATTTCACCCCCTGGTCATAGAATCTGTTATCCTTCTTTACTGCTTTAATCATACGATACTCAATCGTTTAATGATTTGTTTCTCCGTTAAAACCCCGAGGTTTTCCACATAAAAAACCGTTTTTTCCCCATTGAATAAAAGAATAATATGCAATTGATTGATAGTGCATTGCACTCACTAACCCCAAATTGACAACTTATGAGAATTTTTTTACGCAGACTACCCAGTCTTTTAGCATTATTGCTATTGACTTCCTTTGTTTCAGCTCAAAATCATTACTATGTTGCCATCAATGGTAACAATACGAATGATGGACTATCACTAGCCTCTGCCAAAGCTACCATCAATGGTGCATTAACAGCCGCTGCCGCAGGCGATGTGATTCATGTTACACCCGGCACTTATACTGAGAAAGTCAATATCAATAAACAAGGTATTAGACTAATATCTACAGAAGGAGCTACCGTTACATTCATCAATCCTTCCTCGGCCGCCGGTGTGGGTACAGTTGCTATCGCCAGTGGTATTCATAATGTGACCATTGGTGAATCCGGAAGAGGCTTCACCATTACCGGATTTGATGGAAATGGTGCTGTTGAAACGGGTGCGATTTTCCTAGACGGGTCACATAATAATATTTATATCGAAGGCAATACAATTGTTGCAAACGGAGAGCACGGACTGGGTTCAAAGTACAATGCTCCAATTGACAACCTTATTATCAATGATAATATCTTCTCCGGCAAAACATTCGTAGGAGCGGAACCGGGAGGATGTGATTTCACGCTGGCAACTCAATTTGCACCTAACAATAATGTTCCACGTCAACTTGTAGTGTTAGGAGGTGGACAAACTACCACAGCAACCAAAAATGTAGTATTCACGAATAATACAATCATTGGAACAACAGGTGGTTATAATAGTGCTTCCGGGTGTATACAAGGCAATACACAAGTTACCATTGATGTAATAGGTGCTACTATCTCCGGCAATATTTTTGACGGTGTTACTACCGGAGGGTCTAATCTTCGCACACGCGGTAATGCTACCAGCATCAGTTGTAACACGTTTTATAATCGTAACCTGGGTCAGGGAGCAACACATATTTTTTTCTTTGACCAAGATCCATTGACTGGTGCCAACCCTTCTTCTATCACTGATGTATTACAAGCGAATTCTTTTCCAGATGGAGGGGCTGCATTTACTTCTGATTATATACCAGGTAATTCAGGTACTTATTTTATTTACCGTGATGAAGCTCAAGCTGCAATTGCTAATCAACTTTTAGGAACATCCTTCAATATTGTTACCGGTCCTACAGCGCTTGCCAATTTACCAAAACTCTTTGGTTATAGTGTAGTATCAGATATCAATACCTGTGGTGCAGTGGTAGAGCTTCAAGTTCCTTCACCATTGGCTTTTTGTAATACTGCCATTGCATCTATCACCAATGATGTACACAGCAGTAATCTCTTTGAAGTAGGCACCACAAAAGTGGTATGGACAGTTACTGATATTCATGGCAACACCGATACCGCTTGGCAATTTGTAACAGTGATTGATAATCAAAATCCAACGATTCATCCGGTTACACCGGTTGTAAGTTGTGCCAATGCAACAGGTTCATATGCTTTACCTACATTGAGTATATCCGATAATTGTGGAATCAGTAGTGTAAATTATATTGTTTCCGGTGCTACCAATAGAACCGGTACTGGAATGGATGCCAGTGGAGCATTTAATATTGGCGTTTCTACCATTACTTACACGGCTACGGATATTCATGGTAACAGCAGATCTTATGCTTACGATGTTACTATCCAACCCGCTGCTACTGCTACTTATACGGTAAGCAGTCCGGATGCATTCTGTAATCAACTTTCATTAACCGCAAATGGATCTTCAGGGTCTTCTTATCATTGGAGTTTGGCTGGCAATACTGTTGGTACACAAGCAGTGCTCAACTTAGGGCTTACGAATCCGGATGGTGTTTATCAACTTCAAATTACGGATGAGAATGGTTGTGTATCTACTCCCATTACATATTCATATCAAAAACAAACCGTTGCAGGAAATTATACTTTACTGGCTTCCAATAAAATTTCACTCGGCATTGGGAATAGAGTTGCCAGTGGTAGTGTAGGGGTATCGGGTGCGAAAGGAATCGCTAGTTTTGAAGCGAATAGTAGTGTAGCTTCTTCCGGATCATTTGTAAAAGCTCCTACCATTGTTCGCAATGGTTCGGGTATTCAACTGGCTTCGGTTATTAATGGACCAGCATTGGTGACATTACCAGCTATGCAAAATAATACAGTATCCACTCGTAGTCTTTCTAACTATACAGTCAATAGAAATACGGTTGTAAGCTTATCTGCCAATTATAATAATCTAACCGTTCGAAAAGGTGCAGATGTAGTGTTGAATGGCAATACTTTTGGTCAAATTAATATAGAAGAAGGAGCAAGGGTAAGATTTACACAAACCGTATTGGATATTGCTGATCTCAACGTACAGCAGGGAACGCAGACTGTTCCTACGACTCTTCGTTTTGCTAGTGGAACGAGTGTACGTATCGGCAATTATATTCAGATTGCAGGAAATACCCATATCAATCCTGATCAACATAAAGTAAGTTTTTATTTGGGTGATTTGAATACGGATATTGAAAGATTTGAAGTGAAAGGATCAAATATTCAATTCACAGGGAATGTTTACGCACCTAACGGCACCATTATTTTATCCGGTGAACAAAAGGGTAAGGTTAGTAATAATAACTCTAATGTTAGCATGACCGGTTTCTTCATTGCGCAAACCATTGAAAGCACTATTCCTAATGTAATTTGGAATAGTTATAACTGTGGTGCACAGCCTGTTTATGTTTCTAATGCGTGGACTTCTACTCAATTGGCTACTGGGGAAGCAATGAAAGAGAATGATCCATTTACAGTTCAGGTAATCGGTAACCCATCTACTACATTCTTCACATTGAAATTGCAAAGTATGCGCTCACAAACTATACAGTTGCGTGTTACTGATGCAACCGGAAGAATGGTAGATAGCAGGGCAAATAACCAACCCAATAGTACGGTTCAAATTGGTCATCAATATGCACCGGGTACTTATTTTGTTGAGTTGATACAAGGTGCAGACAGAAAAGTAGTGCAGTTAATGAAGATTCGTTAATCGCTCTTAAACCATACCAATTGCTTAATCTGAGACCCGCTGAAAAGCGGGTCTTTTTTGTAATAGCAGTCCTTTTGTTAAAATTTTGTTAACGAGGAAGAACTACCCAACCCTTTTTCATTCAGCTCAGGTACTATGATTATAAAAGCAATTATTTAATCGTAAAAAGAGCAACAATGACAAAGACAATCATTACAATTTTAAAAGTAGTCATACTTGTATTGGGCATGGTGGCATGTAACAAAAGAGATGTGTTTACGCCAACTAGACCAGTACCCGAACAGCCCACACAACAACCCGGTAATGGTGGAGATGATGCTGTAGAGGACAGTTTGATCACTATTCAGGTAAAAGCGGTGATTCGCATTGGTGATATTACCTATGATAGTGTACCGGCGAGACTCAATATCATCTCATGGGATAATGGTAAAGCACGTGTTCAACAGATTTCATTGAAACCGGGTGCAAATGAGGTTAAAGTTCATAGACAATCTTCTCACCATGAATTAGAGCTAGTAAAGTGGAATATGAGTAATAAGATGGTATTGGATAAAGCCAGTGTGCAAGAGAATACGCTGTATCTTATTGGTGGTGGCAAAGCAGCAAGAAAGTTGAAAAGAGAAATGGAATATATATTGATCAATGGTCAGTATGTAGCCAAAGGTAGTACTGAGTATATCTACGATCAGCAAGGTAAATTAGCAAAGGTTATGTATTACAAAAAGAACAAGCAGGGTGTGATTTATACTGCTATGTCTGAGTGGTTAAGTTATACCCATCACCAGGTAACTTCTATTGTGAAATTAGATTCTGCCAGTCAGGTAGTTGAAAAAATTGACTTTACCTATGATCAACAGGGAAAAATCATTGCTATGAAAAAAGAAGATATTTCTGGAGTGGTTACCAGAGCTACTGTTACTAGAATGGCTACTGCAAACGGATTAGAAACAATGATTAGTTATAAGTACTCTCATAACAGCATCACTATGGAGTATGCGATGTTATTCAATAGAGGAAACTTGTTACAGGGAGTAGCTACTACCAATCATCATAACAGTGAAATCGGCAGATATAACTACGATACCAATATTAATCCCTATGCACATATGAATTGGCCGGATATATTTCTTTCCAGACAGTCTAAAAACAATGTCAACTGGTCATCAAAAGAATATTTTGGTAGCTATCCGATATCTGATCCTGTGAATTATCGCTATATATACGATGGAGACGGGTATCCGGTTGAATTGTTAAAAGATCATAAAGCATATAACTCTACCAATATTCTATACACTACTAAAACCACTTATCACTATTAATTACCCATGAACAGGGAACTTGTTCCCTGTTCATTTTCTCACAGATACCTTTGCAAACTCAAAAAAATGAATAAACTAATTATCATACTCGTCAGTGCTTTTTCGCTGGTTTCCTGTACAGCTGTAAAAGTGGCAGTACCAGAACAATTCAGCTCTCAAGCAACAAAAATGAAAGTATATGGATTGAATGGCTGGAAGTTCAATGAACAACTCAGCTTTGGTACCTATGTAACTTCTACGGTACAAAGAGGATGGGATTTTTCATCTGGTAATCGTTTCACCAGATTTAGTATCAAGCCGGAAGACATTATTCTCAGTGCATTTGATATTCATTCAGATAAGGCACGCTTTAATGAAAAGAATCGTTTTCAATATACCATTCAAGATGCAAAACTGATTACAGAAGTATTTGCTCAAGAAAAATTTTCTGAGAAACAAATTATTTACAAATCCAATATCGATTGGTTGAATAATATTTCGCGAACCAATAGTTATGATTATGCTTTTTCTGCTACTATTGTTCCACTCAATTTCAATAAAGGTGAAGCTTGGTCATTGGTGATGGTGAATCAATTTGATGCAAAAAAAGATAAACAAAAATTATTCGAACGTCCACAAACACGTGACCTAGGCTATGCTACCAATGGTAAAGATCGTATAGAAATTAAACCCTTGTACCTAAGTAAAAGAGAAACTTCATCAGGTAAAGAAGGGAAAATTTTAGGTGGACCTATTCATACCGGCTATGAATTGAAATGGGATGATGGGGTAGTGGGTATTATAGATATCATGGATAATCAAATCTGGATTGTAAATGATCTAGAGGCTTCCGATAAAATGATTATTTCTTCACTGGCTTCAGCCATTTTATTAAAAAGAAAACAGGATGTTTTCCTGGAACGCGATTCAGGTACAACGCAGTAATGGTAACAGCAATAGACGATATCGGCTTATTGATCAAAGACTGTGTTGCCAATCAAAGAAAAGCACAGGAAGCCTTATATCGTGAGTTTTATTCATTCGCCATGAATATCGCATTACGCTACTCACGAGATGAGGCAGATGCAGAAGACATCATGAGTCATGCTTTCGTGAAAATTTTTAAGTATCTCCACACATTCGATGCTGCTAAAGGTTCTTTGCATGGATGGATCAAAAAAATAGTTGTGCATGAAGGGCTCGATCATATTAAGTCGAGAGAGCGATTCAGTGAAAATGTAGAATTAGAAACTGTAGAAGAACCTGCCATCGATAATCGAGCACTTGAAAAAATGGGTGTGGAGGAATTAATGGAGCTTATACAAAAATTGCCACCTGCCACACATGCCGTCTTTGTATTGTATGCAGTGGAAGGATACAATCACCGTGAAATTGCAGCGCAATTACAGATCAGTGAGGGAACATCCAAATGGCACTTGAGTGAAGCCAGAAAAAAATTACAACAAGCGATCACACTTATCAAATAAAATGAATCAACCTACCACATACGAACAGCTGATAGCAGCCAAACTGCAGGAACTGTCCGCGCCCGCAAAGATCGATGCGATCTGGGCTCGAATAGAGCAGCAGCTGGATGTGGAAATGCCTACCGATGAATCCGGTTCAACAGATACCGGGGCTTCATCTCATCCCGGATTTTTCTTCCCAGGTAATAAGTTTTTGTATGTTTTTCTCGCAGCTGTCGCAGGTATTTATTTCCTGACACGTACTGATGCGATTCAAAATGAACCACCAGTAACCAATTTTCAGCAACCATTTGAAATCATTGATTCAACTGATGGGTTAAAAAATCCCCCCAAAAACAGGGATAGTGAAGTGATATTCACGGATAAAGCGGATATGCCGGTTAACGATCCGGGAACACCTAATGATTCGATAATGACTCCTATTGAACAGCCAGTTTCTGAAGACATCGTAACCAAAGAACCTGAGCCCTCAATACCGTCACCTGTCTCAACGGCCATCCAAGAAATAAAGAAGCCACTTGCACCAACTGTAACAGATACTAGTTCTAAAAAAGGGAAGGGGGTAAAGGGGCTCAATTTGAGTGATTATAAGATCGTGCCGGTAAAAAAAGGCAATCAACCATAAGCCATTAACTTGCAGTTGGTTAATTGACAATCAAATGCGTAATACTACCAAGTTAAAAGCGATTCTCAAATACTATCACATTGATCTTTCCATGAAAGAAGAGGACATTATGGTATTAAATCTCATCCACAGAGAAACAGCCATGATTACAAGTTTTGAAGATGCATCTTATAGTAAACTGATGGCAAAAGCCTATTCACATCTTCAGAAAACGCTAAAGAAAGCGTTAAAAAAATAACTTACGATCTGACATCTTCTTTCATCTGTTCATGCTAAACGATATATAAGTAAATTGCTAACACAGAGTTGATCAGCATCAAATTATCAGCATTTGAACAGACGTAAATTTATCAAGCGAACTTTTTTTGGATTAACCGGAATTGGATTGGTAACAGGTTTATATACTTGGCAAATAGAGCCTTTCTGGTTAGAATTTGTCAAGGTTAAAATGCCCATAAAAAATTTACCGGATGATCTGGTTGGTAAAACCCTCATGCAGATCAGTGATATGCATGTAGGTAAAAGATTTGATCATCGGTATATTATTAAATCATTCAATAAAGCCAAAGAGTTTAACCCTGATTTTGTTGTATATACCGGCGATTATGTAAGTACCCACAAAGGCAAAGTGCTGTACGATGTATTGGATGAAGTATTCGGACATATGGTAAAAGGCAAAATCGCTACTCTTGGTATTTTAGGCAATCATGATTATGGGATCAATTGGGCAGAGGCAGATGTAGCAGATCAAATCGCCTCCAAGCTCAGTGATAACGGTGTAGATGTCTTACGAAATGAAGCTACAGCAATCAGTGGCTTACATTTTATTGGTTTTGATGATTATTGGGGATTGAATTTCAATCCACAAAAAGCGATGCAGCATTTCGACCCAACAAAAGCGACGATTGTATTATGCCATAATCCTGATGTATGTGACGAAGATGTATGGGGACAATATAATAGCTGGATATTATCAGGACACACTCATGGCGGACAAGTAAAGCCACCCTTTCTTCCTCCATTTATACTTCCGGTGAAAAACAGAAAGTATTCAGCCGGACAATTTTCGTTGAGTAATGATAGAACTTTATATATCAACAGAGCATTGGGTCATTTATGGCAGGTGCGATTGAATGTAAGACCTGAGATTACTTTGTTTGAGTTGCAAAAAGGGTAGATCAATCAGTAATATAGTGATGGGCCGCAGATTTTTTCCATAGGAATCCTTTGGATATGATGGGTCATGATCTTATATCTGCGCATATCATAACAATCATAAAAAATCAGCGGCCCGTAATCAATTGTGTTAAAAGACTGATCAATAAAAAAGCCGCCTACATTAACTTATTGCGGCGGCTTCTTTTACTATTTTAAAGATCGATAACCTATTTACCCAAATACTTTTTCACAGCATCATGTAATCTACTACTCAAAGGAACAACCGGGAGTCGCACTTCATTTTGTATCAATCCCTGTTCATACATAAATGCTTTAACGCCTGATGGATTGTTTTCCGCAAACATCAAGTCATAAGCTTTTAGCAAAGGATCATTGAGTTTTTTAGCAGTTGCCATATCGCTATTCAATGCAGCACGTACCATATCGGAGAACTGTTTAGGAAAGGCATTGGCAGCAACACTAATTACACCATCCATGCCACAAGCAATCTGTGCCATGGCCAGCGCATCATCGCCACTTACTACCAAAAAATCTTGTGGTACATCACGTAGTATTTCCATGCATTGTACCATATCACCACTGGCTTCTTTCATACCGGCAATATTGGCTACTTCATGCGCTAAACGAATAGTAGTAGCGGCACTCATATTACGCCCTGTTCTTCCCGGAACATTGTAGAGAATAACAGGTTTAGGTGAAGCTTCTGCAACGGTTTTATAATGCTGAAAAATACCTTCCTGCGAAGGTTTGTTGTAATAGGGTGCTGCACTCAATACCGCAGTAGCTTTTTCCAATGGAAAATAGCTAAGGTCTTTGATTAACTCAGCCGTATTGTTTCCTCCTACACCTACTACTACAGGTACACGACCTGCTACTTTTTCAAAAGTATAGTTGACAATGTCTTTCTTCTCCTGTTTCTCAAGCGTAGGTGTTTCACCGGTTGTACCTAACGTGATGAGGTATTCAACCCCACCGGCAATCATTGCATCGATCACTTTACCCAGTGCATCAAAATCAACACTGAGATCCTTTTTAAAAGGAGTCACCAACGCCACGCCCGTTCCTCTTAGTTGCGTTTTTAGAGACATTTTTTTTGTTTTATTGCTTATAGCTGATAGTTCATGGCTTATAGCAGGCATTTAATTTAGGTCTATTACTGGTTCATCATACTATTAATGAAAAATTCTTAGCAATAGGCCATCAACAATTTGCCATAAGCTAAACTGCTTCTTCCCAGAATCCCATCTTACCATATTTCTCAATACGATCATTGATACGTTGTTCGGGGTTTTTATCTTTTACTTCTTTGAGTGCTTTAAGGATATATGATTTCAGGATATCAGCTGCTTCTGTATAATCCCAGTGAGCGCCACCTAATGGTTCATGAACGATCTCATCCACTAAGCCAAAACCTTTCATGTCGGTTGCGGTTAGACGTAACTGTTCTGCCGCCACTTCTTTTTTCTCCCAGCTTCTCCAAAGAATCGAACTACAACTTTCAGGAGAAATTACCGTATACCAGGTATTCTCCATCATCAATACTTTATCACCCACACCAATACCTAAAGCACCGCCGGAAGCGCCTTCACCAATGATCACAACAATCACGGGTACTTTCAAACGGATCATCTCGTAGATATTTCTGGCGATGGCTTCTCCTTGTCCACGTTCCTCGGCTTCTAGTCCGGGATAGGCACCGGGTGTATCGACCAGACAAACGATTGGTTTACCGAATTTTTCTGCCAGACGCATCAAGCGTAATGCTTTGCGGTAGCCTTCTGGGTTGGCCATACCAAAATTCCTCAATTGACGCAATTTGGTATTGGTTCCTTTTTGCTGACCGATGAACATCACGGTTTCGCCTTCGAGCTGAGCAAAACCACCCACCATCGCTTTATCATCTTTGAAATTGCGATCACCATGCAACTCAACAAAGTCTGTGCACATTTTATCGATGTACTTGAGGGTATAAGGACGGTCTGGATGGCGACTTAATTGAACACGCTGCCAGGGGGTCAGGTGCTGGGTGATCTCCTTTCTCTTCTCGAGAATGGATTCCTCCAGTTGACGAATGGTAGCGGTATAATCTATTTTAGGATTCTTCTCAGCCAGTTTCTTGGTGTCCTCAATTTGTTCGTACAATTCTTTGATAGGCTTTTCAAAATCAAGGAATTGTCTGTTAGGGTATTGGGGCATAGCATTGTTTTGATGCGGTAAAATTAGGGGTTCAGATTTTTTCAGGAAAAGATTTGTTTATGAAAATGCTTTACCCTTATCTTTGCCGTCCCGAAAACGGAACAAAAGGGATGTTTTCGAGGGTTTGGATCGGTAGTTCAGTTGGTTAGAATGCCGCCCTGTCACGGCGGAGGTCGCGGGTTCGAGTCCCGTCCGGTCCGCAGAAAGTCTCAGCTACAAAAGCTGAGACTTTTTTGTTTATGGCATATTATGTTTATATCATACAGAGCCAGGTTGATGGGAGCTTTTATAAAGGTTATACTGAAACACCCAAGCAAAGATTGGCACAGCATAATAATAAGGAATCGCAATACACATCTGCGAAAACACCTTGGAGTTTAGTGTATCTAGAAGAAATGTCTTCCAAGAAAGAGGCTTTGATTCGTGAAAAAAATTTGAAGAAGGCTTCCAAAGAAAGAATTCAAGCTTTAATTCTGCACCCCAAAAATATTGTAGACCAATTTAAATAAAATAGCCGCCCTGTCATCCCCACAGTATTGTGGGGACGGGTTCGAGTCCCGTCCGGTCCGCAGAAAGTCTCAGCTATAAAGCTGGGACTTTTTTGTTTATGGCATACTATGTTTATATCATACAAAGTCAGGCTGATGGGAGTTTTTATAAGGGGTTTACCGAAGCTTCTTTGAGAAGACTTGCACAACATAATAATAAAGAGTCCCAGTATACGTCTACAAAAACACCTTGGAAATTGGTATATGTTGAAGAAATTGGGTCTAAGAGAGAAGCATTGATTAGAGAGAAAAATTTGAAAAAAGCTACGATTACAAGGATACAAGCCCTAATTGTACATCCAAAAAATATGATCAATCGGTTTCAATAAAAAAATTGAATTATCATCTTCACAGCATTTTGGACGCGGGTTCCCCCCACAATACTGTGGGGGCGGTCCGCAGAAAGTCTCAGCTATAAAGCTGGGACTTTTTTGTTTCTATCACCCCTACAAGGAAATTCCGTGCATATAATTCGTAACTTATTCCCAAATCCCTGCTATGCACTCCACCCTAACTGCAACCAAATGGAGAATATCTTCTATTGATATCCTTCGCGGACTGGTCATGATCATTATGGCACTGGATCATGTAAGAGACTTCTTTCACATCTCTGCCATGACAGAAGACCCAACCAATCCCGCCACTACCACACCCATTTTATTCTTTACCCGATGGATCACACATTACTGTGCACCGGTCTTTGTTTTTTTATCGGGTACATCTGCATTTTTATCCGGACAAAAAAAGAGCAAAAAAGAACTATCCTCCTTCCTTTTAAAACGGGGTCTGTTTTTGATCGTATTGGAAATTGTGGTGATTAATTTTTTAGTGGTGTTTGATCCTTTGTATCGATTCATTGGTCTACAAGTGATTTGGGTGATCGGAGTATCAATGGTGCTACTTTCATTTCTGATCTATCTGCCATTACGTGTGTTGTTTATGATTGGAATGGTCTTGGTAGTTGGACATAATATGCTCGATGGGTTTAACTATCGGAATATGGAAGATATTCCACTGTGGTATGCATTCTTGCATCAGCAACTATTTACGACCTATGGGGAAGGAAGATTTTTTGCTGTATTGTATCCTTTGATCCCGTGGCCGGGTATCATGTTATTGGGTTATTGTATGGGTTCCTGGTACGTGAAGGAATTTGATGCAGCCAAAAGAAAGCGATTATTACTGGGGTGGGGTAGTATAGGAGTAATCGCGTTTTTCCTATTACGATGGATGAATGTGTATGGTGATCTCGTTCCTTGGACTACACAAAAGGATACCACTACTACCATTATTTCCTTTTTCAATGTAACCAAGTATCCACCTTCATTGCTGTATTGCTGTATGACGCTTGGACCTGCGTTGTTGTTATTGATTTGGTTAGAAAAAGTAAAAGGTAAATGGGCAGAAATAGTGATGGTATATGGTCGCGTACCGATGTTTTATTACATACTGCATTTCTTCCTGATTCATATGCTCTGTGTGGTGGCTTTCTTTGCTACCGGCAGACCATTGAGTGATGCTGCCAGCGGTAACTTAGCTTTCCGTCCGAATGATTTTGGGTTTTCTTTGCCGGTGGTGTATATCGTATGGATCAGTGTGATACTGATGTTGTATCCTGTCTGTAAATGGTACAATCGTTATAAAAGTACCCATAGCCAGTGGTGGCTATCCTACCTATAACTCTGTGTAACTTGGTGTAAACCTCTGTGAAACTCTGTGGTAAAAAAACACGGAGTTTCACAGAGTACGGCGCAGAGTTGCACGGAGGTTTATTTGAGTAGACCTTTGATCTCATTTAGCTTCATCAAAGCTTCCACAGGAGTGAGGCGGTTGATATCAATCTCATTGAGCATCTTACGGATATCATCAAAAGTTTGAGAGTGCGCATCGAAGATGGAAAGTTGCATTTTAGGCGCACTCAACTCTTTGATGTTTTTTTCCAGACGCTCTTTTTTAGAGCCTGATTGATGAGAACCTTCATCTACATGTTTCTCTTCCAGCTGTGCGAGAATTTCATTGGCTCTTTGGATGAGTTCCGGTGGCATCCCGGCCATCTTGGCCACATGAATACCAAAGCTATGTGTACTGCCACCTGCAGCCAATTTACGCAAGAAGATGATTTTATTCCCCACTTCTTTATTGGTGACATGAAAATTCTTGACACGCGGTAACTTCTCTTCCAGTTCATTCAATTCGTGGTAGTGTGTTGCGAATAATGTCTTAGGTGTATATTTCGATGCATGCAAATACTCAACAATACTCCACGCAATTGAAATACCATCATAGGTGGAAGTTCCTCTGCCAATTTCATCTAACAGTACCAGACTTCGTGTTGAAATATTATTGATGATACTAGCCGTCTCATTCATCTCTACCATGAACGTAGATTCTCCACCACTTAAATTATCACTGGCACCTACACGAGTGAATATTTTATCTGTCAAAGGAATTTTAGCTGAAGATGCAGGAACAAAACTACCCATATGTGCCATTAAGGTAATGAGCGCTGTTTGGCGGAGTATGGCACTCTTACCACTCATGTTCGGTCCCGTAAGAATAATGATCTGTTGTGATTGTGGATCCAACAGCACATCATTGGCAATATAATTTTCACCGGGAGGCAGATTTCTTTCGATCACAGGATGACGACTGTCTTTCAGTTCCAGTGCATGTCCATCATATACTTCCGGTTTTTTGTATTGGTATTGCAAAGCATTCTCAGCAAAGCAAGTCAAACAATCAATTTGCGCCAGTAATTGTGCATTGATTTGAATAGCTGCAATAAAAGGTTGAAGCGATTGTAGCAATTGATCATAGAGTTCTAATTCAATCGCCAATATTTTATCTTCTGCGCCGGTAATTTTTTCTTCGTATTCTTTTAATTCCGGTGTGATGTATCGCTCAGCGTTCGCCAGAGTTTGTTTGCGTATCCAATCAGCAGGTACTTTGTTTTTATGGGAATTGGTTACTTCCAGATAGTAACCAAATACATTGTTGAAACTGATCTTTAAGGAACTGATGCCTGTTTTCTCCGCTTCTCTTTGTTGAATATTGATCAGGAACTCTTTTCCGCCACTGGCAATATTGCGTAAAGTATCGAGCTCAGCGTGGATACCTGCACGAAATACTTCTCCTTTATTGGCAGCTACGGGTGGCTGATCGGTTAGTGAGGTCGTAATTCTTTCTACCAGTTCTGTACAAGGATTCATTGCCATACCTGCATCTTTCAACAATGGGTCGGTAGAGGTAAAACAAAGTTCTTTAATGGCATTGACTTGTTCCAATCCGCGAGCAAGTTGCAATACTTCTCTCGGATTGATTTTTTTAGCGGGTACCTTACTCACCAATCTTTCCAGATCACCGCATGATTTGATGGCTTGTATGAGTTGTTTTCTAGCTTCGGTATGTAGCAACAGATACTCAACTGTATTCAATCGTTCATGGATCTTTTGCTGATCTTTTAGTGGGAAGATCAACCAGCGACGTAACAATCGGGCACCCATCGGACTCACCGTGTTATCCATCACTTTTAATAAGTGGTTGCCTTGTTCAGTACCTGTTCCAATGAGTTCAAGATTACGAATGGTGAAACGATCCATCCATAAAAAATCATCTTTTTCAATTCTTTGAATTGAGTTGATGTGTTGAATATTGGGATGTTCAGTTTCTTTCAGGTAGTAAAGGATAGCGCCCGCTGCTACCAATCCTTTTGATAGATGTTCAACACCAAATCCTTTGAGGGTATGTGTCTGAAAATGTTTGAGTAAACTTTCTGTTGCAAAAGCTTCATCAAAGATCCAGCTTTCCATGGTATAGGTGTAGAAGCGGTTACCATGACTTTCTTTGAATATTTTCTGGTATTGTCTTTGGAAGATGACTTCCGCAGGTTTTAAACCTTGTAACAGGTTATCGATGTATTCAGTATTGCCTTCTGCTATCAAAAATTCACCCGTGGAAATATCTAAAAAGGCAATACCACTTTCTGTTTCAGTAAAATGAACGGCGGCAAGAAAATTATTGCTGCCTTGTTCTAATAATTTATCATTGGTAGCAACACCGGGTGTCACCATTTCAGTAACGCCCCTTTTCACGATACCTTTTACAGTCTTTGGGTCTTCCAGTTGATCGCACACGGCTACACGATGACCCGCTTTTACCAATTTGTGTAAATACGTATCCAATGCATGATGTGGGAAACCGGCGAGTTCACTGGAGGCTGCAGCTCCATTATTTCTTTTGGTCAAAGTAATACCTAGTACGCGGGAAGCGATAATAGCATCTTCTCCAAAAGTTTCATAAAAATCACCGACGCGGAACAGCAAAACAGCATCCGGATATTTTTGCTTAATTGCCCGATGCTGCTGCATTAAAGGAGTATCTGCCGATGATTTAGCCATAAGGGCAAATATAGAATTTGAAAATGAGTTAATTGATCTGCAAAACCCTATGTGGAAAATATTAAAGGCCTTCTTGCAGAGCAAAAAGGCCTTTAATATTGAGATGTTTTTTCTTAGGATTAATTCCTTGGTCTGGGCATAGGTTTGCGTGGCAACTTCGCATCACGCTGTGCGGTATTGTATGCGAATGCTGCTACGATGGTGGCAATCTGTTTGAGGTCATCTGCAATCAAGTGATCATACACATCCATATTGCTATGGTGGGTACGTGTATCGTATTCAATAGGATCCTGAATGAACTGGAAACCGGGTAATCCTACTGCATCAAAAGCCTGGTGGTCTGTGCCACTGGTGTTGCTGATCGTAACGGTAGTAGCACCCAAATCTTTGAATGGCTCCAGCCATGCACTGAAAATATCTTTACAATCGGCATTGCCTTGCAAATAAATACCACGGATCTTGCCGGTGCCATTGTCGATATTATAGTAGGCTGAGAATTTTTCATGTTGAGCAAGTGGCTGCATATTGGCAGGGTCTGCAAAAGTCTTTTTTACATACCCTCTTGAACCCAGTAAACCTTGTTCTTCACCACTCCAGAGACCAATACGGATCGTTCTGCGAGGCTGAACACCCAATGCTTTTAGAATGCGCATCGCTTCCATCATCACTGCAGAGCCAGATGCATTATCAGTAGCACCTGTACCCGCCTGCCATGAATCTAGGTGAGCACCAATCATAACGATCTCATCTTTTAATTGAGGATCGGTACCCGGAATTTCAGCAATCACATTATAACCTTGCAGATCTTTGGTTTGGAATTTTGTTTTCACATCTACATCCATTTTCACAGGTGTGCCTGATTTAGCCAAACGTAGAATGGTATTGTAATCTTCAATACCCAATGCCATATCTAAAAAGTTTTCAGGGTCTGTTCCTTTATACGCCCCACCACCTTGTGCGAAGATGGTACCATCATGGTTGCGAGTACCACTTGTGATCATGGCAATAGCGCCTTCGCTTTTGGCCATTGCTTTTAGTAAATTCAAGGCACGCTGACTGTTTTGACGGGCAGCCATTTGTTCCCGGAAGATGCGCATTTGAGCTGTATCGCCACCTTGGGGTGCGCCGCCACGTCCACCTGCAGCGGTTGGAGCAGCCGCAGCCATTTTAGCCAACTCTTCATCGGTGAAACGAATCGCATCTGCCTTGAAACTATGTTTGTAATCAATCAACTGATCTGGAATGATGATCTTATTTTTTAGTTGTCCGCGATAGGCTTCCAGAGATGCTGAATCTTTCAATTGGATCACCAATATCTCGCCATTTTTTAAACCACGTGTTCCGGCTGTCCAGGTTTTGGGCCATGCCATGATGGGTTTATAATAAGGGGTGGTCATGGCTACATAAGATTTTTCCAGTTCCCATCCTTTTCCAAATTCACCCCAAGGATCGAGTTGTGCATTGGAAACTCCCCAACTGGTCAATGCTTCTTTTGCATAGTTGGCGGCGCGCATATAGCCTGCTGAGTTGGTGAGACGGTTACCACTTTTGTCGGTGAGGTTGAATGCTATATCCATAACCTGTGAACGCTTCAATCCCTCTTCGCGGATTTTTTGCATCATCGACAAATCAACTTTCTCCTGTGCAAACGCTGCCACAGGTAAACTCAATGCCAAAAGCCAGGCATAACGGTTTGTTTTTCTCATAATGGTTGGTTTTAGGTTAGCTTATGGCGAATAGTTCATAGCAAATAGTTATGTAATTTCTTCCATATGCTATGAACTATTCGCCATAAGCTAACCCCCAAATTACTGAATCCCCAAGAATCTTCCCCCCACATTATTTGAATGGTTGAGTTTACCTTTGCGGCATGCGAAAATTGAGCATGGATGAGTTGGGTAGAAAATCGGTATCTGATTTTAAGGAAGCAGATAAACACCGATTGATATTGGTATTGGATAATATCCGGAGTATGCATAATGTGGGAAGTGTGTTTAGATCTGCCGATGCTTTTCTGGTAGAGGGAATATGTTTGTGTGGCTATACCCCACAACCCCCACATCGCGACATCCATAAAACTGCATTAGGAGCAACTGAAACAGTGGATTGGATGTACTTTTCCACTACATTAGAAGCAGTACAGCAGTTAAAGTCGAAAGGGTATAAAATATTTGCACTCGAACAAGCAGAAGGCAGTACTTCATTAGAACAATTCATTGCAAAAGAACATTTACCTGCTGCTATTGTTTTAGGCAATGAAGTAGAAGGGGTAGACGCAACCGTACTACAACATTGTGATGGATGTATCGAAATTCCACAGTTTGGAATGAAACATTCACTCAATGTATCGGTTGCAACGGGGATTGTATTGTGGGAAACAGTAAGGGGAACGATGTAAGAAAGCCTATGGCGTATAGCTTATTGCTCATAGAGGTAATCGGTTTTTCTATAAGCAATGAACTATAAGCTATGAGCCAAAGTCATGTAATTTGTTTCTTGTGTCTTGTTTCTTACATCTTGAGCCTTCCTTGTCCCTTGTTCTCCGAAGGAGTCCTTCGGACCTTCGATCTTGATACCTTAATTTTTTTATATGGTTCGCATAAAAAACTACTTGAGTCTTGTCAAATTTTCCCATACCATTTTCGCGATGCCATTTGCGATGATTGGGTTGTTTTTGGGGGGCACTTATGGTGATCCGGTTTATGATAGCTATTTGCAAAATCAGTTGGTTGGTTATTTGCATCCTTTTGTGGTAACCGCTCTTTTGGTAATGATTTGCATGGTCACAGCCAGAAGTGCTGCAATGGCTTTTAACCGCTTTCTCGATCGCTCTTTTGATGCTAAAAATCCACGTACTGCTATTCGTGAAATACCCAAAGGAATCATATCTCCCGAAAGTGCTTTACGCTTTGTGATACTGAATAGTATTTTGTTTGTCGCAGCCACCTGGTTCATCAATCCACTTTGTTTTTATTTATCACCGGTGGCTTTGTTTGTGATATTGTTTTACAGTTATACCAAACGATTCACGATGTTATGTCACCTAGTGCTGGGATTGGGATTGGCACTGGCCCCCATTGGTGCATATTTGGCTGTAACAGGGATTTTTGATCTGTTGCCTATTTTATTTTCTCTGTCTGTCATTTTCTGGGTTAGTGGATTTGATATTATTTATGCCATGCAAGACGTAGATTTTGATCAATCGCAACAATTGCACTCTATACCGGCATCCTTGGGTAAGGAAAGAGCGTTGCAGTTATCCATTCTATTACATTTCATCAGCGCAGCCAGTATTATTGTAGCAGGTATCTATGGAGCGTTTCATTGGATCTATTGGATAGGTACGGCGGTGTTTTGTGGAATGCTAATCTATCAACACTCCATCGTAAAACCCAACGACCTCAGTCGCGTCAACATCGCTTTCATGACCGCCAATGGAATTGCCAGTGTAGTGTTTGGGATATTGGTGATTGCGGCGATGTTTTTATAGTCCATAGCTTATTGCCTATGGGTAATGGCAAATAGTATTTTTCTTGCTATCTGCTATGAACCATAAGCCATCTGCTAATTCCTTAATTTCGCATCTATTCTCCGGCTAACATAATCCGGAACTACCAGCTTCATGGCAAGAATTCTTTGTATTGATTATGGCGGGAAAAGAACCGGGCTGGCAGTGACAGATCCTTTACAGATCATTGCCAGTGCGCTCACGACGATTGATACCAAAGAACTGTTTTCTTTTTTAAAAAAATATATACAGTCTGAACCGGTTGAATTGATACTGATTGGTGAACCCCTTGGACTGGATGATCAACCTACGCATGCAACCCCTTTAGTAAAAGCCGCTATCCAAAGATTAAAAAAAGAGTTTCCACAAATACCCATTGAAACAGTAGATGAACGCTACACTTCCAAAATGGCCTCCCGCGCTATGATTGATATGGGTATGAAGAAAAAGGATAGACAAATCAAGGGCAATGTAGACCGAATTGCTGCTACGATGATGTTGCAGGAGTATTTGGAGAGAAGAGGGTGAATTGTCAAGGTCAATTGTCAATGGTGAATTATTGACCATTCACTATTCACCATTCACTTCTTTCACTTTTTGTTATGTCCCCTCATTTGCTGGTTGCCCAAATTCGGGGTATTTTCGCCGATTAATAATACTGAATAATCAATGATACTTCCAATTGTAGCCTATGGGGCACAGGTTTTAAGGAAAAAAGGAGTGGAAATCAATGCGGATTACCCCGGATTAGAAAAACTAATTGCCGATATGTGGGAAACCATGTATGCGAGTAATGGGGTGGGATTAGCCGCTCCCCAGATCAATAAGGATATCCGTTTGTTTGTGGTAGATAGTACCCAAATATTTGAACATATGGAAGCAGAGGATAAAGGGAAGTATCCTGATGAACCCGGTATTAAAAAAGTATTTATCAATGCACAGATCCGTTCCTTGGGCGGAGAAGAATGGCCTTATAATGAAGGATGTTTGAGTATTCCCAATATTCGAGAAGATGTGATGCGCAAGGAAGAGGTGGAACTGGAATACATGGATGAACAGTTTAAGCTGCAGGTAGAAACATTCAAGGGTATTACTGCTCGTGTAATTTTGCATGAGTATGATCATATAGAAGGTAAACTCTTTATCGATTACCTGAAACCCCTTCGACGCAAAATGTTACAAGGCAAACTAAACGATATCAGTAAGGGAAAGTCTCGCGTTGATTATAAAATGATCGTATTAAAATGAGGCGATTCCTATATTCAATACTGTTTTTCTTTTTTACCCAACCAACCTTTGCGCAGGATACTACTGTTCGTATAGACAATCAGTCTTTTACATTAGCGGAAGTAGTAGTTCGGAATAATTTTGATTACAGAAGACTATTGAATCAGATCAAAGAAGACACTACTTTTTACAAAGCATTTCGTAACCTGCGAATCTTGGGTTTTACTTCTTTCAATGATATCAAAATGCTGAACCGGAAGGGGGGGGTAGCAGCATCTTTGTACAGTAAGACCAGACAAAATAGATCCAACGGTTGTAGAACCATGGATGTTTTGGAAGAGAAGATAACCGGTGATTTTTATGATCGTAAGGGAGAGTTCAATTATGAAACACCTGAATTATATGCAGGATTGTTTTTTACCAAAGGAACGATTTGCGGGGAAGATAATATCGTAAAAGGAAGAACAAGAAATGTGAGCAACAAGAAGGGAATGGAAAAACATAAAGAACAATTGAAAATGTTGTTCTTTAATCCGGGTAAGAAAATACCGGGTATTCCTTTGATCGGAAATAAACTCGATCTCTATGATGATGATGCACATAAATTGTATGATTATCGATTAGATCTGGAAGAGTATAAAGGTCAATTGTGTTATGTATTTTCTATTACACCCAAAGAGAACCTGGGCTTTCTAAAAAATGACAGAGTAGTCGTAGATCAAATGACTACATGGTTTGATCAGAAGACTTTGGAAGTATTGGGCAGAAATTATTCATTGAGCTATAAAGCTTTAGTGTATGATTTTGATGTACAGATGGAAGTGGAAATGGGTAAGTTTGAAGGATTGACCGTTCCTACAATACTTCGTTACAAAGGCAACTGGGATGTTGCTTTTAAGAAAAGAGAAAGAGCTGTATTTACTGCTACGCTATTTGATTTTAAAAAATAAGGACTGCACAAAGCAGTCCTTATGAATCATCATATTTGTAAAGCCGCTATAAGTTATTGATCACATTCAGAATGTCAGACAGACTTTTCTTTTGCGGCTCAATTTTATAAGTATTCATGGTGCCTACATCATTGATCTCTCTAATGCCCAGATAGAGATCGTTACCCAATCTTGAGAAGGACAGTAGTTTAATTTTAGCACCTCTGGGAATTTGTGAAGCGGTAAAAGCTTTTGATCTCGCATCAGGAGATAAACTCACTACTATTTTTTGATCAGCAAATACTGCATACAATACAGTATTCTTATTGGTAAAGTTTTGTGGTAAGTAAGCAAAGATATTGGTATGCGAAAGGGTACTGTCAATATATCGATGCGCACCTGTCCATCTAAGTTGAGTGGTTCTGAGTTCATAACCTTTTAAGACATTACCTAAAGTATCAGTTTTCTGCCAGGTTCTGATATAGCTGGTATCTGTATGCCTTACCCAGGTATGCCCAGTATCAATTCCATTCGAAATAAATGGGATGGTTTCGCGTGCATGGAATACCTGCATGTTATTTTTTGGATCTTCTGAATCGCGGAATCGTATAGTGATGGATGCATTGGGTGCAAGCTTCAGTTCTTGTCCGTTTCTGGAGATCCTGATAAAAAAGCCACCCGCAGTTTCCAATAAATATTTACCGGCCGTAGTAGGCTTAAAAAATTTGATATAATCACCCTTTTTTTTCAGTCGGAAAAACTCAATTTTTACTTTCCCGGTAGCAAGCGCACCACTGTTATCGGTACATGCACCGGCAGGGATCATCAGTTCTATTTCATCTTTTAATGAGAGGGTATCTCCGGTGCTACAATCAAAAGAATCAATGATTAAATCAGGAAAAAATTGTCTGGCAAGTTCATGAATAGGAGCGGTGCTTGGTGTAGTAGCCGTCCATACAGTATCATTTCTCGGATCACCGGCATATATCGTGAAATTATCCGATAACTCTTTCTGACAGGAAGTCAAAAAGAAGAATAAGATGGTTCCAAGGAAGATGATATTTTTTTTCATACTACTAAATGTGATACAATGATTAGATACTATTTTATTCCGTTTTGTTGCCTGATCATTTTCTATTTAAATTATATCGCAACCCTATCGATAATCCACCCAAACTAAATCTTTGCTTGAAAGATGATTGTTCACTGGTGATACCCGATAAGTTATACCTGAAATAAGGTTCAAAAAACAATTGGGTGTCTTCTCCCAGTTTTTTCAATACGCTAAAGCCTCCATACAATCCCAGTCCGATATTGTTTTTATAAATGCTGGTACTGCCTTTGGTGATGGGTACTGCAGACATACTACTGTCAAGAATTACTCCTTGGTACCAAGAAGAAATATTGAATACAACACCTGCATTTACACCAAATTGTAAGTTGTCATTTCCAAACTGATAACCTAGTGTAACCGGTATATCAAAACTGCGATAACGGTTTCGGATGGTGTTATTTTTAAAACCGGTTTGCTGAACCGTACTGGTATCAGTTATTCTGAGTGTATCACCCGGACCACGAATAATCGTTCTCACAGAAATAACGGTAGTAGTTCTTACTTCATTTTCAGTTCTGTAAGTAAATTTTTCATTGATCTGTGTATACTGTACACCTGCTTTCACCAAAAAGTTATCTGTGATGGGTTTGATGAGTCTTACTCCGGCTGAATAACCCAATCGCATAGATTCGCTACTGTCTTTTCTTTGTAAATACTGTGGCGTGGCAGAAATATTTTCAATGGATTTGAATGCTAATTCAGGCGCTGTATATACTTCTACAAACCAATCGGTATTACCGCTTTTGAAGGGCGGACATACAATTACGTTCTTGAATTTTTTAGCGTATGCACTATTGATCTGATCTTTTTGTAGACCACTTAGACTATAATGTAATCTGCTTAATGATACGATATTGCCTTCTTCCAGTTTACTGTTGAATGTTAATGGATAAGATAATGATAGTTGTTCAAGCGAAAGATCTTGATCAGATGAAATAGATGTTGCAATTGTGTTAGAAGATGGTATCGACTGACGGGTACTGTTTTTTATGAAAGATGGAGAAGCCTCGATATAAGTTGGTTCTATTTTTCTAGTTATATTTTTTACTGTAAGTTCATTGGCAATGAAACTTGCTTCTTCTTGTTTAGAGGAAGCGTTTACAGAACTGCCGGTTGATCTTTTTTCAGTCATTGTTTTATCTGATGAACCAAGTGTAAGGGTTTGATTGACTTCATCAGATTTACTTTCATCATTGTTATTGTTGTTGTTTAGACTGTTTTCTTGTCCTTGCTGCTCCTGAGTAAAGTTTTGTTGAGATGATTCAGAAGTTTTAGGTGATGGATGATTGGCTTCTGTTTCCGGAATAGCAGAATTAACCGTCTGTGCCGAAGAAACGGTTGATTCCTGCGATGAAAACGTATTGCTGAAAATCAGGTATCCGGTAGTGGAACCGATCAATAACAAAAGTGCCAATCCCCAACGGTATTTTTTGGGAAGAAGGAAACCTCCTTTACGGTCATCATCTTTAGCGGGGTTCACTTTATCCCATAATCCGGCCGGCACAGGGGCACTATGATCATGGAGTTTAGCCCTGATGAAATTATCAAATTGGTTATCTGTCATGTTATACAGCAATTTTTTGCAATTGTAAGATTTGTTGTTGCAGCATTTTCCTCGCTTTCACCAATTGGCTACGGCTGGTCCCTGCTTGTATATTCAGCATTTCTGCGATTTCTTCATGGCTATATCCCTCAATCACATTCAGGTTGAATACCACTCGATAACCATCCGGTAATTGATTGATCAACTTCATCAAGTCCTCTTCTCCCAAATGAGCATAAGCACCCGGGTCTACCTGAGGAGCATGTTGGCTATGATCATCGATATCCTTGAACTTCATCTTCTTTCTTTCCAGATGTCGGATAGCCGTATTCACCACGATACGTCTGATCCAGCCTTCAAATGAACCTTCAAACTTGAATTGACCGATATATTGAAAAACTTTGATGAAAGCATCCTGGATCATGTCTTCTGCCTCCATGGCGTCATTGGCGTATCTTAGACATACGCTCATCATCTTACCGGCATACTTATCAAAAAGCATGCGCTGGCAACTGTTATCCTGCCTGATACAGCCTCTAATCAGATCATGTTCTGTCACCTGCGGGGTAGTTTAGTGGGTTGACGTCACTACATAGATACCATTTTATGTTCAATTGTTGCCTGTCTTGCGGTTTCTATGGTAAAATAGACAAAAGCCCCGAGAATAGGGGTGGGAAGGGGAAAATTAACAGAACCGTTGAAAGGTAGTTCGGGTTGACAGTTGTTAGTTGACAGGGAGAAAACTGGCTTTTCTGTCAACTGTCAACTAACAACTGTCAACTATCATCTCACTCACACTCTCAAAAACTGATCCTGAATATAATCCACTACTTCTATCAGGTTCTGGTTTTTATTGAAGACAGCTAACTGTCTGTCTGCACCGGTTCCTTGTTGGAAGATCGTATGAACATAGTTGAGAATATGTCTGCTACCGAGTTCGTCTACCACATCGTCTACAAAATCCAATAATTCGAGGATCAGGGCTTTGGTTTCTACTTCGGTTTCTTTCCCAAAATCAATCAGGGTACCATCAATACCATACCTGCTGGCCCTCCATTTATTTTCATTGATCACAGAGCGTTGGTACATCATAAAGCTGAGATTCTGTGTTCTCAGTTTATAGATTTTGGCACAGATTGCTTGAAACAATGCTGCAATCGTAATCGTTTCGTTGATGGTCATCGGCACATCACAGATCCTAAATTCTACGGTATTAAAAAACGGATGTACACGTAAATCCCACCATATCTTTTTGGCATTGTCGATACAGTTCGTTTTAATCAATAGGTTCACATAACTTTCATACGATTCAATATTCTCGAAATAATCCGGGATACCTGTTCTCGGAAACTTGTCAAAGACCTTGGTACGAAAGGATTTATAACCGGTTTGTCTTCCTTCCCAAAAAGGTGAATTGGTGCTCAATGCATACACATGGGGAAGAAAATAGCGGGCAGTATTGGCAATATGGATAGCCATTTTTCTGTCTTCCATACCCACATGCACATGCAAACCAAAAATGAGGTTACTTCTGGCCGCCTCTTGCAGTTCATTTACGATCTGATTGTACCGAACATGATCGGTAATCAACTGGTTTTCCCAATGACTAAAAGGATGGGTACCGGATGCGCCAACCCATAACCCCAGTTCACCCGCAATGGCAGCAATAGTGCCCCTGAGCGCGGCTACATCTTTAAAAGCTTCATCTATATCGGCACAGATATCTGTTCCTACTTCCACTACCGCCTGGTGCATTTCAGCTTTTACTTTGTCTTTCAGGATTTTTTGTCCTTCCAGTACTATTTTTTGCTCATGGCTCTTGAGTTCTCTTGTCAGCGGATCCAATACCATGTATTCTTCTTCAACGCCTAAGGTAAAATGCGCATACTTCCTGTTTCCCATCAGATCAGTTTTTGTTTGGCACTACTACGTTTAATGTATTCTCCCCAAGTGAGGTTGTCGACACCATCTACTTGAGCCTGTGCTTTTTCAATGGCATAATTGGCAGCAGTTTCCACTACCCAGTCAAAGTTTTCTTGTCCTACACTTTTGATATCAGCATCCGGTGCCGGATTACAGAAGTCGATCGCATAAGGAACGCCATCACGAAGTGCTAATTCTACGGTGTTGAAATCATATCCTAAATATCTGTTGATGCGTAGTACAATGTCTTCCATTTGTGCCAGTCTTTCTGCAGAAGGTTTGAAATCGGCTACATATCTCAAATGGTGAGGATTACGTGGCTCATACGGCATGATACGTACGTGTTTACCACCGATGCAATAGCAGCGATAATATTCATCGAAAATGATCTCTTCCTGTAAAAGCATGACCAACTCTCCGGTTTCACTGTGTTTTTCAAAGAAATCTTCCATGCTGGTGAGCTTGTATACATTCTTCCAACCACCGCCTGCAAAGGGTTTCATGTAAGCAGGGAAGCCAACATAATTAAAAATGCCTTCCCAATCGAGCGGATAAGCCAGATTACTAAATGATTGATCGGAGGTATCTGCCGGAAGATCTCTGGATGGTAAGATCACTGTTTTCGGAACTGGTACATTGATTTTAGTCGCCAGACAGTTATTGAAAAACTTTTCATCGGCACTCCACCAAAAAGGATTGTTGATCACTGCTGTACCACAAAGGGCCGCATTTTTCAGGAAAGCACGATAGAAAGGCACATCCTGACTAATCCTATCAATGATAACAGCATAACCACTGGTTTCGCCCTGCATCACCTTATCGATCCGTACAGGTTCGGCCATGATGCCGGGAATATTTTTACTGTTGATTCTTTCCACAAAGGCCATGGGGAAACTTCGTTCCTGCCCAAACAAAATGCCGATCTTTTTCATAATGCAGTAGTTTAGAATTGAGGTCTGTTTGATTTGTCCCTTCAATTTAATCAGAATTTTCGGAATATAAATTCTTCTCTACAGGATTTTCAAAGTTGGGTCTGAATTAGTTTCTGACTTTATTTTCATTCATTCCTTTATTTTTGAAATATGGCAGAAACCCCCTCTGAAATATCCCTTACATCTATACAGGTTACACGATATACGGTTCATTCTGAGTTTTTGGAAAGAGAAGTGTTGATTGACCTGTATTTGCCCGTGGAATCCTTACGAAAAGAGCCATTGAGTTTATTGTTGATCAATGATGGACAAGACCTTCCGAAAATGCCTTTTGATGAGCTATTGGATCAATTGATTACAGATGGTGAGATACAACCCCTGATTGCTGTGGGTATACATTGTGGCGAGGATCGGAAAATGGAATACGGAACCGCTTATGCGGCAGATTTTAAGGGTAGAGGAGCGAAGGCTGGGTTGTATACCAAATTCGTTTTTGATGAGCTATTGCCTTTCATCAGAAAAATTTCGTTGATGCAATCATTCAAGGATAAATCTTTTGCAGGTTTTTCTTTGGGTGGATTAAGTGCCATGGATATTGTGTGGAATCACCCCAGTGAGTTCAACCGAATTGGGGTATTCAGTGGTTCATTATGGTGGAGAAGAAAAGGCTACGAAGACGGTTATGAAGATGAAAAAGACCGCCTCATGCATTTACAAATTCGAAAGGGAGGTTTTTATCCTTGGATCCGCACATTTATTCAATGCGGACAATTAGACGAAGCCGAAGACAGAAATAAAAATGGCATCATCGACAGTATTGATGATGCTTTAGACCTTATCATTGAAATGAAAGCCAAAGGCTATACCGATGAACATATTCACTATATAGAAATGGAAGACGGTAAACATGATGTTCCTACTTGGGCGCGTTCTTTTCCAATGTTTTTGAAGTGGGGGTGGGGGGTGTAGTTCATGGACCATCGACCAAAAAAAGAGCCGCTACTCAAAAAGTAGCGGCTCTCTATATTTCAAAACGCTGTGATCAGCATTAGAAGTTAAATCTCAAACCTACCTGGCTGATCCATCTTGCAGCATAAGCAGCATTTGTTGTGGTGCTTACGTTCCAAGGACTACGTCCAACCAATGTTGGGTTAAATCTGTATTGTGGAGTGAGGTTGGTTGCAGCATTTACATAACCAGCAAACTGGATCAACTGGAAGTTGTCGTTTGACTGGAAGTAAGTACGGCCCCAGTTTCTGTTCAGCATATTACCGAAGTTAAATACATCGTAAGTTAACTGGAACTGGTAACGTTTGCTACCCACTTTGATATTGAAATCCTGAGCAATTTTTAAATCGATGATATTGGTGAAAGGTAAACGGCTACCGTTTCTTTCAGCGAATTTACCACGATTCTCTCTCAGGTATTTATTGCTCTGAATATATGCTTCCAATGCAGCTCTTTGCTGATCAGGAGTGTAAGTAACACCACTCACAGTATTGTTCAAGAAGATCATGCTAGAAAGATCACCTGCAGTAGGGATATAGATCAGGTCGTTAGTACCATTGGTACCATCATCACGAACCATTGATCCCACACCATATACATAGCTCAGAGGGTTGCCAGACTGACCAGTGTATACCAATGTTACAGTTGTAGCCAGTTTCTTATTGGCATATTCAAACTTCTTGCTCAGGTAAGCAAAGATTCTGTGACCTGCACTGAAATCTGAATTTGATCTGGTGATAAAGTTTCTACCATTCACTGTTTCCATGAATCTCCACTGGCTCAAGTTAACAGAGCTGGTACCATCATTTACGGTAGTAGAGTTACCAAAAGTATAACTCACATCAAAAGAGAAACCAGTACGAGTTCTCTTACTTGCAGACACTGTAAAGTTGTAAGCATAACCTGTAGGGCCTTTATTATTGCTTAACAAGATCGCATTATCGTAAGGGTTAGATCCATCTGCATTCAAAGGAATACGACCATTGTTCGCAGTTGGATAAACGTTACGGCTACCAGCACCCAAAGAAGTACCAACAGGAGGTAATAGGTTAATATTGGTATAATAGATCTCATTCAGGTTCTTGCTGAAGATACCTTCCAATGAACCAGACCAACCATCACCAAATTTCTTATCGAAAGCAATAGAAGTTCGGAACAACTTAGGAACTCTGAACTCAGCAGCAGTTAGGTTCAAAGGTCCTTTTGTAATACCTGCACCAACTTCAGCTGGAGTCCACTGGTTGTTAGGATCAGGTCTGAAACGTATGGTATTCAACTGAGTAGCATTAGCAGAATAACCTCCAATAAAAATACCATTGTTATTAAATATTGCACCTGGCCATACCAACGGAATACGTCCGGTAAACAGACCCATACCACCACGGATCACTAAGTTTTCTTCAGGGATTTTATAAGTGAAGCCAACTCTGGGAGATAAAGCCAAAGGAATTTTTGGCGTTAAACCTGAACGTGCGCCTTGAAGATCGTAGTACTGTGAGAATCTAGGGATGGCAACAGTATTGGTATAATTATCTTCCCAAGGTTTACTGAGAATTTTGTAGTAATCAGCTCTTAAACCTAAGCTAATGCTTAAGTTATCAGAAGCTCTGATTTCATCATTCACAAACAATGAACCTTTCGCAATTTTGAATTTTGCTGCAGCATCAGTAGCATCACCTTTTCCTACATCAATGTTAGAGAAACCATAAGTATAAGCCTGAGGTCTTGCATTAGTTAAGAAGTCATTCAAATTGGAATAAGTATAGTTTCCAAAGTTATTTTGAATGAAGGCATTGTATACATCATTGTATTCATAATCAACACCCACTTTCAAAGCATGTTTACCTAAAGTGAATTTGAACTCATCATATAAAGACCAGTTCTTCTGAGTCAAAAGGTTTACAGTAGAACTGTTGTCCGGGCCAAATACCAATGCACCAGATCCATCATTGATACGAACACGAGGAAATTTCTGACCAATTGGGTCACGATCATCCAATACATCTGTGAAAGTGATCAATAACTTATTACTTGAACTCTTACCTACTAAACTTTTCAATTCAGCAGAGGTTGAATTGGTTCTAGTAGGAAAACGGAAACCATTGTTGTAGAAGTTGATGGTTCCGCTTGAGCTTGAGCTGGTATTCAAACGTTCACCTTTCGTGTAACGATTACTCACAGACAATTTATGTCTATCACTAATATTCCAGTCAATACGAGCAGTAATACGATCAGCATTTACTTCTTCTGTATTATCTAAGAATCCACCCGGCTCATAGCCAAAATTGGTTCTAAGCGTATTAGCCAGTGCTGTTACTGCAGCTAAATTACTATTACCTGCATACTGACTAAAATCAAAAGGTTGAGGGCGAACATCACGCTGAAGATCAACGTTGATAAAGTAGAACAACTTGTTCTTAGTGATAGCACCACCAACGCGGAAACCATAGGTTTTCTTAGTGAAATTATTCAAACGAGTAGCATTCTGCTTCAATCCTGTTGGTGTTTTACCAGCCAGTTTTTCATTCTGTAAGAAATAGTAAACAGATCCTTCTGTCTTATTGGTACCTGAACGAGTAATGGCATTGATACCACCACCTACGAAGTTACCCAAAGAAGCATCGAAAGGAGAAATCACTACCTGAAACTGATCGATCGCATCAATTGAAATAGGAGCGATAGCTGCCTGACCACCATTGGTACCTGAAGCAGACAGACCAAATACGTCGTTGTTTACAGCGCCGTCAACATAGAAAGAATTGTAACGGTTATTTTGACCGGCAATCGTTACGGCACCTTCACTAGCACCCAGTTTAGCCTGAGGTACTGCACGCAGGTAGTCATAAATATTACGACCTACGGTAGGCAGGTTCGCCATTTTATCACGACCAATTAAAGTCTCAGCACCACCTTTACCGGAAGCTTCTGTAGTTTTACGAGTAGTAGTTACTGTTACTTCACCTAGATTGCCGGCTTTATTAGCCATTGCAAAGTCTAGCTTGAATGATTCACCCAAACTCAGGTAAATCTCAGTTTTCTTTTCATTCGCAAAATTCACGAACGATACTTCTACTGAATATGGACCACCAGGGTTCATATTGTTAATGTTAAAACGACCACCTGTACGGCTTTGTACACGATAAACGGTACCGGTAGGCTCATGGGTTGCTGTTACGGTTGCACCAACCAGATCTTCACCGGTAGTTGTCTTCACAGTACCACTCATACTACTGGTGGTATTCTGTGCAAGTGTGAAGGCCGGCATGAGTAAAACCGCAATTACAAATTGCAAGAGTCTTTTACTTAGCATAATGTTAATTTTTCAGTTGCAAAGAAAACAAATAATTAGCTATGAATTTCAACAGAATGTTAACAAAATATTGCCTCCGCTTGCTATTTCACATAATCCACGATTCTTGTTCAATTTTTTGCCTTTTTTCGGCATTTTATGCTTAATAATGCGGTTTTTTAACGAAAAATAACCAGCATTCCCAAATAGGTAAACCGTTTTGATTGTTGAACTGTAATTTTGTCTGATAATGGAAAATATTAGACTGAATACGATAGAAGAAGCCATTCAAGATATCCGAGACGGAAAAATGATCATAGTGGTGGATGATGAAGACAGGGAAAATGAGGGAGATTTTATCATTGCTGCTAGACATGCTACCCCTGAAATCATCAATTTTATGAGTAAGGAAGGTCGCGGATTGATCTGTGCCGCTCTAACGGAAGAACGTTGTAAAGAGTTGGAACTCAGTCCAATGGTTAGCTCTAATACCTCCTTACATGAAACCGCATTCACAGTTTCAGTGGATTTAATCGGGCAAGGCACTACTACGGGTATATCTGCACATGATCGATCCAAAACCATTTTGGCACTCATTCATCCGGATACTAAGCCTTCTGATTTGGGTAGACCCGGACACATATTTCCGCTTAGGGCTAAAGACGGAGGCGTTTTGCGCAGAACCGGACATACGGAAGCAACCGTAGATCTTGCCAGACTTGCGGGTTTTGAACCTGCGGGTGTTCTGGTAGAAGTGATGAATGAAGATGGTAGTATGGCGAGGCTGCCGCAACTCATGGTCATTGCGCAAAAATTTGGTTTGAAGATCATTTCTATCAAAGACCTGATCGACTATCGTTTGAAACGCGATTCTTTGATTGAAGAATTGGTAAGAGTAGATATGCCTACCAAACATGGTCAGTTTAAACTGGTGGCGTTCAAAGAAAAAATCACAGGTGCCGAACACCCGGCTTTAATAAAAGGAGAGTGGAATCATGATGAAGCGGTATTGACAAGGGTGCATAGCAGTTGTTTTACCGGTGATATTCTGGGAAGTTTCCGCTGTGATTGTGGCGAGCAATTGCAGAAAGCCATGAAAATGGTGGAAGCAGAAGGGAAAGGAGTGATCCTGTATATGAATCAAGAAGGAAGAGGCATTGGTTTGATCAATAAACTCAAAGCCTATAAACTGCAAGAAGAAGGCATGGATACCGTAGAAGCCAACTTACACCTGGGTTTTGGGATGGATGAAAGAGATTATGGTGTAGGTGCGCAAATATTACGTTCATTAGGTGTTACCAAACTCAAACTCATGAGTAATAACCCTAGAAAAAGAGCGGGCCTAAAAGGATATGGTCTCGAAATCGTAGACATCGTTCCCATCGAAGTCGCTCCCAATCCGCACAATGAAAAATACCTCAAGACCAAGAGAGATAAATTGGGACATGAGATATTAGAAGATCTTTGATTTTTTGATCTTTGATTTCTTGATTTGGAACAATGCTTTTATTAAATCAAGAAATCAAAGATCAAAAAATCAAAGATTTATCTTCTTCCTTGCTGGTATTCTTGCTCCTCCTTCTCGTGTTCTTTGTCGTACGCTTTAATAATGGCTTTTACAAGTCTGTGACGTACCACATCTTCCTCATTCAATTCAATATGAGCAATGCCATCGATCTGTTTTAAGATACGTGTTGCTTTGTCTAGACCACTTCTCATATTTCTTGGAAGATCAACCTGAGTTGGATCACCTGTGATAATGGCTTTCGCATTCGCACCGATACGTGTCAGAAACATTTTCAATTGGAGGTCATTCGTATTCTGTGCTTCATCCAAAATGATGAAAGCATTATCCAGCGTACGTCCACGCATATATGCAAGAGGAGCGATCTCGATGGTTCGGGTACTCATGTAGTAACCCAACTTATCCGCAGGAATCATATCATCCAATGCATCATACAATGGGCGCAGATAGGGATCGATCTTTTCTTTCAGATCGCCCGGTAAGAAACCCAAACTTTCTCCGGCTTCAACAGCAGGTCTTGTCAAAATGATTTTCTTAACCAGTTTATTCTTCAATGCACGCACTGCTAAAGCTACTGCGGTATACGTTTTACCGGTACCTGCCGGTCCAATGGCAAAAACGATATCGTTCTTATCAGCAGCCTGTACCATCTTTTTCTGATTCTGTGTTCTGGCTCTTACCGTTTTACCGTTCGGACCAAACACCAATATGTCATTGGGATTCCTGTCAACAAAATTGTCTACTGTTTCTGCATTATCGCCACCCAGGATCTGTTCAAAATAATTTTCACTGAGATGACCATTTCTTTCGAGATACTGAATAATGAGGTCAATTTTTTCTTTTGCTGATTCAATCTGTTCCGGAGCCCCGCTTAGTTTAATTTGTGTCCCGCGGGAAAGGATCTTTAATAATGGGAATTTCTTTTTCAGCAAATCTAACTTACCGTTGTTTACACCAAAGAACTCAATGGGGTTTACGGTTTCGAGGTTAATGATTGTTTCTGTCAATCTGTTACTGTTTTAGGTTCACGGATCATATTATACTTAACCAAACCATCCTTCTCAAATTTAATTTTTAAAGTAGGACAATTCCTAATACATATTATACACAGATGTGGATAGGTTGGTTGACTAAAGTTCGTGAATTGCCGTATGCGGGTGTGTGAAGGTTGGGTTAAGTATTGAAGCGTAGTTGACAGTTGTTAGTTGATAGTTCACAGAAAGAAGGGAATCGTTCTCCTGTCAACTGTCAACTAACAACTGTCAACCCAAACTACATCGCCTTCAAAGCCGCAATCGTACCAATCGGATCTTCTGAGCGGAAGACAGTGTTGCCTGCAACCAGTACATCGGCACCTGCGTCTAAAATAGACTTGGCATTTTGCAGTGTTACACCGCCGTCTATCTCAATATGTGTGTGTAAGTTTCTTTCTTGAATCATTTGTTTCAACTGACGAATCTTCACCAATGTGTGAGGAATGAATTGTTGTCCACCAAAACCCGGATTTACACTCATCAAACAAACCAGATCGATATCCTGTAAAATATCTGCTAAAACATGAACCGGTGTATGGGGATTCAATGCCACACCTGTTCTCATGCCCAATGATTTGATCTGCTGTAAGTTTCTATGTAAATGCGTGCACGCTTCATAGTGAACAGTTAAAATATCAGCTCCAGCTTTCTTGAATGCTTCAGCATATTTCTCGGGTTCAACAATCATTAAATGTACATCGCAGATCTTGGTAGTGGCTTTTCTGATATGTTCTATAACGGGCAATCCAAAGCTTATATTAGGAACAAAGGATCCATCCATCACATCCAAATGAAACCAGTCGGCCTGACTTTCATTCAACATTTCACAATCTTTCTGCAGATTCAAAAAATTAGCACTCAATAAGGATGGGGCAATAATTGGCATAGATCTGATTTATGGCGCGAAATTGCGATTTTATGTTGTAAGTATCCTTTTTTTAATACACATATTTGTTAACCGGCTCCCAGTCTTTGTAAAGCTTCTTTTGCTTCTTTGATAGATGGATCTAAAACCAACGCACGCTGGTACTCTTGAATGGCGCTAGGCTTATCAGCCTTTTGTTCATAAGTTTTGCCCAGCCAATAAAAGGCATCAGCATAAGTGGGACGAATTTCTATGGCTTGATTAAAGATCGCAATGGCTTTGTCGGATTGTCGGGTATCATAAAACACAAAGCCTTTTTCCATATACGCTTCCATATACTGATAATCATTGCTGATACAACGGTCTAGCGCAGTTAAAGCTTTCACCAGTTCTCCGGTTCTGGCATAATAAACACCTTTGATAAAACTACAGTGTGCAAAGTATTCTCTGCCCAATCTTAATTGCTCTACTTGGTCACACAAAATGAGGGCTTTACTATCTTTTTTTTCCGCATAAAGATTTGCCATACTTAACAGCACATCGGGAGAGGGATAAATACGTGCAGCTTTATCATATGAGCGTAACGCCAGGATGGTATCACCCGCTTTTTCACTCAACTGCGCTTTGTGAAACCAAATGCCAAAGTTGACACTATCTTTCACGATTAATGAATCCATCTGCGCTAGCGCTAAGTCGAGCGAACCAAGGCTGTCCAATACATTCACCAACTGAATACGTAAAGCAGTGCTATCGGGATAAGTAGCCACATCGTTGTATAATTTTTGTGCAGCTTCAGGAATGATAGGGGATTGATGGGTAACCGACTTCTCTTTTTGTTGACATGCGAAAAGTATGATGAAAAAAGCGGGAATGAAATATCGTTTCATGGACCAAAATTACTGAAGCAGCAGCTTTTTACGCGACAATTACCAACGCTATTCCACCAAAACTGCGTTAAAACCGATCATCCTAGTATGGGGCAGGTGACAATTCTTTGACAATTGACCGTTGGTCTATCCGTTAATTTTGCGACTTATTTATTTTTATGAGAACTACATCTATTCTTTTTTCTTTACTCACTTTTACGGCTATATCTGCTACGGCGCAAAGTACTGTTAATGATACGGTTCATTTCGAAGGTGAAAAGCATTTTAAGAATGTACAGCAATTGACTTTTGGTGGCGATAATGCAGAAGCTTATTGGAGTTATGATGGCAAATACATTATTTTCCAAAAGACCTATGCAAAAGAAGGTATCAATTGTGATCAGATATTTATCGGTAAAGTACCCACCCAACCCGGAGAAAAGTTTCAGCCTAAACTGGTGAGTACCGGAAATGGTAGAACCACTTGCGCTTATTTCTTACCTGATGGGAAACATATCATCTATGCATCCACACATTTGGGCAGCAGTGATTGTCCACCCACACCTGATCGTGCGAAATATGGCAATCGCTATATCTGGCCATTGTACAGCAGTTACGATATTTTCATGGCAGATACCAGTGGTAAAATTGTAAAACAACTCACCACCGCTAAAGGATATGATGCCGAAGCAACACTTTCTCCCGATGGAAAAAAGATGATCTATTGTAGCGATAAAGATGGAGACTTGGAATTGTATGTTATGGATCTCGCTACCGGAAAAGAAAAACGTATCACCAACATGTTAGGCTATGATGGAGGCGCATGGTTTAGTCCGGATGGAAAGAAAATTGTTTGGCGAGCAAGCAGACCTAAAACTGAGGCTGAGATCAAAGAATACAAAGAGCTTTTAGCAGAAGGCATGGTAGCACCTACCAATATGGAAGTGTGGGTAGCCAATGCTGATGGTAGTGATGCTAAACAAATCACCAGTCTTGGACAAGCCAATTGGGCACCTAATTTCACTCCGGATAGTAAGCGTATTATTTTCTGTAGTAACCATGAATACAAGAGAGGATTTCCTTTCAACATGTACCTCACCGATATTAATGGAAGAGGTCTCGAGAAAATCAGCCGCGATAAAGGATTCGATGCCTTCCCGATGTTCAGTCCAAACGGCAAGAAAATTATTTTCTCATCGAACAGAAATAATGGCGGAACAAGAGACACCAATTTGTTTATTGCTGATTGGGTAGAGTAGTGGTAGTCCATGGTCCATGGTCGATAGTCCATAGCAGTGTACTATCTGCATTTGCTATAAGCCATCAACTATAAGCTATTGGCCATGGACTATCAACTAGGTTCCCTATCTTGCAGTAAACAAAACAACGCATATGGATACCGGATTACTGCATTTACATAACCTGTTACGTTGGGTTATTCTGATTTTATTATTGGTTTCTATTGTAAAAGCCTGGAGTGGATGGCAAAACAAAAAAGTATTTGCTCCCGGTGACAAGAAAACCTGGCTTTTCACCATGATCGCCGGTCATACGACTTTGTTATTGGGTTTGTATCAGTGGGCTGCCGGTCGCTATGGTTTTTTTACCACCACTTTACCTGAAGGGGTGAGCATGATGAAAGATAAGTTCTATCGTTTTTATTGGGTAGAACATCCATTGACCATGATATTGGCGATTGTTTTCCTCACGCTTGCTCATGGTATGTCAAAGAAATCTGTTAGTGATGAAGTGAAATACAGAAAAGCCTTTTTCTATTTCCTTATAGCATTATTACTCATCCTTGCAGGTGTTCCTTGGCCTTTTAGAGGTGAGCCGATTGCAAGAGGGCTGGTGCCTGGAATGTAATTGCTGTATTGAAATAAATGAAATGTGGTTGAATGATGAAGAAGATTTTATCATCATTCAACCACATTTTTTTAATTGCTGAATGGTAACTTGATCTTATAACGATATCTCGTTCCAAATTGCTGTTCCAATTTCAACACTTCTTTTGTTTTCTTACTGATCCAGAATACTTCCTTGTTATTCGGTTCCGAATGTTCCAATAACCAGCAATCTACCATTTGTCCATCCAAGCCTGAAAGCTTAGTGCTTCCTGTAACTGTGTAGGGCACCCATTTTGGCTCCTGAGATCCGGGGTCATAGTAATTGATCAAAAAAGTGATATTGTTTTTATAAGGTAATAGCGGAAATACTTCCAGATCTAAATGCCAATTAAGTGTGTATTGACTCAATGCTTTATCAAAAGGCTCTCTAAATCGCTTTACTCTTTGTGCAGTGTCTTGCTTGGTCAATGATCTGTTATTCATGGTAAACTCGCCGGTACTGAAATCCAAACTAGTACTGCCTCTTTGTTTCCACCAGGATGTATGATACAAGGTTCTGAAATCTTTAGCATCGGAAACAGAACGTGTGGTATGCATGATACTGTCTTTGTCTTCCCAGACCTGCGTTACCTCAATAGCATCCTTTCCATTGTGGCTGATTTTATTTATGGTTCTCGACCAGATATTGAACATGGTTCTCGGACTATCTGCTCCCATTTTAAAATATACCAGCCAACGATGTGTGCCGGGTATTAATACTTTGGTATTTACCAACTCAGGTGTAATTCTGATGGTATCTGTTTTTTGTCCAAAACTGAGAATGTTACTCGACAGGAGCGTGATAAAGATGACTGATATTTTTACCATTTTATTTTTTTTGTAAAAATCTCGGTTTCAATGGTAGATGTCTAACTCCATTAAACGCATGCTCTCTTATTTTTAACGGACACTATGGGTACCCATTTATTTTCAATCGTTGAAAGAAAACCCCCAACTATTGAAAGTTTCTACAAAATATCCTTTTCATAGTAGCTTTATCATATGATCAATAGCGTCAAAAAATTGAATCTCAGACAGATTCAATGGGTCATTTGGATATTGCTGCTTGGTGTTAATATTTTGACCATGCTTCATTTTGATACATTAGGACAGTCTTTGGGCTATTCTTTTGTCATCATTACCTCATACATGATGATCATTTATGGAAATGCTTCTTATCTCATTCCTACTTTCTATCAAAAAGGACGGGTTCTCATTTATGTTGTTTCATCGATAGTATTATTATTTATCGCAGCTTGGTACAGAGCCGGAACAACTATGTGGATTTATAATACCTTCTATGCAATCAAGCCTGAGGTATTGACAACTGCGACTGTTATCAGAACTGTGGCTTCCAGTTTACTGATCTATTTCACCAGTATCTTATTTTATATCTGTATTCATTATTTCAGATTGCGTGAACAGCAAGAAGCCATGCAACGCAGACAAGTAGAGTCTGAATTAAATCTGCTGAAATCGCAAGTACAGCCACATTTTCTATTCAATACGTTGAATAATATTTATTTCTATGCACAACGTGAGTCTCCTCAAACTGCAGTATTATTAGAGAAACTATCTTCCATCATTCGCTATTTTGTGGATGAAGCGCCAAAGGATAAAATTGCTTTATCAACAGAAATGCAGTTCATCCAAAATTATATTGATCTGGAAAAAGCCAGAATGCGTTATCCATTGCAAGTGACGATCGAAGTGCCTCAGCATATAGAAACTGTTCAGCTTTCGCCTATGTTGATCATCCCTTTGGTCGAAAATGTTTTTAAACATGGGATTGATAAAAGACGAGAGGATAATTTTATTTTCATCCAGATTAGTATCACTAACCAACAGTTGCAAGTGACCGTTCGAAATAGATTGGTACAAGCAGAAGGGGAAAAGAAAAAAGGTACAGGTCTTGCCAATTTACGTAATCGATTGCAACTTTTGTACGGGGAAAAATATAGCTTAGCTATCACTACTACAACAGAATTTTATACCTCAGTTTTAAGTTTGCCTTTATGAGTGCTGCTATTACTTGTTTGATCGTAGAAGATGAGCCACTGGCCATGCAACTCATGGAAGATTATATCCGCAAACTACCGATACTACATCTGAAAGGAAAATGTTATGATGCACTGGAAGCCATGGAATGGTTAAAACATCAGAAAGCAGATGTGATCTTTTTGGATATCAATATGCCCGCTTTATCCGGACTAGAAATGGCTGCGCTTATACCCAAAGATCAACGCATCATATTTACTACTGCATATGCAGAACATGCACTTGATAGTTTTTCATTTCATGTGATCGACTATCTCCTAAAACCTGTTTCGTTCAAACGTTTTCTGCAAGCCATACAAAAGCTACAGTTACAGATACAACCTGTTGAACCTATTGAGTTGACTGCAAAAGAGCCTGAGCTATTGTTTATCAAATCAGGAAGAACGGTTATCAATATTCGTTTTACAGATATCCTATATATCGAAGCACACAAAGAATATTTACAGATTCATACCAAAGATCAAAAGCATTTGGTATACAAGCGAATGAAGGATATGGCAGCTTCTTTACCCGCTTCTTTTATTCGTATTCATAACTCTTATATCATCAACCTGCAATATCTTCAAAAGACCAATGTTCAGTCCGTCCAAATCAGTGATAAAGAATTACCTGTGAGTTCGTCTTACAAAGAAGTATTACAAACTAAATTGAAAGAGTATTTACTTTAGTGGATAGGCAATAGCCTATAGGTTATGGGGAATAGGACAATTTTTTTAAGTATTAAATCGTTCTTCAAGATCTGCTCCAATACCTATAAGCTATAAACTATTACCCATTCCCTATCACTTAAACCCTAACCCCCTTCATCACTTCGATGAATGTTTTCATTTCATCCATTGTTCCAACACTGGCTCTTGCCCATTTGCCGTGAACATAATTGGAAGAACGAAGGAAGATATTTTTCTTGAGCATATCCGCAGCGAAATCTCCGCTGTAGTTAGGGATAGGGAAGAAGAGGAAATTGGTATATGACTTGATCACATCAATATTCATTTTTTTCAATTCTTGATACGCATATTCTCTGGCAGCAGCATTTTTCTGTTTGCTCAGTTGGTGCCATTCCGGATCTTTCAAACTGGCTAAAGCTGCACTCATAGACAAAGCAGACATAGCAGCCTGGGTTCTGTTGAAATAATTATCTGATAAAGCTTTGATCAGTGTGGCATGACCAATTACCCAACCAATTCTCAATCCTGCCATTGCGTGAATCTTAGAGAAAGTGCCGATGATAAATACCTTAGGATGTTTTTCGATCAGTTGCATCATTGATTCATTATCGGGTGCATCCAGAAAATCAATATAGGCTTCATCTACTCCAACATACGCTTTCTTGGAAGCCTCAATACAAAAGTTCTTAAGAGATGCAGGAGAAACAATGGTACTACTTGGATTGGCAGGGTTGCACACATACACAAGTTCAGTTTCATTGTCTACCTCTTTCAACATAGCCGGCAGGTCATGTTTTTGATCAGCTGTCAGTGGTACTTCTACTACTTTATTCCCCAACATTTTTGCAGTAGCCGGCAGTATACCGAAAGTAGGATTGGCAGTGACAAGCTTGCCTCGAAAATGACGAGGTAATAATCCCAGTGCCTCGCCTGAACCTGCGGTCACCAAAATTTGATCAGTATTCACACCATAATAATTCGCTAATTCTTTTTTGAAGTCTTTCAGGTTAGCATGATTGTATTGGTATCTATGTGCCTCACCTAATGCACTCAATAAAGCTTCTTTTGCTTTCGGTGAAATGCCATATGGGTTTTCATTGGAGCTTAGGTTGATCAATCCATCTGCCATACCATCATTACGTAAAATGCCTTCTTCATTTCCCAAACCAAAGGAAGGCAAACGAAGTCCCATACCCAATGCGGCCAGGGAACCAAATTTTAAAAGCTCACGACGATTGACAGAGGATGACATAAAGATTGATTTACTTTCCGAAAAATTACGGATTTCTGATGAGGAGATAAAATTTCAAAAATTGCGGTGTCTACAAATCTCGAAAAGTTCTTTATATAGTCTCTGGGATGAGAATAGGTTGAGCCAGCCTGTTTTGTTGTAAGCGTAACGAGTCGTTGGTGAATGTATCCGAGGTGTAATGTATTGTTAAGCTCTAAATGATCGAATGTTGTGTAGCTATGTTGAAAGAGATGGCGGTAAGTTTTAAAAGCATAGTTGGAATCAAACAATCAGTAAATTTCAAAGCAATTCAGTTAAACGAGATTACAGCCGCTTGCGCATTTTCGACTACATCAACCCAAAAAAAGAAATCATAAACTGTTGCTTATCAATACACATTTCTTTTACTTTTATTGCGTTTTATGAGTGGGTAATTGCGTACTTTTAATGTTAGCGGGCATTGTAAAAAGACGACAAAAAAGACAATGGGAGAAATCAAAGACGAAATAAATTGGGAACATTTTTTGGACAATTATTTTGACCCGTTTCGACCGTTGACTGAGAAAAAAGAGTTTAAAAACGGACTGACAATCCATTACAAAAAAAACGGAATATACGTTTGGTGCAACTTAAGTGTTGACCGGTTGACAATTAAAAAACTAGAATTCGGACGACTGACAACAGATGAAGAAGGTCGGGACGAAACAAATTGGATTAAAGGAGTATTCATTAATGACGAACACTCTTACACGACTTTTTTGCATACTTCATTTGACAGCGAGTATTTTGACAAAAAGAACAATTATACCATACAGTTTGACAACTTGAACAAAAACGTAATCGCACGATTTTTAAACACTCCTTGCTTGACGGGTTGGGCTGAAAAAGAGTTTCAACTTGACAACGACACTTACTATAAAGTTGAAGTTACTTTGGACAACTATAAGTGGACTATTAAACTGCAAACTATCGGAGAACAGGACATTCCTTTTTTGAGTGACTTATTTGACATTTGGCTTAGAGTAAAAATTGCGGACGCATTTTGGAATAATAAAAGAAGGACTATTAAGGAGATAAATGTAACACCAATGAACGCTTGACAATGAGAACAGAAAAGGAACAACGACCCGCTAACAGCACCTTGGCTCTATTGCCGCTATTTCACTGTGTTTCAGCTTTGTTTTACGCTTTCAAATCTTATCTTAGCATGACAGATTAACGTCACGCAATCGGCAACAGCGCCAAGCTGCGAAACGTTGTGTGTAATGCGATGAAAACCCTAATACTCATATCAGCAATATTACTTGGACACTTCTCTTTTGGACAAAACCAAAACGGAGCCGTTGAAGAGAATTATGGAGTTTCCCTGAAAAAGGGTGACAGCACGGACTTAAACCAAACTATCATCTTCCGTGTTGACAATGGTGAAGCGGTAATTTTTCCAGCCTCTTATTCCTTTAAAATTTTCGGACGTTCTGACCAATACAAGAACGTGCAGTTTGTTACACCAGACACAGTACTTGTAAAAGAAGCTTTAGCACAATTGAACCTTCAATATTGTAATGCTCTTTTGAAATTCAATAAAAGGACATGGCAACAGACAATAAAGCTTCACAAAGAAGAAGGCATGCGAAAAGACTTGAAGAAAATTAGGCAGCAACAAAAAGTGCAATTAGACAGACACAACAGGTTTTGCCCTCAACAACAGGTGCAACTTAGAGTGAAGGACAAACAAATTATTGCTTACAAGAGTGCTTTAGGTGACACAATTCTATTCATTCAAACTTTAGACTTTCGACAAGACCCCTACAACCTGAAACAGTATTTTACCAGTACATGGATTGATGGTTGGCATGGTTGGTTTGAGACAAACACTATGCGTTTTCATTATCACAGGGACAAGAAGCTCGTTACGATTAATGAAGACCTGTGACAGGAAGCACTACACACAACAATCGGTTTGCTGCTATGCTGGCTGACATTACGAAGCATCAACATTTTGTTCGCTTATCATCAGTAGTTTCAGCCGACATTACGCTGTTGAGCAACAGAATATATTTTGTACTTTGGTTTTTCAATCGGCTTCAGTTGCCAGGCTGACAATTATAAAATACCAGCACAGCAGCAAGCCGTCAACGTTAGCAGCAATAATAATACGACAGTTGTAAATGAAAATACCTGACGACATAGAAGCAAATTTCATACTTCGGAATAACACACCGGTGGACGACTTTTTGGGACTATCACCGACAGAAATTCATCATTTGCTTTACGACACATTTGGCGACAAATCTCCTGTTCAATTTCGTGACGACATTGACGACAAAACACTTGACCAAATTCCGCTTTTTAGAATAGTTGAAGATTATTTAAAAATTATTCAGCGTGACAAACACATCAAGTTGACACCACTCGGAGCATTACCGAAAAAAGTAATGGTTGAACTTTACAACAAGAGATTTTTACTTGATGAGCATATTGAAAGTGGAATAATGAAACTTTGGAAAGAAGATGACTGTATTGCCATAAGAAGTGCAAGACTGACAGCGGAGATTGCAGGACTTGTAAAAAAAGTATCGGGCAAACTTACACTGACAAAGACCGCAACAAAACTCCTTGAGACAAACAACCGCTTGCAAATATTCAGACAATTTTTTCAAGCGTTTACAAACAAATTTCTTTGGAGTTTTAATGACGGCTATCCTGAGCAACCAATCGGACAACTCGGTTGGGCATTTTCAGTTATTATGCTTGACAAATTTGGCGACCAACCACAAACGGTTGACTTTTATGCAGACAAGTATTTAAAAGCATTTCCAAAACTCATTACATTTTTCCGACCTGACTATTCAACTCCAGAACGACAGTTTTTCAGATGTTATGGCGTTCGGACTTTTGACAGATTTTTTCTTTGGTTCGGTTTTGTGACAGTTGACAAACAAAAAATATTTTTAGATTTAGACAGTGATAAGTTTAAACGAACAGACTTGGTAAAAAGCATTTTCAAAATTGATGAACAATGACAATAGACAGAGAAAGAATTACAGCTGCTAACACGGGTTTTGCGTCAGGCGGGGTGACGTGCAAAATTGGAGCATTGTGCTTCTATTCAAGTGCAGTGCAGGTTGACAGTTTTGTGCTTCGAAATCCGCTTCTTCGCCAAGCGCCAAAACGTTAGCGCAAGTGCATTAAAAAGCAATAACGGCATCATATGAAAAATTGGGCATCATTATTAGACCACATTACAAAGGATACTTTGACGGAATTTGGAACTTTGACAAATGAACAGTTGAATTGGAAACCAAATTCAACGACTTGGAGTATTGCCCAAAATTTAGACCATTTGATTGTTGTAAATGAGACTTACTATCCTGTTTTAGCATCTTTAAAAGCAGGGACTTATAAGACACCTTTGATAGCGAAAATTGGTTTTATGGTTTCATTTTTAGGTAAGATAGTGCTAAAAGCGGTACAACCTGACAGACAAAAGAAAATGAAGACGTTTCCAATTTGGGAGCCGACTATAATTAATGTAAGTGATGACATTCTTAAAAGATTTGAAGTTCATCAAAATGAACTTAAACAAAAAATAGAGGATGCTAAAGGACTAATTGAAAAAAACGTTGTTATTTCTTCACCTGCAAACAGAAATATTGTCTACAAATTAGAAACAGCATTTGATATTATTGTTTCACACGAACAAAGACATTTGGAACAAGCAAAAGCCACACTACAACTTTTGACAAATAACACCAGCCACTAACACGGGTTTTGCGGCAGGCGGATTGACGTGCAAACTTGGAGCTTTGTGCTTCGAATCCCGCCCGAATGCAAAGCCCGAAAACGTTAGAGCTTAAACTGATCAACCCATCTGCCATACCGTAGTTATGAAAAATACCTTCTTCATTGCCCAAACCAAAAGAAGGCAAACGACGTCCCATACCCCATGCGGTCAAGGAACTAAATTTTAAAAGCCCACGACGATGAACAGAGGTTGATATCAGGAATGATTTACTTTCCGAGAATTTTCAATTTTCTGTTGATGAGATACAATTTCATAAAAAAAGCAGGCGATGATATGGCCTGCTTTTGATGATTATTCTTGAAAACTTATTGTTTATTAATCCTTGAGAAGATCTTACTGACGATCTTCCATTCACCATTGATCTTCACCATATTCATATAGTCATACATGATCACAGTTTCTGTTTCGATTTTGATCTTGGCATTGGCAGCGGTACCTTCTATATTCAAAGACAGGATACTGATACTTCTTTTAGGAGGCGTTGTATTGGACTTCACACGTGCAATATATTCTGCAATAGGAACGTCTTTAAATTCACCGGTATTTACGTCAGTGTACTTCATAGTAGCACTGGGATGAAAAGCTTTTTCCACTCGGTCGCCCACACCACTCATATAGTTTTCCAAACAAGCTCTGGCAGCAGCTTCTTCAGTTGATTGTGCAAAACTGGTGGTTTGTAAAAGACAGAAAAATAATGTTGTGAAAAGCACGCGGGTAATAGATCGGTTCATGTATATGATTTTAGAATGCCAATTTAGGGGTGAGTGAGATGTAGATATTTGTTAAAATGTGATGAGTGGTGCGCAAGAAGGGTATAAACAGAATTCTAACCATCTAATTCATTATTCAATATTCATTACTGTCTGGAAAAAATAGGCTTCGAGCTATGAGCCACGAGCTGCGAGCCTTGATTAGCAGTCATTGTAGGTTTTCTGATATTCATTTTATCAATGGTAAGGTTTGCGAATTAGTCTTACATTGATGAAAAGAAATACTTTGCATGTCCAAACGGTCTATTTGATTATTCAAATTCAACTTATAAAGGCTCAGAACTCGTGGCTCGCAGCTCGTAGCGGTTTTACCAGACAACAGTTATTTAATATTTTTTCATCTTCCTCCTAACTCAATCACCCTGCAATTTTTCATTTCACTCCCATCAATATCTAATCTCACCAATGTCCTCACTTTATGCCACCCTTGCTTGCCTGCGGCACCCGGATTGATATGCAAACAATTCAACGAATCATCATACATCACTTTCAAAATATGTGAGTGTCCGGAAATGAATAACTGTGGTTTGTATTGTTGTATTAAAGGCTTAGACCGACTATTGTATTTAGGTGGATAGCCACCAATGTGCAGCATCATCACATGCACTTCTTCACAAGTCCATTGCAGTAGTTCGGGATAATAAGCGCGAATATCTTGTCCATCAATATTTCCATACACCCCTCTCAGGGGTTTAAAAGAACGGAGTTGTTCAGCCAATGCATCATTGCCAAAATCACCTGCATGCCAGATTTCATCACAGTCTTCAAAGTGGCGAAAGACTGCCTCATCTAAAAAACCATGGGTATCTGATAGAATCCCTATTTTCTTCATAAACTTTACTAATTTCACCCTAGCAATTGCAACCTATGCCATTTAAACGAAATTTCACTTATTGGATCGATAAACGCAGATGGAAATATTATTTCCTCATGCTCTCTCTGGCATTGGTCGAAAACAAGTAACGCATTGGAGATGATTGCTCCATCTTGTACCTTGTCTCTTCATTCTTTATTCTTAAACGAAGTTTTTTTATGCCACACTATCATACATTGGGTCGCATCCCACATAAACGTCATACCCAATTTCGTAAAGACGATGGTTCTCTATTTTCAGAACAATTGTTTTCAACCGAAGGTTTTAGTAATGATTATTCATTGCTCTATCATCATTACCCACCCACACAGATCATTCATACCGATGAGCCGGTGAACGTACAACCACGTGTTGCCGAAGAAAAAATGCTCAAACATCGCAGCTTTGAAGGTTTTCATATCAAGCCTGAAGCAGATTATCTTAAAAGCAGAAAACCGGTTTTAGTGAATAATGATTGTCACATTGTATTGGCTGCGCCGAAAGAAAGTATGAAAGATTATTTCTACAAAAATGCAGACGCAGATGAAATGATCTTTGTACATGAAGGTAGTGGTGTGCTGATCACACAATACGGGCAAATTACTTTCGCATATGGCGATTATCTGGTGATACCAAGAGGTACCATTTATCAGATCAAATTTGATACAACTTATAATCGTTTATTCATTGTCGAAAGTTTTAGTCCGATCCGCTATCCCAAACGTTATGTCAGTAAATACGGACAACTACTCGAACATTCGCCTTACTGTGAACGCGATATCAGAACACCACAACATTTGCTTACGTTCGATGAAGCCGGGGATTTTCTAATTCAAACCAAGAAAAAGGGAATCTTGTACGGACTTCACTATGCTCATCATCCTTTTGATGTAGTAGGATGGGATGGGTATTGTTATCCTTTTGCATTCAGCATTCATGATTTTGAACCGATTACCGGACGCGTGCATCAGCCGCCACCGGTACATCAAACATTTGAAGCGCACAATTTTGTGGTATGTAGTTTTTGTCCGAGGTTATATGACTATCACCCCGATGCCATACCTGCCCCATACAACCATAGTAATATAGATAGTGATGAAGTATTGTATTATGTGGATGGTGATTTTATGAGCCGTAAAAATGTAACCAGAGGAATGATCACGCTTCACCCTGCAGGTATACCGCATGGACCGCATCCGGGAGCCGTTGAAAAAAGTATCGGCAAAAAAGAAACTCAAGAACTGGCTGTTATGGTAGACACTTTTCATCCCTTACAATTAACAGTAGAAGCTTTGGAAATAGAAAATCCAGGATATACGATGAGTTGGGCGGAGTGAGTGATTAAAGTCAAAATTTAAAAGTCAAAATTCAAAAGGTGTCATAGAAATCCTTTTTGAATTTTGACTTTTTAATTTTTACTTTCAGAGATGAAATCTTACCCCGATATCGACACTTACATCCAAGATTTTCCTGCAGATAAACAGAAGCTGTTAAGGACGATGCGTGCAACGATTCAGAAGGCGGCGCCTAAGGCAGTGGAGAAAATCAGTTATGGGATGCCTTGTTTTTATCAGGAGGGGAATTTGGTGTATTTCGCAGCCATGAAAAACCATATTGGGTTTTATCCTTCTTCTTCCGGGGTGGCGAATTTTCAGGAGGAGTTAAAGCCTTATCATACGTCAAAAGGTGCCATACAATTTCCGCTAGATAAACCCTTGCCATTAAAATTGATTTCCACCATCGTGAAATTCAGGGTCATGGAAAATGAACAAAAAGCCACCTCAAAAAACAAATCCCCAATAAGATAATATTTCAGTGTCCTTCAGTGCTTTCAGTGGCAATTAAAAATGTTGCCACTGAAGACACAGAAATACACAGAAAAAAGTAGTATTCCAGAGTCTTTTTTTGAATTCAAAAATTCCTTAACTTATGCTCCTAAAACTAATTGCCATATGATTAAATTCAGCGACATCAAAATCGGCGACTATGTAATGGCGGAGTATGAAGGAAAAATGTGGGAAGGAGAAGTAGTTCGCCTGAACGGAGACGAAAAACAGATTTGTGTTCAAACCGATGTACAGGAATTCTGGTTCAGTCAGGACCAACTTCATCCAATTCCATTAAATGAAGAAACCCTGCTGAAACTCAGTTTTGCCAAACAGCCCAATGATGATGGTTCCGTAAAATATATGAAAGGATCTTTTCGTATTGTAACACCTAAGGCAGGTGATTTCTCTCAAATGGAAATGTGGTATCGGGAAGACAGAAGACATAATCCCAATGTTCATTTTGTACACCAGTTACAGAACCACTACTTGGATATGACGAAGATTCATTTGACCAGTTCTCCCATGTAATATTTTAACCACAGAAGGTCTCATGATCTTCTGTGGTTCTTCAACACATCTCAGAATAAATGGATTACGTATCTTGGTTGTAAATCCATATACATGCGCTCGCTGGTTGCTTTATTTTTCCTTTTCTTAACTAGTTTCTCATTCGCCCAACGTTTTGGAGGGAATCCACTTTCTCAGAAATGGAAGCAGATTGATACCGATACTGTTCGTGTTGTGTTTCCTGCCGGACACGAGCAGCAGGCGGTAAACATTGCCAGTATTATTCATGGTTTGCAACAAAGGAATAGTAATAGTTTGGGCAACTCATTACGGAAAGTGAGTATGGTATTACAACACCGAACGCTGATATCTAATGGGTATGTTGGACTGGCACCTTTTAGAAGTGAATTGTACACAACCGCACCACAAAATGCATTCAATTTGGGTGCTGCAGACTGGCTCAGTAATCTGGCCATTCATGAATTCAGACATGTACAGCAGTATAGCAATTTCAACAAAGGACTATCAAAATTAGCATCACTGATATTGGGTGAAGAAGGACAGGCTGTTGCAAATGCCACTAGTATTCCCGATTGGTTCTTTGAAGGTGATGCGGTCTACACCGAAACGCAGTATACCAGACAGGGAAGAGGAAGTCTGCCGAAATTTTTCAGTGCGTATCAATCCTTGCACTTTGCGAATAAGCAATATAGTTACATGAAACTGCGGAATGGATCATTTCGTCATTTTGTACCCGATCATTATGACCTGGGTTATTTATTGGTTGCATATGGGAGAAAAAAATATGGTAATGACATCTGGCAAAAAGTAACGGATGATGCAGCAAAATTTAAACCGCTGATTTATCCTTTTCAGGGAGCTGTGAAAAAACATACCGGTATTACATTTCCAACATTTGTCAATGATGCATTGAATTTTTATCGATCACAGTGGATAAGTGTTTCTTCAGAACCTAAGTGGATCACTGGGATTGAAAAGAATAATGTAATCAATTATCAGTTCCCTTATTTGATGGAAGATGGTTCGATCATTACTTTGTATAATAGCTACTCTCAGATACCTGTATTCTTAAAAGTAAAAGAAGATGGCAGTTCGGAAAAGATAGCTGTACGAGATATTGCAATAGATCCTTATTTCAGCTATCGCGATCAGCATATTCTTTACACTGCTTATCAACCAGATGTTCGCTGGGGGAATGTGGAGCATCATTCATTGAAATTGCTTGATTTGAATACCGGTACTTTGAAAACAATTAAAACACAAACACGGCTATTCTCTCCTGATCTGTCGACGGATAAAACGAAATTCGTTGCAGTTGCTATGGATGAATCAGGAGGTAGTACATTGATACGTACTCATCTTTCAGATATACAATCGGATACCATTCTCACCCAAAAAGATATTGTTTATTCCTATCCACGATTCTCAAAAAATGATCAAGGTCTCTATGTGGTGGAGCGAAAGAAAAACGGAGATATGGGCATCATTTGGAGTGACTTCACTGGTCAACAATCTCGTGAAATACTCAAACCCACCAATCGCATCATTGGATTTTTGCAAATACAGGGAGATACGTTGTTATTCAGCACCACACATGCGGGAAGAGATGAATTGTGGGCAATCATTGATAGACCAGATCATCCAGATCCATATCGAGTGGCTTCTTTTCCGACAGGTGTTTATCAAGGAGTCATCAATCGGGAAGGGAAGGTGATTGCATCGGCTTTCACGGTAGATGGGTATCGGCTGGCTTCTTTTCAACCCTTATGGGAGAAAGTAAAGAATCAAGACGCTTTGCAACCTTTGTATATTGATCATTCCATTCAACAATCTGTTATGGGCAGTGCATTGCAGGTTGCAGGTAATTATCCTGTGACAAATTATAAGAAATCATTCCGCTTGTTGAATATCCATAGCTGGCGCCCTTATTATGATCGTCCGGAGTATTCTTTTACGTTGTATGGACAAAATGTATTGAATACTTTTTCTTCAGAGTTGGCATATACATTTAATGAGAATGAAAGGAGCCATAGAATCAGTTATGATGGGGCATATGGAGGTACTTATTTGCAGCCGGTTTTTGGTGTTTCGCAAACCTGGCAGCGTTCTGTTCGACTGAATAGGGATACTTTGTTACAGTGGAATTTATGGGAAGCTTATGCCGGGTTACGACTACCCTTTAACTTAACCGGTGGCAAACAATTCCGGAACCTGACTTTGCAGGCAACTTTAAATAGAAGTGCTGTAAGTTGGACTGGAATCGCGAAGAATATATTCAGAGATGCGAACTTTAATTATGTAGATCTTCGCTTGTTGTATGCCGGACAAATTCAAAGGGCGGTACAACATATTTTTCCAAGATGGGGACAAAGTTTTCAAACCCGATATCGGCAAACCCTGGGGGATACCCGGGCTTGGCAGATGTTGGTGAGCGGTACTTTGTATCTACCCGGTTTACATCGTAATCATAATCTGGTACTCACAGGTGCTATTCAAAGCAGGGATACTTTAACTCAATTCAATTTTTCGGATAATTTTCCTTTTTCAAGAGGCTATACCGCCATTAATTTACCCAGGATGTACAAATTGGGGGTGAATTATCATTTCCCCATGGCCTATCCGGATTGGGGTTTTGGGCAATTGGTTTATTTCCAGCGGTTGAGGTTGAATGCTTTTTATGATTTATCGGTGGGAAGAAGTCTACGTACCGGACGACAATTCAATTTCGGCACTTTGGGAGGGGAGCTCTTTTTTGATACTCGTTGGTGGAACCAGGAACCTGTGACTTTTGGCTTCCGGTATAGTAGGTTGCTGGATCAACAGTTGGTAGGGGGCGCTAGGGTCAATTATTGGGAAATTATTCTGCCCGTGGCTCTGTTCAGATAGCGTATATTTGCCTTTATAAGGGGTTCAGGGTCATTATTTTACCCTATTTTCCACAAAAATGGGATTTTTTTCCCCGAAATTTTCATATTTCCATTGCAATCTAATATCTTTGCAGCCCCAAAAATAGTATGTCGAAACAACCGTTGATTAAACAAGATGGAGTAATTCTGGAAGCACTGAGCAATGCTATGTTCCGTGTTAAGTTAGAAAATGGTCATGAAATTCTGGCCACCATCTCAGGTAAAATGAGGATGCATTACATCAGAATTCTGCCTGGTGATAAAGTGGGAGTAGAGATGAGTCCATACGATTTGACTAGGGGAAGAATTATTTTCAGGTATAAGTAAATCATTTGCGGAACGCTGACGGCATGAGCTGAAAGCCGGAAGCAGTAAAGCGATAAATAATAAAGCAATGAAAGTCAGAGCTTCGATCAAAAAGCGTAGTGCAGATTGCAAGATCGTGAAGAGGAAGGGCAAATTGTACGTGATCAACAAGAAAAATCCCCGCTATAAGCAGCGTCAGGGATAATTCATGTCTGTTGGCTGTTTACAGTTGACAGATCGTAATTAAGTTTAAAATTAAAATCAGAATATGGCTCGTATTGCCGGTATTGACTTACCAAAGAACAAAAGAGGCGAAATTGGTCTGACCTATATATTCGGTATTGGTCGTTCAACCGCTCAGTATATCTTATCAAAAGCAAACATTGATTTCGATAAGAAAGTGAATGAATGGAATGATGATGAGCAAACTGCTATCCGTAACATCATTAACAATGAGTTCAAGGTTGAAGGTGCACTGCGTAGTGAAGTGTCTATGAATATCAAGCGTTTATTGGATATCGCTTGCTACCGTGGATTGCGTCACCGTAAAGGATTGCCTGTTCGTGGTCAGCGTACCAAAACAAACAGCCGTACCAGAAAAGGTAAGCGTAAGACAGTTGCCGGTAAAAAGAAGGCACCTAAGAAATAATTAATGAGTCTGCCGGATGGAATTCCTTTCGGCAGACTTTATTATAAAATCCGTTACAGCTTGGATAATCCGCCTCAGGTGGAAAGGAGAGTGTACCGGTTTCCGCCTTCGGCGGAATTTTCATTAAATAACAATCCCGAATAATCGGGACGACTACCTCAAAAAAAGAACATGGCAAAACCACAAAAAGCGCAGAACAGTGCAAAAGCTGCTGCCAAGAAAAGAGTTGTAAAAGTTGATGCTGCAGGCGAAGTTCGTATCTCAGCTACATTCAACAACATCATTATCAGCTTTACCAACAAAACCGGACAGGTGATTAGTTGGAGCAGTGCCGGTAAAATGGGCTTCAAAGGCTCTAAAAAGAATACTCCATACGCAGCTCAAATGGCTGCTGCTGATGCTGCTAAAGTAGCATTGGAAGCGGGATTAAAAAGAGTTGATGTATTTGTAAAAGGTCCGGGTGCCGGTCGTGAAGGAGCTATCCGTTCTATTTCACAATCAGGTATCGAAGTTACTTCTATCAAAGACGTAACCCCACTACCACATAATGGTTGCAGACCTCCTAAGCAGAGAAGAGTTTAATAAGATATCTGATGTCGGATGTCTGATTTCGGATTTTTTATAAATCAGACATCAGACATCCGACATCAGAAATTTCAAATAGGGTTCGGTATTGATTTTAGATTTTTAGGATACCGGATCGTCATTAAAAAATCGAAAAAATAAAACACAATGGCACGTTACACTGGTCCAAAGACCAAAATTTCAAGAATCTTCGGTGAGCCGATCCTCGGTAATGCGAAGTGGTTAGGTAAAAACAGCAACCCTCCGGGTCAACATGGTGCAGCACGTAAGCGTAAAAGCTTGGGTGAATATGCTCTTCAGCTGAGAGAAAAACAAAAAGCTAAATACACATATGGTGTATTAGAGCGTCAGTTCCGTAAAACATTTGAAGAAGCAGCTCGTCTGAAAGGTGTTACCGGTGAAAACCTGATCAAACTCCTGGAAGCACGTTTGGATAATACTGTTTTCCGTCTGGGGTTAACTGCCAGCCGTCCTGAAGCACGTCAGTTGGTAAATCATAAGCACATTACTGTGAATGGTGAAACCATGAACGTTCCTTCTTACCAGTGTAAGCCGGGTGATATCATTGCTTACAAACCAAAGAGCGCTGATAACTCATCGATCGTTAGCAAAACCCGCGGTAAGAACCCTAAGTTCAGCTGGTTAGACTGGAATGAAGCAGAGAAGAAGGGTACTTTTATTACTTACCCTGAGCGTGAGAATGTTCCTGAAAACATCAAGGAGCAACTGATCGTAGAATTGTATTCTAAATAGTGAGTAGGCAGTAGTGAGCAGTGAGTATTTTTTACTCACTACTCACTATTCACTACTGACTTATCAATATTCGGAAACCAATAATGGGTTCCGCCACCATCAAGTAAAAAATCAAGTTTTAATATGGCCATATTAAGCTTCCAGAAACCAGACAAAATCGTTTTACAAAAAGCAACTGATTTTGAAGGTCAATTTGAATTCCGTCCATTAGAGCCAGGCTACGGTCTGACCATTGGTAATGCACTTCGCCGTGTATTATTAAGTTCTTTGGAAGGATATGCGATCGTAGGTATTAAAATCGAGGGTGTAGACCACGAATTTGCTACCATGAAGGGTGTAACAGAAGATGTTACCGAAATCATCCTGAACTTGAAGCAGGTACGTTTCAAAAAGCATGTTGAGCATGATGTAGCCAATGAAAGAATCAGCCTCTCTATCAAGAACCGTACAGAATTTACTGCCGGTATGTTGGGTGAGGTTTCTCAACATTTCCAGGTGATGAATCCTGAATTAGTGATTTGCACCATGGATTCTTCTGCTAAAATGGATATCGAATTAACGATCTCTCGTGGTCGTGGTTATATTCCTGCTGAAGAGAACAAAGTGAAAGATGCTCCTTTTGGATATATTGCAATCGACTCTATTCACACGCCTATCAAGAACGTTAAATACGGTATTGAGAACTATCGTGTAGAACAGCGTACTGATTACGAGAAACTGATCCTCGAAGTAGCTACCGATGGTACTATTCATCCTGAAGATGCTGTGAAACAGGCTTCTCGAATCCTGATTCAGCACCTGATGATCATTACCGATGAAAACATCACTTTCGATAACAAAGAAGACAAGAAAGAAGATGTGGTAGATGAGCATGTATTACAACTGCGTAAAGTATTGAAGACGCCACTTGAAGATCTGGATCTTTCTGTACGTGCTTTCAACTGTTTGAAAGCCGCTAAGATCAACAGCTTGAGTGAACTGGTTCAATACGAGCAGGAAGACCTGATGAAATTCAGAAACTTCGGTCAGAAATCCCTCTCTGAAATCGAGCAGGTATTAACTGAGCGTGGACTGAGCTTCGGAATGGATTTGAATAAATTGGGTTTGGATAATTTAGACAATTAAGCTGCAGCTTCAAGCTGCACGCAACACGCAACATATAGATATTTTCTTGTAGCGTGCGGCGTGAAGCTTGTAGCTCAAAGCTATTCATCACACTCTGCAATTCCTGACACGGTGTAGGGTATAAAAACAACAAGTCATGCGTCACGGAGACAAAATCAACAACCTGGGTCGTAAGAAAGCACACAGGGAAGCATTGCTGGCAAACCTTGCTAGTCAATTGATCACACACAAACGTATCGTTACCACTTTGGCGAAAGCTAAGGCTTTGAGAACTTACGTTGAGCCGTTGATCACGAAAACAAAAAAGTCTGATAACAAAGAAACCATCATGCATCAGCATAGAGTGGTGTTCAGCTATCTGCAAGACAAAAGCGCTGTGAAAGAATTGTTCACAGTAGTAGGTCCGAAAGTAGCTGGTCGCCCAGGTGGTTATACACGTATTTTGAAGTTGGGTATTCGTCCGGGCGATAACGCTGAAAAAGCGATGATCGAACTGGTTGACTTCAATGAGATCTATGGTAAGGGTGCTGCTCAGGCTGCTGAACCTGCTAAGAAAACTCGTCGTAGTCGTGCACCTAAGAAAGCTGAAGCTGCTCCTGCTGCTGAAGCTCCTGTTGCAGAAACACCAGCTACCGAAGAATCAACTGAAAAAACAGCTGAATAATTGGAAAGATGTTTTTCATATCAAAAAGCAAGACCTAACCGTCTTGCTTTTTTTATGTCTGATCGGTTTTTGAACGCAGTCAAGACTGATGTGAGAAACTTCTTGTATCATTTTTAACCAACAAACCTTTTTTTTGCATCGTTAAACAGCAAGCAACCATGCCCCAAACCAAACAACCCGCAATTCTTGTACTGGCCGATGGCCATGTTTTTTATGGACACGCTTTCGGAAAGATCGGTACTGCTACGGGAGAGATCTGTTTTAATACCGGGATGACCGGCTATCAGGAAGTATTCACAGATCCCAGTTACACCAGCCAGATAGTGATCATGAACAGTGTACATATTGGTAATTATGGTGTGAAAGATTCTGATGTAGAAAGTGCGAGTGTGAAGATCCATGGATTGATCTCGCGTAATCTTGAAGAGCAATATAGTCGTATTCAAGCCAATGGAAATTTGAACGATTATCTGAAAGCCAATCAAATTGTTGCTATTGATAATGTAGACACCCGTGCCTTGGTAACACATATTCGTGCAAAAGGAGCCATGAATTGTATCATCTCTTCTGACATTCTCGATGTAGAAATCTTGAAAAAAATGTTGGCGGATGTTCCAGATATGGATGGATTGGAATTGGCAAGCACTGTAAGTACCAAAGAAGAATATGAAATGGGAGATGCCCATTCACCTTTGAAGGTTGCTGTTTTGGATTTTGGTATCAAACGTCATATTCTCCAGTGTTTGGTAGATCGCGGTGCACATGTGCGTGTACACCCTGCCAAAACACCATTAAGCAGATTGAAGGAATTCAATCCCAATGGATATTTTATTTCCAATGGTCCCGGTGATCCTGCTGCTATGGATTATGCAGTAGAAACCGTTAAAGGACTCCTTCAGGAAGACAAACCTGTATTTGGTATTTGCTTGGGTCATCAGTTACTGGCATTGGCCAATGGTATACCTACTTTTAAAATGCATCATGGTCATCGTGGATTGAACCATCCGGTGAAGAATATCATTACCGGTCAGTGTGAGATTACCACACAGAATCATGGCTTTGGTGTGGATCCTGAAGCAGTTCGCAATCACGCTGAAGTGGAAATCACACATGTTAACCTGAATGATCAATCTATTGAAGGTATCAGATTAAAGAATAAACCCGCTTTCAGTGTACAGTATCATCCGGAAAGTACACCGGGGCCGCATGATAGTCGCTATTTGTTTGATGACTTTATTTCCATGATTAAAGAAAGAATGAATTAATCAAGATCTATACTTTTGAGAATGGTCACAGCGTGCTACAAACATCTGTGACCATTTTTTATTAACTTCGGTACATGAAGATCGCCATCATCAATGGTCCGAATTTGAACCTGTTAGGTCAAAGGGAAACATCTGTTTACGGAACTCAAAGCTTTGAAGAGTTTTTTGAAGCACTTAAAACCCAATTCCCTGCGGTGGAGTTTCACTATGTTCAAAGCAATATTGAAGGCGAACTGATTGATGCTATTCAAAATGTTGGGTTTACGCATGATGGCATCGTTTTAAATCCGGGTGGATATACCCATACTTCTGTTGCTATTGGTGATGCCATTGCAGCAGTGAAAGCTCCGGTAGTGGAGGTTCATATCAGTAATGTACATGCACGTGAGGAGTTCAGAAGATTATCTCATGTTTCAGGCAAAGCAGCAGGTAGTATTGTAGGTTTGGGTTTGAAAGGATATGAATTGGCTATTCGTTGGCTGTTGAGTAAGTGACTGGTACGGTCTTTGTATTTTCAGCGACATCATGTATCAACAATATAGCAGAAAAGTTTTTTGGCTCATCATCATTAGCAGCATCATTAAACTGTTGGCAGCAGCTTTTTTGGAATTGGGTAATGATGAAGTGTATTATTGGACCTACGCAATACAGTCCGATTGGAACCATTTTGATCATCCTCCAATGGTTGGCTGGTTGATACGGTTAACAACATTCAATCTATCATGGGTAAATGAAGTAACCGTTCGTTTAGGCGCAATTATTTGTTCAGGCTTTGCTACCTGGATTATATTTAAACTAGGGAAACTGCTGGATAGTGAACGATTAGGCTGGTTAGCTGCATGGATATATACTTTATCCATTTACACCGGATTCATCGCGGGACTCTTTATTCTTCCGGATTCTCCTCAAATGCTCTTCTGGACGGCTTCTTTGTATATCATGGCTCATTTACTATTGAAGCGTGATGAAGAAAATCTAAGTGTATGGTTGTTATTAGGACTCATGATTGGATTAGCTGCATTGAGTAAAGTACATGGATTGTATTTATGGGCGGGCTTTGGAGCATTTTTACTGTTTAGCAGGATTCAATGGCTGACCAATTGGAGACTGTATGTGGGAGTACTTGTTACGCTCATTTGCATCTTCCCTGTATTTTATTGGAATTATCAAAATGATTTTATTACTTATCGATTTCACTCTGAAAGAGTTGCCAATACTTCGCTTCGATGGGATATGCTGGGACAAGAAATAGTGGGAGAGGCATTGTATCAACATCCATTTTTATTTATAGTCATACTGGTTGGACTTTTCGCGGCCATTACCAATCGAATCCGATTTGCAAGAAAAAGAATCAAACTTTGGTTGGGATGGATGAGCATTCCTATGATACTCATTTTTTGGACAGTAGCTTTATTCAATCCTACCTTGCCTCATTGGGCCGGACCTGCTTATATACCCTTGTATTTTGTAGCAGCCATGTACCTGCAAAAAAGAACGAATAGAAATGTCCCCATTATTTTACAAGCTTCTTTGGGACTTGTTTTGACAGTATTGGTTACTGGAACTTTGTTGATGCGTTTTTCTCCTATCAATTTTGGCAGTCAACAAAAAGAGAATTACGGAGAATATTGTCCAACACTGGATATGTCGGGTTGGAAAGACTTTAGTATTGCTTTTGATGCTTTACGTAAAGCAGATATTGCTGCAGGTACTATGAAAGCAACAGATCCGTTGGTGGTGCACAAATGGTTCCCGGGAGGACATCTTGAGTTTTACACTGCTAGAACTACTGGAATTACGCTATTAGGTGTTGGAGCGTTACAAGATCTACACAAATTTGTTTGGCTGAATCAGGACAGACAGGTATTGCAACAAGGAGCAGATGCTTATTACATCTTACCATCAAACTTACCGGCAGATGTGCAAAAATTAATGGAGCCTTATTTTAATCGTATTGACGCACCTGTTGTAATAGATCAAAAAAGAGGAGGGAAGTCGGTACGTTATTTCTATGTGTATCGTTTAAGAAATGCCAAACCCAATGCTACTGCAGTACTTCCTGTCATCAATCATCATTGACCACTTGCCGGACTTTTTTGTGTGCTATCTGTAGCAGGTTTAAAAACAATATCATCTGGCTTGGTGGCGAATAACTTATCGAAATCTTTTCTATAAGAAATACTTGCACCAAAACGATTTCTTCTTCCTATGCCTCCAGCGCTAGTATTGGAGATATCAAGGCTGTTTTTATTGAATAAGATAGCCCTGAGTTTCCTGTCTTTCGATAGAATGAACTCTACATTCAAATCAGGAAGCCATTGAAAATTTCCATTTTTTATGGCAGCTGAATTGCTCACATTAAAATCGAGATCACCCCCAAATGTTACAATCATCTTATCTTGAAAGAAGCTCTTACCTAATTTAAAGTTTACTCGTGATCGATCAATTGTATTATTATTCAATGTACCTCCTGCAACATTACTAGTAATTTCATTATTACTATACCACGATGTTCCTAAATCAAAACGCAAACTTTTATCGCCGGTAAGTTTGTATAAAAAGTTAGAGAACATTTTATTGATCTCTTTGGTCAATATTTGTGATAATGTGTTAGCGCCGATAGTAGTTAATGAATTATTGGCTGCACTGCTACCACTATTACCTACACTGGGTGGTGCAAATGTGTTAAATACAATCAGGAAAGATACCTGTTTCAATATTTCGTTTTCATCATTTTCTAAACGATTAATATATTGCGCTAATACATTATCAGTTTTAACCGGACTTCCTTGCGGGAAGTCTAATCTGAAACGTATTTTAGGAGCAGTTAATTTGTCTCTAAGTTCAGCGATTACATACACTTCTCCGCGATAACCTTTTGTTGTACCATCTACCTGTAGATTTGAAACAAGGTCATACATGGCAATTCTTTCTGCTGTATACTGTGCATCAATGCGAATATCCGCTTTGAATGGGTCGCCTGTCCATTCAATATAATTACCTGCATTAGGCATTAATACGAAAGGCTTTCTGATAAATGACTGAAAATTGAAATCGTAGTTTCCTTTTTCAATATTGTATCGACCTCTAATGGTTAAGGGTTCTGTAGTGCCCGCACGAATTCTCAAACGTCCATTACCGGTTGCTTTGATTACATCACCGGTCAGATCATCCAGAATTACATCAATCTCTGTTTTATTGGTAGCAGTAAGATCAAGATCAACAGTTAGATTAAATCCTGATTTGTTTTTAGTATTCACCATTTCTGTACCGTACTCTTTGAACACAATGAAATCAGCGCTTCCGCTTTCTCGTGTTACTGAGTTCGGAATATAAATATGTGAGCTATCTGTTGATTCTGCTACCAATGTCATCTTTGCATTCGATTCGGGTCCTTTTAAACTAAAGGTACTTACCCTTCCTATGGCTCTTCCATAAAATTGTTGATTATCTTCCAACTTCGTATCTATCAGCAATAACTTATTGGTAGAAAGATCAAAATCAAAAGCCATATCCTTAAACCCCCTTTCGTATAATTTACCTTTCACACTACCAATATTTTTATATTGGTCTTTGATTGTGAATTGTCCAAAATCAATACCATCTTCTTCAAAACTGATATTGGCTGAATCAATTGTATAATACACTTGTGTATAGTCAACTTTTAATCCCGCATTTAGCAATTTTACTTTTCCCAATAAAGTAGGGCTCTTGGGGTCACCGCTGACAGACAATTTTCCTTTTGCTTGTCCCTTCAAATCAGAAAAAAGCCCGGTTAAAAATTGATTCAATAAATGGATACGAGTGTCTCTGAGATCAATATCTGTGTATAATGGTTGTTGAATAGAATCTTTTAAGTTATAAGATCCCTTTGCGCTGAAATCAAATCCTTTATTGGCTGATTGAATATCAAAGGGGATGAGTCCTGTTTTACTATTATAACCTGATTTGATATTCACTAGCCCAATAGAATCATCATTGAATCGAAACTGCTCTGCTTTTAAAAGCGCTTCAGCATTGAATTGCCCAAAAAAATCTCGCATCGTAATTTCTCCACTGGTAATACCTTCCAGTCTAGGATCTTTCATAAAGAGGCTTGTTAAATCGCCTAAAACAACGTTTTTTAGTTTTACGATCAGGTTATTAGTATTACCTCCATCTTCTTCTTCCGTCTCTACTTCAATTTCCTGAAAGCCTTGTGTAAATTTTACATCAGTGGCTTTGATAATTTTTTTGCGAAGTATGAGTTCTCCTTCTTTTTCTAGGTTCCATTTTTTTGTATTCAAAACAAAAGAAGAGGGGAGGAACTGAATTCTGGCCCCATCTTCTAATGTAATAACATCGGCATTTAAACTTGCTTCATTTAATGTATTGTCTGCACTGGTTTTAATGGATACGATTGAATGATCATTTTTGGCAACCACTGAAATGTTGGTATTGGGGAAATTAAGACTATCGTTAATGGTGATAGTCGTGATATTGCCATTGAGCGAAATCGTATCTAGATTTCCTCTTCCTTCCAATTGAATACCATTGAATCCATATTTATCAAAACGTCCATACGGAACATTGGCAGATATCTTTAAGTCATTGTTTCTGGTATCAATACTTCCGGTAAGAGAAGCATCATTGAATCCGGTAATACCTTTTGTAAAAATTTGCAAATAAGGCTCTATATAATTGGTATTGATCTTGATATCAAACCGTTGATTTTGCGGAATTACTTTAGGTTCTGCAATGTAAACCGGATAATAATGGTGTAGGAATGACTGAATGCTAGCCGGTAATTCAAGAATACTGAATTGTCCGCTGATCGTAGCCTGTAGTTCATTACTCCCAACACTGAGTATTTTAATACTATCGTTTTGAATGGAGCTCAAGTTCAAGGAGTCAAAACTGATTTTATTGGTCTCATCTTTAATAGATGCGTTCAAGAATTTAGCAATACCCTTAAAGTTATCAATGTTGGTGCCGGTAAAATTCGCATCCAATAATCCAGTAATCTCAATATTTTGTTTGACAAAATTTAATGCTTTCAAATTCGACTGTACAAGGTCGCCTACAATATTGAAACTCGGTTCTTCTTTGGAAAGATCAATAATGACAGAATTTGTAAAGTTTAAATTCGGGTCGTCAATTTCAAGCTCCCCCTCAAATGACTTTTTCTGGAATGTTCCATTGGTAATGATATTGGCATACGTATATCCATTAAACTGTAATGAATCGATGGTTCCATTAACTGTTGTTTTAAGTAAATCAATGTTGAAGCTGCTTCCTTCAATGCCTCCTTTGAAGTTGACCAATCCAAGTGCATCTGTATTTAAAAACTTACCAATATTGAATCTGGTTGTTTCAATTTCTCCTTTATAGCTGGGTTCCCCTTTAACAGGAAGTTTCAAACTGATATCAGTGGTGAGTCCACCCAAAGCAGTGCTAAATACACCCGAGGTTACAAAATTTCGAATGGTTCCATTGAAATTGCCTCTGTAAATGATATTTCCTAGTTCAGCAAGATTGGGATCCTTAATATCTTTTAGAACAGGTATGAAACTGAGTAGGTCATTGTAATTGGTCGTTACTACACTTTTCGTTAAACCAATTTTCGTTGTATTAATATCCGGTAAGCCTTTCATGCTTAATGTTCCGTATAACTTGGTATTGTTACCGATTCTACAAGAAAGATTGGTTGTAGTAAAATCAGCAACAGTGCCTAAATAATTGCCACTGATTTCAATATTTCTTTTCAGATTTTTAAGCTCAGGTGCAAAATAGGCAATATCATCACTATTGATTTTCGCATCTTTGAATCGAGCTTCCATCACTACTTTGTCAATGTATTCACCAAAGTCTTTATTAAAATCGGTGTATTTCATTGCATAGTAATTACCAATTCGGCTTTTACTTGTCCGCAGGTCTAAAGAAGCTAATTCCATGATCTGTGGGGTAAAACGAAATTTGGTCTTCAGTCTTTGTAATTCAAAACCGCTTCTGTCTTTTACAGAAAGATCAATATCAGCTCGAATAGTGTCTTTAACGAAGGATAGATGATTGAAACTGCCATTTAATTTACTCAGCTGTATATGTGATCCATCAAAATTATTAGATGGATTATTCGGATTTCCATCAATGAATAATTTACCATCTGTGATCTTAAGTTGTTTTGCTTGAACAAGAATATCCCCAGCATTAAAATACATACCTGTATCTATCGATGCTTTTGTTTTTTTTCTTAAGGAATCAGGACGTAAAGCGGGTAATGCCTGAATAGCAAAAAAAGGTTGATGTAGTTTGATGTCGTCAATCAGGAAAATGCTGTTATTTAAATCAACTCGATTCGCATCTATAATAAGACTGGCAAATTGAACGGTCATTTTTTCACCTACCCATTGATCATTCTTAACTAAGCGGAGATTTTTTAGATCGATTTTCTTTAAATCAAGCTCCAGTCCCCCTTTCTTTTTTTTGCTGGGAGAGGGTGAGGTAAAATGATCAACAATATATTGGTAATTCCAAACGCTGTCTTTCCGATTGATCTTAATAACAGCATCTTCCAGTCCAGCATATCTTAATACGGATTTTTCTTTAAGAATGAACCAATCTGTAATACGCACTTTTACCGCGCCGGCATAGATCAGTGTATCTTTTGATCGGTCTCTGACCATTAAACCTTCCAAATTCAGTCTGTTCAGAATTCCGATACTAACATGTTTAATACTGACTTCGGTACCTAGGGATTTAGATATCCGACTGGTAGCCATACTGACCAGTTTATTCTGCACATACTCTGTTTGAATAGCTATAAAGATGACGAGGATAAGCGTAATGAGGACGAGTAGGGTATATCTTAATATTTTCAGGAATCGCTTCAGAAAGGTCAGTTTAATACAAATTTAGGTAATAGCTTCCTCTGTGCAAATTCAATACCAAAAGGCATTTGATCGTCTAAAATAAAGTGAAAATAGATTATAATAACTGATGTATCTGTGCATATTGTAACAACATAATCGTTTTACCATCTTTTATCTCTCCGGATTCAATCATTTCCAGGGCTTTTACGAATGGCAATTCCAGCACTTCAATATTTTCCTGTTCTTCCTCGATACCCCCACCTGCTGTAATTTTCATGTCTTTGGTATAAGCTGCTACAAAAAAATATAGGATTTCTGTAACAGATCCCGGCGACATATAAGCCTCAAAAACCTTTTTAACATCTTTAATCAGGTATCCGGTTTCTTCCTCTGTTTCCCTTCTGATACAATTCTCGGGGTCATCCTTATCCAATAAACCGGCACAAGCTTCAATCAGCATACCATCTGGATTGCCATTAATAAAGGTGGGTAAGCGGAATTGGCGGGTCAAAATAACCGTTCCTTGATCTTGATTGTACAATAAAATGGTTGCGCCATTACCTCGATCGTAAGCTTCTCTTAATTGTCTTTTCTTATTACCCAGATGATCGGTTATTTCATATTCGATTCGTTTCAGTATATACCAGTTGTCTGATAAAATGTCTGTACGAAGGATCTCAACCTTTGATTGCATGTTTTATTGTTTGTTCTGTTGTGCCTGTTTCACGGAGTCTAGATATACTTTGCTTTCTCCTTTAGGAATACTCAAAGAATGCCATTCGTTTTCCCGAATCATTCTACCGAGGTATACAATTTGTCCGACATGATAAGGGTAATGTGCCAATTGTCTTAAAATAGCATCATACACCAACAATGGCTCTGTTCTGATGGTAATGGTTTTCATCAGATCTCCCGGTTGCAAACTTTCGAGTGTGTTGAGCAGGGAGTTCCAGCCTTCGTTCCAAAAGGATAGTAAGTCTTCTCTTGTCATCGTTATGACTTCAAACTCGGCATCTCTTTTACGCCAATCTTTTTCTCCATCTTCTGTCAGAAAATTTGTCCACCTACTCAACATATTTCCATACATATGTTGAATGATGATAGCGATGCTGTTACTTTCTGTATTTGGTTGATAAAAAAAATCATTGTCTTTGAGTTGCTCAAATGTCTTATCCCCCAACTCTTTGTAGTACCTGAATCTTTTAATACTATCCTTCAGGAATCCTTCTTCCAATGTGTGCATACAATTATTTTTAAAATCCTGCTACGGAATCATCACCTCTTTTATCTGCTACAGATTCTCTTTGACCGTTTGAGAGTATTCGGATACCTTCTGTTCGACCAATAGCACTTCGTTCTTTGACTCTATAACCCATGGCTTCCAGTTTCTTTTTGGTATCTACGAGGAAGTCCCTTTCAATCACCACTTCATCCGGAAACCATTGATGGTGGAATTTGGGCTTGTTGATGGCGTCATCCAGATCCATTTTGAAATCTATCAGGTTCACCAAAGCCTGAAATACTGAGGTAGGAATCGTAGTTCCACCGGGAGTGCCAATGGTGAGATAAGGTTTTTTGTTTTTCAGCATCAGGGTTGGAGTCATGGAGCTGAGCATTCGTTTACCCGGCACAATGGCATTGGCTTCACCACCCAACGCGCCGTACATATTAGGAACACCGGGCTTTACGCTGAAATCATCCATTTCATTGTTCAATAAAAAACCTGCACCTCCTACAACTGTTCTACTACCATATCCGCCATTCAGGGTAGTGGTAACAGCCACCAAATTTCCTGTTGCATCAATCACACTGAGATGGGTGGTTTCTTCACTTTCAGAAACAACACCTGCTTTGATTTGAGTGCTCACCCCTGCTTTATTGGGATCATAATCTTTCATTCTGTCAGTCAAATAGGCTTCACTCATCAAAGTGTCTACCGGTACTTTCCAGAAATCAGGATCGCCCATGTGCTGTGCTCTATCGGCATAGGCTCTTCTCTCTGCTTCAATCATCAATTGAACACTGGCAGCTGTTTGAAATCCATAACTGTTCATGGGAAATTTTTCGATCATTTTCATCATTTGCGCAATCAGAATACCACCACTACTGGGTGGAGCAAAACTGATGATCTCATGATCCCGATACTTGAATTGGATAGGTTCTCTGAGTTTAGCTGTATAACTTTTAAGATCTTCGTACGTAATGATGCCTTTACCGCGTTGCATTTCCTCTACAATTAGTTTGGCTGTTTCTCCTTCATAAAATCCTGCAGCTCCGTCTTTTTGCATTCTCTTCAGCGTAGCCGCTAATTCTTTTTGTACAAGGGTATCACCTGCTTTCCATCTGCCTTCTTTGGTGAATGCCGTAGGTCTGGTACTGTATTTCAGAAAAGATTCACGTGCGCTATTCAGAGATGATGCTTCTCTTTCAGTCACAACAAATCCATACTCTGCCAGATCAATAGCGGGTTGTACCAATTTCGCAAAGGGAAGTTTGGCATAAGGCATGGTTGCAAATAAGCCAGCTACTGTTCCGGGAATACCGGAAGCAAGATGTCCATTTTGAGACAATGATATATTGGCATTACCCTGTGCATCCAAATACATATCTCTTGATGCGGCTGCAGGAGCTGCTTCACGGTAATCTAATCCCAGTAGTTCTCCATTGCTTCTTCTGGCAAGTAAAAATCCGCCACCTCCTAAATTGCCTGCACCCGGGAAAACCACTGCCAAAGCCAATTGTGTGGCAATAGCGGCATCAAAAGCATTACCACCTTGTTTCATGATTAAGGCTCCAACCTGACTAGCCAGCGGATGAGCACTGGACACGGCTGCTTTTGCATAAGTTGCCTTTTTAACAATGGAATATTTGTAAGGGTTGATGGCTTTTCCGGGTCCAACTACCGACACCACTTTTTGTGCCTGTATGCCTGATAAAAGGAAAAAAAATGCAAATGATAGAAGGATTGTTTTCATAAGTGAAAATTAGGCGTTTTTGCACAAAACTGACCTTCCTATAATACGATCTGTATAAAAAAATGAACCAATCTTTTCCGCGACCTCTATTTCTTCGCTACATTCACCACTCATTTATATTGAATATGAAATCATTATTATCCATTCTGGTGATTCTGGTATTGTCTATATCAGTCACAGCTCAAAATGTACCCAGTCCTGAAACTTATCTGGGTTACAAAGTTGGTACCCGCTATACGCGGCACCATAAGATCGTTGAATATTTTAATACAGTGGCAAAAGCCCGTCCCGACATGGTAAAGATCGAATCCTATGGTCAAACCAATGAAGGAAGAGAATTGATGCTTGCTTTTGTAAGTTCCCCTGAAAATATGCAGCGATTGGAAGCTATTCGCTTGAATAACCTTCGCATTGCAGGTACTACAAAAGATAGGGCTGCTCCGATTGTAGAAAATGCACCGGCTATTGTTTGGTTAAGTTATAATGTACACGGTAATGAGCCTTCTTCTTCTGAAGCAGCCTTATTAATGATCCATGCATTGTTAGATCCGTCAAATAGTACCACCAAAGAATGGTTGAAGAATACCGTAGTGGTCATTGATCCATGTATCAACCCTGATGGAAGAGATCGTTATGTGAATTGGTTCAATTCTGTAGTGGGAAAAGAAATGAATGCAGAACCCTCTTCACGTGAACATGCTGAGCCATGGCCGGGTGGCAGAAGTAATCACTACAATTTTGACCTGAATAGAGACTGGGCATGGCAAACACAGGTAGAAACACAGCAAAGATTGAAAAAATACAATGCATGGTTACCTCAAGTACATGTTGACTTTCATGAACAGGGATACAATGAGCCCTATTATTTTGCTCCCGCCGCAGAGCCTTTTCATGAAGTGATTACGCCATGGCAGAGAGATTTTCAAGTACTGATCGGCAGGAATAACGCTTCTTATTTTGATAAAAATGGATGGCTATTCTTTACGAAAGAAAGATTTGACTTGTTATATCCTTCTTATGGTGATACCTATCCTGTTTATAACGGAGCCATTGGTATGACCTATGAGCAGGGCGGACATAGCAGGGGAGGATTGGCTGTTGTGAATGAAGATGGAGATACCCTTACATTGGTAGATCGTGCTACGCATCATTTCACTACCGGATTGTCTACCGTAGAAACCGCCAGCAAGCATCAGCAAAAGCTGATGAATGAATTCAAAAAGTATTTTGATGATAGCAGAACCGGTAAGATCGGAGAGTACAAAACTTATGTACTGACTTCAAAAGATCAGAATAAATTGAATGCTGTGATCAAATTATTAGATCAGAATGGTATTGAGTGGGGAACCGTTAGTAATAAGAATTTCAGCGGCTTCAATTATTTCACAGGAAAGCAAGAAGCGTTTGCTGATGAAGGGTTACACATTGCAGTAAGTGCAGCACAACCCAAAGCCGTTTTAGCTAAAGTATTACTCGAGCCAAGAACAGTTGTAACTGATTCTAATACATATGATATCACTACTTGGTCTGTTCCTTATGCCTATGGAGTGAAAGGATACGCCATCAAAGAAAGATTGGATGTATCCAATGACTGGAAACCAACAACCGTAACACCTGTAAATGCATCTTATGGTTTATTGATTCCATATACCTCTTTTAATAGTGCTAAAGTATTGGCCGAACTTTTAAAACAAAATGTAAAAGTTCGTTTTGCAGAAAAGCCATTTAAGTATGGAACAAAAAATTATGAAAGAGGAACACTCATCGTTCTAAAGACAAGTAATGCGTCTGTGAATTGGGCGGCTATTACAAATGCTGCATGTATCAAACATAATGTACAGGCGGATGTAGTAGAGACCGGATTTATGGATCAAGGTTCTGATATGGGTTCACCTGATGTTAAAATGATCAGCAGTGCTCCTAAAGTTGCATTGCTGACCGGTGAAGGAACTTCATCATTGGGAGCCGGAGAAGTATGGCACTTTTTTGACAAGCAACTGGATTATCCATTGACACTGATCAATGCTAATGACATCGGGAGAGCCAATCTTAAAAATTTCAATGTGCTGATCGTGCCGGATGGATTCATTCGTGCGCTTTCAGAAAAAGCAACATCAGACAGGTTAAAAGATTTTGTTCGCTCAGGTGGGAAGATCGTGGCATTGGAAAATGCAGTGTCCTTGATGGCATCTGAATGGGGACTGAAGCAGAAGACTGATAAAGATGATGAGAAGGGCGAATATCTGGATGTGAAAAAATACGGAGACAGAGAGAGAAGTTATTTACCTAATTCTATTCCAGGAGCTATCTATAAAATGGATCTAGATAACACGCATCCTTTAGGATTTGGTTATCCTGATTTCTACTATACGCTCAAACAAGATGCAACCTTATATGAATTCATGAAAGGTGGTTGGAATGTTGGGGTGTTAAAGAAAGATGCTTATGTAACTGGCTTTGCCGGTTATAAAGTGAAGAGCAAGTTGAAAGACGGTATGCTTTTCGGTGTACAGGATATGGGTGGAGGATCTGTAGTATATCTATCTGATAATCCATTATTCCGTAATTTCTGGGAGAATGGTAAACTTTTATTCACGAACGCTGTTTTCTTAGCAGGACAATAACATTCAAAAGGCCGGATTTGATCCGGCCTTTTTTATATTTATTTATGATCTCATCCAGCAAATTCAAGCGAAGAATGAAACGAACCGGTATTATTATGCTGATTCTTCTTTGTTTATGGACGATCATGGCTCAAAGCTGTATGAAGTTCAGAATCAGTGATGAACAGGCGATCGAGAAGTTTAAAAAAGCAGGAGTAGCGCTGCGGATCGGGAGGTTGAAAGTAAATACCAGAACCTTACATTATGCCAAAACAGGAAATGATACATTGCCCACCATTGTTTTTGTTCATGGTTCACCGGGAGCATGGGATGCTTTTGAGGCTTTTATGCGTGATCCAATATTGCTCGAAAAATATCGGATGATTTCAGTTGATCGTCCCGGCTTTGGTTATAGTGATTTTGGAGATGCCATGAATTTACAAGATCAGTCTATGATCATTCAACCCTTGTTTGAAAAGGAACAAAATGGTAAGCCGGTTTATTTAGTAGGACATTCATTAGGAGGGCCTTTGATTATACAACTGGCAATTGACAGACCCGATTTTTTTGATGCTTTGGTGATACTGGCAGGATCCATCGATCCCAAACAAGAAAATCCGGAGCGATGGCGTCCTCTGTTGATGAATAATCCACTTAAATTTCTGGTTCCCGGTGCTATGCGTCCTTCCAATGATGAATTGTGGTACTTGAAGAAAGACCTTAAAGATTTAGCCCCTCAAATGGATCAAATAAAAGCTAGAGTCTACATTGTTCATGGGGACAAGGATATCCTGGTGCCCTATGCGAACCTTGATTTTGGAGTTAAAGCCATGAAGAATGCTGCATTCATGGATACACTGACCATTCCGGGAGCCAATCATTTTATACCTTGGAGCCATTATAAAACAGTAAGGGCTGTTTTGTTAAAGCTATAGTCGTTCACCGATTTTTGTGTAAACGGTGAGTCGTATCTTGGATCAGCCATTATCTTCGCTAGCACCATTATTGTCGTATGAAAAGAAAAAATACTTCCTTTCTTTTATTCTTCTGTTTGCTGACTTATTTTGTTAAAGCCCAGATTGTACCTCCAACAGCCAGCTCTTCTGATATTTACCAGCAGTTGAAAAAACTGAATGTGCTTGGCAGTGTGCTATATATCGCAGCACATCCTGATGATGAAAACAACGGCTTACTTCCTTATCTGGCAAAAGAAAAATTGTATCGTACCGCGTATTTAAGCTTGACAAGAGGTGATGGTGGTCAAAACCTGATCGGTCCCGAACAGGGAATTGAATTGGGTATGATTCGTACCCATGAATTAATGGCTGCCCGTGCAATCGATGGATCTGAGCAATATTTCTCGACTGCCTATGAATTCGGTTTTAGTAAAAGTGCGGAAGAAGCATTGCGTATTTGGGATCGTGAACGGGTATTGGAAGATGTGGTTTGGATGATCAGAAAATTCCAACCCGATATCATTGTTGCTCGTTTTCCCGGAGATGAAAGGGCTGGTCATGGTCACCATGCTGCTTCGGCCATTATTGCCAATGAAGCTTTTGAAGCAGCGGCAGATCCCAATAAATTTCCGGATCAGTTTAGATACGGAGTCAAACCATGGAAGGCCAAAAGAATTTTATGGAACACTTTCAATTTTGGCAGAACAAATACTACGAGTGATAATCAGTTAAAAATGGAAGTGGGGGGGGTACAATCCCTTGATTGGAAAGAGTTATGGAGAATTGGGTGGAGAAGCAAGAAGCATGCATAAAAGTCAGGCTGAAGGCAGGCCTAGAAGAAGAGGTGAAGTATTTGAATACTTTGTAACAACAGGTGGAGATTCTGCTAAGACAGATATCATGGAGGGAATCAATACCGGTTGGGAAAGATTGAAAGTAGATACTGTTTTGCAAACCGTTACTACACAAGGGAAAACAACATCGCTTCCTATCAATAACAAAGCGCAGATTGATAGTATTCAATTACTACTTCAACAAGTGTTACAGCAGTATGATTTCAAAAGTCCGGATAAATCTGTTCCAGCGCTTGTGAAATTGTATCGCAAGATTGAAAGTCTAAAAACTTCTGATCAGCTTTGGAAATCGCAAAAGCTAAAAGAGCTAAAAGAAATCATTGAATTTGCTTCAGCATTGTTTGTAGAAGCGTATACGCAACAGGAAACTGCATTAAAAGGAGATAGTGTACGTGTGAGTTACTTTATTAATAAAAGATCTGATGTGCCTATGAAGATCAGTTCCGTGAAGATGGCTGATTATCAGGATACCCTAATGATGCTCTATCCTGAAAAAAATAAAAACTATGTCTTTACAAAAGTTTTGGTACCAATATTTGGAGCTGAGATAACACAGCCTTACTGGCTTCGTCAACCTAAAGTAAGGGATGGGATGTTTACAGTATCAGATCAGATTGATGTGGGTAAAGCATGGAATGATCCTCTGTATCATGCCGTATTTACAGTGGAAATAGATGGGTATACTTTTGATCTGAAGAAGCCGGTGCTATATAAATATGTAGATGCAGAACGTGGAGAACTCTATCAGCCATTTATCATTGTGCCACATGTCGAATTGTACATGTCTCCATCTGTAGTCTTATTAAATGTAAAAGATGAATATGGAAAAAATCGTTCAGATTCCATGTTACATGTAATTTATCGATCTAATTTCTCACAAACTGGAATCACAACTGATTTAAATATTCGTCAAGAAGCAGTGAAACCGGTTATTTCAGGAGAGAAAAGAAGTTTTATAAAAGGGCAAAGACAAATCATTGATATTCCTATATCTAAAGTGTATAATTCAAAAGCTCCTGTAAAGTATTTGGAAGCAACGATGCGTATTACTACCCCAGAAGGTAAGGCCTTGAATTTTTCTGATTATTTCAAAGCAATCAAATACGATCATATTCCCAACATTCATTATGCTTTCAGAGATTATGTAAAAGTGATTGATTCGGAAATTAAAGTAAGGGGTAAGAAGATCGGGTTCATTCCGGGTTCGGGAGATGTAATGCCGGAAGCACTGAAACAAATGGGGTATGAAGTGAAAATCTTAGATGATGCATCCGTAACAGATGATGGATTGAAAGACCTGGATGCAATCATAACAGGTGTAAGAGCCTACAATATACATGAGTGGCTTAGCGGAAAGTATGATGTGATGATGCGTTACGTACAAAATGGTGGCAATCTGATCGTACAATATAATAGAAATCAAGGTGGTGTATCTAATCCCAAGATTGGTCCATATCCTTTTCAAATCAGTAGTACACGTGTAACAGAGGAAGATGCTGTTGTAAAATTTGTGCAGCCACAACATCCGGTACTGAATTATCCTAATAAAATTTCTCAAGAAGATTTTAATGATTGGGTACAGGAAAGAAGTACGTATCAAGCTGATCAGTTTATCGGAAAATATGAAGCACCTTTAGGAATGAATGATAAAGGAGAAAAAGAAAGTACTGGCAGTCTCATTACAACGAAATATGGCAAAGGTAATTTTGCTTATGTAAGTTTGGTAATGTTCAGACAATTGCCGGCAGGAAATCCGGGGGCATTTAAAATTCTGGCGAATTTGGTTGCCTTACCCAAACAACCATAATATGCAGCAAAGAAGAAAGATCGGTATATTGACTTTGGTAGTTATTGGAATTGCGATTGGTTTTTTGATTAAAAACGTACGTGTAGGTTTATTAATTGGCTTGGCATTAGGATTATTAAGCGGAAGTCTCATCCATAACAGAAATAAATAACGGATATGAATAACAAAGAAAACATCCCTTTATTCAAATCTTGGCGCAGTTGGTACTGGTTTGTGCTGTTGGTATTAATGGGATTGATCCTTTTTTTTCTTTGGCTCACTAAAACGTATGCATGAGTAAGGTAGATTGGATAGTACTGGTGATTACACTTGTTGCGATCATTACTTATGGACTGTATAAAAGCAGAACCAGTAAAGATCTTGAAGGCTATTTTCTAAGTAACAGAAGTATGCCTTGGTACCTTGTATTACTCAGCATTATGGGTACACAAGCAAGTGCGATTACATTTTTATCGGCACCCGGACAAGCATTCACTGACGGTATGCGATTCGTGCAGTATTATTTTGGTTTGCCCATTGCAATGGTGATATTGTGTGTGACTTTTGTTCCGCTATTCAATAAGCTCAAGTTATTTACTGCTTATGAGTTTCTGGAGAAAAGATTTGATCTGAAAACCCGAACTTTTACTTCTTTTTTGTTCTTGCTTTCAAGAGGATTATCTACGGGTATCAGTATTTATGCCCCATCGATCATTTTATCTTCTTTGATGGGATGGGATATTTTTTGGACAAATATTGTCATGGGAGGTATGCTGATCATTTATACGGTGAGTGGTGGGGCAAAGGCAGTTGCGTATACACAACAACTACAACTGATCATCATATTCGCCGGAATGTTTGTTGCTGGATATTTGATTGTTGATTATCTACCGGAAGGCGTAGGGTTTAATGATGCCTTGAAAGTAAGTGGTGCTTCCGGAAAGCTCAATGTTATCACAACGGGTATTACAGAAAATGGATTCGATTGGAAAGATCGATACAATTTAATCAGTGGTATTATTGGTGGCTTCTTTTTAGCCCTTTCTTATTTCGGTACTGATCAATCGCAGGTAGGTCGCTATTTAACAGCCAAGAACAATACTGAAAGCAGATTGGGATTACTTATGAATGGATTGGTGAAAGTACCCATGCAGTTTCTGATCTTATTGTTAGGGGCCTTATTGTTTACCTTTTATCAGTTTACACCTTCACCGGTCTTTTTTAATAAGGCAGTAGAAGAAAAAGCGATGCAAACATCCTATCAGCAAGAGCTTGTGTCTGTTCAAACGCAGTTCAATACTTATCAGAGCAAACAACAAGAGTGGAGCAGGTTATATACGGTAGAGAAACAAGAGCAATATAAAGATAGTATAGCGGTTGGAGCGCAACAATTGGCCGGGTTGCAAAAACAATATAAAAATATCTTAACGAAAGCGGTGCCTGGAGCGGATACGAATGATACCAACTATATTTTTTTGAGATTTGTAGTTGATTTTTTGCCAAAAGGATTGGTAGGATTATTGATAGCGATCATCTTTCTAGCGGCGTGGGGGTCTATCGCAGCAGCACTAAATTCATTGGCTTCTTGTACTATGATCGATTTTCATCAGCGTTTACAAGGAATCAAAACAGACAGTACTGATCCTGATCAATGTGCGAAAGAGTATAAGCAATCAAAATATTATACGCTTGGTTGGGGCATCTTTTGTGTGATCACAGCCCAATTTGCATCCGGTATGGGGAGTTTGATAGAAGCCGTAAATGTACTGGGCTCTCTTTTTTATGGTGTGATCTTGGGTATATTCCTGGTGGCATTTTATATGAAAAAAGTACAAGCGAATGCGGTGTTTGCGGCTGCTATTATTGGTGAGTTGATCGTCATTGCGTTCTTCTTATTGGACCGGTATAACATTATAGGTCTCGGCTTCCTTTGGTTGAATGTTGTGGGTGCTTTGGCAGTAGTTCTATTGAGTTTTATTTTCCAACTGTTTCAGAGAAGGGTTGTTGAGTAAGGATTTCATTTGCTGGATAGCTGTTTTATTCAACTCTAATAAACGTTGTTGCTGTGTTAACCCATTTCTGATCAAGAGTGCATTGATACTTTCTAGATTACTGAGAATGATGAGTTGCTCTAACGTAGCCTGGTCTCGTATATTTCCGGTATGATTTTCTTTCCATTGTTTTGCTGTCTTCCCAAATACAGCCATATTAATAACTTCCGCTTCTGTTGCATATACCATTCCTATTTGCTTTTTACTGAGGGTGGGAGGTATTAATACGTCTACAATAGCATCTGTATGAATTTTGTGGTTGATTTTGGCTACTGTTCTGTGAATACTCCATTCTAGCTGATGAGTAGATGATTCCTGTTCTTTTAATCTTTGTACTTCTTTTATTAGGTACAATTTGAATTCTGCACTGATCCATGAGGCGAATTCAAATGCAATGTCCTTGTGCGCAAAAGTACCACCTGAATTTCCCGCTTTTACAACGATGCCTTTTGCATTGACGAGGGTTATCCATTTTAATGGGGATAGTATGAAGCTGTTACTGCCAGCTTCCTTCAATAAGGGGTCGAAATCGACCCCTTTGAAATCGGGATTATGCAATAGTTCCCAGATCCCTAGAAACTCAATGGTAGACTTGGTTCGCATCCAGTTTTTGATGATATCCTTCGGCTCAGATGGATTCTTATATCTAGCTATGTCGGTCAATGATATAAAATCGATAGTGCCATTCTTGAGTAATTCGATTCGCTTGTCTTTCACGATGATGATTTGCTTCTTGGATGCCATATTCCTAAGTTTGAAATGGTAAAACTAATGGCACCTATCAAGCCATACAATACGTATAAATACCTGATTTATGGAAAAATCAGTAACATCGTAGCATGAGCAATCGATTTACCGTTACACCTTGGGCGAAGCATGCCGTTGTTTACGAGGTGAATATCAGACAGTACACTCCGGAAGGAACTTTTCGTGCATTCATGGAACATCTGCCGAGATTAAAAGAAATGGGTATTGATATTCTTTGGTTCATGCCTATTACTCCTATCAGTGTAGAGAAACGTCAGGGGACTCTGGGTAGTTATTATGCTTGTAGCAGCTATACCGATATCAATCCGGAGTTTGGAACAGCAACAGATTTTAAAGAGATGGTCGATCAAGTGCATGCATTGGATATGAAATTGATCATTGACTGGGTTGCTAATCATACGGGAGCAGATCATCATTGGACCCAAACCCATCCTGATTGGTTTATTAGAGATGAAGAAGGAAATTTTACAGAACGAAATGGGTGGAAAGATGTAATTGATTTGAATTTTGACAACCATGACATGCGATCTGCTTTAGTCAACGCAATGCAGTATTGGATCACTGAATTTGATATCGATGGATTTCGTTGCGATATGGCTCATCTTGTACCACTCGACTTTTGGGTATATGCAAGAACACAATGTGATGCCATAAAACCTTGCTTCTGGCTGGCTGAATGTGAAGTTGTAGAATACCACAATGCTTTTGATGCTACGTATGCATGGTGGTGGATGCATGTATCCGAAAAATTCATGAAAGGTGAACATGGCTTACATGAAGTAAGAGAAGTATTACATGCTTATTCACAATATCCACCCGGTGCAATCAAGCTTTTTTTTACCAGTAATCATGATGAAAATAGTTGGAATGGAACTGAGTATGAAAAATATGGTATAGCAGCAAAAGCATGGGCTGTATTTGCATGCACTTGGCAAGGAATGCCATTGGTGTATAGCGGACAAGAAAATCCCAACCTTAAACGACTTGCTTTTTTTGATAAGGATCAAATAGCGTGGCAAGAAACACCTGCACTTCATATATTTTATCAGCAACTCTTACAGTATCGAAAAAAATCATTGGCTCTCTTAGAAGGAGAGACATTTATTCTTCCTGCTGAACAAAATTTTATCATGGCTTATTTCAGGAAAAGCGACAATGAAATAGTATTGGTATTATTGAATCTTTCCGACAAAGAAAGAGCAACCATTGCCGTGCAGCATGAATGGCTACAAGGAAACTTTATCAATCTGTTTTCATCATTGACTTATTCATTTTCAACAAAGGAACATTTTGAATTAATGCCAGGTGATCACCTTGTTTACATAAAAAAAGGCAACTGATTCAGTTGCCTTTTTTTATGTGTTCTACCACTTTATATTATTCTTTTGCCAGTGTAAGCGGATAAGTATAGTTTCCTTCAAATCCAGGATAAATACCTTCGAGACGAATAACACCACTACCTTTCAATGAGGTAATAATTTCCTGAAACTCTTGCAGATTCTTAACTTCACGTCCGTTCACTCCTGTGATCACAAATCCGTCTTGCATTCTGCTTTTACTTAACAAGCCATTGCCTACTTTTCTAACCCTTACGCCCCCTTTGATGTCATTGGCAGCAGCCAAACTTTTATCAATATTTTCCAGTTCACCACCTATCTGCTCAATAACGGAAGTGTTTTTAACAATGTCAGTAGTACCAGCTTTGTTTTTCAGGGTAATACCAACTGTATTTTCCTTTCCACCACGTTTGTAAGCCAAGGTAATTTTATCACCCGGTTTGTACAAAGCTACTTGTTCCTGTAATTCTGGTCCACTGGTAACAGGGTTACCATTTACTTTGGTAACAATATCTCCTTTTTTCAATCCTGCTGCTGCAGCAGCACCTCCTTCAGGAACACCAGTAATATAAACACCTTCACCTTCTTTAACGGCAACACCAATTTCTTTTTCCAATTCGCGTTTCTGATCGTCAGAAAGATTCTCATTCGGATAGTTGATACCGATATAAGCACGCTGAACAGTTCCAAACTTCACAATATCCGTTACAATCTTTTTCACAATGTTCACGGGGATTGCATAAGAGTATCCTGCATAAGAACCGGTAGGAGAGGCGATCGCAGAGTTGATGCCAATCAATTCGCCTGTGGTGTTGATCAATGCACCACCACTATTGCCGGAGTTTACAGCAGCATCTGTTTGGATAAATGATTCAACCGGACTTTGACTCTGACGACTATTAATACCTATAGATCTTGACTTAGCACTAACAATCCCTGCAGTAACTGTTGCATCCAGGTTTAAAGGATAACCAATGGCTAGTACCCACTGTCCGAGTTTTACCTCATCACTATTGCCATAAACCAAATACGGCAAGGATTTACCTTCAATTTTAATCACGGCAATATCACTGCTTGGGTCTGTACCAATGACAGAACCTTTATAAGATTTTTTATTGGCCAAGGTAACATTGATCTCATCCGCACCATCTACTACGTGATTATTGGTGATGATATATCCATCTTCAGTGATCAATACGCCACTTCCACTGGCACGTTGCTCAGGAATGACACGAGGTCCGCCAAAGAAATCACCAAAATCATCCCCAAACATATCGGCAAAAGGATTACGTTGGCGATTGCTCACCTGACGTGCTTTAGTTTTTGTTTTGATATGCACCACTGCTGGAGTAGCAGAAGTAGCAGCAGGCGTAAAGTCTACTGCCGAACCTGTATTATTGTTTTTATCAAAAAATCCGGCATAATTCACAGGTAGCTTTCCATCTTCTTGCATTCCTGCACGCTGGTAATCATTGTACTTACTAAAGCCCCAAACACTAAGGACAGCAGTGGTAGCACTGATGGCAACCACGGCTAAAATGTTCTTGAGATTCATATGCATGGTCTTTTAAGATTTTAGTCTGATCAAAAAATATGCCTTTCCAATAACAAATAAAACAAAGCTGTTTAAATGACAGTTCACCACTGACAGTATTTAACAAATGTTTTACGGCAATTCTCGTAGATCGGAGGCGAATTGCTATAATCTGCTTAAAGTTACGATAATCAAAACGGAAGCCAATGAATTTGGATAGGCGGAAAATAGACGGATCAGGTCAAATACTTGACCCTCTATTCATTACAAGGATTTCAAAAATGCCATGGTATCTACACCATCGGCATAATCCATTAAACCAGGAAATTGCGCTTGTCCAAAAGGGACCTGCTTTTTACCTACTATGCATTGTATATCCTGATTGCCACCCAATTCTCCTTCCCTTTGTTGTTTATCTGTATAAAAACGATAGTGCACCTGACTTACCGGGGAAAAAGGAGAACTGTTTTCTGTCAGTATGATGGAGTCATTGTTCATGTAATATTTATTTCCCATGATCAACAATGCCAAATGGTAATCATAATTGTGTTTGTATTTATGATAATCTATCAGATAAGCATACTTCTTAAGTGTATCTAGCAATGGTATAAAATCATATCCTTCCGGAACATGTAACTGTGTAATATTTCTGCAACCGAGTCCAAAATACAATTGGATATCATCGGCTAACAACTCCAGTTCTTTTTCAGTTTCTGTTCCATCGAGAATCGCTACCGAAGTTCTGTTTCGTCGGATGATATTCGGGTACTTGCCAAAATAGTAATCGAAATAGCGCCCGGAATTATTGGATCCCGTGGCAATATAAGCATCACATCCTTTGAGTTGTTCAGCAAATGAAACCTGATTTTGGATGGTATTCTCCCACTCATACAACTTTTTGATAAGGTGTTTGATCAGGAATTCATCTTTGGATGAAGTCTTGATGGTCATAGAATGTCCGGATACAAAAACCGACAGAAAATCATGAAATCCTACTAAAGGGATATTCCCGGCCATTACAATACCTACATTTTTGGAATTTGTCAGATCATTTGGGATTTCATATCGTTGAGCCCAATCCAATAACAATTCAGGTTGAAGGAATCGGGTAGCGATTTGGGTGACGGCTTTTTCGATGAATTCATGAATAAACCAGGCATTTTCACGATAGGCACGGTCTTGCACAGACAACCACTCCTCGTCTTTGTTCAACATATATTCCCCCAATCGGGCCAGTAACTGAATTCGTTCTTGTAAAATCATTTGTCAACCGTATTTTTGGAACAGCAAATGTAAAATCACTAACCCAACAAACCATTTTTAATATGGCGATCAAAATAACTGAAGAGTGTATCAACTGTGGAGCCTGCGAGCCCGAATGTCCCAATAATGCTATCTACGAGGGTGGTGTTGAATGGGCAATTGCTGATGGAACCACCATTAAAGGATCTTTTACCCTGATGGATGGTAGCGTGGTAGACGCTGATCAGCGTTTCGAACCCATTAGCGTTGATACTTATTACATTACACCTAATAAGTGTACAGAATGTCAGGGTTTTCATGAAGAACCCCAGTGCGCAGCAGTTTGTCCGGTAGACTGTTGTGTACCTGATGAAATGTATCAGGAAACGGTAGAAGAGCTCTTAGCGAAGAAAGAGAAAATGCACATCTAATGCACAATAGTATGTGCTAAACTTTTCGTTAAAATGCTTGCATTTACTGTGAAAAGTGAATAGTTTAGTGTTATCAATTATTGTTGTACTTAACACTACGACAACTAGTAACGGCGGGTGATATTTCCCGTCAACGTGAGGTGAAGAGACGGGTAGTTTCTTCACCTTTTTTATTGCTGATGTCTGATGTAGGATGTCTGATTAAAAATTTCCCATAGATCAGACATCCTATATCAGACATCAGACATTCTTCCTCTTATCTTTGTTCCATAACCTTATCAATATGAAGAAAAAACTGGCATTGGTTACGGGTGGACTAAGTGGGGAAGCGCAAATCAGTTATAAAAGTGCTATAACAGTTGGGAACAATTTGGATAGAGACTTATTTGATGTCTATAAAATTGATATCAATCCGGAAGGTTGGTGGTATGAAAATGGGAAAGGTGAAAAGTCAAAAGTGAACCGGGATGATTTCTCCATTACGGATGAGGGGCAGACCATTCATTTTGATGTGGTATTACTTTGTATACATGGCACACCAGGAGAAGATGGAAAATTACAGGGCTATTTTGATATGCTGAAACTGCCCTATACCAGTTGTGATGCTGCCACTTCAGCACTTACTTTCAATAAAAGATATACAGTAGCCGTAGCTGCTTTTGGGGGCGTACATGTTGCCAAATCCATGCATCTGTTCAAACACACACCAGTAGCCGCTTCACAGATATTGACTGAGCTGAAATTACCGGTATTTGTAAAACCCAATAATGGGGGAAGTAGTATTGGTATGAGTAAAGTGAATAAACAAGATGAACTGGCTGAAGCATTGGAAAAAGCATTCAAAGAAGATGATCAGGTATTGGTAGAAGAATTTATTAGTGGTAGAGAGTTTACCATCGGAGTATTTAAGTCGAATGGACATATTCAGGTATTGCCCATTACTGAGATTGAAACTAAAAATGAATTCTTTGATTTTGAAGCAAAATACCAAGGCAAAAGCGTTGAAACAACCCCCGCAGCTATTGACGAAGAGATGAAAACGCAATTGGAAGTAGCTGCGAAACGGGTGTATGAAGTGCTCAATTGCAGAGGCGTAGTGCGGATTGATTTTATTTACAATACATCAACTCGTCAACCCTATATGTTGGAAGTGAATACGGTGCCCGGACAAAGCGAAGCCAGTGTCATTCCGCAACAGGTGAGAGCGATGGGGATGTCTTTGAAAGATTTTTACTCTGCAGTAGTAGCGGAAGCACTTCGTTAAAATTTTAAAAATCAGATACTATTCAGAAAGGTGACTGAGAGGAATCTGTATCTTGTTTCATCAAGCCAAATACACATGAAGGAATTCATTCAGAAAATAACAGCAAAACCCCTGTGGGTGAATATCCTGGCAGGATTGGGAATTGTTCTGGTATTAATTGTCTTATTCTTTTCTCTTCTGGGCTGGATTACCAACTACGGTAAGGTAACCACTGTACCCTCTGTTACCGGACAAGAAGTAACCGCGGCCATTCAGGTTTTGGAACAAGCCGGATTTGAAGTGGAGATACAAGATTCTGTATACGTTGATAGCTTACCCAAACTTGCAGTTGTTCGTCAAACCCCCGAAGCTGATGCAGCAGTGAAATCCGGACGTACCATTTATCTTACTGTGAATCGCCAAGTGTCACCTCAGGTAGAAATGCCGAGTTTGATTGGTTATTCTGTTAAAAGTGCGGAACTGTATTTACAAAGTCTGCAGTTAAAAATGGGTACCATTACCTATAAACCTGATATCGCTCGTAATTCTGTATTAGAGCAGCTGTATAATGGGGTTCCCATAAAAGCCGGCGATAAGGTTCCTCTCGGGGCTACCATCAGTTTTGTATTGGGCAGTGGATTGGGCGGAAGTGAAATCGATGTGCCAAATCTTATTGGTATGACACTCGACGAAGCGCGTTCCTATCTATCCACATTAAGTATCAATACCGGTGCTATTGTTGGAGTTGGAGCGATCAAAGATTCTGCTACTGCGTTTGTTGTCAGACAGTCCCCGGATTATTTATCAGAATTATTGGATCCATCTGGTAATAGAGTACCGAATAAAATTCGTCAAGGACAAATCATGGATCTATACATCAGCAGTGTAGCGCCTATCAGGGATACAGGAAGAATCATTCCTCCCAATCAATACTAATCAATTCATATTTCAATGATGCAAACAATTACAGTGCAAGAACTCAAGTCTAAAATAGACAATGGCGAATCAGTACATCTTGTTGATGTACGTGAACCTCATGAACATGCTGAATTTAATATCGGGGGTATTCTACTACCCCTTGGTAAAGTACAAACCATGCAGGTAGATGAAATTGAAGATTTGAAAGATGAAACCGTATATGTTTATTGCAGAAGCGGTAACAGAAGCGGACAAGCCTGTTTAATTCTTGGTACCATGGGTTTCACCAACGTTATCAATGTTACCGGTGGAGTGTTGGCCTGGCAAGAAGCGAATAAATAAGAAATAAGAAACAGGAAATAAGAAATCAGAAAGTGAGCGTGAACCACCTCTACCACCTGATTTCTTGTTTCCTATATCTTACTTGTTTCTTGTTTTTTATTTCTTATTTCTTATTTCTGATTCCTCTGTTATCACAGTCTTATATTCACAGCAATCATAAAGTTTCTTCCCGCCATTGGATAAAACCCGTTGTCTGTATACTGTGTACCTCCACTGATATAAGTATAGCTATAACCATTGGGTTCATAAAGCGTGTTGAAGACATTGTTCACTTGTCCAATTACTTGAAGCGATTTAAAAGTCTTATTGGAGAAGTTGTAGATGATTCGAAGATCTTGTGTGCTGAATCCATCCAATAAGCTTCTGTCAAGTCCGCTATTGTCCATGTATTGTTTGCCCACATATTTACCCAATAGACCCAATTCCCATTGTTTAGCCGGAAAGAAAAGTAACTGGGTTCCTCCTACAACTGCAGGTGAAAAGGCGATATCTGTATTTTTTCTTTCGATAGAATTTTGTCCGTTCGTATCGTAGTTGTCAAAGTATTCTGTAAATGCTTTGATTTTATTTCTACTCAAAGCAAGGTTACCCCCCGCAGTGATCCAGGAAGCCGGTTTCCAGCTTGCTTGTAATTCAATACCCAGTCTATAGCTTTTGGGAACATTAAAGCGGGTATAGGCACCTACATCATTGATCTGTCCGGTTAATACCAGTTGATTGATGTAGTTCATGTAATACATATTCGCTCCGAATTGAATGTTACTTTTCTTATAATCAAATCCTACTTCCAGGTCTTGTAGTTTTTCAGATGATGGTTGATTGATAGCCCCTGCTTCAAAATCATCCCTATTTGGTTCTTTCTGGCCGATTGCATAACTGATATAAGCCTGTACATAATTCTTACGATAGGTTACGCCCAGTTTCGGATTAAAGAAACCAAAACTTCTATCAACCAACAATGCAGGATTTCCCTGAAAACCATTCATCCTGTGTGATACATTTCTGTACTGCAGGTCAACGAATCCAAAAAAATGAGTTGCAAACTGTTGTTGCCATTTGGCAAAAAAGTTCGCATCCTTTTTAATAGCGGGATGATCGTAATATTTATATCCTTCCGGGGCTGAACCTCTTTGTAACCATGGTAAAGTGCCGTAATGGTCTCCGGTATAGGTACTCCAACCACCACCCAAAGTGAATTCATTGCCTCCTTTACGATATTGTAAGGAAGCATTTTGTCCGTAAAAATAATTATTGAGCCAGCGTTGGCGAATAAGATCGGTCCTGGACACTGTACTGCCATTGATCACAGGATTAGACAGTCCATATCTTGAAAAGGACTGATTGGCTTTATATTCTTCATAATAGCCATAGCCACGTGTCAAAAAAGCAGCGGTTTGCAAAGACCAGTAATTGTTAAATGCATGATTGAAGAATAGCTGGTAATGGGTTTGTGTATAGTTGTCAGTCTGATTATCGTAAGGAGTTCCAGGCTTTTCTGTACCGGCCGGATTGAAAGTGCGGTTGTTCTCAAGAGTTGTCCTGTCAATACCATACCATGCCTGATAAGTTTTTTCTTTACCGGAAAAAACATTGAAACGGACAGAGGATTTTTGGTTCAGCCAGGCACCGCTGATATAAAAAGAGCGAAGGTCACTAGACGCGCGATCTACATAACCATCACTTTGTATGCTGCTCACACGCGCATCTAAGGTGAAATGTTTATTGATCAATCCCGTTCCTGCACGTAAAGTGTGTTTACGGGTATTGAAGGAGCCGAAACTGTTGTTCAATTCCGTATAGGCTTTTTCGTTGAACTCATTGGTAGAAAGATTGATGGTAGCACCAAAAGCGGCTGCACCATTGGAGGAAGTACCAACACCACGTTGAATTTGAATGCTATTCACAGAGGAGCTGAAATCGGGCAGGTTCACAAAAAATGCCCCCATACTTTCTGCATCATTATAAGGAATACCATTTAAGGTGATATTGATTCTAGTAGCATCTGTTCCACGGATACGAATACCTGTGTATCCAACGCCATTGCCGGCGTCAGCATTGACTACCACAGAAGGTGTTTGGTTCAGTAGAAAAGGAATGTCTTGTCCAAGGTTGTTTTTAACGATGTCTTCTTTAGCCAGATTTTTTTTTGCGAATGGAGCTTTGTCGGTTGCACGAATCGACCTTACTTCCAAGGGTTGTAAAAAAAGAGAACCGGGTTCAAGTTCAATGATCAGCTCTTTGGTAACCGAATTTTTGTTTACCTGGATGGATTGATCACGATAACCTAGGCTCATGAATTTTAAGGAACTGTTTTCCGTGCCGGTCCATTTCAGGTTAAATTGACCATTGTCATCGGTAACTACTTGCAGGTTGTTCAGTTGAACTACAACTCCACTGATGGGTTGTTTGGTGCTGCGGTCTGTTACTTTACCGCGTAAAGAAGGGTTGTTTTGCCCGGATGCGAGCAGGATTAGGAATGTCAGCGACATTGTTCCCAAAAACTTTTTCATTTGAAATGATTTTAAAAGTTAATAATGGGAACAGGGAAACAGCTAATGGAGAGGTACGACCAAAAATGTACGCCTTCCCTTCGCAGGAATTACCCTGTTCAGGTTCAACGGGTATTATCTCAGCCTCTCCGCCTTAGGCGGGGAAGCACCCCGAGGAATGATCTGCTGCAAAACTATGAAATAGCTAAATTGCTGCCAACTGTAACTTTATAGACCATGAACCGTTACACACAAAACACTCGTATGAAACGATTTTTATTCATTATACTCTTTTTAACCAGCGCTTTATTTGGGGCTGCACAGGTAGAGAAAAACCTGGTGTATGATGGTAATGCTGAAGTAAGAAAGCATCAAGGCTTTACTGCTATTGAAGTATCCAGTGCCATTGATCTGTATCTGTCTCAAGGCTCAGAGGAGGCAGTAGCGGTAAGTGCCAGCGAAGATGAAATACTGAAACGTATCCGAACAGAAATGCGCGGTACCGTATTACGTATCTATTTTGATGGGAAAGGGCTAAACTGGCGCAAATGGAACAATCACAAGATGAAAGCGTATGTAACATTCAAGTCTATCACCGGCGTAGAAGCATCTGGGGCTTGTAATGTGAAGGTATCCGGCAAGATCAAAGCTGACCAGTTGCGTATTCAAATGTCTGGTGCCAGCGATTTCAAGGGAGAGGTAGAAGGAGAGAATTTAAAATTAGAAGCATCCGGCGCATCTAGGATTCAGGTAACCGGTATGGTAGCCAAATTGAATATTGATGCCAACGGTGCCAGTGATATCCGTTGTTATGATTTGAACAGTGATTATTGTAAGATTGATGCATCCGGTGCTTCTGTTGCAAGAATCAGTGTGAATAAAGAATTGAGTGCCCAAGCCAGTGGTGCTAGCTCTATTTACTACAAGGGCGAAGGCTTAATTCGAGATATTAGTACAAGTGGTAGTTCTTCGATTAAGCGAAGAACCAGCGATTAAATCAATTATTATTTGGAGGAGAAACTGCCAGCCCGTACCTTTGCAACCCAAACATCGCGAGGTAGAGCAGCGGTAGCTCGTCGGGCTCATAACCCGAAGGTCGGAGGTTCGATCCCTTCCCTCGCAACAGAAAGAAAGGCCTCAAAAGGAGGTCTTTTTAGTTATGTTTAAAGTCTATATTTTATATTCTGAATCCTACAATAAGATATATGTAGGATTTACAGGGAACTTAGAAGAAAGGCTTAAATCACATAATGAGCTTGGTAAAAAAGGTTGGACAAGATTGTACAGACCATGGAAATTGATTCATTTTGAAGAATTTCAAACCAAGCAGGAAGCTCTTTGTAGAGAGAAGGAACTTAAATCAGGTAAAGGAAGAGAATGGATTCGAAAAACATTTTCCCTTTAACTGCTCTTTGGGCTCATATCCGCCTTAGGCGGACGGAGGTTCGATCCCTTCCCTCGCAACAGAAAGAAAGGCCTCAAAAGGAGGTCTT
>JACBFI010000029.1 GCA_013391385.1 Sediminibacterium sp. Gen4 | reverse complement strand
CAAGCAACAAGATTAGGTTTAGTACTGGTTCCTGATAATTTAGTTACTTAAGAGACAAAGAAAGTAAACGGAGGGTAGCCTTTTTTAAACGTTTTATTAATTAAAAAGGCTAAAAAAAGATGAAAGTAAGTTTAACTTACTTTCATCTCAATAACTCCAGCATTCTTGCTGCTATCCAGTTGTTCAAAAACCGAATTATTACTAATAAACTCCGGAACGAGTTGTTTCATCTTAGCCACCATCTCCATAGTCCCCTTCCTCTGCTTAGCCAACTGAATCAAAGAAGTAAATTCCTGATGCATGGAGTCGAATTGAATATTCCGCACTTTAGCAATCATGATTTTTTCATGATAAGTAGGTAAAGTATTTTCAGAATCCATTAAAAGCTCTTCATAGAGTTTCTCACCGGGACGCAATCCACTGTATTTGATTTCAATATCAATACCCGGAACATACCCATATAGACGAATCATTTTCTTAGCAAGATCAACAATGGGAACAGGCTTACCCATATCGAATACAAATATTTCACCACCGCTACCCATACTACCTGCCTCGAGTACGAGCTGACAAGCTTCGGGAATGGTCATAAAGAAACGGGTGATATTGGGATGTGTAACCGTAACCGGTCCTCCTTTTTCAATTTGTTCTTTAAAGCGAATGATCACAGATCCGTTGGATCCTAACACGTTACCAAAACGGGTAGTGATGAATTTGGTGAATTTATCTTTATCACCGGTATTCGCTGCAGAGTGATACAGTGATTGTACATAACATTCTGCTAAGCGTTTAGAAGCACCCATTACGTTGGTAGGGTTCACAGCTTTATCAGTGGATACCATTACAAAACGATGTACATGGTATTTAACGGCTAAGTCAGCAATGATTTTAGTCCCCATCACATTAGTCAAAATGGCTTCTGACGGACAAAGCTCCATCATCGGCACATGCTTATAGGCAGCAGCATGATATACATAATTTGGTTCATACATCGCAAACATTTCCTGCATGCGCTCCTCATTGGTAACATCACCTAAATATGGAATACAAGCAGTACTAGGATTCAACTCCTGTAATTCCAATTCTAAATGATGCAATGGTGTTTCAGCTTGATCACAAAGAATAATGGTATGCGGTTGAAAGCGCAGGAGTTGACGAACAATTTCACTACCTATAGAACCGGCAGCTCCTGTTACCAATACACGTTTACCTTTTACTTGATTCGCAATCTCTTCATTATTGATACGAATCGGTTCTCGTTCTAAGAGGTTTTCAATCTTAATCGTTTGTAATTGACGTGCAGAGAATTCACCATTGATCCATTTATCCAAAGGTGGAACGTTCAATACTTTAATATCATGATCCAAACAAAAATCAACCAGTTCATTTTTCTTAGCTGGAGTGATGGTAAATGCAGCAAGGATGATCTCATCAATCTTTTGCCCTAACGTGAGGGTCTGTAAATCTAGTGTGTGGTGTATTTTAATACCATCTACCACTTTCCCTACTTTACGCATATCATCATCCACAAACGCGACTACAGTGATATTGGAAGTGGCATCATGCTCTAATACTCTTTTTGTAGCAAAACCAGCCTCCCCCGCCCCATAGATGATCACAGTTTTGCGATCCATCTTATAGTTACGGAGATAAGCAAATACATATTTTACAATAACCCGATAAGAAATCAGAAATAGAAAACTAAATAAACTATAAATAATCAAAGTAACATTCGGAAACGCCAAAGCTCCCCCTCCTGTATTAGCTGAAACCAACCCAATAAAAAATAAAACAGAAGTGGTCATCAGAATTGCATAACAAATCCTCAATGCATCCTGAATACCGGTATAGCGTATAATGCCAGCGTAAGTCCTGAAATTGATGAATACGATAGAGTTGATCAATAAAAGGATCAATACATTCCCACTCAATACCTGCCAGTCCAATGCTTCTACAGATAGATTATATCGAACCAAATGAGCAAATACCATGGCAAAAGCACAGATGGCAGAGTCAATCAAGAATATGATCCAACGAGGAACAATATTGATTTTTTGAAACATAAACAGTTAGTCAGGGTTATAAGTAACAAATAAACGCTTATGACCTTCTAATCGGAGTCTAAATATAGTATATATAATAACAAAAGCAAATAATGCAGCTAAACTAACCCAAATTTGACCGGTCGTATAGCTATACACTACAGAAATATTTAATACCAGTTGTACGATGGCGAATAGTATACTTACCTGAATATGAGTCCACCCTGCTTCATTTGCCAGGTATTGATAGAAATGTGATCGATGTGCTTGCATTAAGGGTTCTTTTCTGAAAATTCTACAAACAATCGTAAACACAGTATCCACCCCATAGACACCCAAAAAAAGTATCCACCATCCAAAATCAGTAACAATAGACATTTTTAATAATAAAAAACAAAAAATAAAAGCAAGAGAAACACTTCCAACATCTCCAGAGAAACAAGCTGCTTTTTTTCTCACATTAAAAAAACTAAAAACAAGTAGTGCAGTTAATAATGCGATAAAAAGATAATCAGATAGAAAAGCAGGTATAGATTGCTGTACCCAATACATACTACCTAAAGTAACCAAGGAATACAAAACCGTAATACCATTGATTCCATCCATAAAATTATACGCATTGATCACACCCGTGATCAAAATGAATAAAAAAAGTAGCAGGAGTAATGAAAACTGTGGAGTAACCAAATACAATATACTACCCACCGCTACACTTTGCAACACCAATCGAATCTTGCTGTCTACATGGCTGGTATCATCAATAAAACTGAGTATGGCAATCAATAATAATGAGGCTATCAGTATCCATTGGGTGGGCTGTTCATACAATAGTCCCACAAGAATCGCTACTGGAAAAATAATCCCTCCACCCCTAATTGTAACAATATCATGAGAACTCCGGGCATTGGGTTTATCAACTATAGAAAATCGTTTGGCTATCCCAAAATAAAACCATTCAATAACAAACCATATAATAAAAAAAAATAAATAACTAAGCCACATCTTTAAATGATTCTATCGTTTTTTGTAATCCCTCCTTTGCAGCTACGGGTAATGAAAGTTGCAAAGCAGTAACTAATTTATGATTACTGACTATATAGCTATCAGTAAGCTTATGTAGTCGTTCTGAATTAAGTGGCAAATGAAAAATGTCTCCCATACCTGCCAGGCATTTGATTAAACCAGGAGAAACCTTCCATATCTTACCACGCTTACCTAAAACATTTGCAATGAGTTGAACTACATCTATCGTACTAATCGGCGTATCATCGGCAACATGATAAATGCCCGAAGCAATATCTTCTCTCTTTAGTAACTCCGCGATAACAAAACAGAGATTTTCTACCGATAAAAAAGATCGTGCATTATCAAATGCAGCCAAAGGGTAAGGAATACCTTTCCTAACTACCTGATATAATAAATTCAAATTACCTTTATTCCCGGGACCATGTATCATGCAAGGTCTTAGTATATATAGTCGCTTTCCAACGGGAAGTACTTGTTTTTGTAAATAAACCTCAGCAGCTAACTTAGACTTACCATAATCAGTTTTGGGCTCAGGCTGTATATCTTCTGTAAGAGGAACATCTGTGCTATCAGCCAATGCTTTTATAGAACTGATATAAATAAAAACGGTAGCATGCGACTTTAAAAAGGCATCAAATAATTGTTGTGCTAATTCAGTGTTCGCTTTATAATAATCCTCACTATTCACCGATCGCCTAAGATCATGTGCTTTACCTGCCAAATGAACAATTGTACCTACTTCTCTACTGTTAAGAAAAAAATCATTCACTAATCCATAATCACCTCCAGCACTTCGGGAAAAAGATATTGTATCTATATTCTTTTGTTGCAAGTAACTAGATAAGTTTTTGCCTACAAAACCCGATGCACCGGTAATGAATACGTTACTCATAAATAACCTGCAATGGATGCAGCCATTTCTGTATTGATTTGTTTTCGATTGAACGAACGGATGAAGTGATCTCTATTTTCTATTTGGTAAGAATAATCCCTGAGCTTATCTACCAATTCATCTGGGTTCGCCGGCTGTATCAATAACACATTTGATAGGTGTTGCTGAATGAATGATCTTGCATAACCATTCACACCTGCAATAACCGGTCGAGGGAAAGCGCCAAGCTCAAAAACTTTAGAAGGAAGCACTTTCTCAAAAGCCAAATAATCATTTAAATGCATAAACAAGTAATGCGATCGTTTGTATATTTCCAGTAATTCAGCACGCTTAACCGGTTTCTCAATAGATACATTGTTCACCTGTTCTAGCTCAATTGCTGCTGCTAACAGCTTCCTGGCCCCACCATCCCCAATCACTTTAAAATGATACTGATCTCCCAATATTTTTGCAGCCTGAGGTATGATTTTATGTAATCCTTGTCCTTCCCCTATATTACCAGCATATGTAATTGTAATCGGCGAAGGAGCAAGTAGCTCTTCATAAGTAGAGGATTGAATAAACTCCTGATCTATACCGTTGGTATAATAGCTGTATTGAGGTTTGGCATATTTTGAAAAATATTCTTTGAATCCTGCAGAAATCAGATTGATATGTATGGCATAATTAAATACAGCAGCCTCTATTTTTCTTAAAACAGGTAGTAATAAGAATTTCACCAAACGATTAACAATCACATCATTCAAAGTATCAGTAAAAATATCCCTGATATCAAGGTATAAGGGAATACCTCTCTTAGAAGCGATCCTGTAGCCAAGATAGGCAGTAAACAGTCTTGAAGAGGATGCAAAAACCAGATCGTATTCTGTGTATTGAATCTTGTTTTTTACTTCCCGGTAATAATGATAAAAAGCCTTGATCTGGTCTATAAAACCACTCTTATGCGAAGGTAGCATGATTCTGCGAATCCGCAGGTTACCAGCATGCTCATCCTGCTGGGCTTCGGCTGAAAAACTGCTGTAACGGTTAGGAACGGTAGTAATTACATCAACCATATCGTTTGGTCCCACTTGCCTTGCGAGCTCTCTTGCTAAAGGAGAATTGCGAAAAGAACCTGCACACAAATCCGGTTCAAAATAAAAACTTAAGTATAATATCTTTTTCATGAAAAAGTAAAAGTAAATCGACTGATAGGACAAGACTGGTATTCATATCGGATACCGGACGCTAACTGATGATAAGAAACTGCATAGTGTCCTTTTTCAAGCTTTTCATTTTTGACTCCTTGTACTGCTATGGAAACACCATCCATTTTAATTACTCCTTTTTGATGATTGACAGATACATGGGCTGCGAATTGAATATTGCCTTTTGACACTGTTACGAAGGGAGCTGTTTGAATACTGTCTTCTATAAAAAAGCTATCATCATCCATTTTAACAAATCTTCTTTCGTGGATGCAGCTTCTATGAAAGTATGGGTGTATGGCAATTTTAATACACTGACTCGAATCTTCCAGGTTACTAATTCTTGCTCTTTTCCCTACCCTAAAACCTCCCCAAACATCGCTTTGATTATAACCATTGATTGAAATAGTATTATGCGCACCTGTGCCTCTTTCAATATTTCTTCTTTCCGAAACGGCATAAGTAGATATACCCGGATCTACAATTACTTGTTGCCCTTTATACCAGAGACAATAAGACGAAACATCAGCATGTACATGCCCAGGTTGATAAGCAGGCTGCACGCCTCCGGTTTTGATCAACAATTCCCAATGCTCGCCTTTCATCTTCCGGAATCCGGAATCTTTCAGTTCAATATTGGCCGGTTTGATATGTAATAGAGCTGCTGCTTCATTTAAAGTGGCTGTTGTCGGTGCAATTTTTTCAGCCGCATCATTCATCAGTGCCCAACTTCCATCAGGAAAACTGTAGCAGTTGATCCAACCTAGCATTTTGGACGCTTTTTCTTCCAAAATGCTTAACAAGGAGGGTTTTACCCAATCCGCTTTTTTAGCTGCATCGATACAAAGTAATAACTTACTCAGCAAAATACTCTGATACATCACACTACATTCGTAATGTCCCCCATCTTCAAGAATCTGCTCATCTAGCTGAGAAACTAATAAGCGAGAAGACTTTTTATACAGAAGTTGATCGGAAAGGTAAATAGAGGCAATCCATAAACTAAAAGCATTTTCCAGCAAATGATTAGCCAGTAAATGATATTCGAGATTATTAGCTAAGTAATCAATCTGTTTTTGTAATGCTTCAAGCATAATAGCATCGGTGATTGGATACCGAGAATGAAAAAGCAAAGTATTTACTACCCGAAGTGAAACCGGATAGGGTTCAGGTGGAACAGTCGATGCCAGTAATTGATCAGAAAAATCTCTCAACAACCGAAGTCTTTCGTCAACAGGAATGCCCTCATCTAGTAAATAAGAAAAGTATTGGAGGTTATAATTCCATAGTTTACCATGCCCTTGAAAATTCCAATCAATACGATGATCAAAAGATTGTGGCAACCCTATAAATTCAAAAGAAAGATGGCCGAAATACTCTTTTTGTCTCGAATGCAGTATACCTGCTACTTGTAAATCAAGCGGAATAAAACTTCTTTGTAAATATTGGGTGTACCAATGGATAGAAATAAAACGATTTTTAACCCTATACCATAACTGATAACGCCATTGAATTCCCTTGATGTGACCCAGTGTATGAAACAAACGCAAGAACTTGCGGAACATTCAATCAGTGATTGTAAAGTTGATCTAAAATGGCCACAATACGTTCGCCTGTCTTACCATCCCACAATTCTGGAATAGCACCTTTTTTCCATTGACCTGTAAAAAGTCGATCAAAAGCCGGAGGTAAGTTCTTCGGATCTGTTCCAATCAGTTCATTGGTTCCTACCGTAACAGTTTCCGGACGTTCTGTATTATTCCGTAATGTCATACACGGCACTCGCATAACTGTGGTTTCTTCAGTGATCCCGCCACTATCTGTAATGACTGCTTTGGCATGTTTTACGAGATAATTAAACTCTAAATAAGACATCGGATCTGTCATCCACAAATGATCCGTTTGAATACCCAATGATTGTAAGTTCTTAGCAGTTCGAGGATGAACCGGGAAAATAATGGGTAATCCTTTGGAGCCTTCTATAATTGTATCCAATAATTCTTTTAATTTTTGTTCTCCATCCACATTGGCAGGCCGATGTAAGGTCAATACAAAATATTGCCCGGGTTGTAATCCGGCTTCTTTCCAAATAGAGGGTTGTTGAAAATTTTGCTCTTGCTTCAATAAGGTGTCAATCATTGTATTCCCTACAAAATGAATACGATCATCAGGTATACCATTTCTTTGTAGATTCAGATTGGCTACTTCAGAAGTTGTGAAAAAATGATCAGTAATAGCATCCGTCACCATTCTGTTGATTTCTTCCGGCATACTCATATCATAAGAACGAATACCGGCTTCCACATGTACTACCTGAATATTCAATTTCTTAGCCACAATAGAACAGGCGAGCGTAGAAGTTACATCCCCTACCACCAATACAACATCTGTTGGATGCGATAATAACTCTTTTTCAAAACGCACCATGATATTGGCGGTTTGCTCAGCCTGCGTTCCTCCTCCACTCTCCAAATTCGCATGAGGTGCAGGAATTCCCAGCTGAACAAAAAAGCTCTCACTCATATTTTTATCATAATGCTGACCCGTATGAACCAATCGGTATTGGATGGCTTTTCCAAGCTGCTGTTGTTTTTCTATGGCTTCAATAATAGGTGCAATCTTCATAAAATTCGGTCGCGCACCAGCAATCAATGTAATATTCATGGAAATGATTAGAAGTATGTGTTATTGTATCTGAACCCAGCTGCCTGTTCTTAAACTTTCCAGCGCTGCAAAAGAAGCTTTTGTTGTATTAACAATGTCTTCAAAAGGAATCAAGGGGTGACCTGTTGTTTTAATATTGTCTACCAAAGTTTTAAACTGCGTTTTATGGCCTTTGTCCAATCCGGAACGCATCGATGAGAATCGCCCGAATCCGTACCCACTCATCTTTCTGAAATTGTCAATCACCAAAGTTCTGCCTTGTGTGTACAATTCAATTCTTTCCTTAGGATAGGATTTACTGCCATTCGAAAAATAATGAATTACCCCTTGTGCCCCATTTTCAAATCGAAGCGTAATAATAGCGTTATCTGTATTCTCTTCCGGATGCACCCCTAAACCACTCATTACCACCGTACTCACTTGGCTACCGGAGAAAAACTGCATCAAGTCAATAAAGTGACAAGCTTCACCAATAATACGCCCTCCACCTGTTTTCATGTCTTGTACCCAAACATCTTTGGGTATAAAACCGGCATTCATAGTAGCGATCATATTCAAATCAGCACCTGCTTCCCCGATCAATGACTTGGCCTTTTGGGCATAAGGTGAAAAACGACGGTTAAACCCTACGTTCACAGATGCACCATTATTCACAGTACGATAGGTATCTATAATAGCAGCTAATCCATCAGGATCTATTGCCAACGGTTTTTCAACAAATACATGCTTGCCCGATTGTAATGCCTCAGTCACCATTTTAGCATGCAGATCATGTCGGGTCGTTATGATCACCAAGTCAACATGCTGATCATCCAATATCATTCTGTAATCAGTAGTTGCTTGCGCAATACCATACTTCTTTGCAAGAGATGTAGCAGTTAAACCCCCGGCACTGGAAATGTATTTATATTGAGCACCTGAATTTTTCAATGCAGGCATCACTGTCATCTTTGTGAAATTACCGGCACCAATAATCCCAATTACCCCCTTCCCAGTTCCTTGCCAGTTTTTGGTAACAACTTCAACATATCTTGCTTCTTGAACTTCATCAGGCGTATACTCTAAAATGGAAGCAATAGAACCCTTACCCAGATTATTATAAATACTCAGGTAATCTTTCAAAGCCACTCTTTCTGTAATCAGATCTGTAACCGTTATTCGACGTTTCGCAATAGCCTGTAATATGGTTTCAAAATTTCGCTTCTCAGTCCATCTTACAAATCCGATAGGATAGTCCATCCCTTTTTGCTCATAGTCTTCATCATAACGGCCGGGACCATAAGAACAAGAGACCTGAAAACTCAATTCTTTTTTATAAAAATCGTCTCTTTTAATATCCAATCCAATCACCCCTACCAAAACTATACGTCCTCTTTTTCGGGACATTTTTGCAGCCTGACTAATCACATCATTACTGCTGGTAGAAGCTGTAATTAAAACTGCATCAGCTCCAATTTGATTGGTAAGTGATTCAACTATTTTGACTACATCAACATCTGCTGCATTAAACGCCTGAACACCTTTTTGTTGTGCTAGATCTACTTTTCGTTGGTCATAGTCAAAACCAATCACATTACATCCATTCGCTACTAATAATTCTGATGTGAGAAGACCGATAAGCCCTAAACCAATGACTACAACCGTTTCTCCCAAAGTTGGATTTACCAAACGGATTCCCTGTAAACCAATAGAACCAATCACCGCAAAAGAAGCCTCTTCATAAGAAACATTATCCGGTATTTTAGCCACCAGATTCTTCGGCACACAAACAACTTCTGCATGATGTCCATTACTAGCAACCCTGTCTCCAATAGAAAATTCCGTAACCCCCTCACCTACAGCAATCACTTCACCTGCATTACAATAACCAAGCGGCAAAGGTTCTCCCAACTTATTAAATACAGCTTCTAAAGTCGGCATCAATCCTTCTGTCTTAATCTTATCTAATACTTGTTTTACTTTGTCAGGTTGCTGACGAGCTTTTGTGATCAAATTCCCTTTACCAAACTCCTTAAGCATTTTTTCTGTACCTAATGAAACAAGAGAACGGTGTGTTTTAATTAACACGGTTCCTCTTCTTACAATTGGCATAGGGATTTCTTCTAGTATTGTATCACCTTTCTTTAGGTCTTGTATTATTTGCTTCATATCACTTAGTAGCTTTGATCATCATAAATAGTCCATGCCCAGGCATTAGGTGTCTTATAATAGCTCTCGGAAATAGTTTTTTTGCAATCAACAGTAACTTACCTCTATGCCTTTGCCCTGCATCAGATGTAAGCAAGTCAGCATGTGTAAGAGTAGTTGTTATCTGCACCGTTGAAAATTGAGCAAACATTTGCTTTGCTTCTTTAATGGTATATGCTTTTGTTCCCGGGCTTTCAAGATACTTATCATAAATTTCTCTGAGAGTCACAAAAGGGTTCAATCGAAAAAGACCATATCTTAACCAGAGCATATATCCTACAATACTTCGTGTATGGTAGATCATAATCCTTGCTTCCCCACCTTGTTTTAACACACGAAATATTTGTTCCACAACTTTTGGGGTATCGGGACTATGATGTATGACACCCCATGAATACACAATATCAAAGGACTCATCTGCAAAAGATAAATTTTCCGCATCTCCAACATGTAGTGCTGAGTTCAAACCAAAAATCGAAAATCTACGCTTTGTATGTGATATCGCCTTATCTGTAAGATCAATTCCTGTTAAATTCGCTCCTGCTTCAGCAAATTTTTGATGATCTGCACCAAGACCTACACCAATTTCAAGAACTTTCTTATTGGCTGCTGAAGCAAAATTAGCAAACGTTAATATATACGGTTCAAGTTTGTACCGCATAGTAGATTGATGGTTGAATGCTTCAATTTCATCCTCTCCTTTTAAATACAAGACCTCTCCACAAGAACTTTCATTCCAAAAATCTTTAACTGCTATTTTTTCGTTCATCATTTATGAATATTTGTCCGCATCAACAAATTGGGTTAACCAACTCTCTATCGCTAGAAGAGACCAAATTGAATAAGAGGCATCTATTTTACCTGCTTTATTTGCCTCTATCAAATCCCACACTTTCTCAGCATCGAAAATACCACGTTTACGCAAACGATCGGGAGACAGTCGATCCTCAATCATAGGCTGAAGATCCTTCGTGATCCATTGTCTAACTGGAGCACCGAATCCGGTTTTGGGTCTATAAATAACATCCATAGGGAGGTATCTTTCAGCAACCTTTTTGAGTATATATTTTGCCTCCTTTCCTTTCATTTTCAAATCTGACGGAATTATTTTTGAAAACGCTACTAACTCCATATCTAAGTATGGTACTCGTGCTTCCACACCAACAGCCATCGCCATTTTATCAGTATAATTCAAATTATGATCTACCAAAAAAGTCTTTAACTCCCAATATAACATTCTTGAGAGTACATCTGAATCTTCAGGTAACTGTTTTGCCAACTGATAGAAATAATCATAGGGATCATAATGATTTAGTTTTATTTTCCATTCTTCAGAAAATAGGGATTTAACTACGTCTGTTGGCAGCCAGCCAAAATATCCTGCTTGCCTTTCAAGAGGTGATTTATCAATGGCTGAAAGTATTTTTTTTATCCGTCTAAACAAAGGTTTATTAGAAGGAAATTGTTGAACAATTAGCTGAATAAGTTTTCTGAAAATAATGGGTAAGCGCTGAAAATATTTTTCATACCGCAATGCCTGATGTCTTCTGTATCCCGAAAAAATATCATCTCCCCCTGCCCCGCCAATCAATACTTTAATACCATTCTCCCGAGCAAGTTGAGCAATATTCAGTACATTTAAAGGTGCTGCATCAGCCTGGGGTTCGTCCAAATGCCAGATCATTTTATCAAACATTTGAACAATATCAATATCTGCTTTGATAATCTTTAAATCAACTTGAAGTGTTTCTGCGACTTTTTTAGCATATTGGAGATCATCAGCAAAATCTTCTATACCCGCACCCCAGTTACCTACATCAATAGTAAAACACGTGAATTTCCGATCTGGATATAGCTTTCTGGCGATGGCAACCAATAAGCTAGAATCTAATCCTCCGGAAAGAAAAAAACCGACTGGCACATCTGATAACATTTGACGATCTACTGCCTTTAATAATTTCTCCTCCAATATGTCAACCAATGTATTTTCTGGTATGTCAGTTGATTTCTCCGGAACAATCCACTGATAATATTTTACTGACTTCGCATTTTTATAATCAGAAAGCTTAAACTTTAAACAATGTCCTGGTAATAACTTTTTTACATAAGTAAAGGGGGTTAGTTCCCCCGGAGACCATAAAAATTCAAGATAATTGGTGAATGCAGCAGGAGATAACTCTTTGTTTATGGTGCTTGGTAAAAAGGTTTTTATTTCTGACCCGAATAACAGAATATCATCATCTTGATAAATATATAAAGGCTTTACTCCAAACTGATCGCGGGCAATCAATATTTCATCTTCTTTTTTATCATAAATAGCAAATGCAAAAATTCCATTTAGCCTATTCAAAAATGAAATACCATATTTTATGTATGCGTTAAGGACTGTCTCGGTATCTCCTGAAGACCTAAAATCAAACTCCTCTTTAATTTCAGTTCTTATTTCATGGTGATTATAAATCTCACCATTAAAAATGATAACATAACGATTATCAGTAGAAAACATAGGTTGATTCCCATTTTCTGATAAATCTTGTATCGCTAGTCTTGTATGACCTAAAAAAAAATTCTGCTGCACATAATAGCCAGAAGAATCCGGACCTCTATGAGATATTAGTTCTAGTATTGACCCTGTATCACCTTGAATGTTACCAATTCCACCAACTATTCCGCACATATACTACTTGATATTTAATTTTCGATTAAGGTCTTCATTTTCTTTGACGCAATTTCAAGAGAATGATTATTCAAAATAACTTGACGAGCCGATTGTACTATTCTTTCTGTTTCCGAGGTTTCATTTATGTAGTACAGAATAGCATTAGAAATTCCTTTTATATCCCCCACTTTAATGACCAGCCCACTTTCATTGTTACCAATCAGATCTTTTACTCCCCCCACATCAGTAGCAATACTAGGTATACCACTCGCCATAGCTTCCATTAAAGAATTGGGCATACCTTCAGAATAAGATGGAAGTATAAATATATCTGCTTTAGCTAAATAGTTTGCTTTTGAAATACCATGCACCCAACCAGGAAACTCGTATGTATGTTTTGGATTATTTTGTTTTTTAGAAGAAGTCATTAATTCCTCTCTCGCTGGTCCATCCCCCAATATTGCAATATGCAAGCGTTTATTTTTCAATGACTCGCCGGAAAGAGCAGAATATAAATCAAAAACTCCTTTGTCAGATTGAACCCAACCCATAAATAAAATCATTACTGCCTCTTCATCTTTTCTATGAATATTAGTTATAGTTCTTTTATCATTATAAATGTAATTGTCTAAATCAATCCAGTTAGGGATACTAACATATTTTTGGGGATTGCTGCGCTCTATAGATGAAAAGAACGCTTTCCAAAAATTTCCTTGACATATGACAAAACTTGATCGGCGTAAGACTAATTTCGCAAATGACCTGAATAATCTGCTCTTGTTTATTTCATGCTCTAAAGGACCACCCCTTGGGGCTAATATAGTCTTTATAGAAAATATTGAAGCTATTAAAACCATCATTCCCTTTTCTAAAAAGCTAGTACCATTCGCCGAGAATATTAAAGTTACTTGTGGTCTAAATTTAATTATTAAATAAATAAATTTGATTACTCGCTTGAATGCCAAAAATAAACGCTTACTAATAGGTGGAGGGGGTACTGAATCACCGGTTGAATCTAACAAAATCCATTCTACTGTTTCTGACAAAGACGAAGAAATCAAGGATTTACAAGCATACATTTGCCCACCAACGCTTCCATCTTTCCCAGCATTTTTAAATGACCCAACGAATAAAACTCGCTTCTTTCCCATTTTATAGTTCTATTTTGTACATCTTAATCCATCCTGATAACATCATTAAACTCCAAAGTTGGTGTGTCTTTCTGTAGATACTCCCAGCAGAATCATTGGTCTTACTTGATAATCCTATTTGTAGTATTTTATGTAACCTTGTTTCGTCAAACAGTTGTTTCATCACAGACTCACTCATCAGTTGGGTTGCTAGCTGTTTAAACTCTTCATTTTTAAAATCATGGAGTGGAATACTAAAGCCAGACTTCGGATGATTGAACACCTCATCAGGTAAATCATGCTCCATCATCTTCCTAACAACCAACTTACCTAAACCCCCACCTCTTAGAAATTGATCTGGAATCGTACAACTGATATCAAAAAGATCAGGATCTAAGAAAGGGGCACGAACTTCTAATGAGTTGGCCATACTCATTCTATCTACTTTAACCAACATATCAAGAGGAAGATCATATTTAATACGATAAAGCATCATTGATCTAAGCAGCGACGGTTGATCATTGTAATCAAATCTAATAATTTCATTACTATCAAAAAGCTGTTTTACTTCTTTACTATCAAATAAGGCATGAGTTTCATGAAACCCTTCTTCAAATGGCAAAGAAGCGATGTTTAATGCTTTTGTTAGTTGTCTAACTTTATTGTTATTGAGTTTTTTATTTACTAATTGTAAAATCTCATATGACGAGTTCCGAATAAATGAAGGTAATTTTCTTATCGAGTAAATTTTTGAATACCAATCAAAAACTGTATATCCTCCAAATACTTCATCCCCACCATCGCCGGATAATGCCACTTTTACATATTTTGAAATTTCGCTTGTCACAATATCAGTAGGTATCGCAGAGGAATCAGGGAACGGGTGCCCTACATGTCTAAGTATTCGCCAAAACCGCTCTTCACTAAAATTATTATTCTCCACCGTGATCTCATGGTGGTCGGTATTGAATTTTTTAGCCACTAATGAAGCTATTTGGCTCTCATCATAACCAGCGGTTTTAAACTTTACTGTAAACGTACTTACAGGTTTGCTACTAAGTAGCGACATCATTGCTACGACCGAACTAGAATCAATCCCTCCAGATAAAAATGCTCCTATAGGAACATCACTGATCATTTGACGATTTACCGCATTCTGGAAATATGGCTTTACAAGATCTGCGGCATCTTGGATACTCTTAATATTGTTATCAATTGTATATTGTACTTTAAAATAGGGTTGAGAAATAATTTTTTGATTTTCATCAAGCTCTAAAAAGTACCCAGGTTGAAGACTGTATACACCTTGAACTAATGTATAAGGTTCTTTTACATAACCTGCATAAAGATATTCCGACAGTTTACCATGATTAAGTTTTGGGGGTTCTATAGCACAACTCAACAGTGCCCCTAATTCAGAACTGAAAACAAACCCCTTTTCATTCTGACTATAAAAAAAGGGTTTCTCACCAAACCTATCTCGAGCAAAAAAGAATTTTTTGGTAGTAATATGATAAATACAGAATGCAAACATTCCTTTTAGTCTCAAGAGCATTGACTTTCCAAAATGTTTATACATATTCACTACAACCTCTGTATCAGAGTTACTTTTAAAAGTGTACCCTTCATTTACAAGCTCTCCTTTAAGTTCTCGGTAATTGTATATTTCACCATTGAAGAAGATTAAATACTCACCACAGGTAGAATATAGAGGTTGCTTGCCAGTATTAAGATCGATAATAGAGAGCCTACGCATTGCTAGCGTACAATAATTATCAGAATACATACCATCTTCATCAGGGCCACGATGAAATATCGCTTGATTCATTATTAGAACAGACTCCTTCCTTGCTTCTTCATTATACTGACTTATAATACCACTAATGCCGCACATAATTTTTTAAATCTTGATGCTTAAATAAGAGTTTAATTATTTAAACTTGGTTCATCTTGTATTTATCTTGAAATATTGCTGAAAAATATAGTAACATATGCATTGAAAAACCAACACGAGCAAAAATGAACATCTCTTTTGTTTGAAAAAAAAGTGTAATGATCGTTACAAGTAAACAAGCTGCATAATAACGATTAACTTTACGTTTTACAAATCCTTTAAATAAAAGGTAAAAATAAGTAATGTGATATAGAAAAAAACCAATAATTCCGAAAGCCCACCAGTATATAATATAGCCAATATCCGAAGTCACTACCCTATCAAATGAGCTCGCATTTGTAAAATAGAATGGATTTCCAAAAATAATAGTTACAAAATCTGTCGGAAATAATAACATATCGGCTAATAAATCTTGGGTTTCGTTCTGATAAGTTCCGGCTTCTTTTGACTGGATTAAAATATCAAATGATCTAAACAATGGTCCACCCAATGAATCATCCCCTATAAATTCAAGAGCAACCATCAATAACGCGTATCCAACAAAAAAAATGGTTATGTACAGCAACATATACTTCAAAAGAATTGCCAATACTGCCTTACCCTTTAAAATTTCCACAAGCGGAAAGAAAAGAAAAACAGCAACAATTCCACTTCGACCACAGATAATCATTGAAATAAATATCAAGAATTGAAAACTGATATTTAATATCTTAACCCATTTGACTTTAGTTTGACTCTGAACAAAGGGGAATAATAAAAACCCTATCGATTGAAAAACAGACAATGTTGCTCCACCTATCCCTACTAACCCCCCCATTCTAAAGTTTAAGCTAAATATGCTCCTAATATCATCAGGATTTGTCGTGTATTGATAGATTGCGTCACGAAATGCAGGACTCAAAAACTGAGTACACATGATGATAGCATGTATAACTACCGAATAGTAAATTATATTAAACACGTACTTTACTTTCGACTCAGTTTTAGTATTTTTATCGTTATATATGTTTTTTACAAAATAATAACACCCCAGGTACGTGATCAATATCCTTACCGGTTTTAAGTAAACCTGTATATTGTCTTTGAAGTGACCGGGATCGAATAAGAGTGACGTGACCATCGGGTAGATGATCAGCAGTAGAGAAACTGCCGTAAAAAAGACCTGCTCTTTTGAGAAAGACCCGATCTTTTTGCTCGTGAGGGCGCCGAAAAAAATAATAACCAGTGATAGTAAAAAGATCACATCGCCGTAGGGCCCCAATGGTGTTCCATTCAGTACCGGCCCGAATATCAAGAAGAACCCAACAAAATAGTATTTAAAGAACCGAAGTACCATAAGGAACGTGTGCGAAGAATTGCCACTGACGGCTATTTACGAAACCATGCTCTGAATTTGTTCGAAAGTGCCCTTGTACTGATCACAGAGAACGCAGTAACTGTAAAACAGCTAATCAACGCTTTAACAACACGGCTGTCGCTATGTTTGAATGCCACAAATAACCTCACATAAAATAATTTCTTCCGCCGCACCTTACACGACCTTGAAAATTCAGGATAATACGCCTCGATATAGGATAGCGTATATAACTGATCCAGCAGCGATTGCTTATATCCTGCGGTCATATAGTTGGTACTTGTAAGCGTGATATTACTGGAATGTTTCCTGTATTTGCTATAAACGCCTGGAATATATCCGCATTCGCCCCCTTTTAAAAGCATATCGATAAAAAACTTCCAGTCGGCTACTATTCCCGTTCTTTCATCAAACCCGATGGCCGGCCTGGCGGCATTACGTATCATTAATGTTTGTGCAGAGAGAATCATGCCATCTTCTATCCACGATTTTACTCCATAACCTTTCTTTCGGTATGGAACATCGATAGCCAGTACGGCTTTGGTCTGGTTGTCGAATATCTCGCAATCGTGACCGCATATCACGCGGTCTTTATCTTCCTCAAACCATTTTACCTGTGCAGAGATCTTACCGGGCAAAAACAGGTCATCACCGCCCAAAAAAGCGATGTACTCACCCGTGCACTGGGCAAGGCACACGTTACAGTTCTTTGTAATGCCAAGGTTAGTAGTATTGAAAATGGCTACGAGCTCCGGTCGCTTTTGCTGGTAAGCCCGGATAATCTCCACCGTTCTGTCTGTACTGGCATCATCTGAGATAACCACCTGCAAGTTTGGATAGTCCTGGTTGAATGCAGAATCCAGTGTTGCCTCTATAAATTCTTCCTGGTTATAAGATATGATGAATATGGAAACGAGGGGAGCTGACAACTGATCGATCATGAATGATTACGGGCTGGCGCGTTTAGTAAGTGCTAATTGATACGTATGTTATCACGCTTGAAATCTGTTGACAACGTCAACTACTATTTTAACTTCTTCATCCTCCATCACCGGGCTAATCGGTAGGCTTAACACCTCGGCATGTATTTGTTCAGTAACAGGGAAACTTAAACCGTTCATTTCCCGATATGCCTCCTGTTTATGTGGCGGAATAGGATAGTGTATCAAAGTTTGCACGCCATTTTCTGTAAGAAAAGATTGAAGGGCTTCACGCTTGGCGGAGCGGATCACAAAAAGATGCCAAACAGCTGTTTCATTTTCTGCCACCGCGGTTGCATCAGTAAGCGCCGGTAGTATAATATGTGGATTCTTGATATTAGAAATATAATATTGCGCAATTTCGCGGCGGCGTTTGTTATCTGCGTTAAGTCTTTTAAGTTTCACGCGAAGAATTGTTGCCTGTATCTCATCGAGCCGTGAATTGAGACCCTTATGTTCACAATGGTACTTTTTCTTTGACCCGTAGTTGGCGAGAGTGCGGATCAATGTTGCCAGTTCATCATCGTTAGTAGTTACAGCTCCACCGTCGCCAAGGCAACCCAGGTTTTTCCCGGGGTAAAAACTATGGCCTGATGCATGCCCCAAAGCACCGGTTTTCCTGCCACCATACACAGCCCCGATAGACTGGGCGCTGTCTTCTATGAGCTTAAGTTTATGCCTGTCGATAATTTCCTGTATGCCAGGATTCATAGCGTTCTGCCCGTACAGGTGAACGAGCATAATGGCCCTTGTACGTGGGTTTATATATTTTTCAATCTTCGACGCGTCCAGATTAAAACTGCTTGGCTCTGGCTCAACCAATACCGGCACAAGCTTGTTATCGGATATAGCCAACACTGAGGCGATGAACGTGTTAGCCGGTACAATGATCTCATCTCCTTCGTTCATTAGCCCCATCTCCATATACGCTTTTAATATCAGCCGGAGTGCATCAAGACCGTTAGCTACGCCTATGGCATGTTTGGTGCCTACAAAGGCTGCAAACTCTTCTTCAAAAGCCTTGTTCTCTCCCCCGGTTAAATACCAGCCTGAATTTAGTACATTCTGTATTGCCTGTGATAGTTCAGGCTCGAAACTGTCGTTGATTTTTTTGAGATCTAAAAATTTGATCATATTCTTTTTCGCATTATAAGTAAATCACCTTGTTGATTTTCTTCAGTGTACCCGTTTTTCCGGTAAAGACGGATTGCACGGATGTTTTCTGGAATTACACTCAGCCATACAGAATACAGTCCGGCTTTTGCTGCCTCGCTTTCTATAAGTTGCAAAATCGCGCTACCCAACCCGATACCCCAATACTGCTTTTCACCAATATAGCCCCAGTATTCTGCATCGGTACCTGTGATCTTCTTTAACCCGCAAACGCCGATAGGTTTACCGTTGTATTGCAGACCCCATATTTTATAGTCCGTTTTACTAGCCAATCCTGCAAACCATGCATGTTGCTCATCACGTGTAAAATCGGGCGTATGGGTCATTTTCTTTATTTCAGAATCGTTGAGCCAATTCCAGGAAAGTTCCAGGAAAGTTGGGTCGTATGCGACAAGACTCAGCGATGTATCTTTCGTTGTCATATGCTATAGCGGTATGCCTCATATACTATGCCGCGTCCGCCAAAGCCTTCTTTCTGGAAGATCAGGTTCTCATTGAGATAATTTCCCATTTGCTCTGTCGACTGTCCGAAATCGAATACAGGCACAGCAGCAAATGTTTGGTTGATCAATTGATCAAACAGCAAATCCAATGCACCGCATTCCTTACCGACCAGGCTTGCAGAGATATATTGTACATGTATGATATTCTTCATTACATAAAGTACTGTTCCAGCCACTGCTTCTCCATTCTGATGAGCCAGATACAATTTGATATTGCTAGGGAACCGGCCGCTTAGCAGTTCAATTTCTTCAAGAGAGTGAACAGGTTTGGTATTGAACTTATTACCGAGATTGTTCTCAAGAATATTCCAGAATGCCGCAAAATCCGTTGTTTCGGATATCTTTACGCCTTCCCTCACCGCTTTGCGAATACCGCTTTTGCGCGATTCAATAAAACGTGGTTTGTTGTTTTGATAAATAGTGGAAGAGATATGACATGCAATTTTTTCTGCTTTGTTCAAGAACAAGGCATACAGATCTTCCTGCGCCGGAACCTGGTGATAGATAAGCGGCACCGGTTTATAAATCACCTCATCCACCCCGGCAGTTGCAAGCTCGCTGTTGAGCAGTTGAAAGGCTTCTACAATCTCCGTTGCAGCCAGTTTGGTGGAACTGACCCACCCACCGTAAGTTAATCCCTGATGCGAATAGTAACTTTTATCTTTGATATTACCCGGAAGAAGCGCTTCCATTTTGCCTTTGCGCAGAAGCATGTATGATGCGTCGGTAAACCGGTCGGCATGATAGTCCATATAGTCCCTGAGGAAAAGGAAAGTTCCATTTTTCGAGGCGGCAACCAGTTCGTCCCACTGCTTCTTATGCGCCGCAGTATATTTAATAATCTCAAGCATTCTTATAAGCGATAAAATCTTTGTATTCCCTTATATAATCCAATTCTGTATAAATTTCGGAGGCCATTACCAGACATATAGCCCCCGAAGAAAACTCTAGCAATTCCCTCCATATTCCGGGAACAACCATCAATCCATAATCGGGTCTGTTAAGAGTAACAATTCTCTTGTTCCTGCCATCATCGAGCACCACATCAAATGAGCCGCTGGCGGCAACAATAAGCTGATACAGTTCTTTGTGTCCGTGACCGCCACGTGTTTCGCCGCTGGGTATATCGTAAAGGTAGTAGATCCTTTTAATGGGAAAAGGCACACTGTGGTCGCCTTCTATCACCGTAATATTTCCTGCACGGTTGTGAATTTTGCTGAGTGGTAAAACACTGCAATCGTAAACGCTGCTAGCCATGGATGTTCCGGTATTTTAGAAAATCTGAATAATCGTAGATATAATCATTCTCATCATAATGAGTGGAACTCAACACCAAGGCAACTGAGTTGGTAGAAAAATTCTGCATCTGTCTCCACAATCCGGCAGGAATATATAACCCGTAGTAAGAACGGCTGAGTGAAAAATTCTCCTTTTTTTCCCCGTTGTCTACCTCTACATCAAAACTCCCGGAAAGCGCCACGATAAGTTCGTGCTGTTTCTTAAAGGCATGGCCACCGCGAACCTGCCCACCCGGCACATCGTAAATCCAATAAGTACGTTGTATGGTAAACTCAATGTGTTTACCTTCTTCAATAAACGACAGGTTACCACGGGGATCTTCGAACTTAGGCAGCTGGAGAATTTGTAGTTCCATATTTTTCAGGCTTACGCTTGAGAATACTTACGATGTTATTTTTTCCTTATCATGGCCATGATGCCCATTCGCTTATCGAGCTGGATAAAGGAATACCAGATAGATAAACATATCAATATGAACCCTATTCCATATGCGTATACCGGTGGCAACACCTTAACAAGCGCAAAACCAGTTAGAATCAGAGCCAGATTCAATCCAAAAATTTTATAGAATTCCGTATCAAAGCGGAAAGCGTATTTTGATTTCACTATCGAATACACCTGTACTAGGTAAATGATATATCCTGCCATGAAAGAAACCCCAAGCCCCGTTAACCCCCACAGTTTGAAACCCGCAAGGTTCAATGCCAGCATATAAATGTTGGCAATCAATTCGCTCCAGAAAAAATGCCTGGAAGCGCCTTTTGCCACAAGGATCAGGCTTACCGCCCAGCTTGCCGCTTTGAAGAATATTCCGATCACCATCCAATGCATCATCTCCCTGATCGCCATAAACTGATTGGAGTAAAGCAGAAGAATTACCAGTTCTACAAAAATCAAAAAAAACAGTAATATCGGAGCGAGCACAAGGGTTGCAACTTCAGCCTGTTGGTTGATAGCCTTTTTACTTTCTTCATTCGAGTTGGCTACAGAAGATAGCCGCGGAAAATAGTCCGCACTCATCGCATTAAATATAAGCCCCGTGTACGTAGTGATAATCATAAAGCCGGCACTGTATAGTCCTACTTCAACAAGTCCTCCCTCGTTTTGTATAAACAAACGTGTAATATAAGATGCACCCAATACCATCAGGTTGCTTAAGCTCATCAGAAAACCCATCAGCAGCATCCCTTTGCCAATAGACCATGTTTCCTGCCTAGAAACGGGTAACTTGTGAACCTTTATCTTCTTTGTAAAGAACCATGATAGCAGAAGGGAGATAAAAGCTGACAAAACAATAACAGGAACGATAGCGTCCTTCCCATACAAATAATACAGCGGTACAGACACCACAAGCCCTAGTAAGCTACCTATGATATTCGCCTTCGCAAGCCATTGCAACTTACGCATTCCCTGCAACACAGCCAGCTGGCTAACATTAAGCTGTGTAAACAATAACGTGGCTGATACCAATATAAATCCGAGCGTGTATTGATTATTCTCGAACGTTACCCGGCTTAGCCACCCTGATAGAGCCATCACAATAACTGTTCCTAACAACCCGGTTATCAATGCCCATCTGCCTAGAACTGTTATAACCTTCGATATTTTTGAGATATCTCCCTGTTCGTTTGCAATCGAAATATCCTTTACCCCGCTTATTCCTAAACCGAAATTAGTCAGCCCACCAACGAATCCAGTTGTAGAAGTAAACAGACTGATGATACCGATCCCAGTTGGCCCCACCAACAGGGCCAATATCTTCGACTTCAGGATGCTGATAAGTATATTGAATAATTGAACACCTCCGAATATCGATGTGGATTTTAGTATCTGGCGATAAGAAGATCTGGAATCTGTCATTATTAGGACGCCCTTCCGGTGAGTTTGCAACAATCGCAGGCGCGGATTACGATGTTGGGGTATAGTCTCCGTTAAAGGAAACATCATTTAGCAGGTAGGCATATGACCTTGCCAGTTTATCAATGGATATTGTATAGCTGGCATGTATGGTCTGATCCGAATCTTGATCGTTCAAGACCAATAACCTGATACCAAAATATTTGTAGAACGAAAAAGCATCCACCAGTCTTTGATAATTTGAAAAAAGCAATATCCGCGTTCCCGGTTTACAGAAGATCATATTCGTAAAACCGCTTGAACCAGGACCCGCAATAATTTCCGCATGCCTGAATAGCCTGTATTTCTCAACAAGCGTGTATCGTTCTGGGTGAATTATTTCAAAACCGCGCGAGACAAAGAATGATTCAACTTCATCGGGATTCAATAAACCGCGCTGTCCCCTTCTGCCGATATATATTTTTGAAGGATAGCTTTCTCTTTCCGGGGTTATTTCCGCTGCCTGTCTTTCGAGTAATGTATTAAGATTGTTTTTGAGCAAATCCAACACAAACCTGGGAACAATGATATCAGAAGGCGCTATATAGGTTGCATGATCCGATATCTGTGAGGTATTATTCAGATAATATAATTTCCTGCAAAAAACAGCCTGGTTAATACCTATCTCCAGGAAAGACACTTTAGGGTAAAGTCCGGCAAAGTACCTGAAAAGATAGCTCACCTGGGCATCCTCATAAAAAGGATGCAGTATTGTTATCGTTTGTTTTCCATCGGCTACGGCATCGAGGCACATCAGTTTTGGAAAATGCTGCATCAGGAAATGTGTCCAGATGTGAGAGTGAACCCCTAACATGCTAAATCCCAAGTCTACCGAAAATACCTTTCTGGGCTTATTGATATAGAGTTTTTTACCCTCCCGTTTAAACATAAATGCATCGGAAGGAATCATTTTCTGCCATTGTGATAGAAAAAATTTTTTCCACAATACAGATTGCCCCGTAGTTACGAAATCAGATCCATGGTAAACGGTAGCGTCATCTATCTCACGAAAACTCAACCTGTCATTGATATAATCAATTCTTCCACCGGTTGAAAGTTCAAAAACAGGCGGAAAATAGATCGGCTCAACAGTTTCATCTTTGATCGTTACAATTTGTCTGCCTATTTCCTCATCTACGATATTGAATGGGCGCGCCAGTGTAATTGATCGAGCCAAATTTAATATTCTGCGCCCCCCAGACCGGAATTTTCTTACAATCTTCAAAACGATATTTCTTATCTCTTGTTAGTCAATATTACTTTACCGCTATTCCACCCATGTGATTCAGGTAACCTTGCGTGCCCACCATTCCACACACTTTTCTGTCAAGTGCTTTGCATGTTATGTCAAGGTTATGTGTTCTGATCAGCGGGTAGCAGGATTCTAGGAACCACGAACCAAAACCACCATCTGCCAGGTGATCTTCTATTGTTACTATTTTAGAGAATTGCATTGCTTTTTCAGCCTGCATTTCTTTTGAAGCCATACTCCACAGGGGCAACGAGTATATAGAGTAGTTTTCATACGCTTCTGTTTTCAGCCATTCCATAGCTAGGTTGATCGTGGCACCTGTACAAAGGATACATTTGTCTTCGTCGCCCTTATGAATAGAGACCCACTCTCCGGGCTTAACAACCGGTATTGTGCTATTGAAATTTGGCTCACCTGCTTTTCCCAATCTAAGATAAGATGGTTGCGGATGGTCTACCAGGTATTGTAAAGTAGCTCTCACTTCGAGAGGGTCGCCGGGAGAAGCGATTAACATATTCGGCATTGTCCGTATCAGCGCATAATCCTGAATTGCGTGATGCGAATAACCCAAGTTTCCATAGGCAAGCCCACCACCTACGGTAACAACTGTTACAGGCAACTGATGATAGTCTATATCGTTCCTGATCTGCTCCGCACACCTGAAAGTTGGAAAGTTTGCAATCGAATAGGTAAATACATGAAACCCTTCTGATGCCAATCCTGCTGCAAGACCTGTCATATTTTGCTCGGCTACCCCAGCATTAATAAATCTTTCAGGAAACGCGGTGGCGAATGGTTCAACCACCTTATATCCGAGGTCTCCCACAACAAGCGCTATCTTTTCATTTTCCCGGGCTTGTTTAACCAGCTCGTCGATAAAAGCGTTTCTCATTTTGATTTTTTTTGTTGTATTTCAGCCAGTGCGTCTGCTAATTCGTTAACATTCGGCGTTTTGTAGTGCCATTCTACTTTGTGTTCCATAAAGCTGACACCTTTGCCTTTTGTTGTATGAGCGATGATTACTTTGGGCTTTCCTTCATTCAATAGAGGTAAGGTCTTTGCCAGTTGCCCATGGTCATGACCATCTACTTCGTAAACTGCCCAACCGAAAGACTTTAGTTTGGAATAAAGGGGCTCAAGATTCAATGTATTCTCAACAGTATCGAGGCTTTGCAGTTTATTATAGTCGATGATCGCAGTCAGGTTATCAAGCTTGTGGTGAGCAGCGAACATAAAAGCTTCCCAGTTTGACCCTTCATCAAGTTCTCCATCGCTGAGTACCACATAAGTATTCCATGACTGTTTACTCATTTTAGCAGCTTTGGCTTTACCAACACCAAACGGCAAACCATGCCCAAGCGCTCCAGTAGAAAACTCTACCCCTGATACCTTATGACTGATATGATTCATCAGAATAGATGAATTTTTTCCGTAGGTGTCAAGATCCGTTACTGGGAAAAAACCAGACTCAGCGAGAGCGGCGTATATAGGAGTACAACCATGCCCCTTGCTGAGGATAAACCTGTCTCTTTCACTCCACTGATGATTACCGGAATCGAACTTGAGCACTTCATTATATAGCACACTAACAATATCTACAATTGAGAGAGCACTGGCAAGATGTGAGCCACCTGAGTTATGGACCATTCTTACAATGTGTTGCCTGATTTTCTGCGCCAGATCTGCACTTGACGACATATTTTTATTTTAAGATTTCAATGATTTTATCACATACATATTCCACTTCTTCCTTAGTAAGCCCTACACCGCTGGGCAGGTTGATCCCGGTAACACCTACTTCATTTGCCACAGGTTGTGGGTCCTGCTTTTTAGGCCAGTAAGGATATTGGCTGATAGGAGGGAAGACAGGTCTTGTATCTACGTTGTTTTCTTTTAATCTCTTACAAAACTCATCTCGGGAAATAGTTGCATTTTCGTTGAGGCGGATATTGGTCATCCAATAAATACATTTTGAATCAGCTTCTTCCTGCCAGAAATCGAGTTGAGATATGTTTCCGAGCCTGGCTTTGTACCATTCGTTGATTCTGCGTTTTGCTTCAACCATCGCATCGTTCCTCATTAATTGGCCTAATCCCAATGCCGCCTGTATATTCGACATTTTATATTTCACACCCAGTTCTTCAATCCAGAATGTTCCTGGTATTCTTCCCTGGTCCCATATACGGTAGGCCTTTTTGTAAAGCTCATCATCATTTGTACAGATCATCCCGCCTTCTCCTGTTACCGCCAGTTTTGCTCCCTGGAAGCTGAATGCAGCGAAATGTCCGAACGACCCTGTTTTTTTACCTTTGTATTCTGCGCCGATAGATGGTGCAGCATCTTCTACAACATAGAGGTTATTCTCTTTTGCGATCTGCATAATAGGGTCCATATCACAAGGGTTTCCATAAAGGTGTACTGGAATTATTGCTTTGGTCCTCTCATTGATCAAACTTCTGATCGATTCCGCAGAAACATTCCACGTGTTTTTGTCAACATCTGCAAACACCGGAGTAGCTCCCACGTACCTGATCGCGTTTGCACTTGCAACCCATGTAACTTCAGGAACGATTACTTCGTCACCAGGTCCTATGCCCAATGCATTTAGTGAGATATGTAAGGCACCTGTGCAAGAAGATGTAGCGATTGCATATTTAACGCCTACGTACTCTGCGAATTTTTTTTCGAACAATGTGAGATACTTACTCCATTCATTGTTCCATCCTTTTGTTGCTGCATCAAGCGCATATACTTTCTCCCTGCTGCCGATCGAAGGGCCGGCGGTCAGGATCATTTTTTTACCGGCATTTGTTTTCAAAGCAGGTTTCATAACGATAAAGCTGTCTGCAAGTTGGTCAGCTTCAGCAGCTTTAATCAGCCTGTATCCATTCTCAACATCTTCTCTTACCAATCCATATTTGGAGCTTTCAACAAATCCAATTTTATTGTAGAATGTCACTGCATGTTTGTTGCTTTCCAGCACACGCAGGTAAAAACCGTTCGGAAACAATACTGTTCTTGCCCAATTTTCGAGTGTTGCCATCACATCTGCCATCAATCCTTTCCTCGCAGTTTTATCGCCACGAAGAATATTGTCGAATTCAAGTTCACAATCCGCATTGCCAGCATCTGCAAAACCTGCATGACCAACGAATTTCTGCCGTTCATCATAAATCAGGAACAAAATCCTGTCAGGGTTATCGATAACAGCTTTCTGAATCCAATTACGGGTGCTTTCGATTGTCGTTTTATTTCTTGAAGGGTATGCGTAATAATGTTCTTCGCGCCATGACCAAAGTGATTCCAGTATTTCATCGTTATTGAGATGTATCCCTGTTAAAGGAACAAGGTAACCACCATTAATAACCTGCACATGCGAAGCAAGTAAATTTGAAATGTTATCTGGGTTCTTTAAAAAAGAAAACTCATTTCTGCAATTTTCAACAAAAACTTGATGATTCATTTTATACTATTTAATTAATTGATTGATTTTTTCAACGATGTAATCGTAGTGATTTTCTTTGAGGCCCGGCCAAACACCTAACCAGAATGAATTGTTCATGATAAGGTCTGTGTTCGCTAGGTCATCCATTTTCCTGCAATTGATATTGGAGTATGCGGGTTGCTTGAGAAGGTTACCGCCGAAAAACAGTCTGGTTCCGATTTTATTGTCTTCGAGTTGATTGACAAGTTTATTTCTTGAAATAGGCGAGCCAGGTCTCACTGTAAGCATAAATCCAAACCAACTAGGATCCGCGTTAGGGGTAGCTTCGGGAAGAATGAAATGTTCTTCCAGCGATTTCATTTTCTGGTAAAGCATTGCGTGATTTTCGCGTCTTCTTTTTACAAAATGATCTGCTTTGCGAAGCTGATTAAGCCCGATTGCCGCCTGCGTATCGGTAACTTTCAGGTTAAAGCCGATATGCGAATAAGTGTATTTATGATCGTATCCTTCAGGCAGTTCACCAAGTTTCTGGCAAAACCTTTCTCCGCATGTATTGTCTTTTCCAGGAGCACACCAGCAATCACGTCCCCAATCACGGAAACTTTCGGTAATTTTTTTGAGTTTAGCATTGTTAACCAATACAGCCCCCCCTTCTCCCATCGTGATATGGTGAGCCGGGTAAAAAGAAAGTGTGGCAAGGTCGCCGAACGTTCCTGTCTTCTTCCCGTTGTAGGTCGCTCCAAGTGAATCGCAATCGTCCTCGATAACCCAGAGATTGTATTTGCGTGCAATTTCCATTACCGTTTTCAGATCAAAAGGATTACCGAGCGCGTGAGCGATCATGATCGCTTTGGTTTTGGATGTAATGGCTCTTTCTATTTCATCAGCCTTGATATTGTAGGTAGGTATATCAACATCTATGAAAACCGGGATACAGCCGAATTGTATCATCGGGTTAATGGTAGTAGGAAATCCTGCCGCCACGGTAATAATTTCATCACCAGGCCTGATCGCCCTGTCAATGAGTTTTGGAGAGGTTAATGCATAAAAAGCAAGGAGGTTCGCAGATGAACCGGAATTAACGAGAAACGAGAAACGGCTGCCAAAGTAACGCGCCAGTTCTCTTTCCATCTCCTGCGAATAACGACCAGCTGTTAACCACGAATCGAGGGTTGCGTCAACACCGTGCAAGATATCATCAACATCTATTACTTTCCCTGTTACAGGAATGTAATTAACACCCGGAACTATCTTTTGGGAAACGTTATTTGCTATAATGGCAGATAGCTCATTACGCAAAGAGTCGGATACAATGTTCTTGTAATCAAAATTCATAGATTCTATTTTATAAAAAGGCTGATATCCTGTTTTACCAATTCCTCCGCTGGCACTTCCGCAAGAAAAGACCTGTACCATCTGGCGGTTGTTTCAATTGCTTGCTGAGAATTCAAAATCGGAGTCCAGCCTAGGAACACGGAAGATTTTGAAATGTCGAGTTTTAAAATTCCTGCTTCATGCATTTTATCCTGTATACTGAGCTGGTAGTCTACCTCCATATCGTTTGTTGCATAAAACACATTTACAACATCTAAAACAGATTTGACTTCGTTGCTCTTTGGACCAAAATTCCAGGCTTGGTCATAACGCCGCGGTTCCTTGTGCATCAACATGGCCAATTTCAGGTATCCAAAAAGCGGGTCCAGCACATGCTGCCACGGCCTAATGGCGTTCGGATTCCTTATTTCCACACGTTCGCCTTTTGCTATAGACCTGACGATATCGGGGATCAACCTGTCTTCAGACCAATCGCCGCCACCAATCACATTCCCAGCCCTCACACTTGCGATCTGCACATGTCCCTGTTGAAAAAATGATTCGCGATAAGATGAAATGATTAACTCTGCTGCAGCCTTACTCGAACTGTAAGGATCATACCCACCCAACTCATCTATTTCGCGGTAAGGAAATTCCCATTCTTTGTTTTTATACACTTTATCGGTTGTTACACATATAACTGAACAAACGTTTTTCAATTTTCGCGCAGCTTCCAATACGTTGGCTGTACCGACGATATTAGTCTGGTGTGTTTCCAACGAGTTTTTATAGGAATACCTTACTAGCGGTTGTGCCGCTAGGTGTAGGATAAATTCTGGTTCAAAATCGAGAATTGCCTTCTTGAGCTTCACAAAATCGTTGATATCATTGATAGAAGATTCCACTTTATTCTCCAGTCCGAGAAGGTCGAATAAATTAGGATCGGTGTTGGGGGCTTTTGAATACCCTTTTACGATTGCACCATGTTCGCTGAGCAGGTAGCTCAGCCAAGACCCTTTAAAACCGGTATGACCTGTAATAAATACTTTCTTACCACTAAAAAAATCAAGCAATGATTTGTTCATCTTATTTTTATTTCCAGTTTTTCCATGGCGCTTTGCCAGAAGTCCATAGTTCTTCAAGTAGCATTTTTTCCCTAAGTGTATCCATAGCCTGCCAGAACCGGTTGTGTTCATAAGCCTGTAGTTGTCCATCAGTAGCCAGTGTAGAAAGCGGAACTATCTCCCACGGAGTGTCGTCGCCTTCTATAAGCGAAACACATTTTGGAGACAATACAAAATACCCCCCGTTGATATACCCTCCTTCACCTTTCGGCTTCTCCAAAAAACCGGAAACATTGTTATCGCCCTGTATGTTCAATGCACCATAACGTCCCGGGGGTTGAACTGCTGTTACTGTGGCCAGCTTGCCATGTTTTTTGTGGAAGTTGATCAGGTCTGTAATATTTACATCAGACAATCCATCACCATAAGTAAAGCAGAAACATTCTTCATCCTTTATGTACTCATAAACCCTTTTCAGCCTACCTCCTGTTTGAGTTTCAGCACCGGTATCTATAAGGGTAACACGCCATGGCTCTGCTTTCTGAAAATGCACCTCCATTTTATTCTGGTGCATATCAAATGTTACATCTGACATATGCAGAAAGTAATTTGCGAAATATTCTTTGATTACATATCCCTTATAACCACAGCAGATTATAAAGTCGTTTACACCATGGGAAGAATATATTTTCATAATATGCCATAAAATTGGCATTCCACCGATTTCAATCATAGGCTTAGGCTTCAGGTGTGTTTCCTCAGAAATACGCGTTCCTAAACCTCCTGCAAGTATTACCGCTTTCATTTATTATTATTCGTTTTGGTGTTGTTTGATTAATCCGCTGTTTTTATACCAACGATAAACAATTTCCAGACCGTCTTCAAAATTAACCAGTGGCTCGTATCCTAATGTAGCCTGTGCTTTTGCAATACTTGCTTTTGAGTGTCGAATATCTCCTTTTCGGCTTTCCCTGTATTGAGCGGACATGGGATTACCTGAAAGTTTACCAAGGATGTCAATAATATCATTTAGACTGATCTGTGCACCGCAGGCAACATTAAAAACGTCATGACTAGAGATACTCTCTAAAAACATTGCTTTTACATTCGCTTGAACTACATTCTCAATAAAGGTAAAATCCCTAGTCGTGGTACCATCCCCAAAAATAACAGAAGGCAATCCCTCAATAAAATTCCTACAAAAAATAGAAATTACTGCAGCGTATGGATTGTTGGGATTCTGTTTTGGGCCAAATACGTTAAAATAACGTAAACCTATCGTGTGTAATCCATAAATATTAGAAAATACTTCAGCATACATTTCATTAACAGCTTTTGTAACCGCATACGGACTCAATGGTCGCCCTTCATGTCCTTCAATCTTTGGCAAAGCCATGCTATCACCGTAAGTTGAAGAAGATGCTGCATATACCATCCTTTTCAAGGATGTGGATTCTTTGGCAGCAACCAACATATTAAGTGACCCGGATATATTCACGTCATTTGAGGTAATGGGATCTGAAATAGACCTTGGCACAGAACCCAATGCAGCCTGGTGGCTGATATAGTCGATACCGTCAACTGCTTTACGACAAGTTTCTAAATCACGTATGTCACCATTAATAAATTCAAAATTTGCTAATTTCTCAAATGGACTGATATTTTCAGCATAGCCGTTAGACAAATTATCAAGTACGCGCACAAGACCCGCATTGTTACGCAACAAGTATTCTGCTAGGTTACTTCCGATAAAACCAGCGCCTCCAGTTATCAAAAACTTAAAGTTTGAAATATCCGTTTGATGGTATATTGTATTATAAAGTTCTTTATTAAACATTTTTTATTTATAAACTTCCGTCTGAAATGGTATTATCCAATATTCCTTTCACATCAAACACGACTGAGTTAGTCTTTAAATACTGTTGCAGATTAAGCGAAACAAATTCTTTATGACCAACCGCTAAGATTACTGCATCAAACAATAAATTACCCGGCACACTTGGCATTGTTTCTACATGATACTCATGACGAACCTCTTCAGTGTTCGCCCATGGATCTACAATAACAACTTGAGTATTATATACTTTAAGTTCGTTAACGATATCAATCACTTTTGTATTACGCACATCAGGACAATTCTCTTTAAATGTAAAACCAAGTACCAAAACTTTTGCACCACTTACTGCAATGTCTTTATTAATCATCAGTTTTACGGTTTCAGATACTACAAATTTGCCCATGCCATCGTTTACTCTTCTACCTGCCAGTATGATCTCTGGGAAATAACCAACCTCCTGAGCTTTCTGCGCAAGATAATATGGATCTACTCCTATGCAATGACCACCAACTAATCCCGGTTTAAATTTCAGAAAGTTCCATTTGGTAGAAGCAGCGTCCAATACTTCATTTGTATTAATTCCAAGTAAACGGAATATTTTAGACAGTTCATTTACAAATGCAATATTGATATCACGTTGTGAATTCTCGATCACTTTTGCTGCTTCTGCAACTCTAATGCTTGATGCCTTAAAAGTTCCTGCTGTGATAATTGATCGATATAATTGATCTATTATCTCCGCAATCTCAGGAGTTGATCCGGATGTTACCTTAACAATGTTCGCAACAGTATGTTGCTTATCTCCTGGATTGATTCTTTCTGGGGAATAGCCGACAAAAAAATCTATATTGAATTTAAGACCAGATTCCGATTCTAAAACAGGCACACACTCTTCTTCAGTCACACCTGGATAAACTGTACTTTCATAAATTACAATATCATCTTTTTTCAAAACTTTAGCAATTGTACTACTCGCCTTTAACATAGGAGTAAGTATGGGGCGATTATGTTTATCTGTTGGTGTTGGCACTGTCACAATATAAACATTACAGTCTGACATATCCTCTATTTTAGTAGAAGGATAAAACCAATTATCTTTTAAGTCTTTAGATGATTTTAATATATCTTTTAATGTGGTATTAGTCACTTCAAGTGTGTTATCGTTTCCACTAAGTAGTTCAGCTACTCTCCTTTCATTTATATCAAACCCTACTACCTGATACTTTTTTGCAAATTCAACGGCCAGCGGTAAACCAACATACCCAAGTCCTATTATTCCTATTTTCTTTTTTACTAAAGACATTTTAAATTCAATGTTTATATTAAAATCATTATTTATTCATTATTTCACGCCAAGATTTTTGACCAAGTAATCCAATTAAGGTAAGAATTGATATTATCAAACTTCCCTTAATAAAAAGTCCTAGCCCACTTTTATTCTCTTTAAGTAAAGGTAATATAGGAGCATCAATGGGTTGAATTAAAGGCGTTTCACGTCTTAAAGTTACACGAGCAAGCTCCAAATTTTTTACAAGTTCTGTCAAAATAGCCGTATTTGCTTGTACATCGATCTGTTTTCTCGTAGAAGGAGTTCTTTGAATATTAAATGCAGGGTTTAAATTGTAGGTATTATCATTTGCTACTGCGACTCCAGTAATTGCATTATTCAACTCAGTTCTGATCGAATCAGTTTGCCTCTCTAATATCGATACATTAATTTTTGCTTTTCGGCTTTTAGTGTCAACGTAAAAATCAGATACAACCTTTGCAAGAGCTTCTGCAAAATATTTCGAGAAAAGTTCATGTTCAGTTTTAACTTCAATACTGATAATAGAAACCTTTTTGTCTTTTTGTTCAATAACTAGATTTTCGTAAATAATTTTTGAATAGATTCTTTCAAGCACACTATCCTGCTGCAATGAGAAATTCTCTCTTTTTGAATATGGTAGAAATTGTAGCTTTTTATTAAAAGATGGAGTGTTTTTTTCCCATTTTTCTCGCCATTTATTAAAAGAAATGTACATTTCAGCGAGTGTAATAGTATCTCCTTTGGGTAGGATTACAGAACTTAGCAATGCCTGCTCCACTAACCTTCTACTCTTCATCAATGCAGTAAGGTTTGGACCACTAAAAGCCCCCCCAGCACCGCCTCCGAGATCTAACCCTAATGAACTGGCTAATCCTAATGCTCCTCCTAATCCTCCGTTACTTTTCTCATCTTCGAGAGCAAATGTTAATGTTGCTATATAATTTGTTTTTTGCACATATGCATAACCAAATCCAAACATTCCACCAATAAGTGACGCAACAAAAATCACCTTCCACCTTTTTTTTACATAAAGTAAGTTGTTTTCAACTTTCTGAATGATATCCTTAAGAGTTACTTCATCAGATGCAAGAGTCGGAATTTGATTTGAATGTTCAACCATACTCGAATATTAACTTATAATCTTAAAATTGCAATTACAACGCCAGCTAAGCTAGCCATTGCACTTGAAATACCAATAATTTCACCGGTAGTCATACCTTTTCTTTCAGGCTTTTTAGGGACAATAATTTCGCTTCCTGGAAATATTTTGGGGTATGCTTTAAAAAACAGAAATCTTTTGGTAGTAGCAGCTTTTCCATTTGCATAAACAACATAAGAATTTTTAATCCATGAATCTCCACTAAATCCACCGGCACTACTAATGTAATCTTTGAAAGTATTTTTTTCACTAAATGGCACTTGCGTCTCTAATAATACAGCCCCACTAATTTTTACTTGCGCATCAAACTTAGGGATTACTAATTCATCATTGATACGCAGAACCAGATCTTCAATAGATCCTGGATTATTCATAATAGAAGGAAGATCAATGGGCACCCTCACAAACTCTTTTTTGCTGCCTTCTTCAAGCTCTCTTAGAGTAGCGGTATCTTTATTGCTAATATTTTTCTGTATCTCTTTAGCTGCTTCTTTTTTCTTCTTTTCTTCATCCGTCAAATACCGTTTGATATAAGCACCAGCTGGATAAGCATCGGGAGTATAGCCACCTGAGCGTTTCAATAGATCACTTACTCGTTCGCTTCTGTTACTCAAAGCATAAGGACCTGGATATTGTACCTGACCTGAGATTGTTACTGTTTCAGGTAAAGTATAGCCAGCTTTTCTACGGACCGTAATTACATCATAGGGCATAATATGAACCGCACCAGCCCCAATACTAAGATCTCCATCGATCTCTGTGTTGATAATAGAACTGGCTCTATTATCGGTAGGCGCAATACTATCTCTTTTGATTAATCGTGCAATTTCTATACTCTTATAAGCCGCATCAGTAACCCCCCCTGCTTGTAGTATAATATCTCGTAAAGTGAGGTTCTCTACAAAATCATATTCCCCCGGAATTCTGATCTCACCCTGAATCGTTACCTTAAAAGAATCACGTAAATCCAATACAGAACTAATCAAAATCTCATCTTCACGTTTTAATAGTAAATTATGTACTGCATCACCTGACAAAGCCTTGCGTACATCAAAAGATAAAATGGATCTTCTTAAATCATCTTGTAAACGTAATATCTGTGCCCTACCAGTATAAGCGTCTTCTTTTAAACCATCCGCTTTGCGGATCAAGTCACCAACCGTTAAACCGTTAGTTAACTCGTACACATCGGGTCTAAATACAGCCCCATTGATCTTGACCCTATTCTGAAAGCGGTTTAAAATTTTGGATACCACGAATACATCACCTGACTCAGGCTGGTATTGTTGGTACTCTAATGCCGATACATCTTTAACTTTTCTTTCCCTATCACTGTTTTGAAAAGCTTTCACAATAGCCGTATACGCTGTATCAGTAAAACCGGATGCAAATTCCAGTACTTGTTGAAAACGCTCTCCCGGTAATACTTCAAAAATACCCGGTCTTTTCACTTGCCCTTGCAACTCCACTCTTTTTTTATAGGCTGGAATACGAATCACATCATTGTCTTTCAGACCTATATTATCTGATTGATCTCCTTTCAATAACATCCGATACAAATCGATCTTGCGCTCCACTTTGTTATTACGCACCAACTCTATTTCACGAAAACTACCAAACTCTGTTGGGCCACCTGCAACATACAAAGCATTGAATACAGTAGATAAAGAAGACAATGTATAATTACCGGGTCTATTTGCGCCTATCACCGTTACCTTGATACTTCTGATTTTATTCAACGTAACAGATAATTTAGATCCTCCATTTTTTAAATAAGGATACACACGATTCCCTAGCATGGCTTTCAACTTCTGTGTAGCGGCTTCAATGGTCAAACCTGCTACTCTTATTTGCCCCACATTGGGCACATTGATATTGCCTTCATCTGACACTAATAACTCCCCCGTATATTCCTGAACTCCGTACACAGTTACCAACAATTCATCATCAGGTCCCAATACATAATTCAAAGGAGTGGCCAATTTCAGATTGGGTTCAAAATTCGGCGCCACAGAAGTATACAATTCTGAACCAAAGATCAGAGGATTAATCAATGGCTGTGGCTTTTTCTTTTCATATTGTTCAGTATCCAACGAATCAGTACTGTTATTTTGTTTTTCGATCGTTTTACCATTACCCTTGGAGTCTGACTTTAGTGCACCGGTAGCTTTTTGACCTTGGGCACCTGCATTCAATCTGGCTTTTAACTTAGCAAACTCAGCTGCACTCATTCCTTTTGCCAATGCCATTTGTTCAGCCTGCTCAATAGTCATCTTAGATTCATTCAACTGAGCTTTCAATTTGGCAATATCCGCATCAGACAACTGATCCACTTTGAGCGCACTTAGATCCTTGCCTTTCAAAATATCCTGAGCCTGCAGCGTGGAAGCAGCTAGAAAGAATAAAGTAACAATAGTAAACCTCAATAAAAAATGCATTTTCATAGACCTAATATAAGGATTCAAAACATGGCTTCGCCAACCTCAGTCACATAATGGCGAAACCATATACGTAAAAAAGGGAATTTCGGTACATTTTTCAGCCCTTTTCGGTACAAAAAAATATCCAAAACAAAAGATTGAAAAATCAATGCAATGTTAAGAAAATCAAAGCATAATAACCAACTGAACCGCTAAAATTGGGGGGATAAATTTGGTTCAGGTTGCAAATATAGGGGATGGGGGGATTTAAAAAATATTCTTGTTGAGGAAGGGTACTGGGTACTAGGTGCTAGGTACTAGGTTTTTAGAGTAAATACGTATTTATTCCTCACATTTTTACTTAGTGTTAAAAGCAGTAACTATTCACCAGGGTCGATTGATCATTAAGTCATTGTAAACTTGTCGAATCCCGTCTTCTAATGAGATGGAAGCTTGCCAGCCTAGAGCTTTTAGCTTGGAGACATCCATGAGTTTGCGGGGGGTGCCGTCGGGTTTGGTGGCGTCGAAGTGGATGGTTCCCTGGAAGCCGGTGATCGTTCCGATCAACTGAGCTAAATCGGCGATAGAGATATCTGAGCCTAATCCTACATTCCACATGGCGAGCTCATTTGCGGGCATACTTGTAGCAGAAACCTTTTGCATTAGAAATAAACAAGCGGCAGCCATATCATCCACATGTAAAAACTCTCGAAGCGGTGTTCCTCTGCCCCAAACGGTTACAGACTCGTCCCCATTTTCAACGGCAGTCATGAATTTCCTCAGTAAGGCCGGTAATACATGTGATTTCTCTAAATCATAATTGTCATTCGGGCCATACAAATTGGTTGGCATTGCAGAAATAAAATCACAACCATATTGCCTTCTATATGCATCACACAATTCTATCCCGGCAATCTTTGCAATGGCGTAGGGTTGATTGGTGGGCTCCAGATAACCGGATAATAAAGATTCTTCTTTCAAAGGCTGTGGCGCCAGCTTAGGGTAAATACAAGAAGACCCCAAAAACAATAATTTCTGAACCTTGTGTTGGTAAGCAGCATGAATCACATTTGCTTCTATCATCAGGTTCTCATAAATAAAGTCTGCCCGATAAGTATTATTCGCCTGTATCCCTCCTACCTTGGCTGCTGCGAGGAATACATATTCGGGTTTTTCGGTTGCAAAGAATGTATCTACAGCTTGTTGATTGCGAAGATCTAATTCTTTAGAGTTCCGCAATACAAGATTGGTATAGCCCTCTGCTTCTAACTTTCTTACTATGGCACTCCCTACCATCCCTTTGTGTCCAGCAACATATATTTTCGACTCTTTATTCATGATTAGGATTCATTAAATCCCTCTGTGCAACTCTGCGCCATTACTCTGTGCAACTCTGTGGTTACAAAAGAACTTTAACCACAGAGTTGCACAGAGTTTTTCACGGAGTTTCACGGAGAGAGGTCGTTATTCGAATTCGTTTCGGATATCGTATCCGTTATTTTTCAAAAACTGTTGTTTCTCAAACAATCTCAGGTCGCTTTCTACCATTTCTTTCACCATATCAGCAAGTGAGTACTTCGGTTGCCAGCCCAATTTCTCTTTAGCCTTGGTCGAATCACCGATCAATAAGTCTACTTCAGTAGGACGATAATACTGAGTATCAACTTTTACAACAGGAGTTCCAATCGGTACTGTGTAAGAACCTTTACAAGCGCTCACCACTCCAATCTCTTGATCACCTGAACCTTCAAAACGCAACTCAATACCTACCTCAGCAAAAGCCATACTGATAAAATCCCGAATGCGTGTAGTGATGCCTGTAGCAATGACGAAGTCTTCGGGGTGCTCTTGTTGTAACATAAGCCACATGGCTTCTACATAGTCTTTGGCATGACCCCAGTCGCGTTGGGCGTCTAGGTTACCGATGTAAAGGCAATCTTGCAAACCCAGTGCAATTTTGGCTACCGCTCGGGTGATCTTACGGGTGACGAAAGTTTCTCCGCGTGTAGGTGATTCGTGGTTGAAAAGAATACCATTACAGGCATACATGTTATAGGCTTCTCGATAGTTGACGGTGATCCAGTAGCCGTATAATTTAGCAACACCATAGGGAGAACGTGGATAGAAAGGAGTGGTTTCTTTTTGAGGCACTTCCTGTACCAATCCATATAATTCTGAGGTAGAAGCCTGATATATTTTTGTCTTTTGCGTGAGTCCTAATAAACGAACTGCTTCTAAAATACGCAGGGTACCCAAGCCATCTACATTACCCGTATACTCTGGTGTTTCAAAGCTCACTTTTACATGACTCATCGCACCCAGATTATAAATTTCATCAGGTTGCACTTCTTGGATAATGCGTATTAGGTTTGAGGCATCAGATAGATCTCCATAATGCAAAACTAGATTTCTGTTAGCGATATGAGGGTCCTGGTAAATATGATCGATTCGTTGGGTATTGAATAAAGAACTTCTTCTTTTGATACCATGTACTTCGTAGCCTTTTTGCAGTAATAAATCAGCTAAATAGGCACCATCTTGTCCGGTAATACCTGTGATGAGAGCTTTTTTCATTCCCTAGAATTATTTTGCAATATTAACTTTTATAGGCGATTAACTTCTCTTACCAAGATAATATTGAATAATTAATACATGAAAGCTATTTTCGTGGCAATTTGACAATAATTAATTTATGACTAAGTGTATTTTAATTACAGGTGGAGCGGGTTTTATTGGATCACATGTAGTGAATCTATTTGTAAACAAGTATCCTGATTACAAGATTATTAACTTAGATGCATTAACATATGCCGGAAATCTTGAGAACCTAAGAGATGTAGAAAATAATAACAACTATCAATTTGTAAAGGCGAATATTTTAGAATCCGAAGACTTGCGCCAAATTTTTGAGCAATATCAAATTACGGATGTCATTCATTTAGCGGCCGAATCACATGTTGACCGATCCATTCATTCTCCTCTAGATTTTGTGTATACCAATATTGTAGGTACCGTTAATTTATTGAACACAGCTAAGCAACTTTGGAACAAAGAAGAGGATCACCTATTTTATCATGTTTCAACGGATGAAGTTTTCGGCAGCTTGGGAGAAACAGGTTATTTCACTGAGACCACTCCTTATGACCCTCGTTCACCTTATTCAGCCAGCAAAGCTTCTTCTGATCATTTTGTTCGGGCTTATCATGAAACATATGGCATTCCTACGATCATCTCTAATTGTAGCAATAACTATGGCCCCAATCATTTCCCTGAAAAACTGATCCCCCTATTCATCAATAACATCATTCATCAAAAGCCCTTACCGGTGTATGGTGATGGAAACTATACTCGAGATTGGTTATTTGTAAAAGATCATGCTGTAGCCATCGACCTCATATTCCATAAAGGACAAAGAGGTAGCACTTATAATATTGGCGGATTCAATGAATGGAAAAATATTGATCTCGTAAAATTACTTTGTCGCTTAATGGATCAAAAGTTAGGAAGACAAGCTGGTCAAAGTGAAAACTTGATCACTTACGTGAAAGACCGTCCCGGGCATGATAAAAGATATGCTATTGATGCTTCTAAATTGAACAAAGAGTTGGGATGGAAACCAAGCGTTACTTTCGAAGAAGGTCTTTCTGCGACTATTGATTGGTATCTTAACAACACTGAATGGTTAAAAAATGTTACCACTGGTAATTATCAACATTACTATGAAACCATGTATCAAAATAGATAAATCACTATGAAAGGCATCATCTTAGCAGGCGGCTCAGGCACCAGACTCTACCCCATTACCAAAGGCATCAGTAAACAACTCATGCCTATTTATGATAAGCCCATGATTTATTACCCCCTTTCAATTCTAATGCTAGCGGGTATTCGAGAAATATTAATCATTACCACACCTGAAGAAAGTATCCAATTTCAAAGACTTCTAGGCACTGGGCAAACATTGGGTTGCCAATTTTCTTATGCAGTACAAGAAACACCAAATGGATTGGCGCAAGCATTTGTCATTGGCGAATCATTTATTGGAACAGATAAAGTTGCATTGATTCTGGGCGATAATATTTTTTATGGAGCAGGATTGGTGCAATTGGTACAATCCTTTAATGATGTAGATGGCGGCGCAGTATTTGCCTATGAAGTACAAGATCCTGAAAGGTATGGCGTGGTTGAATTTGATGAAAATCATACCGCTCTTTCCATTGAAGAGAAACCTGTAAACCCAAAATCAAATTATGCTGTTCCAGGTCTATATTTTTACGATAACACAGTAGTAGACATCGCCAAAAGCATACAACCATCTGCACGTGGGGAATACGAAATAACCACTGTTAACAACGAATACTTAAAACAAGGTAAGCTGCAAGTAGGTATCATGGGCAGAGGTACAGCGTGGCTTGACACAGGTACTTTTGACTCACTCAGCGATGCCTGTGAATTTGTACGTGTTATTGAAAAAAGACAAGCTCAAAAAGTTGGGTGTATTGAAGAAGTAGCTTGGAGAATGGGGTATATTAATAGAGAAGAATTATTAATTTTAGCTGATCATTATGCAAAAAGTGGGTATGGTGAATATTTAAAACAACTTAAATAATTGATATAGTAAATTATTTTTAGAGATGATAAAGAATATTCGATTTGAAAAGTGGAATGGTGAAACATTAAAAATGTCTGAAAAAGATATGTTTATATCGAAATTACCTAAATGGATTCACCCATTTATTCCAGAAATAAATAGCAAAAAAGTAACACTTGTAATGCATATTGATCCCAAAGATCGGCTTCATTATCATTTTGAATCACTAGATGCTGATTTAAGCTTCAGAATGCAAATGGCATCTGAGAAAATGTTATCATAATTTTTAGCGCTAGAGCTGATTTAAAACCTTCTCATTATTAGTGACATCCAGACTCTGCATTCTATCCGACTTTTCCTAAAGTCTGGGGCCTCCCGCCGAAGCAGGTCAGGACGACAACCTCCACCTCCCCATCGGCGCAGCCATCCCCACCCAACAATAAATCTGTACCATCAGCAACGTCATTTCCCCCAACAATAAAAAACCAAACCCATTCATTTTAGAAATCAATAACCAGAGTCCGGTACACAAAACCCAGACTTTTCCCAATAGCAAGCTGTATTTCATGAATGGATGAAACTGTTTGACTGATGCATTGACATATGCCATCAAATAATCACGTAGAGAAAAAGAAACGATCAAAAAAGCCACCTGTATCCCCCAACAAAACACCACACCCACCGCATCCCATTCCAGCATCCCCAACATTAAAGCATCAGCAATCACCGGCATCAAAACCAGTAACATCCAATTTAAAAAGAGGAGTGCGAGGAGTTGGAGAAGGAAGGATGTGTATTTGGACATGGGGTATGTGTTTTAAAAAAGCTGTCGTCATGTTGAGTGAAGCGCAGCGGAGTCGAAACATCTCCTCACTATTAGCACTATCTCGATTCTCCACTCTATGAGAATTTCACTAAGGTCAGGAGATTCCTCCATTGCGCTACGCTCCAGTCGGAATGACGGTACTAACAGGAGCGTCATGTTGAGTCCGCCGAGGGGGATCGAAACATCACCCTCTTAAAAGCTGACGTCATGTCGACCGAGCGTAGCGAGCGGAGACACCCCCCCACTGTTAGCAGCATCCTGATTCTCCACCCTATGAAAATTTTCCAATAGTCAGGAGATTCCTCCACTCTCCGCCCGAGGCGGATCGGTCGGAATGACGGTACTAACAGGAGCGTCATGTTGAGTCCGCCTAGGCGGATCGAAACATCTCCCCATCTCGCCTAGGGCGAGACACTATCCTGATTCTTCACGCTATGAAAAATTTTCAATAGTCAGGAGATTTCTCCACTCTCCGCCCGAGGCGGATCGGTCGAAATGACGGTTCTAATTATGAAGATTCACCCAACTCATCTCGCCTCAGGCGAGACTAGTACCTAAAACCCCCACATACCCAATCCAATAAAAAAAGCAAACACAAATAGAAAATGATCCATTGAATTTTTGTCCAGCCTTTGTCTGGTGGGGGAGATTGTTGGGGCATAACCATTGGGTTTGCGGGGGGATATATGAAGATAAATATTTTTTATTTATATAGAAAATATTTATATTGTATCACATCTCCCCATTTTAGATGTACATACGATCGGAGGGTTGCAATGATACCTGCCGAATGCCATCACTAAAAAAAGCGTATGAACCATACATTAAGGGAGCTGAATGTTTTAATACATGAGGGTACACAACAAGACATTACTGAAACAGTCAGGGAACAAAAGAGAAAAGAAGCTACACTAAAAGCCAGAGAGCTGGAAAAGGATTTTACCGGCGCATTTGTAATGGTGCAATGCAAAAAAGCTTTGCGTAGCATGGTAATCGTTACGGTAAAAATCTTACATATCTGGCTGGAGAAATTATACCGTACCCGTCCACCGGAACAAAAACGCAACCGTACCCATGAACAGTTAGAGATCTGGTGTACCGATACCCTTGATTTTGTACGAAGACATTTTTCGGAGCACTTCAATCCCTATGAACCCATGCCGCGTTCGCTATGGGATCCCATCAAAGAACAGCAGGATGCTTATTGGGAATCTTTGTCTGAGAAGGTATCAGAAGACAGCTCCCCCACTTCACTGATCGCATTATTGCGTACTCTCTATCAAAATCAGTTGCACAGAACAGGTACCCACAGCTATTACCATGCAGAATATTGGACAGAGCTCTTATCCATTTTACCATCCGAACAAGCGGGTTTGTATGAAGATACCACCACCGCAATGATTTTTACACTCATACGACGCAATTGTAACCACTCGCTCTTTATTCATTTTTTCATCGAGCGTTGTACGCTGCTACAGACAGCATCTACCAACCCCATTCAACATTGGGTCACATACCTGCACTGGGTAGACCGTATTCCATTGATCGACCAAATGGGCGCAGAGCCTGCATTACCTTCTATAAAAGACCAATTAAAAGAAGCAATACAGATGGAGTTGATAAGGTGTCAGGAGCTAGAGAAAAACAACACAGCGATTGAGCAATCATCACAAGATTTATTATTCCACACCACGCTTTCTGTTTCACAATTAGCTGCTTTCTTTCGAGTACTGATAGAGGCAAATATTTTAACCACCAACAACCATAAAGAGTTGATGAGAATGGTATCACAAACATTCAGAACCAGCCGAACCACAGCCCCCATATCAGCGCGACATCTCTATGATAAATTCTACTCCCTAGAAGGCCCCGCCCTCGCCATCGTAAGAACACATATCACCACCATGCTACAAAAAATAGCGATCCTCAGTCATTGACATGACCCCATCATAAAACCGTCATGTCGACCGAATCCCGACGCAAGTGGGGAGAGCGGAGACATCTCTCCCCACTGTTAGCAATATTTATCATCACCAACCCTAACAACACCCCGGAGGGGTAAAAGATTGTAGCCCCAAAGCATATAGGAATTCCCCAACCCCGGAGGGGGTTGCACAAAGAATATTTGGGTGCACCATTGAATAGGCGCAATTAAAAAACAAAATCATTCAATCACGCCGAAACGCTTTTCAAAAACTAAACCCGCCGTCTCGTGTTACCCCTCCGGGGTAAATAAAATTTTGGATTTTTTTGGAGCTACAATCTTTTACCCCTCCGGGGTATAAACCCCGATATCCCGATTACCCGATATCCAAAATCAGACATCAACATATAGCTTGCAGCTTGCAGCCTGTAACTTGTAGCTTCTCCAAGGGAGTCCTTTGGACCTTGTACCCTGTCTCTTGTCTCTTGTCCCTTATGCTTCCACTATGACTTCATTATCGTTTCACTATGAAATCACTATCATTCTCTTATGACTCTCTTATCACGCTCGTAACCCCCACGTATCTCTCTCCCGATATCGTCGTTTAGTTCTTAGTACCCGGTCAGTCACCTGTCTTAGGAAAATCTTAAGTAAAAGCAGAATAACCAATATCGAATATTCAACTTCGAAATTGGATATTGGACATGCTGCTGTTCTTCTATTCTTATCGTCACACTTCATTCATTTACAATACTTTATCAGGGCTGGTACCAGCCCTACCAGCCCTGACCGGGTGATGCAGCCATTAGTTTTGATCTCGTTAACAAACCACCGGTGGCCCGTCTGCAGCGGGAAACAAACACCACCCGAGAAATGAATCACGGGTGAATTTTTTAAAACGTAAAAACAAAACAATGGCAGCAAAACAATTTGGCACCCATCGGTTAAGCGGAACAGTAGGTGATGTTACTTACTCGCATACCAAATCGGGATTTAAAGCCAGACAAAAAAGTAAAATCAATATGGCGGAACGTCAATCCGGACAACAATTCCAGGCATGGCGAGACCACACTTCTGAATTTGGAATCATGACCACAGAAGCCAGGATATTCCGCAATGCATTCACAGACCTCAACTGGAACATCAAGAACAAGTCATTGATTCAGCAAACAGTGAAGTTGATGAATGCAATTCGCAAAACGGATACCACCAATTTACGCGGACAAAGACGCGCAAGCCTTGGCGACCTAAGTATGTTGGTAGGATTTGATTTCACAGGTAGCGGTAGCATTGATACGGCAATCAATGGCGGTTATTCCTCTGCATTCAATCGACTAACAGGAGTTACGGTTGCTACGATACAGCCAATGATTCCCAAACAACGTTTGAATGTACCGGCCAATGCTACTCATTTCATGTTCACACTGGCAGCGGCAGCGTTGAATTTTGAAACAGGAGAAATCAGTAAGGTAATGGTATCCACAGAAAAGTTATTGATTGATAATGAAGTATTACCGGAAACAGTGTTAACAGAAACGCTACCGGCAAACAGTACCGATCCGGTAGTGATAGCACTTAAACTAGAGTACTTCACAGAAATCAATGGTCACTACTATCCCCTCATGAGCACCGCCTCCATCAACAGCACGGTAATCCGTGTGGATCAGGGGTAAGTTGTAGGGTATCGGGAAATCGGGTTATCAGGTTATCGGGTTGCTAGTAATTAAAAGAATCTCCCGATTACCCGATCTCCTGATCACCCGATCACCCGATCACCAAAATCAAAGATTTACTATGCACTTAACCATTCACCGCACTTATCACGCGGAGGGAACGAATGGTTTGTTGACGATGGGGGCAAACAGTGAACCGTTGTGTTATACGATAGAGTTGCCCTGGCGTAACAATGAGCTGAACAGGTCATGTATACCTGAAGGCACGTATGTACTGAAGCGTAGGTATAGTCCGAAGTTTCGCTGGCATATAGAAGTAAAAGATGTGCCGGGAAGGAGTTATATACTCATCCATCCCGCCAACCATGCCGCACGCGAACTAAAAGGCTGTATCGCCCCTGTACTACTCCTCACCGGCCCCGGAACCGGCGAGCAAAGCCAACAGGCATTTGACATGCTGATCGGCAAATTGTTACAAGCCCTACAAAGTCGGGAAACCATTCTGCTGACTGTGATTAGTGCGAAAACAAGGAGGTAATTGGGGTTTGGGGAAATCGGGATATCGGGTAATCAGGTAATCAGGTTTCGGGTTACTAGTAATTAAAAGAATCTCCCCGATCTCCTAATCACCCGATTACCTGATCACCCGATCACCCGATCACCTGATCACCCGATCACCCGATCACCTGATCTCCTGATCTCCTGATCACCCAATCACCCGATCATAAAAAATTAAAAATCATGAAAAAAATCATCCGACGCGCGCGGTCGCAGACGCCGCCGTTTTTTAGAAAGATCAGGAATGTGGGGTTAGCGCTCACGGCCATTGCAACGGCGATAGCCACGCTACCGGTTGCATTACCGGCCATTGTGGTAACCATCTCCGGCTACGCCGCCGCAGCCGGCGCCACCGCCACCGCCCTCAGCCAACTCACCCTCTACGAAGAGCCCCTGGATTGGCAACATGAAGAATGATCACTCCCCCGTCTCTTTTGAGACGGGGTTGTTTTTGTGAGGGGTGGATTGTGAATTGTCAATTGTGAATAAAGACCGTCATGTTGAGTCCGCCTCGGCGGATCGAAACATCCCCTCATAAAAGCTGTCGTCATGTTGAGTCCGCCTCGGCGGATCGAAACATCCCCTCACTGTTAGCAACATCCCAATTCTCCACTCTATGAGAATTTGTCTAAAGTCAGGAGATTCCTCCACTCGCTCCGCTCGGTCGGAATGACGGTCCTAATAGGAACGTCATGTTGAGTCCGCCTCGGCGGATCGAAACATCCCCTCACTGTTAGTACCGTCTTGATTCTTCACCCTATGAAAATTTCCCAATAGTCAGGAGATTCCTCCATCCGCCACGGCGGATCAAACTCCAAAATACCCCGGAGGGGTAAAAGATTGTAGCCACAAAACATAGATGAATTCCCCAACCCCGGAGGGGTTGAACAAAGAATATTTGGGTGTAATATTCAATAGGCAAATGAAAAAATAAAATCATTCCCATCCCACCAAAACGCGTTTCAAAAATCCATCCCGCCGTTCCGTGTTACCCCTCCGGGGTAAATAAACCACACGCACAAACATGTGCTACATTCTTTTACCCCTCCGGGGTATAAACCCCGATTACCCGATTACCTGATTACCTGATTACCCGATCACCCGATCACCCGATATCCAAATCAGACATCCGACATCCGCCATCCACCATCCTTCTCTATCTTCGCACCATGAACATACGTATCGGCTACGGCATAGATTACCATCAATTGGTAGAAGGAAGAGACTTATTCATTGGTGGTATCAAAATTCCCCACGACAAAGGCGCACTTGGACATAGTGATGCCGATGTACTCCTCCACGCCATCTGCGATGCGTTGCTGGGAGCTGCCGCATTGGGTGATATCGGTGTTCACTTTCCGGATACTGCTAATGAATTCAAGAATATTGACAGTAAGATTCTTCTGGCCAAAACAAAGTCATTGATCGAAGCCGAAGGCTATAAAGTGATCAACATAGACTCCACCCTCTGCCTCGAAGCCCCCAAAATAAAACCCTATGTCCCCCAAATGCAAGAAACCATCGCAGGCATTCTAGGCATCACTATAAAAGATGTCTCCATCAAAGCAACAACAACAGAGAAAATGGGATTTATAGGAAGAAAGGAAGGACTCGTTGCGCATGCAGCATGCCTCTTAGAGAAAATCTGACTGATTGTGTTACATTGACAGGCCGCAGATTTTCATGATTAGTTATGATTGATCATGATAGATCATAACTAATCATGTCCCAAGGACTCCTGTGGAGAAAATCCGCGTCCCATCAAGGGGGCTACATCATTTATTAAGTTCGAGACAAAACACACCACATAGAAAATGGGATTTGCAGGAAGGAAAGAAGGACTCGTTGCGCATGCAGCATGCCTCTCAGAGAAAATCTGACCGATTGTGTTAAATCAATAGGCCGCAGATTCTCATGATTAGTTATGATTGATCATGATAGATCATAACTAATCATGTCCCAAGGAC
>JACBFI010000028.1 GCA_013391385.1 Sediminibacterium sp. Gen4 | reverse complement strand
TATTACCTTAGAAAACTCTAACTAAACGTGGCACTAAATTATGGGGAGCTTACACTATTGTACACAGTGTGTACCCAATTTGTTTTAATAATTATTTTATTAATCATAATAGTTAAAAAGAAAAGAAGTGCTATAGATAGTGAAGTAATGCAAAAGGTGAAAAGTTCTAAAAGTGTTAATGTAGATATGGATAATGTTATGAACAGTATACTACTTTCAAAGGATCTATTTAAACAGTTAAGTAGTAAATGTCATCCAGATAGATTTTTAGATGCAGAGCTCAATGCAAAGGCTAACGAGATATATCAGGAAATAACAAAAAATAAAAGGAATTATAATAAATTATTGGAGTTGAAAGAGATAGCAATAAATGAATTAAAAATTAATTTCTAATTACAATTAAAAACTATGATTTTATTACAATCGCAATCAATGGGTACTGAGCCAATAGTTTTAATAATAACACTTATCTTAAGGGTTGTGGGTGCAATTGTTTGTTCCAGCAAAGCAAAAGAGTTGAATAGAAGTACGGGCGGATGGGGATTTTTTGGGTTTATGATGCCTATAATTGCAATGATCTGGATTCATTGTATGAAACCAAATGTTGTTTGGGATAAAAATGTAGATAATAATACAAACTAGATAAAGTATAGCAAGCAGTGCTGACAACTAAGCTTGGTTGTGAATTCTGTTTATTTCATTAAAGAATTTAGAAAAGCAGTTTTCGCCAGTATGTATTTTTAATTTGTTACATCTCAATATGTAATCTATACAGGTATCTGTTATATCTTGATCCTCACCATAATTAACTATGTAGCTGTTTGAATGGTGCTGCCATAATGTTATTAGGGCTAATCCTCCTAAGCATAAAGTTTCTCCCTTAGAAAACATAAAATACCCAATCGAATTCAGCATGTGACTGATATACTCTGCTGAGGGCTTTTCATTGCGTATAATAAGTTGTTGTATATACTGTAAAACCTTAGGAGATGATTCGATTTTTTGAAAAATTTCCTTTACTTTTTTCTCGCCATGAAAATAAATATATGACTCTGCAAATACCTCCACCAATTTGTCAGGAGCAAATAATCTCATGATTTGTAAAACAGAAGACATGTACTTTTAGTTTTGTTTGAATAAATAATCATTAACAGTCCACACTGTTAAGATAATAGAAGGTCCCCAAAAGAGAATCTTAGATATTAAATTCCAGTTAGAATAATTAAATGAAAAACTAATTAACGATCCCAAGAGGAATAAGATTAAAATAGTAATCGATAAAAATAAAAACGCTTGGCTTGGCTTTATTTCATCTTTATTCATAATTTTTAGTATTTTACTATAGCATTAAATTTAGTAAAAAAATCAAAATGTAGTTGTTGATTTTGTAATGCAGTAATTTATAAACGGTTTTTACTAGATATACCTGATTTCCCTGTGTTTCCTCTTTAAAAAACATGGAACAGTTAACACAGTTATCCGAAATCTGTATTAGTTACAGACCTACCATTTACCCAGCTCAAGAATTGAAAAGCAGTAAGGATGTATATGCAGTCCTGAAACAATTCTTTCCTCCAGAAACTATCCAATTACAGGAAATGTTTGTTGTGATGTACCTGAATAATAACAATAAAATTATAGGGGTTTATAGGCACTCTGTGGGCTGTATAAATTCAACAATGGTAGATGTTAGGTTAATACTAGGAACAGCCCTTAAATCGGCTGCTACAGCCATTATTTTAGCTCATAATCACCCTTCAGGTAATCTATCACCATCTGAGCATGATAAGAGGTCTACTGAAAAGGTGAAACAAGGAGGTTTATTAATGGATATCAAAGTAATAGACCATATTATTCTTACAGCGGATGGATACTATAGTTTTGCTGATGAATGGGTTTTGTGAGTTAAAGGGGTTTCTAAATTTTAGTTTTGAAAATGGGTTAACATTTTTTATATTACTAAAAAAAGTCATGAAAAACATAGTATTGGTTGCATCTATTTTCATGTTTTTAACAAACTGTAATAATCCTGAAACAAGCACTAAAATTGAAATAACTAAACCACCTATCGAGAAATTCTCAAAAAAGGAATTGAAAGTTTCAAAAAGTAAAAAGATTGGAAAGGAAAATTCAATTAATGGGGAGTTCACAATTTTGCCACTATCAAAACTGACAGTCAGTAAAAAAGTAAATATTGAAATTGAAGAAACTTCATACAACACTTATTATCGCTCAAAAAGTGCAGAGCGCAATGAAAAATTTATTTCTTTGAGGATTAAACTTAGTGCAAGTCAGAAATGGAATAATTCAAAAGGAGATTTTTTACCAGACTTTAGGATATATAAACTTACCTCAGATAAAGATTCTGTTACAACAGATGACTTCATATTCTTAAAGAAGATGGATATTAATTTCTATTATAAGCCTAAAGATTCCTACTATGTGCTTGAACAATATTTTGATTACAATGAAACGGGTAATTTTATTTTACATTGCCCTTTATCAGAATCAGATCTAAAAAGGCGCATTTATTTGACTGTCACTACTGATAAATCTGAGTCATTCAACAAAGAAAATATTATAGCGATATTAAACTGACATTTTATTCCATAGGGACTTCCCCAAATTTAAATGACTCTTCAAATAAGGGATGATTTTCAAATTGACTTCTCATTTGTCCTATTATTTCATCTTCAAAATTCCCATCATAAAGAGGTTCAGAATAGTACCCCATAGAATAACAGACTTGTAAAAGTTCTTTATACAGGCTTGCAGAGGGTAAAGTACACATCTCAACATTTTGATGTGTATCAGTAGTTGCATTTACATGAAATACTGCTTGTTCTAAATCATTATCAAAATATATCTCTACTGAATCTATAGTCCATTTATTCCTAACGGTTATTTCGTGATAACAATAGAGTATATATTCCCTGAATTTTCGAAAGAAATCTTGAATCATACTTTGCATGTATAATTTATAATTCAGTAATGGTTATTTTGGGAACTAAAAAACAACTAGTTTAATTCTGTTTCCATTTCTAATAAAAGCAATAGAATATCTGCAAAGCTGAATATATCATGTATTGGTTTATGTTGAAAGGCTGTCGTAACTATTATTCCATTCCAGTCGATTGCAGGTGTTGTTAAGTTTTTAAAAAAAATCTTCCCATTATGTGATAATGCATTTCTTACTACCCATCCCATCCTCCACGTACTAGGCCATTTTGTGTAGTCTGAACCAAATTTACTAACAGCGTGATTAGAGTTATTTTCATAAAAAGTAACAAAATATGGAGTAATTATGTAATTAACTGTTTGTTTTAGGGCATCGGTATGAGTCTCATATCTTACAGTTGGGGGGGATTTTTTTTCTACTGTTAAAGTAATTTGATCAGGCTTCTTATTCATAAGAACAGCCTCAATTGGACCATAGAGTGGTAGCCTAACCATTTTCCCAGTAGATAACCCTTCTGCAACTAAATAATCTCCTGGATTATAGTTCGCTTTACCACTATGTTTATAATCCATAGAAAGGCTTAAAGCAGCCATTACAATTATCAAGCTATCTATTTCAGAATAACATCTACTGCTTTTAGTAATTATTATTTCTTCCATTTTCGTAAGTTCATGTTTTATGAAATGAAGATAGAATAGCTGGTCAGTCAGTCAAAATCCTATAGGTGTTGTGAATAAATATTAGTTAACCAATTTGGGTATCAATTTGGGTATCAGAGTTCTTTAAAGAAAGAGGTTGTTTTGCAAATCATTGATTAACAAATACGAAGAGGCATTTAAAGCGAAGTATTTGGTTTGCATGGGGTGCAAGAGGTCGCTGGTTCGAATCCAGTCGTCCCGACAGGAGAGAGGTTAAGTTGATGCTTAGCCTCTTTTTTTTAGTTGACAGTTGAGAGTTGACAGATGACAGGGGGAGAATTTTTTATGTCGGATGTCGGATGTCGGATGTCTGATTTGTGTATTATGCCATTGTTCATCAATATCAGCATCGAGACCGACAATGTCGTCGGTATTATAATACAGTTGTTCCAATAAATAGAGATCAATCGAACGGTCAGTCTTTTTTACTACACTTTACTCAATAACAGCACAAAAGAGGCGAACAGTTTACTGTTCGCCTCTTTCATTTCTATCCCTGTCAACTAGATACTTTCAACTGTCAACTATTTAGAATCTCTCTAACTTAGAGAAGAAAAAATCGCCTTCAATCACAGCATTCTCATCGCTATCACTTCCATGAACAGCATTTTCGCCAACAGAAGCAGCATATAATTTACGAATGGTTCCTTCTTCAGCTTGTGCCGGATTGGTAGCACCGATCAATTTACGGAAATCAGCTACTGCATTCTCTTTTTCAAGGATGGCAGCAACGATCGGACCACTGCTCATGAATTCAACCAACTCTCCAAAGAAAGGGCGCTCACGGTGGATATCATAGAATAAACCTGCTTGCTCAGGGGTCAGACGAGTCCATTTCATGGCTTTGATGCTGAATCCGGCTTTCACGATCTGGTCTAAAATAGCACCGGTATGTCCTTTAGCGGTAGCATCCGGTTTAATCATGGTAAAAGTTCTGTTACTCATAGTACTTGCTTTATCGATTTCGGCGGCAAAAGTACAGCAAAGCAGGGCGTTTTGTGGAGATTATCATAGGAATTTTGTTAAATGGTAGGAAAATCATTTGCCGGAACAGTTGGGAAACCGCAATTTTGCCGCCTAACTATGCAATCAATCGATCAATTTCTACCTTCTCTCAAAACCCCTTTCAAAGCGGTCATTACCATGCACCAGAAACCGGATGGCGATGCCATGGGGTCAGCTTTGGGATTGTACCATTTTCTCCAATCCTTAGGTCATGAGGTAACCGTGATTTCACCTACCAATTGGGCCAATTTTCTGGATTGGATGCCCGGTTGCAGCGAAGTCATCGATTTTGAACAGCGAAGACACCATGCATTGGACATCATCCAAAAAGCGGAAGTGCTGTTTTGTCTCGACTTTAATGTCTTACATCGCACCAAACATATGGAACAGCCATTAACGGAGGCGAAATGCATTAAAATATTGATCGATCACCACCAACAGCCACAAGAAGAAGCTTTTACCTATGGTATCAGCGATACTTCCAAAAGCTCTACTTGCGAAATGGTGTACGATTTTATTATGTCTTCCGGTTATGCAGATCGCCTGAATGTAGCGATGGCTGAATGTTTGTATACCGGTTTGATGACAGATACAGGATCTTTCCGTTTTCCTGCCACTACCGCTTCCGTACACAGAATGGCGGCACATTTGAAGGAAACAGGGATGAACCACACCAAAGTGCATGAAAGTATCTATGATAGTTTTTTGGAAAACAGATTGCGGTTTATTGGACATGCATTATTGAACAGAATGGAAGTTTTGTATGAATTCAATACCAGTCTGATGTATATTACACGAGCTGATTTGCAAAAATTCGATATCAAAACGGGTGACACAGAGGGATTGGTGAATTATTTATTAACGATTCAAGGCATCAAACTCGGAGCCATTGTCATCGACAGAGATGAAGAGCGTAAATGGAGTTTTAGAAGCAAGGGTGATTTTGATGTGAACACATTTGCCAGAAAACATTTTGAAGGAGGCGGTCATAAAAATGCAGCCGGTGGCAGAAGCAGTGAAAGTCTAGAAACAACTGTTAAACAATTTAAAGAGATCATAAAAGCGTATCACAATCAATTACAATAAAACAATGATGAGAACAACCACTTCGCTGTTACTGGCGATCGTTTTGCTTGCAAGCTGTAACCAATTCGAAAAAGCACCTTCCGGAATGACGTATAAAATCACCAGCGGAGGAACCAAGGAAAAAGTTAAGCAAGGACAGTTTTTGAAACTACATATTGAATACAAGTTGAAATCTAAGGATTCTGTATTGCAATCTTCTTTTGGTCGTATTCCTGTTTATTTCCCTTTGGATACTGCTAATCTGGGTAAACATACATTCACCGAAATCATTACAAAATGTGCATCCGGAGATAAAGTTGAGTTTGTACTGTTTCTCGATACCCTGAAAAGAATGCAGATGATTGAATACAATGAGATGTTCAAACAGGGTGATATGATTAACGGACGTTTTGAGGTCCTGAAAGTATTCAACACCCAGGATGAAGTAAAAGTAGATTATGAGAAGGAAATGGAGCTTGAAAAGCAAAGAGAAATAGCAGAAGTAAAAGAATATGCCAATAAAAAGAACATGAAAGTACAGTCTACGGCTTCAGGTGTTCAGGTGGAGATACTGAATCCAGGTACGGGACAAAAAGCTGACTCAGGTTGGCAGGCATCAGTTTTGTATAAAGGTTATTTTACACAGGGTAAAAAAGACGGGGAAGTATTTGATACCAATATGAATCCGAATGGACCTAATAACCAACCTTACCCTGTGGTAGTAGGAACCAGATCCGTAATTCCGGGTTGGGATGAAGCACTGCGTTTATTTGGTAAAGGCGGTAAGGGACGTATCATCGTTCCGGCATGGATGGCCTATGGTCAGCAGGGCTCCGCTCCGGTAATTCCTCCATACTCAAATCTCGGATTTGATATTGAAATAGTGGATGTTACTAAGCCAACACCACAATCTCAGCCGACAAATCCAGGTGCACCTCAACAATAATAGCAACTGCATAATTTTATAAAAGAGGCTGTATCAGATTTTTGATACAGCCTCTTTCTTTTAGCATAGACCATAGACCATGGACCATGGTCTATGGTCCATAAGCCATAAACCCTCAAACGAATCTCAAGGCCTTTGAGACAATCTCTTTTTATAGTAAATATCGTGTGAGTGTAATAGCTTCCATCGCTTCCTTTACATCGTGCACCCTCAAAATATCCGCACCACCTAGAAGGACTGCTGTATGTAATACCGTGGTGCCATTCAATGCTTCTGCTGCTGTACAGTTCAAAGTTTTATAAATCGTAGATTTTCTGGAAACGCCCATCAATACGGGTTTTCCTAATAATTTGAATTGTGATACAGAACGGATCAATTCAAAATTCTGATCAGTCGTTTTACTAAAGCCGAAACCTGGATCTAAGATGAGGTCTGTGAGGCCTTGTTCTTTACAAATACCTATTCTTTTTATAAAATAATCTGTAACACTTATGGTGACATTACCTTCCACCCGTGTTTGGTGCATGGTGTCATTTTTTCCTTCTACGTGCATACATACAAAAGGCATGTGTAAGTTAGCCGCAGTTGCAATCATTGCTGTATCAAATTGTCCGCCACTGATGTCATTAACAATAGAAGCACCCATCTCTGCAGCGGCTATGGCAACTGCACTGTAATAGGTATCTACTGAAAGAATCGTATCCGGAAAACGATGGTGTATTGCAGGAATCACGGCAGCAAGTCGTTGTATTTCTTCTTCTGGTCCAACAGCAGTGCTACCCGGACGAGTACTCTGTGCGCCAATATCAAGAATGGTAGCCCCTTCGCGAATCATTTTTTCGGCTTGCGACAGGGCTGCGTCGAGAGATGATTTCCGGCTATCCTCATAAAAGGAGTCGGGGGTGGTATTGATGATGCCCATTACGATCGGCTGATCAATTGTCAATAATCTTCCTTTGCAGTTGAGTGTAAACATCCTTGGTTTCATTTATATTGCAGCACACTTCAAAGATATTACCAAAGCCCTAAGTGGTTCTCGAAAAATGAGCACAACAAATCAACAATACGACCAGGCAATTCAAGGATGTAAAGATATTTTCATCAAGAAGACAAAAGATTATGGCACTGCATGGCGTGTATTACGTACCATTTCGGTGGTAGATCAGATTTTCATCAAAGCATTGCGTATTCGTACTATTCAAGACCTGAAAACGCAAAAGATTGGAGATGATATTCCTTCTGAATTTAAAGGGATTATCAATTATGCCATTATTGGATTGATTCAATTGGAAATGGGCAATCCACAAGTAGAAGAATTGCCTGTTACGGTGGTAGAAGAGAACTACAATAAATATGTAACATTCGCTAAAAATACCATGCTGGATAAAAACCATGATTATGGTGAAGCATGGAGAGATATGAGTCAGGAAAGCTTTGCTGATTTGATACTCATGAAACTATTACGCATCAGACAAATACTCGAAAATGACGGCAAAACCCTGATCAGCGAAGGCATTGATGCCAATTATGTAGACATCATCAACTACGCCGTTTTTGCATTGATTTTAATTGACGAAGGAAAACATAGTGCATGAGAAACATGATTACCCTGATCCGCTGGATCGTTGGATTGCTGTTTATTTTCTCCGGATTGGTGAAAGCCAATGATCCATTGGGATTGAGCTATAAAATGCAGGAGTTTTTTGAAGTCTGGGGTTGGCATTTCCTACATGATTATACCTTGGTATTCTCATTGGTGATGAATGTATTTGAGATCGTTGCCGGAGTAGCGGTGATCGTTGGCTGGCGTTTGCGCAGCATCACCTGGATGCTTTTATTGTTGATCATCTTTTTCACCTTCCTTACCGGTTACGCATTGTTCTCAGGAAAAATAAAAACATGCGGATGTTTTGGTGATTGTATCCCATTAACACCTGCGATGTCGTTTGGAAAAGATATTCTATTGCTCGTACTCATTTTGATACTACTGTTCACTGTAGATCGCGTGCCTGCTATGATGAGTGAAACGGGCAGTATTACGATTGTGTTTATTAGTTTGTTAGCAACTGCAGCTTTACAATGGTATGTGTTGAAAAATCTACCCTTGGTTGATTGTTTGCCTTACAAAAAAGGAAATGATATCGTCCAACAAATGCAAACACCCGAAGGAGCCATACCGGATAGTTTTGCGATTGTTTTTAAGTACAAAAAAGACGGTAAAGCAATCAGCTTTGACCAAACCTCATTCCCGGATGATTTTGATTCAACCTACGAATACATTGATCGAGAAGATAAGCTGGTAAGAAAAGGGAATGGCTTAACCGCTAAGATCGTTGACTTTACGTTGCAGAATTTTTCAGGAGAAGATACGACACAAGCTGTTTTCTCAAGGAAAGAAGATTATGTACTGGTATTAGCTCAGGATATGAGTAAAGCTGATCAATGGAAGGAGGAGTTCATCGCCCAAAATCAACAATGGACATCAAAAGGTGTTACCGTATTATTGGTAACAGCAGATGCTGAGAAAGCCAGATCAGTATTCCCAGAAATAACCTTATTAAAAGGTGATGCCACGGTCATTAAAACAGCTGCAAGGGTTAATCCCACTTATTTTCTGATGAATGGATCTTTGGTCAAAGAAAAATTACCGGCGGGAAAAGCGACTCGATTGATTCCCTGAAATAGCTGCGAGCTATGAGCCATGAGCTGTGAGCTTTTTGTAAGTTTAATTTGAAGGATCAAATAGCTTGTTTAGACACTTGATGTATTGCCCTTAATTGATCTTAGACTAAGACTATTTCTCAAGCCTTATCATTTGCACAATTGATAGTATAATGCCTATTACAACTGCCACTCAAAGCTCGTGGCTCGCAGCTCGTAGCTCACAGCTTATTGAATAACGACTTCCGTGATCACTTTCTCACCGAAAGCTTCATTCACGCGTTCAATAATTTGTGCCTTTTGGTAGAGTAATTCATTCTTAAGTGGCCCCACGCTGGTAGTAATAAAAAGTTTCTGGTTGATGATTTGAATCTTATCAGTATACCGCGCGATCGTTTTTCCCATCAGTTTTTCCCAGATGTCTTCAATCTGCACAGCTCTGACACCGTTGCGGAGATTGCTCTTTTTCAAGAAGCCTTTGATAGCATCGCCAATGTGGAATTCGGACATGGGGTAAAGGTAGGGGAAAAGTCAAAAATCAAAAGTCAAAAGTAAAAAGTCAAAAATTAAAGCGTGTAGCGTGTAGCTTGCGGCTTGAAGCAGAGGGCTAATAGTTCATAGCCTATAGAAGATGCCTATTCACTTTTGCCTTTTTACTTTTGACTTTTGCATTACAATGTAATCATTTGAAATGCTGCTTTTGTACCAGTTAGTTGTTGTTTGAGTCTTTCCGGATGTGTGTCTGTAATAAATACCTGTCCATCACTTTCCGAGCAAACCCATTGTAATAATTGCGACATTCTGGTATCATCTAATTTTTCAAAAACGTCATCGAGCAGTAGGATGGGGGTGAAACCTTTTTTTTCTTTTAATATCTGCCATTCGGCGAGCTTGAGTGCAAAGAGTAGACTTTTTCTTTGTCCTTGCGAAGCTTCTGATTTGAATAGTTCATTACCCATCGATAGTACAATATCATCGCGGTGAATGCCTGAGCTTGTTCGTTGTAAAGCGAAGTCTTTGGCTCTATTGTTTTGTAGCAGGTCTTTGAAATGATTCGTTGCCAATGGACTAAAATATGCCAAAGAGAGTTCGTCTGATTTTCCAGCAATACGTTCATAGATAGTAAATGCCAGTGGTAATAAACTCGCAAGAAAAGTTTTACGCGTTTCATAAAGAAAACTACCACTATCGCTCAGTTGATCATTCAAAATCGACAGTAATGTTTCATCTATATGACCTGATTCACCTGCCTGCTTTAATAAGCTATTTCTTTGTTGTAATATTTTTTGATAATTGATCAGTTGCTGTAAATAAGCATGATCTAACTGTGAGATCAGTGTATCTAGAAATTTTCTTCTTTCTTCCCCCGGACCACTGATCAACTCAATATCATCAGGAGCAATCATCACTACCGGAATGGTACCAATATGGTCTGAGAATTTCTTATAAGGCTCTCCGTCCAGTTGTAATTCTTTTTTTCCGGTTTCGCGAACGATGGCAGTCACCGTCATCTTTTTTTCTTCCAGAGAATACTGCCCCTGAATACGAAGTCCGGCTGAACCATGGTGCACATTTTGTGCGTCCGGACGGGAAAAATAGCTTTTGGAAAAGCTTAGGTAATAAATGGCATCTAAGAGATTGGTTTTTCCGGTACCATTTTGTCCGCAAATACCGATCACTCTTTCTGAAAAATGGAAAGATTGCTGCACATAATTGCGAAACTGAACCAGGGTAATATCATTCAACCGGAACATAGAACGGCAAATTAAAGCACCCAAGCCGGAATAATTCATCGCAGGTATCAGTGAAAGCAATTATTTTTAATAAAAAATTGGTTTGAAGACGATATTATCAGCACAGCAACTGACCCTTACGGTAAAGCGATTGGCACATCAGATACTTGAGCATAATGCCACATTACAGGATACGGTGATCATTGGATTACAACCGAGGGGGATATTTCTTAGCGACCGAATTGTTGCTGAGTTACGAGGTCTAGTACAACCCGGAGCCATTCAATACGGAAAATTGGATATCACTTTTTATCGTGATGATGTGCGTCAGGGCTTACATATTGCCAATAGTACCGATATCCCCTTTAGCCTGGAAAACAAACATGTGATACTGATTGATGATGTCTTATACACCGGTAGAACAATCCGTGCGGCACTGGATGCATTACTCGACTTTGGCAGACCTTCAAAAGTGTCACTCTGCGTGCTGATCGATCGTCGCTTCAGCCGCGAACTCCCCATTCAACCCGATTTCTCCGGTAAAACCATTGATACCATCATTTCCCAGAAGGTAAAAGTTTGCTGGAAGGAGAGGGATGAGGTGGATGAAGTGGTGCTGGTTTGATGTCTGATGTCTGATGTCTGATGTCTGATGTCTGATGTCTGATGTCTGATGTCTGATTGGATTTGCAAATATCGATTATTTTAATAAAACTTAATGGATATAGTATGTATCTGAAATTGTTGTTTTCAATAAATCAGACATCCGACATCAGACATCCGACATTTGCTGGTATTAATTTTTACTATATCTTCGACCTTTAATGAAACTCTCTACCAAACATCTCCTTGGTATTAAAGATCTCACCCGAGATGATATTCAATTAATTCTTTCTACTGCAGAACAATTCAAAGAGGTATTGCAGCGTCCGGTTAAAAAAGTGCCTTCGTTGCGGGATGTGACGATTGTGAATCTTTTTTATGAGAACTCCACGCGCACAAGGATGTCTTTTGAATTGGCTGAAAGAAGACTTTCTGCAGATGTGTTGAACTTTGCAGCTACCACTTCTTCAGCAGCAAAAGGCGAAACACTGTTAGACACAGTGAACAATATCCTGAGCATGAAAGTAGATATGGTGGTGATGCGTCATAGTGCATCAGGAGCTCCTCATTTTCTGGCAAAACATATTCCGGCAGCTATTGTGAATGCAGGAGATGGTATCAATGAACATCCTACCCAAGCTTTATTGGATGCTTTCTCTATGAAAGAAAAACTGGGAAAACTGGAGGGACTGAAAGTAGCTATCATCGGAGACATCATGCATAGTCGTGTTGCACTCAGTAACATGTACTTGCTTAAAAAAATGGGGGCAGAGGTTACGATTGCTGGTCCACCCACACTGATTCCGAAATACATTGAACAGGCTTTGGATGTGCGAGTGGAATATAATCTTAAGAAAGCATTACAATGGTGCGATGTAGCCAATGTATTACGTATTCAGCTCGAAAGACAAAACCAACCTCTATTCTCTTCTCTTCGTGAATATAATCTCGCATACGGCATCAACAGAAAATTGTTGGAAAGTCTGGGTAAAGAAATCGTCATCATGCACCCCGGCCCCATCAACAGAGGCGTCGAATTGGACAGTGATGTTGCTGATGGACCCTTCTCTATTATTTTGAATCAGGTTGAAAATGGGGTGGCGGTGAGAATGGCGGTGTTGTATTTGTTGGCGAATGAGCAAGGGTAGAGGAAGGCTGCTAGCTGCTAGCTTCAAGCTGCAAGCTACACGTTGCACGGAAGTGTCAAGAAGCAATTTTCAAGGTTCCATGCAGCATGCAGCGTATGGCCTGTGGCATATTCCTTGAACATTCGATCTTTCTTGTACCTTGTTTCTTGTCTCTTGCATCTTCCTTGTGTCTTGTTTCTTGTCCCTTGTGACTTCGTCACAATGCTTTATGCCATACTTTGTTCTTTTTTCTGTTACTTAGTACCCTAAAACAGTTTCATGCGCATATGCTTATTCCCCGGAACCTTTGATCCTGTTACATTGGGACATATTGATATCATCAACAGGGCATTGCCTTTGTTTGATGAGATTTATGTGGGTATCGGTATCAATTCTGCAAAGTCTCCGATGTTTAGTCCGGAGCAACGTATGGAATGGTTCAAAGAGATCTATCGCGATGAGCCTAGGGTAAAGAGTGTGGTGTATGATGGATTGACGATCCATTATTGTAAAAAAATCGGAGCAAGATTTATTTTAAGAGGTATTCGCTACGTGAGTGATTTTGAATACGAGAAAACCATAGCAGATGCGAATCGGACATTGGATAAAAATATTGAAACGATTTTTTTAACCGGTGAGCCAAAATATACTTCTGTGGCTTCTACCATTGTTCGTGATATCCTTAAAAATGGTGGGGATGCTTCGCCTTTTCTTCCGGAGGCAGTTATTCAGTCTATTCAAAAATAAGCGGCCGTATGTCAGTGATCTGGTTTAAAAAAGACCTAACCGTGGAAGATATTCAACCACTGGGAAAGAATACCATGGGTGAGCATCTCGGAATGCTGTTTACTGAACTAGGGGCAGATTATTTGAAAGCTACCATGCCCGTAGATCATCGTACCCAACAGCCTTATGGATTGTTACACGGGGGCGCATCAGTGGCATTGGCAGAAACTTTGGGAAGTGTAGGCGCGGCATTGGTAGTGGATCACCATCAACTTATTTGTGTTGGACAAGAGATCAATGCCAATCATTTACGCAGCGTTCGTGGTGGGTTGGTGACGGGTATAGCCAAGCCCATACATATTGGCGCCAGCTCACAGGTATGGGAGATCAAGATCTATGATGAAAGAGAAAAATTGGTATGTATCAGTCGCCTTACTGTTGCAGTACTCAAACGTAAAGCCCAATAACTATTGGTCTAGTTCTGCAATGTATTGTTTCAATTCGTTTAAATAGTTGCCATACAGTTTTTTCAGGTACCACTTGGTGAAATAATACACCGAAATCGCCAAGACAATCATATAAATACCCAAAAACAACATCACCTGCCAGCGGGCGGTGAACACTTTCACAGAAAATTTTTCGATCTCAGGTATTTCAACAGGATCTGCATAGGATAGGATCATGGAGAACATAAAACAAACCGGAAGCAGTGCCATGGTGAATTGAAAATATCTTTTTACAAATTCTTCCAATAAACCTACCAAGGTTTGAAGATTGGCTTTGATGGGTTGATCTGAATTGCTCAATGTATCGGTTCTGCGATACAAATAGTATAATACAAAAGTCATGAGTATGGTCAATACAGTAAATACGCCAAAATACACACGGATAGACCAATAATCAGTGATGAAACAAACGTATAGCATGGCTGCAAAAAACAGTATGCATAAGACCATTTCAATGATCAGACTACGTTTTATTTTGCTGATGACAGAATGTGTTTTCTTTTTAAGCAATGCAGAGATATCGGCATTACTTCTACTGGCATGATCCGTTGCCAGTTTTTGATTGAGTTGATATTTTAGTTCATCCAATTCCATAGCACTTCATTTATGCGGGGGTCATATATTTTTGTGTGGATTCTTTCAATTTTGTTTTGATGCGGTTCATCTTAACTGCCACATTATTGGCGGTGATTCCCATCATGTCTCCAATATCATTATAACTATAGTCTTCCAGGTATAACATTACGATGGCCTTATCAATCTTTGATAATTCGCCGATCGCAGCATACATGGCTTTTACTTGCTCTTCTATAGGGTCATAAGCATCAGTTGCGTTGAAATCGGGTACTGTTTCAGTAGAAAAAATATCCGGTTGTCTTTTCTCTTTTCGAAAAAAAGTAATGGCAGTATTCAGGGCTACGCGATATAGCCAAGTAGAGAATTTTGCATCACCTCTGAAATTACCATACGCCTTCCATGCTTGCAATGTGATCTCCTGGAACAGGTCTTCACGATCGGCATGTGCATCCATATAAAGATTACACACTTTATGGATAATGCGTTGGTGTTCATTAAGCAGTGAAATGAATTCCTTCTCCTTAGACATGCGGCGAAATTAGTACAATACAGGAGTGAGTGTATATCCTTGTTTCCGTAGAAGTTCCAACACACCTTCTTTGCCGCCCAAGTGACCTGCACCTACGGCAAAAAAGCTAGGCTTTTCATGAATGGCTTTTTCTATAATGGGGATCCATCTTTTATTTCTCTTAGCTAACATTTCGGTTTCAAAACGGTCATCTCCATTGCTATTCTCCCTGATAAAGTCATACAGTTTATCAACATTATTTTCTTTATACACAGCAATCATTTTGTTCATGGATTGTTTTACGCTGTCATAAGCAAGCACCATTCTTTTCAATGAATACAACTGTGAATCCAGCGGCTGACTATTGATCGCTTCAATCTGGTCATCGATGGTCTCCAATCCCAGTATGGGTAATTTTTGCTGTTGGGCAAGCTTTACAAACTCGCCTTCAGGCTGAATCTTATCAGAACATTCAATACTGTTCAATGTTAATAAGCTTAATGACATGAAGGGCATAAACTGATTGAATAGTTGCAATTGCATGCCTGTAACACGTTGGAAGTTTTCACTCAGGGTGGTGTAATCGGCTTCACTCATCAGGTCTTTCAGTGTTTTATCTTTCAAACGCATTTTACTCATCATCGACATCTGTAATCCCGGATCATCCATATCCAATTCTCCATAGAACTGTTCCGTAGCACTTAATTTCTCTTTTAATGGATCGGTGATGGTAAAATCAGATTTACACATCATGTGAAAAGTGCCAAATACATAAGAAGGGCGGGAGAGATCTTTACCACTGATCATCCATAACAACGAGTTTTTTGGGGATTCCTGACTATAGGATGTTCCGCTGAAAGTGAAAGCGGATATCAGTACAATGAAAAATCTGAATAACATGTCTTTGCTTTTTAACATGTGTCGCAGAACCAGCTAAAATATTACTGGAACACAAAAAAGCCCCGGATAGACATCCGGGGCGTAACCAAAACCAACTGCATGTGTGTCTGAGTAGACACTACTATGAAAATCTTATAAAATCGAAATCTCTTTAGGAGAAACTTTAATTTCTTCCTTTTTGGGCAGGAATACTTTCAGAACACCATTTTCATAACGAGCCTGGATAGCATCCGCATTGATCTTATCATCAATGCTGAAGCTGCGTTTGAAAGAACGGAAGCTGAATTCTCTTCTGATTGTTTTGTAATCTTTTTGCTCCTGGCTCTCTTTCTTCTCATAACTGATGGTCAATAAGCCATTTTCCACATTCACTTTAAAATCTTCTTTGTTTCTACCCGGTGCGTTCAATTCCAGGTGATAGCCTTCGTTGGTTTCGTGAATGTTAACTGGAACAGAAGCATAAGCCTGATGAGCATCTCTGCCCCATGCCGCAGGGAAACTGTTGAAGAGTTCGTCGAAGAGACTGTTGAAAGGTGCTGTGTTGTGCTTTACGAGTGTCATATTCTTATGTTTTTAGTTTTTAATGAATACGCATATCATACTTCAAAGGCTGTACCACTGCTTTTTTTGATCTATTCATGAGGCATGATGGCAATTTTCTTGCTTTGCATAAGACAAAATGACTTATCTAAGAAATTATATTGACAAAATGGCTGATTTAAAGCTTTTTTAGTGTTACAACTTTTAATAGTAATTTTGTGTTGTACTAAATAAACAAGCAATTATGTATCCCGCAGAGATCGTATTACCCATGAAAGCAGAGTTGACTGATAATGGTTTTGAAGAGATGACAACTGCAGCTTCGGTTGATGAAACCTTGAAACAAGAAGGTACCACTTTGGTCGTAATAAATTCCGTATGTGGTTGTGCAGCAGGCACTTGTAGACCCGGCGTATTGATGGCAGTTCAGAATGCAACAAAGCGTCCGGACAGATTAACCACTAGTTTTGCCGGTTTCGATATGGAGGCGGTGAATCAGGTGCGTAAGCATACATTGCCTTATCCGCCATCATCTCCGGCCATTGCTTTATTCAAAGACGGACAGTTGGTGAGCATGGTGGAGCGTCATCAGATTGAAGGTCGTCCTGCTCAGGTGATTGCGCAGCATTTGATTTCGGTTTTTGATGAACATTGCAATTAATTTTTACCTTAGTTTTGTTCACGGATGGGTTAGTAAGTATAGGCTCTGCTTCGGCAGGGCCTCTTTTTTGTATGTATGAAAGCAGCTTTCCGTATCATAATTTCTAGTTATCATTGCAGCATTCAAACTTTGCATGAACTATAGACTAACTGACTATGTATCCTAATTTATACTACGCTTTTAAAGACATTTTCGGAATAGAATTGGAAGGATTGAAGCTGGTCAACAGTTTTGGTTTTTTTGTAGCATTATCTTTTATTCTTTCTGCCTGGATACTAACCCTCGAATTGAAGCGAAAACAAAATCAAGGTTTGTTCACTTTTACGGAAGAGAAAATATTCGTGGGCGCACCGGCTTCCTTTAGTGAGTTATTGATCAATTTTTTGTTGGGTTTTGTTTTCGGATATAAAATCATCGGCGCTTTTGTAACCGATGATGCTTTTAATGATCCACAAGCATTTATTCTCTCTTCAAAAGGAAGCTTGGTGATGGGATTATTGGTAGGCTTGGTTTTTGGCGGATTGAAATGGTGGGAAAAACAAAAACAAAAATTAAATAAGCCGGAAGAGCGAGTGATCAGAATTTGGCCACACGATAGAGTAGGAGATATTGTTTTGTATGCGGCGATCTTTGGTTTTCTGGGTGCTAAAGTGTTTCATAACCTGGAGAATTGGAATGAATTTTCAAAAGATCCGATCGGAGCGTTGATCTCATTTAGCGGACTCACTTTTTATGGTGGACTGATCTGTGCGGGCGTAGCGATTGTTCTTTATGCTAAAAAAAGAAAGATCAATGTTATTCATCTGGCCGATGCCATGGCACCTACCATGATGTTTGCATATGCATTCGGTAGAGTGGGTTGTCAGGTTAGTGGTGATGGTGATTGGGGTATTGTGAATACGAATCCCAAACCATTGAGTTGGATGCCCGATTGGTTATGGGCGTACAACTATCCACACAATGTAATTGGTGAGGGTAAGCCTATAGCAGGTTGCGAAGGTCCTTACTGTAATGAATTAATCCCGGCTGTGTACCCAACCCCATTATATGAGATCATAGCTTGTATGATTCTTTTTGGAGTATTATGGTATTATCGTAAAAAGCTAAAAATAGCCGGACAGCTTTCCGGTCTTTATCTGATTCTGAATGGTCTGGAACGTTTCTTTATTGAAAAAATTCGGGTGAATACCAAGTATGAAGACCTTCCATTTCAGCCCACACAGGCAGAACTGATCTCATTTACGATGATCATTGCAGGTATTTTATTGATGGTCAAGGCCAAAGATTGGTTCGGAAAGTATTCTAAATAATACCCCAGCCTCAACTGTAATATGGAGTCGTCTATCTGATAATCAATCAGATAGACGATTTTTTTTGTCCATTTTTTACCTAGTTTAAGTCCATTACCGCTCATCCTTGTAAAGCACCGTTCATTACAAAACTATGTACTATGCAAAACATAGTACATAGTTTTGTTCTGTAATTAGCAACAACGAGAACTAAAAACCTTTAAATAAACCAAGTATGAGAAAGTTGATGACCCTGCTCGCCACAATCGGACTAACGACCATGTCTTTGGCGGCTCAGGCACAAACAGGAAAAGTAAACGGTACCGTAAACGGTAGTCAAAAAGCTGTAGAAGCCGCTTCGGTAGGTGTACTACGCGCTAAAGATTCAGCAGTGGTAAAACTGGCTGTTACAGATAAGACCGGTCAGTTTGAAGTTGAAAAATTAGCCGCAGGTAAATACCTGGTGGTGATTCAGTCTGTTGGCTATGCCAAATATTACAGTGAATCTTTTGAGCTGGCGAATGGCCAAGTCTACACTTTGAAACCTGTTACGCTGGTAAATGCATCAAAGGAGTTACAGGCTGTAGTGGTAAGCTCTAAAAAGCCTTTGATTGAGCAGAAATTGGATAGAACCATCATTAATGTAGATGCTTCTCCTACCAATGCAGGTGCTACTGTGATGGAAGTACTTGAAAAATCTCCGGGTATTGCTGTAGATAAGGATGGTAATATTAGCTTGAAAGGAAAACAAGGGGTAATAGTGATGTTAGATGGCAAACCTACTTATCTCAGTGCGCAAGATCTTGCTAATATGTTGAACAATATGTCGAGTTCCAATCTTGAGTCTATTGAAATCATGACCAATCCACCGGCGCGTTTTGATGCTTCGGGTAATTCAGGCGTGATCAATATCAAAACTAAAAAGACCAAAGTGATGGGTTATAATGCCAGTATCACTACAGGATATACACAAGGTGTTCTTCCGAAAACCAATAACAGTGTGAATCTGAATTATAGAAAAGGGAAAATGAATTTCTTCGGAAATGCAAGTCATAACTATAATGAAAACTTCGGAGCACTGAAGATCGATAGAAACTTCCGCAATCAAAATACCAATGCTTTATTATCTTCTTTTGATCAATTCGCTGACAACCAGCGTGAGTTCAAGAGTTATAATTACAAAGCCGGATTTGATTATTTCATGAGTAAGAAAACCACTTTAGGATTGGTTGTAAATGGTTATGACAGTAAGGGTATTGAATACACAGACAATACAACTTTTATCAAAGATCCGATGGGGGCTTTGGTAACACGTACACAAGCCATTAATGATGTACATCTTCATTTTAATAATGTAGGCGTGAATATGAACCTGCGTCATGTATTTGATAGTACCGGAAGAGAATTGACTGTTGATGCTGATTATATCAGATACACACAAGATAATACCCAAATGCTGACCAATGATTTCTATGATCAGTCAGGTAATATCAAATCACCTAAAGAAATCTTACGTGGTATCTTACCGGCAGCGATCAATATTTATAGTGTGAAAGCAGATTACTCTCAATCACTCAAAGGACAAATGAAATTAGAAGCCGGATTGAAAAGTAGTTATGTAAATACGGATAATGATGCGCAATATGCCAATTGGAATGGTACTTCATTTGTAAATGATGTTACCCGTAGCAATCACTTTCTCTATAAAGAAAATATCAATGCAGCTTATCTGAATTTGAATAAACAATTCAACAAAAAATGGAGTGCGCAATTAGGACTTCGTGCAGAGAATACCAATATTACCGGTAATCAATTAACAACCGGAGAAGTATTTAAACGCAACTATACGCAAGTATTCCCAACCATGTACATTGGTTATACAGCGAACGAAAAGAATCAGTTTGCTTTGAGTTATGGTCGTCGTATTGATCGTCCGAACTATCAGGACTTGAATCCATTCTTTTACTTCCTGGATAAATATACTTACCAGGTGGGTAACCCATACTTGAGACCGCAATTCAGTCATAATATCGAGTTGAATCATACTTTCAGAGGAATCTTGAATACCTCTATCAACTATAGCACTACTAATGATATTCTTCAAGATGTACTGGAGCAGATTGATAGTACCAATAGTTCATTTGTAAAGAAGAGCAATATTGCACGCAGACAAAATATCGGAGCTTCTGTGAGTCTGGGTATGCCGATTAATAAATGGTTTAGAACCAATATTTATATGAATGGGTTTTATAACAAATTCACAGGTATTGTAAACGGTGGAGAAATATCAGTAGGAGGTGCAACCTTCATGACGAATATCTCTAACCAATTTACTTTACCAAAAGGTTGGGGTGCTGAATTGAGTGGATTTTACCGCAGCGGGGGAGTAGAAGGCGTATTGGCGATGAGATCGATGGGTGCTATTAATGTTGGCTTTACCAAGCAGGTATTGAAAAATAAAGGAACCATCCGATTGGTGGTACGTGATATCCTCTATACACAACAATTCCGTGGATATAGCAGATACCAGAATGTAGATGTAACGATCCGTCAAGCAAGAGATAGCAGGGTAGTAAACTTGAGTTTCACTTACCGCTTTAGTAAAGGTAAAACTGCAGCTCAGCGTAAGAGAGGCGGTGCGAATGAAGAACAGAATCGCGTGAGCATCGGTGGAGGTAATTAATGGACAGATTCATGAACGGAGTTTAGCGGTAGAATAGATACTATTTTCCATTCGACCTAAAATGACTCCGTTCATCCTTATTTGACAATTTTATGTAGTGTTTAGCTGTCAATTTAGCTGCATCAACTTTGTTTTTTTTCTCATGTGCATTATATAGAAGGCGGCCCCGATGTCTATCGGGGCTTTTTTTTGCATATAGTTCTTGGCAGATAGGTTATGGCTAATAGGTAATTGTGAGTAGTTGGTAAATTGAAGTTTATGGGATTAAATATTTCTAAAACGCTTAGTTACAAATTGGACTACGCTATAAGCCATTACCTATAAGCTATTACCTATTAGCTATAATCCTCCCTATCTTTGCAAAAAACAACACCATGCCTTCTTTTGACATAGCCAGCAAAGTAGACCTGCAAACACTTGATAATGCCATCAATACGGTGAAAAAAGAAATTGCGGGTAGATTTGATTTTAGAGATTCTCCTGTTTCTGTCGAACTGAATAAGAAAGATTTTATCGTTTCTCTGGAAGTAGAGAGTGATATGAAAATGAAGCAACTGATCGATGTACTCATTAGTCGGGCTATTAAGCAGGGGATAGATGGGAATGCTTTCAATTTTTCGAAAGATGCCTATCCCAGCGGTAAAGTGGTGAAAAAGGAAGTGCCGGTTCGAAATGGTCTCAAGCAGGAAGATGCCAAAAAGATCGTCAAAATGATCAAAGACAGCGGATTGAAGGTGCAAGCCGCCATCATGGACGATATTATCCGGGTAACTGCCAAGAAAATTGATGATTTACAAGAAGTTATAGCAAAATGTAATGCAGGCGGATTCGGTATCCCCCTCCAATACATCAATATGAAAAGCTAAAAAATACTTGCATTCTTGAACCTTTCTTGAGTCTTGTACCTTCATTCTTGACGCTTAACCGTTCATTTTTTTGGCAAATAAGCCATATTTCGTTACTTTTGCAATCCTTAAAAATAAGCGTACGGCCAAATCCGTACCACCTAAAAATAAAAATTATGAAACAAGGTATCCATCCGGAAAATTATCGTTTTGTAGTGTTCAAGGATATGAGTAATGGACATTCATTCCTGAGCCGTTCAACTGCAGCTTCAAAAGAAACCATCGTTTGGGAAGATGGTAATGAGTATCCAGTTATCAAATTGGAGATCTCTAACACTTCTCACCCTTTCTATACCGGTAAAAACATGCTGGTTGATACAGCAGGTCGTATCGATAAATTCAAGAAGCGTTACGAGAAGAAGAAATAATTTCAACTTCAACTATATTAAGAGTCCCGCTTGTACTACTTGCGGGACTTTTTTTTGCCCATAATTTCCGTTCATCATCAACCACATTCTTATGCGATAGTGAGGGGGAGAACGTAAGGGTAGTTTTGTTCTTACAATTCGTAAAAATGAAACAGATCCGACAAATTATAACATCAACAATCATCGTATCAAGTCTGATGTTTACTGCTTGTAAGAAGCAGCCAGTTAGCCCACAAATACCAACACCTCAACCGCAACAACCCACTGGTAAATTATCTAAACTGGTATATGATACCGGAGCATATGACTCATTGTATTATCTCGCTGATGGACGTCTCTCCAAACTGGTGAACAATATAGATCCTGCAGCAGGGGGTGGGGTTAGCTATGAGTTAAGGTATGATGTCTCCGGTAAAATTGAACGTATCAATAGTAGTGAGGGCTGGTATTATTTGTATCAATATGCCAATGGAAAACTTGCCAGTATCAGTCAATACATGAATGAGCATAAGTCTTCCTATAAATTCTTTAATTATAACAATGATGTGCTTACTTCTATGGAGCTCTACAATTACAATGGGGCTGCCAGAGGCTATGAATTCAGTGGACTGCATACCTACAGCTTTTATCCGGATGGTAATTTGAAGGAAGAAGTGACTTACACCGTGAATGCATTCACAGGACAATTGATTAAACATATGACCATTGAATACTCAGATTATGATAATAAATTGAATGCAGAAGAACTGGTTCGACAAGTACCTTATTATTATGGAATTGTTCGTATGAAAAATAATCCTGGTAAAAGAATTACGAAAAGAGAGAGAGCAATGGTATCATCACCACATTCAATAGCCAGTTTACTTATGATCAACAGGCAAAACCCTTGACAAAGAAATTTCTGTATCAGGATCCATCAGGTGTAGTGATCGAAACCAATACACAATTCTATTATTATTGATGATCACAGTGCAGATTGATTTGATGGGATGGGTGTTCAAGCAAATACCCTATCTTATTTATGCAAATGCAAACCTTACCTTTGTCATTCAATCGAAAAAATATGAAACTGGATATATTGGCGTTTGGCGTTCATCCGGATGATGTTGAACTGGGTTGTTCCGGTACCATTCTGGCTGCATTGGCAGAAGGAAAGAAAGTAGGAATTGTAGATCTTACGCGTGGTGAATTGGGTACTCGTGGTACCGCAGAAACTCGTAAACAGGAAGCTGCTGCTGCTGCCAAAATTCTAGGTGTTCAAGTACGAGAAAACCTAGGTATGGCAGATGGTTTTTTCCAGAATGATGAAACACATCAGCGCCTTGTGATTCAAATGATCCGGAAATACCAGCCTGAGATCGTTTTAGCCAATGCACCGGAAGACAGACATCCGGATCATGGACGAAGTGCTAAACTGGTTTCCGATGCTGCTTTCTTATCCGGATTGCGAAAAATTGAAACGATAGTGGATGATATAAAACAAGAAGTATGGCGACCTACTTATGTTTTTCATTACATACAGGATCGTTTTATTCAGCCATCATTTGTTGTCGATATCACCGCATACATGGATAAAAAGATTGAATCTGTCTTGGCTTATACCACACAATTTAATAGCACGGGCGGTGATGAGCCCCAAACTTATATCTCCACGCCACAGTTTTTAGAAACAGTAAAAGCCCGTGCCATGATGCTGGGAAAAAGAATAGGAGTGGGCTATGCCGAAGGATATATTACGGAGAAGATCATCGGTATTAGGAGCTTTGATGCGATTATTAAGCATAGTACATAGGCGATGTTTATAGCTTATAGTTTATTGCTTATAGCTTAATTGATAGGTACACTATTTACTATTTGCCATAGGTTATAACCTATTAGCCATGAACCATAAGCTATACGCTATCTCCCAACACAACAAATAACTCACTACCTGAACGTGGGTTAATGGAGTTGTAGCAAGGTTCCATGTGAATTTGCTGAAATGTTGAACTGAATAGTGTCCTGTATTCCGCTTCACTTCCGCCAAAAGGTGGGCCACCTTCGAAAGATCTGTTGAACAATACTCCAACCAATTTGCCTTGAGGTTTCAGTAGTTCCGACATTTTGGTAACGTAATGTCCTCTTAATGCCGGATCGATGGCACAGAAAAATGTTTGTTCAAGGATGAGATCGTATTGTCCATTTAATTCAAAAAAATCTCCAGTGAGAATTTTTATATGTGGTTGATAGGATTTGGTTTCAGATTTCAATTTTTCTGTTACTGCCGGTGCCAAATCAATAACGGTAACATCTGTAAATCCTTGTTCCAATAAATACAATGCTTCGTAACTGTTGCCGCCTCCGGGAATGAGAATGCTGATATGTTTATCAGACAATTGATCGATATATTCCTTAAGCGGTGTTGAAACAGTGCCTATATCCCAACCTGTTTGATGTTGTAAATACCTGTTGTTCCAATATTCCTGAGAAAGAAATTGATTCATTGAATCCTTTTTAATGCTGATTGATTCCTATACAATAACAATCAATCGCCGATATGTGATGCATGTGATGGTATGGTCAGTAGTTTTACTTGTCTGCCACTGATGTACCTGAATTGCTTACCATCCCAAAATCCATCCTGCTCCAGCATGATGCGAATGGATTTTTTCCATTGTGTTATTTCTGATGCAGCATTCAATTCAATAGAATAGGCTGTGTTTTTATGTAGGGGAAAGTCTCCCGATCCGGGTACACCTCCTTGTTGATCCCATAAGCCAATGGTTGGACCTGCAGCATGTCCATGAAACCCGATTGGGTGTGTATAGATCACTGCCTGGATATTTTCAGATTTAGCCTGCGCTAATGCATCTGCCAATATCTGATTCCCCGTCTTTCCTGTTTTGAATTGTGAGGTGAGGATATCTTGTAAACGATTTCCTTTCTCAAAAGCTTTGACCAGATAATCCGGTGCCGTTTTTTCTCCCGGCTGTAGTACATACGCATGTTGTTGAATATCGGTATTCAATCTTAGGTAAGTGATGCCAATATCAACATGTAAAAGATCACCGGTACGTATCACTTCATCTTTTGGACGATTGGAAAATGAACGCAAGTGATCAAAACTCTCCGGATCATTTCTTTGAACGGCTACAGAAGGGTGAAACCAGGTATCCAATCCTAAGTCTCTGATCTTTTGTCTAAACCACCAAACCAGATCATCAGTAGTAGTCACACCGGGCATGATCACTTTCTCAGAAAAACCTTCTTTGATAATATCATGTGTGATTTGAATTAATTGAGGGTATAATTGCATTTCTCTTTCTGTTCTGGTCTCTAACCAACGTACAGCCAATTTTTCAGCACCCACTACTTTTGCAGCAGTCGAGGCCGGTAATTTCGCCATCAACTCTTTTTGTTCTGTAAAAGTGAGTCCGTCAGCGTGACCATAATGCGTAGAATAGTTCAATCCGATTTTATTGGGATTCTTTTGTTGGATCAGATCGGTTAATGCGTCCCATTGATCAGGGAATTTAGTCATATCCCAAGCTGCTTTGATCTCATTGCCTACGTTATAACGCGCAATAGCATATTTTTCAATTGTACCATTCGGATTGTTATAAAAAGCCAATATGGTTCTTCGTCTGGCAGAAATCCAAGTAGCAGGCAGCATGGTTTTGATCACCGGATCTTCGTTGTATTCTCGGGAAATTACAATCCACATATCAATACCTTCCTCTTTCATCAAACTAGGCAATACATGGTTCAAACGTTCCGCTAATAATTCATCGATCACTCTGGCTTGTTCTTTCAAAGGCAAAATATATTGCGCACGAACCACAAATGTGCAAAACAGAGTGATGGCAACAAATAATAGTATTTTTTTCATAAAGAGTTGTTTATGTCAGATGGTAGATGTCTGATGTCTAATGTCTAATGTCTGATGTCTGATGTCGGATGTCTGATTTTTGATTTTTTACTTTTGATTTTCTTTTCACCTTTCACCTTTCACTTTTCACCCTTCACCCTTCACCTCCCTCTGTCTCGGAATAATAAATGCAATAAGCTCATTCAAGTCTATTCCTGCTCTTTCACAAGCATCTTTGATATCTTCTCGGGAAACATTCGCGGCAAATGATTTTTCTTTGAGTCGTTTGTTGACGCCTTTTACATCCATGCCATCATATCCACCCGGACGCATCAATGAATACGCATGAATGAGTCCGGACAATTCATCAAATGCATAGAGCATTTTATCCATTTCGGTTTCCGGTATCACGCCAAAATAATGATGACCATGAGAGGCGATGGCACGAATGATCTCCGGATCGATATTCCGCTGTTCCAGTTCTTCAATGATTTTTTTACAATGCAATTCCGGCCATTGATCCCAGTCTGCGTCGTGTAGAAGTCCGGCCATTTCCCAACGCCATTGTGTGGCATCATCAGCCTGTAGCTTTTCAGCTGCCCAGCATTTCATCAGGTGTCCAACCTGAAGCATGTGTAATTTCAATCTGGGGTTTATTACCCATTCATGAAATAGTGCTTCTGCTTCTTCTCTGGATAGTACATTTCCTTTGTTAACAGGATCTCCAAATGTTGTTCTTCCCAAGTGTAAAGACATATTCAATCATTTATTCAGTGTTTTTCAGTGTCTTCTCCGAAGGAGTCATTTGGACAGTGGCAAATCAATTGCCACAGAGAACACAGAAAAACACTGAATAAAAATAGGTAAATAGGAGATATTTAGTGACACAGATTCTTCATCATTATATTCTTTGTATTTTTCCGTCTTAACCTAATATATGAGAAGTTCAGTTTTATTACTCTTTGTATTCATCTTCATTGCTTGTTCAACGCATCCATATAAGTCTACCAATAAGGTATACAAGCAAAAAGTAAAAGCTTATGCCAAAGAGATAGCGGCATTGCCGAAGGAGAATGCATTTTCCGACTCTGCTTTATTACCTCCGTATTGGGTCGGGACTACCAATTTTAATTTGCGAAAGCCCAGTTTTGTCATCATTCATCATACTGCACAAAATTCTTGTGACCAGACACTCAAAACATTTACACTTCCCCGTACTTCTGTAAGTGCGCATTATGTGATCTGTAAATCTGGTGTATTACATCATATGTTGAACGATTATCTGCGTGCATGGCATGGTGGAGTAGGGAAGTGGGGTAACCAAACCGATATCAATTCTGTCTCCATAGGAATTGAATTAGACAACAATGGATTTGAGCCCTTTGATAGTTTGCAGATCAATAGTTTATTGAGTTTGTTAGATAGACTCAAAAAGCAATATGCTATTCCATCTGCCAACTTTATTGGTCATGGTGATATTGCCCCAACACGTAAAAATGATCCCAATTATCGGTTTCCCTGGAAATTATTGGCAGAAAAAGGATTTGGTCTTTGGTATGATGAAATCAGAGAACCTGTTCCCGCAAATTTTAATCATATTCAGGCATTGCGTATTATAGGTTATGATGTAAAAGATACCAGCGCAGCCATACAATCCTTCAAGCGCCATTTCTTACAGGATACCACTAAGCGAATGAATGATTTAGATAAAAGTGTTTTGTATAATCTTCAAAAGAAATATTATTGATTCTTTGATTTTTTGATCTATGATTTCTTGATTCAAATCAAAAAATCATAGATCAAAAAATCAAAAATTAAATTAATCCTCATCATCTCTATTCCCATTCCTATTATTAAACAGCTTAAATGTAGCGCTTCCGAATTTGTAAGAGAAAGTAATACGGAAGTTTCTGACATTTCTCCTGTTATAGCCGGTTTGATAGAACAGTTCTGTATCAAAAATATTTCCGTTTCTGTTGGTATTGAAGACGTCGTTTACAGCTAATGTGAGAGACGCTTTTTTATCTTTCAAGAAATCTTTTCTAAAAGCTAAATCAATGCTGTATTGTTCAATGGTTTTACCTTGTGCCGTTACTTCCATAGATTCATACTCACCAACCATTTGCACACTTAAGTTTTTGAATAAGGATGTTTTAGTAGTAGGAAAGCGATAGTTCGCAATTAATTTTCCTTCCCAGTTGAAGCCTTGATTGCTAAGATCAAGTCCGCCGACTATGGCTTTCACTTTTCGGTATTGCATGTTAACACTGGGTGTAAGGTCGAAATCAGTACCTACTTTATGTTGTAGTGTAAACTCTGCTCCGAATCGATTGGTATATTGGGCATTGATGAATGTATTTAAAATTGCATTGGGATCAACAGCTGCGTTGTTTAATTGCTGGTATTGTGCTGCTGTTATGGTATCGCTAAAGCGGGTAATATCTCGTTGATTATTCCTAAAGTATAGAACACCGAGAAAGCTGCCGTTTTTATATTTTGTATTGTAATTGAATTCAAAAGAATTGGTAAACTCTGGTTGTAACTGCGGATTTCCCTGATTGAGATTCACAGGGTCGGTAATATCCACGAATGGGTTTAATTGTCTGAAATTAGGTCTACGTATTCTACGGCTATAATTCAGTTGAATATCGGTATTGTCATTGATCGTTTTGGTAAGAAATAAGCTAGGGAAGAAACCATCTAAGAAACGATCCCAGCTATTTGGATAGGTATATCCAAATTTGCGAGCGCTATCCAATAATTCACCTTCGAACTCAGAATACTCAGCTCTTAATCCGGCTTGATAAGAAAAGGTATTGATCTTATTTGAATACGTAATATATCCGGCGTGTACTGATTCTTTATAGCGAATATTATTACTTAAAGGCAATTTGGTTTCTACTCCATTCCCTAACGCAAAAGCAGCAAATGAACTACTAACATCATTGATATAAGACCTTAATCCAGTTTCCAGCTTGCCATTCTCGCCTTTTGGATCACTATAATCTACCTGAATGGTGAGCTGATTGTTTTTATTGGTACCGTCATTTCTCACTCTGGCAGTTGGTGAAAAGGGGGTGCCATCGTTATTGAAAAAGGCATTCGTGATATTAGATAAATTATTACCACTACCATAGTTCAAGTTCACATTCGCTGTTAACTCCTTCCCATTTTCAGGAAATTTGTGTATAAAGTTTAACTGACTATTATACCGTTTGAACCCAGATCTGTTTTCAGCTAAGCGGTCTCCGGTTCTTTGCAGGGTCCCTGTTTTGTCAAAGTAGAATTGATCCTGTTCCTCTCGATTGGTAAATTTTCCGTCTACAATACCTTGCGTAAAAGATAAAGTGTTTCTGTTATCAAGAAAGTAATCTAATCCAAATCGAATGGAATTGAATCTTCTCAAACGTGCATTGGAAGAATATTGGTTAAAGAAATTATCCGCTACGCCATTGACACGATTTTCTCTTAATGACTCACCACGAGCAATACCACCTGATTGATTGATACTTCCACTTGCAAATAAGTTCACTTTACCCTGACGGGCATTGATCGCCAGATTGCCATTGTAAATATCAGGGTAGCCGCCACCAATGCTTGCCACGCCGTTTAATCCGATTCTTTTATTTTTTTTCAGGATAATATTGATGATACCACCGGTACTGGCAGCATCAAATTTTGCAGAGGGATTGGTAATCAGTTCTATCGTTTCAATATTATCTGATGGAATTTGATCCAACGTGAGAATGGTAGGGCGACCATCTACAAAAATCTGTGGTTGACTGTTACGTAACTGCACATTTCCCTCCACATCAACTGAAACAGAAGGGATATTTTTCATTACATCGATGGCAGTACCACCGGTAGCGGTCAAACTTTTCTCTACGTTGAAGACTTTTCGATCGATACCCATTTCTAGTGCGGGCTTGGCGGTAGAGCGTACCACTACCGCTGCGAGGGTAGTTGCATCTTGTTCAAGCGAAATATTACCCAAATCTTTTTCTACGAATCCTGTTTCAGCAATTTTTCGAACATTGCCGGGTGTAAATAAAACAGAGAATGTTTTAGAAGCATATGCAATACTGCTGATGACCAGCTTAAAACTATCGGCTTTGGGTAAGTTGGTGAAACGAAAATCACCGTTCGTACGTGTTAATACAGCATTTAGTAAACTATCATTGCCGTATACCCCTTTACCATAAAGTTGAACAGATACTGCTTCCAAAGGTTTATTGGTAATGGCATCTGTTATTTTTCCAAATATTCGATTACTGGCAATTTTAAAAGTGAGATTATCAACATCCATATCTCTCTCATCTTGTGCAAGAGCCCGGGCTGTAAACAATAATCCAATCAATACGTAACGTAAATTTTTCAACATGATTTGTGATTTGTCAGTGATATGCAGTTAAGAAATAACCTAAATGCCAGGGGAGTGATAAAATGCAAAACTACTTTGATCGCTCTTAAACGCATGACAAAAGCCAATTGTTTAACAAATTCTCCGGTGATATTTGATTGCAGGCTCAATCCGCTGTTTGAATCGGTCAATATAGAACTCTTCCTGTGAAGCAGAATCCCCAAAAATCAAAAAATCAGCGATCAAAAAATCAAAAATCTTCTTTCCTAACGTTTGTTAGCTTATTTTTGCAGCGCCAAAAAGAAAACATATGCAATTCCAGTTAAGCGAAGAACATGTAATGATCCAGAAAGCGGCTCGTGATTTTGCCCAAAATGAGTGCTTGCCCGGCGTTATTGAGCGTGATGAAAAACAACAGTTTCCCAAAGAACAAATCATGAAACTGGCCGAATTAGGTTTCATGGGTATGATGGTGGATCCTAAATATGGTGGTGCCGGTATGGATACCGTTAGCTATGTGCTCGCTATGGAAGAAATCAGTAAAGTAGATGCGAGTACCAGTGTTTGTATGAGTGTAAATAATAGTTTGGTTTGTTGGGGATTGGAAACCTTCGGTTCTGAAGAACAAAAGCAAAAATACCTGACGCCATTGGCACAAGGACGTAAAGATGGTGAATTATATATCGGCGCTTTCTTATTAAGTGAACCTGAAGCAGGTAGTGATGCCACCAGTCAGCGTACCACCGCAGAAGATATGGGCGATCATTATTTATTGAATGGTACCAAAAACTGGATCACCAACGGCTCATCAGCTTCTGTGTATTTAGTGATTGCACAAACTGACCCCGCGAAAGGAAGTAAAGGGATCAATGCATTTATCGTTGAAAAAAACTGGCCGGGGGTTACTGTAGCTGCAAAAGAAAATAAATTAGGTATCAGAGGTAGTGATACACACAGCATCTTATTAACAGATGTAAAAGTGCCCAAAGAAAACAGAATCGGTGAAGATGGATTTGGTTTCAAATTCGCAATGAAGACTTTGGCCGGAGGTCGTATCGGTATTGCTTCTCAGGCATTGGGTATTGCAAGTGGTGCTTATGAATTGGCATTAGCATACAGTAAACAACGTAAGGCATTTGGTAAAGAGATCATGCATCACCAAGCTATTCAATTTAAATTGGCTGATATGGCTACTAAAATTGAAGCAGCTCGTTTATTGTGTTTAAAAGCGGCATGGGAGAAAGACAATGGACTAGACTATACCCTCAGTTCATCTATGGCGAAAGTATATGCGAGTGAAGCAGCGATGTGGATCTCAACTGAAGCTGTTCAGGTACATGGTGGTTATGGTTTTGTAAAAGAATACCATGTAGAAAGACTGATGCGTGATGCAAAAATCACTCAGATTTATGAAGGTACTAGTGAAGTGCAGCGGATTGTGATTAGTAGGAGTATTTTGAGTAAGTAAGCATGCAAAGTCAAAAGTGAAAAGTCAAAAGTGAAAATAGAGGTGAGCTTTGCTCACCTTTTTTTGTCACTGAAATTTGGAATTGTTTCATCTTTATAATTGATCTTTCATTTGTAGAACCTTTCTTGTTTTTTCATCATCATCTTTCGAACAAAAATTCTTCTAACATTTTTTTATCATTTTCTCAGAACAAAAACTTTGTGCTGTTGTTCCTTTATCATCCCCTCTTGAAAAAAATATAGGTCGATGTTTCCCTACAAAACACGATCGATACAACCCTTATTCGTACCAATATAATTTGTTGAGATTGTCGTACGCAGTTTCTTCTTGATACTGCTATAACAACGTTGAATGCCGGCGCAGTCGGAACCCCTGCTCAAATATTTCACACTTTAATGGAACAGCTATGTATCCAACTGATAAACTTATGTCTGTAATGCAATCTTGGCAAGCCATCTATTTACTCATGCATGGTAAGGGTAAGATGCATGTGGTGACTAATAGTGCTATTTCTCAAACCAACATCTTTTACATATCCCATTATTAATCAACAAAAAACCAAAGTATGATGAAACACATTAAAATCCTGATGCTGGCATGTCTACCACTTTTCGCGTTGGTATCATGCAAAAAAGATGAGGCAGCACCCGCTAAAACGATTGCAACATTGGTAACGGAAAATGCAAATCTTTCTTTACTGAGAACTGCTGTTGTAAGAGCAGGATTGGTTGAAACATTATCCGGACAAGGAACATTTACCGTGTTTGCGCCAGATAACAACGCTTTCGCTGCTGCAGGTTTAGGTACTGAAGCGGCTATCAATGCAGTTCCTGAAGCGACTTTACGTCAAATTATTTTGTACCATGTACTTGGACAGGAGTACACATCCGGAGCCATACCTTCAGCTACCACTGAATTAGCAAGTGCAGGTCAAGCTAATGTGTATGTTACCAAAAATACCAATGGTGTTTTTGTAAATGGCGCTGCTGTGACTACAGCAGATGTAGATGCCGCTAATGGTGTTGTACATGTGATCAATAAAGTGTTAATGCCGCCACCAGGTAATATTGTACAGTTGGCACAAGGCAATGCAAATCTTTCTTTCCTGGTAGCTGCTGTTGTAAGAGCTAGTCAGGGTACCACCAATGTTGCAGCTGTATTATCTGGTTCCGGACCTTTCACTGTGTTTGCGCCTACCAATACAGCTTTTCAAAATGCAGGCTTTCCTACAATTGAATCAATTCAACAAGCCGATCCCAATACATTGGCTTCTATCCTTACATACCATGTGATCGCTGCCAGGGTGTTTTCTTCTGATTTAACGGAAGGAGCTAGACCTGCAACGGTTAACGGTGGAACCGTAACCATTACATTGGCAGGTGGCGCTAGGGTAAGAGGTAACGGTAATATGACTGCTTCAAATATCACAAGTACCGATATCGTTGCCAGCAATGGTGTGGTGCATGTAATTGATGCAGTGTTGCTCCCATAAGTAATAAAAAACTCTGTGCTACTCCGTGCCGGACTCCGTGTAACTCTGCGGTTATTTTTTTTACCACAGAGTTGACAGAGTTAGGCACAGAGGATCACAGAGTTTTTTTTAACTTTTAACTTTTGACTTTTTATTTTTTTTACGCTTCCCCCTCCATCACTTTTTCAAACACTTCCTCATACTCCTGATTCAAAGTAGTCCACTTCGATTGAATTTGTTTATAGGAGGCTTCCAGTTGTTGAAATTTAGTGGGGTCTGAATAATTGGATGGATCTCCGAGTGCCGTCTCTAGTTTTATTTTCTCCTGTTTCAATTTGTCCAACTCTATCTCCAAATTACTCAGTCTTCTTTTCTGTTTCTGTAATTCCTTCTGTTTCTCTCTATCAATGGGTAGATTAGCAGGCGCAGATTTCACCGGTTCAACAACTTCTACTTTTTTGTTTTCAACCTGAATCTTATGCTCTGTTTCTTGAACCTTCCTTGTCTCTTGTTTCTTCCCTCTTGCTTCTTCCTCTTTTATTCTCTCCATTCGCTCATTCCATTCCACCCATTCCTGATAAGTGCCTTTGAATTCTTTGATTTGATGATCAACGATTTCCCAGATCTTATTGGCTGTTTTAGAAATGAAATAACGATCGTGACTAACGAGAATGATTGTACCCTCGTATTTATTCAGTGCTTCTGCTAACAATTCCACAGAATGCATATCGAGGTGGTTGGTCGGTTCATCGAGCATCAAAAAGTTGGCTTTACTCACTATGGTTTTCGCCAATGCTACACGTGCTTTCTCTCCACCACTTAATACGCGTATCTTCTTGTCTACATCATCGCCACTGAACAAAAAAGCACCCAATAATGCACGCAGCTCCACATCTGTTTTCTTACTGCCACATTGTTGTAACTCTTCCAAAATAGTATTGGTCAATGTAAGTGCTTCTAATTGGTGTTGTGCGTAAAAACTTTCTTCGACATTATGTCCCCATACACGTTGTCCTTCGAATGGCTCGTTGCCTGCTACCATACGTAACACCGTAGATTTACCTTTTCCATTGGCACCAATGAGTGCGATCTTATCACCTCGTTCAATTTCAGCCTGTGCTGCTTCTAAAATTTTAATCTTGCCGAAACTTTTACTGGCATTTTTCAATTCCACCAGTACTTTGCCAGGGACTTTTTCCAATTGAAAGTTGATGCGTAAATCAGGACGCTCCAGTTTCACATCTTCTATCTTCTCAATTTTATCCAGTCGCTTTTGAATACTCTGGGCTTGAGCAGCTTTACTGGCTTTGGCTTTGAATCGTTCAATAAAGCGTTCTTGCTGACGAATATAGTCTTGCTGATTTTCAAAAGCTTTTTGTTGCATCTCTATGCGCAAAGCTTTCTCTGTTTCATAGTAGTTATAATCGCCTGAATAAATATGCAGTTGCTGTTGGTAAACTTCCACGATCTTATTCACCATTCGGTTCAAGAAAAATTTATCGTGGCTTACAATTACGACGCTACCTTGATAGTGGAGAAGATATTTTTCCAACCATTCGATCGAAGGAAGATCAAGGTGGTTGGTAGGCTCATCCAATAAGAGTACATCGGGTTGTTGCAAAATCATTTTACACAATAAAACACGCATTCTCCATCCACCACTAAACTCTTTATAAGGGCGGGTTAGGTCTTCATTGCTGAATCCCAGGCCATGTAATACTTCTTCGGCTTTATGATGAATATTGTATCCATCCAATACATCCAATTCATGTAATGCATCGGTATAACGAATCAAAAGATCATTATTCTCTGGATCTTTTTCCAGTTCATGTCCCAGGGTTTCAATTTCTTTTTCTACTTGACGTACCCGTTCAAATGCACCCAATGCCACTTCGGTAATGGTATCATTGGTATCAAAGCTTAATAGATCCTGATGTAGGTAACCAATAGTGGTATCTTTTCCCTTTTCAACAGATCCTCTGGAAGGGGTATATTCTCCTACCAATACTTTCAATAGGGTAGATTTGCCGGTACCGTTATACCCAATCAATCCGATACGATCACCGGGTTGTATATGCCAAGTGGCATCTTCCACAATTACACGGGCACCAAATTCAAAAGTCACATTTTGTAAGCCGATCAACATTTCTTAACAATGGTTTAGGAGCGCAAAGGTAATTGCAAACGGCTGCCATTTCAATTTGCTGTAAATTTGTGCAAAATTTTACCCATGAAAAGGATATTGACACTGGCTACCATTCTGTTTTTAGCCGCTTGTGGCGGAAATGATGAAAAAGCAGCCGTAACAGAAGCTCCACAGGCGCCACTTGGACAAAGTGTTAATTCAGATACGTTCAATCTGGTATTTGGTAAAATGCTGGATAGCTATTTTCAGTTGAAAGACCATTTCATTAAGGAGAATGATACCTTGATTACGAAAAGTACAGTGCAGCTTTTGGCAGATATCAATGCTACAGACGGGGTACTGGGTGAGTTAAAAGCTGATCCCAGCATCATTTCTACTGCAAAGACCTATACTACCGGCATCAGCAATGAACTTGCTGCCGTGAAGCAAGAAAAAGATATCGAAGAACGCCGTAAATCTTTTCAGGTGCTGAGCGAACAATTGTATGATCTGATCCGTGCCGTTAAATATGATCGTGCGGTAGTATACCATCAATATTGTCCAATGGCATTCAATGATGCCGGGGCATTTTGGTTGAGTAATTCCTCTGATATTCGTAATCCATATTTACCCAAGAAAATGCTGATCTGTGGGGAAGTAAAAGATTCAATTGATTTTAGAAAACTCTAATGATCGCTTAGTTGTTGCTGATCTTGTAAGCGTTCATTCAACTTTTCATTTTCCTTTCATGCGTATATCGATTTTGCTGTTGTGGTGTTGTTGTGTTGTTTCTGTGGCTGCGCAGGAGAGGGTAACACTCAACGGTTATCTCAAAGATTCTCTAACAGGTGAGACCTTGATCGGTGCCAACCTACAAGTGGTCGGACAAGGGAAAGGTGTGCAAAGCAATCAATATGGTTTTTATTCCATTTCTCTGGAAAAGGGGGTATATCGTCTTTTGGTGTCTTTTATCGGATACCAAACCGCTGAATTGACGATTGATCTGAAAAAAGACATTCAGCAGAATATCTTATTGTTGCCCAATACAGCTGTCATCAGCAATGTGACGGTTGTTGCCAGAAAACGAGAGAACAATGTCAAGACTGCTCAGATGGGTAAGATTGAGCTGAGCATGAATACAGCGAAAGCTTTACCTGCTTTTTTGGGAGAAGTAGATCCTTTAAAAACCTTACAACTCTTACCTGGCGTACGTAATGCTGGAGAAGGGAATGCCGGATTTTATGTACGTGGTGGTGGACCGGATCAAAACCTGATTTTATTGGATGATGCAGTTGTGTACAATACCGGTCACCTTTTCGGATTCTTCTCTATTTTCAATGCTGATGCTATTAAAAATGTTACCCTAATCAAAGGAGGGATGCCCGCTCAATATGGAGGTCGTTTGTCTTCTGTGGTAGATGTGGCGATGAAAGAAGGCAATAACAACAAAACGCAGATCGATGCCGGAATTGGATTGATCGCCTCTCGTTTTTCGATTCAAGGACCTTTAAAGAAGAACAAAGCTTCTTATATTTTATCAGCCAGAAGAACCTATGTTGATCTTTTATCAAAACCTTTTATCAGTAAGGAAAGTGAATTCTATGGCTCAGGATACTATTTCTATGACCTGAACGCAAAAATGAATTATCGGTTTTCAGAAAAAGATGTGTTGTACCTGAGTGGATATTTCGGTAGAGATAAATTTACGTTCAATAATACACAACGTTCTTTCAGCACCAGAATACCATGGGGAAATTCTACGGCTACACTTCGCTGGAATCACGTATTCAATAAAAAATTATTTGCGAATACTACCGCCGTCTATAATGACTATAAATTTGAGTTGGCAGGTAGACAAAATGATTTCAACATCAATTTATCATCGGGTATCCGTGACCTCAATCTGAAAACAGATTTTGACTTTTATCCGGTACCCGAACACAAGTTGAAATTTGGTATACAATACACCCACCACAGCTTTCTGCCCAATATTGTAAGCGGCAGTCAGGATTCTGTCATCTTCGAACCCAATAATGCCAGCAGAAAATTAGCGAATGAATATGCGGTTTATATACAGGATGATTGGGAGCTTTCTGATAAGATCAAAGTGAATGCAGGGTTACGATACAGTGTGTTTCAGCAAATAGGCAGGTATACCTTATACCAACGAGATGATGATGGTAATAAATTGGATAGTGTGGTGTATGGTCGCGGACAAACTGTGAAAGCATACGGAGGATTGGAACCTAGACTAACAGTTCGATATGCTCTGTCAGAGTTATCGTCTTTCAAAGCAGCAGTCACCAGAAACATTCAATACATCCATTTAGTGACGAATGCAGGTACAACTTTGCCCACTGATCTATGGGTACCCAGCACCATCAGGGTGCGTCCGCAAACAGGTTGGCAATATGCAGCCGGTTATTTCCGGAATTTCAACAATGGTATGTTTGAGACTTCATTGGAAGTGTACTATAAAACGATGAATAATCAGATCGAATATAAAGAAGGGTATACACCTTCTCTCAAAGATCCTGAAGAAGAATTTGTTTTTGGAAAGGGGTGGAGTTATGGTGCTGAATTGTTCATCAATAAAGTACGCGGTAGATTCACGGGATGGATCGGTTATACACTGAGTTGGACCTGGCGTAGATTTGAAGATTTGAATGACGGTTTGAAATATCCGAGTCGCTACGACAGAAGACATGATATGTCGATTGTGGGTACATATGAATTATCAAAAAAGTGGAAGGTGTCCAGTGTGTTTGTGTATGGAACAGGTAATGCTACTTCATTGCCCGAACGTTTTTATTTTGTTGGTGGGGTGTTAACGCAGGAATATAGCCGTATCAATGCCTATCGAATGAAACCTTATCATCGAATGGATCTTTCATTTACTTATACACCCACTCCTAAAAAAATAAGAAAGTATACTTCTAGTTGGGTATTTAGTTTGTACAATGCATATAGCAGGTTGAATCCCTATTTCATTTATTTTGATCAGGAAGGACAAGCTTCCAATGGTGATCTGCGGGTAACGGCTAGACAGGTATCATTGTTCCCTGTTATACCCGCGGTAACTTGGAATATTAAGATGTAGGGGAAGAAACAAGAAAGAAGAAACAGGGAACACGAAAGCTACAAGCTACAAGCTTCAAGCAACAGGCTTCAAGAACTATACATCTATTTGAACTTGTACAGTATTTCGGTGCTGTGTGAGGATGCTTCTAGTGGGGTAATGCTTTCAATGCTTTTATCTCTAACCAAATCACACCAATTAAAACAAGTATCTCCCCAATAAAATAAGCGAAGCCTAAGCTTTCGAGTTCTTGACTGTAAATGATGATCAAAGCAGTTGTGAGGCAAGTATAAAGGGTATTGGCTGTGATAATGACTTTTAAAAAAGGGCTCCATTTTTTTTGAATCAATACCGCGCATAAACTTGAGTAAACAGTTAATACTGCAGCTATAGAAGCGAGAATATAAAGCCAAGTGAAAGGAAGTCCAATATAGGATTGATAAGCTACCAGTAATCCACCGATCAGCGTACAAGTAAGCAATGCACCTAACGCATCAAAAAGAAAAACAAATTTTGGATTATGTATGAGTTTTTCTAGCACAATAATCAGTCAGGTTTATATTCAATAACCACTTTTGCATTTCTCTGCTCATTTGAAATGAGGAATATTTCATAACGTTTTTTTCCAGCGGTAATCACCATTAAAGCACTGTTCGGCGGAATCTCACCTAAATTTTCCGCTACCATGATTAATTCATGTCGCTTATTATCTCCGGAACAATCAATTTTCAAACGAAGAGGCGTATAGGTCAACTTAGCTTGACTGATCACCAATTTGTTATTGTGATAAAGAGAAATGGTATCATTATCAATGGTGCCATTGTCGAAGATTTCTACTGTGGCTACTTGTTCATTGGTGTATATGGTCTTGATCAGATTATTCTCTCTTTCCAATAACACTTTTGGAATAGGGCCTTTTATGGGACTAGGCTGTTCCCATTTTACAATCGGCGTATCTGCTTTTCTGCTTGTGATTGTAGCGTCCTGTCTCCAGTTGTTGGCAACAGGTGGCTGAAGAGTATTGGTTACCTCCTCTTTTTGTGCAGGCTTGGTTGTTTTGGGAGTACTCTTAGTTGTATTGGTAGCAGGTTTTGTAACCGGCTTTTTTTGAGCAGTACTATTGTTTCTCTGCGTTAAAGGTGTTTGTGTGACCGGAGAAGCTTTTTTATTCGTAGGTGGAGCCGCCTGTGTTTTTACAGGTGCTTTTGTAGTATTGTCTTTGGGTGTGGTTGTAGACGGCTTATTATTAGGCGTTGTTTTTTGAACAGTGATGGGTGGCTTGGCAGAGTCTTTACCACGCTTTGAAGAAAAACCGTTTTTCTTTGCTAAAAAAGGTTCCAATTCAAAATCTGATTCTTTGACTCTTTCCAAATACACTTTTCCGCTGCCGCAATCCACTTTGCTTTTGGCATTTATGGAAATAAAAGTGCCTTGTAATACTTCCAGATTTCCCATTTTGGAATATTCAAGATAGCAGGTCATGAGACAAGGCTCACTTTTATCGGCAATTTTTAGTTCTTCTAAAACCAGCTCTTTTAAGATGAGATTCTTGGTCTGTACCGTATAAATACCCTGTAAAGTAGCTTTCCCATAAAAAACGGTGCTTTGGTAAGAGTAGGTAACACCTTTTAGTGCATTATTGCTTTGCTGATCGATCTGCACTTCATATTTATACATTTCTTGTCGCGTATCACCCTTATATAAGCCACTCGATGAGCCAAAATAACCTCTCCAGATACCCGTCAAATTTTGGGCACCCAGGGCAAGTGAACAGAACAGTAAAAAAGAGGTTAGGGTAATATTCAGTCTCATTCGGGCAAAACTACGATTGCAATATAGTGTATGCTGATAAAGAAGCGTTAAATAAGCTATGAGCTACGAGCCATGAGCTACGAGCGATTTACTTTTTAATAAACCTGAATAAAATAAAGTATCTGCTCATAGCTCATGGCTCGAAGCTCGCAGCTTTACACTATTTTTGCAATCCTTAGAATTATTCAATTTTTCAGCAATCGAACCAATGATTAAGATTCGTTTTCCCGATGGGGCAGAAAGGCAGTATGAAGCAGGCGTGAGTGCTTTGGATATTGCTAAATCAATCAGTGAAGGACTGGCCAGAAAAGTATTGGCGGCAAGTGTGAATGGACAAGTATGGGATGCTACGCGTCCGATTACGACTGATAGTTCACTTAAACTGCATACCTGGGATGATGCAGAAGGAAAAAATACTTTTTGGCATTCTTCTGCTCACTTAATGGCGGAAGCGGTAGAAGCTTTGTATCCGGGTGTAAAGTTTTGGGTTGGACCGGCATTGGATAAAGGATTTTATTATGATATAGATTTGGGTGGACAACATATCTCAGAAGAAGATTTAGTAGCGATTGAGAAGAAAATGAATGAACTGGCCAAGCAGAACAATGCTTATCAGCGTAAAGAAATATCCAAACAAGAGGCGGTTACTTATTTTCAAGAGAAATCAGATGAGTATAAACTTGATCTTTTGCAAGGATTAGACGACGGTTCGATCACTTTCTACACACAAGGGCAATTCACTGATCTTTGTCGCGGACCACATATTCCACATACAGGTTTCATCAAAGCCATCAAACTCACCAGTATTGCCGGTGCTTATTGGAAAGGGGATGAGAAGAATAAAATGCTCACTCGTTTATACGGTGTAACATTCCCGAATCAAAAAGAGTTGGATGAATACTTGTTGATGCTGGAAGAAGCCAAAAAAAGAGATCATCGTAAACTCGGAAAAGAGCTGGGTATTTTCACCATGGATGATGATGTAGGTGCCGGATTGCCTTTATGGTTACCCAATGGTACTGTTATCATTGAAGAATTGGAGAAACTGGCCAAGCAAACAGAAGAAGATGCAGGCTATAAGCGTGTGGTAACACCACATATCGCCAAAGAGAGTATGTATCTCACCAGCGGACACCTTCCTTATTATGCTGATAGTATGTTCCCGCCCATGGAATTGGACGGAACCAAGTATTATCTGAAAGCTATGAACTGTCCGCATCACCATAAAATATTTGATGCAGAACCTAAGAGCTATAAGGATCTTCCATTCCGTATCGCTGAATATGGTACCTGTTATCGTTATGAGCAGAGCGGGGAATTGTTTGGTCTGATGCGTGTTCGTTGTCTGCACATGAATGATGCACATATTTACTGTAGTAAAGAGCAGTTTGCAGCAGAGTTCCGTGCGGTGAATGATATGTACATCAAGTATTTTAAAATATTTGGTATCGATAAATATGTGATGCGTTTGAGTTTACATGAGCCTACTAAACTGGGCGCCAAATATGTAAATGAACCAGAGCTTTGGAAAGAAACAGAAGCCATGGTACGTAATGTATTGATTGAATCCAATATTCCATTTGTAGAAGTACCGGATGAAGCGGCTTTCTATGGACCAAAGATTGATGTACAGATTTGGAGTGCGATTGGAAGAGAGTTTACATTGGCGACCAATCAGGTTGACTTTAATTCAGGGAACAAATTCAAGTTGAATTATGTGAATCAGAACAACCAGCCTGAAGTGCCATTGATCATACACCGTGCGCCATTGGGAACTCATGAACGTTTTATCGGATTCTTGTTGGAACATTATGCAGGCAAATTCCCGGTATGGTTGGCGCCATTGCAGGTGAAGATATTGCCGATCAGTGATAAGTTCATGGATTATGCGCTAGAAGTGAAGCAGGAGCTGCGTGCCATAGGAGTGAGAGTTGAGATCGATGATCGAAGCGAAAAGATCGGAAAGAAGATCCGGGATACGGAACTGAGTCGGGTACCATATATGTTGGTAGTGGGAGAGAAAGAAGCCGCTGAGCGAAAACTGGCTGTGCGCAGACAAGGAAAAGGTGATCTGGGAACACAGGAATTAGCAGCGTTTATCACATTGATTCAAGATGAAATTCTCCACCGAAAAAGCGGAGAATAATTCGGAATAAGGAAATAGCTATATCTTTAACACCTAAATTTTTAACTAAACAAGTTTTAATGGCATTACCACCAAGAGGGGGCGGAAGATTCAATCCCAGGTTTAACAGGCAACCGGAGCCTGAACATCGTATCAACGAAAGAATCCGGGTACCACAAGTGCGTTTGGTTGGCGACAATGTAACTGTTGGCGTTTACTCCACACAGGAAGCATTGAAAATTGCGCAAGAGCAAGAACTGGATCTAGTGGAAATTTCTCCAACAGCTGACCCTCCCGTTTGTAAGGTGATCGATTATAAAAAGTTCCTTTACGAAAAGAAGAAGAAAGAGAAGGAGATGAAAGCCAATTCCAAGCAAAGTGAGATCAAAGAGATCCGCTTTACGCCTGGAACCGATGATCATGATTTTGACTTCAAAGCCAAACATGCTGAGAAATTCCTGAAAGATGGAAATAAGGTAAAAGCCTATGTACAGTTCAAGGGACGTGCCATCATGTTCCAGGACCGTGGGCAATTGTTACTCTTGAAATTTGCTGAACGCTTGGCAGAAGCAGGCTCCTTAGAAAGCATGCCCAAACTCGAAGGCAAGCGTATGTTCGCCATTTTTACCCCTAAAACAGGGAAGAAGAAAGCAGCAAGTAAAACAGAGGAATAAGGAACAGAGGAATCAGCAACAGAGAAAATAAGTATCTGTTTTTCAATTGATTATATAAGAAATGTCGATGAATTTCATCGACATTTCTTGTGTAGAGGGCACTCGTACTTTAAAATTCCGCTGTTTCTCTGTTCAATATTCCTCTGTTTTCATTACTTTTGCACTCCAAATTTTTCCCGTAAGGCTCAACAAGTGTCTCGTCTGTTCGAGACCGCCAGCAGGGTGTAATCTTAAGTAGATTATTTATTTATGCCAAAGGTAAAAACAAACTCCAGCGCGAAGAAGCGCTTTAAGGTGACTGGCAGTGGAGAGATCACCTTCCAGAAAGCTTTCAAAAGGCACATTTTAACCAAAAAATCAAAGAAGCGTAAAAGAGCATTGAACAAGAAAGGTGTTGTTGGAGCTCCCAACAAAGATTTCGTTCTGCGCTTATTGCGTTTGAAAGGTTAATCAAAGCCATTATCCCGGGAAGGGACATCAAACCATTTAAAAACAAATCCTGATATCGGTTTACCGAAGAAGGAACAAAAAAAGATATTATGCCACGTTCAGTAAATGCAGTAGCATCAAGAGCCCGCAGAAAGCGTATCCTCAAGCAGGCCAAAGGATTCTACGGTAAACGTAAAAATGTATACACCGTAGCCAAAAATATTGTTGAAAAAGGTATGACTTACAGCTATGTAGGTCGTAAGTTGAAGAAGCGCGAATACCGTCAGCTTTGGATTGCCCGTATCAACGCAGCAGTGAGAGAAGAAGGATTGACTTACAGCCAGTTTATCAATAAATTGGCAGTTAAAGGGATCGATCTGAATCGCAAAGTGCTGGCTGACCTGGCTATGAATGAGCCGGCTAGTTTCAAGGCACTGGTAAATTCTGTGAAGTAATCAGCAACCCTGATCAAAAATATAACCGGGAAGTAACCTTACTTGCCGGTTTTTTTATTTGTTGAACTGCACAAACAACTATTTTTGTTGTTTGTATAAGGTACCATTCTTGTTCACACTAAACAACCTCTAACCCGGCTAATGAACAATACCTACACCTCGCTGGTGAACCAGACCTTCCATTTTCCACAAGAAGGATTCGATGTTAATGACGATGGCTATTTGCAGTTCAATGAACTGGATCTCAAAAAAATCATCGAGAAGTATGGAACTCCGTTGAAGCTTACCTATCTGCCTAAGATTGGAATGCAGATCAACAAAGCCAAAAAAATGTTTGCCGATGCTTTTAAAAAGCATAAGTATGAAGGCGAATATTTTTATTGCTATTGTACCAAGAGTTCACATTTTTCTTTCGTTGTAGAAGAAGCATTGAAACATAATATTCACCTCGAAACATCGTATGCGTATGATATTGAGATCATCAATCGCTTATACCAACGCAGAAAGATCAATAAAGAAATCTATATCATCTGTAACGGCTATAAACAGAAGTCGTACACTTCACGTATCGCCAAACTGATCAATACCGGTTTTAAGAATGTGATCCCCATTCTGGATAACAAAGAAGAATTGCAAGCATATAAACGCAGTGTAAAACACCCCTTCCGATTAGGTATTCGTGTTGCTGCAGAAGAAGAACCTAATTTTCCTTTTTACACGTCACGCTTAGGTATTCGTGCAAAAGATATCCTGGAATTTTATGTAGATGAGATCGAAGGATATGAAGATAAGTTTCAGTTGAAAATGTTGCACATCTTCCTGAACAAAGGGATCAAAGATGATATCTATTACTGGTCTGAGTTGAACAAGATCATCAACTTGTACTGCCAACTGAAAAAGATTTGTCCGGAACTGGATTCCATCAATATTGGTGGTGGATTTCCCATCAAACACTCACTCGGATTTGAATATGATTACCAATTCATGATCAATGAGATTGTGAGCAATATCAAAAAAGCATGTAAGAAAGCCAAAGTGCCCATGCCGAATATCTATACCGAGTTCGGCAGTTATACGGTGGGAGAAAGCATGGCACATATCTACAGTGTCATCGGACAAAAAGTGCAGAACGATCGTGAGTGCTGGTATATGATCGATTCTTCATTCATTACCACTTTACCGGATACCTGGGGCATTGGAGAGAAATTTTTAATGCTACCCATCAATAAATGGGATAATGAATACCAACGAGTCGTCTTAGGGGGCATTACTTGTGATAGTCATGATTATTATGATTCTGAAGAGCATATCAATGAAGTGTTTCTTCCCAAGCTCACCAATACTGATCCGAAAGATGCAGAAGGAAATAAAGAACCACTGTATGTTGGATTCTTCCACACCGGTGCTTACCAAGATCAGATCAGTGGGTATGGCGGTATTAAACATTGCCTGATCCCTTCTCCCAAACATGTGATTGTTGAATATGATAAAAATGGGAAGTTGGAAGATTGGGTGTATGCTAAAGAACAAACAGCACAAAGCATGTTGAAAATATTGGGTTATTTAAGATAAATACCTCATCCGATAATGAAAAGTCAGATCCGACATACTGTTCGATCTGACTTTTTTTATAAACGGATATGAACAAACCATATTTACAGCTATTTTTATTGAAAGGAATGTCTATGAAAAAATACTTGTTGGTAATTGTCTTGATAGCAGCAGCAACACATGTACAAGCGCAGTCAGCGGAAGATTCTGTAAAAGCGGTCATCAATCAGTTGTTTACATCTATGCGTAATGCAGATTCCGCCGGTGTAGTCAATTGTTTTTCTGAAAAAAATATTTTACAAACCATTGTTCGCGATAAAGAGGGTAATATCAGCGCCAAAACGGATCTGTTATCCAATTTTGGTAGAAGTATAGCGGGACTACAAAAAAATGCAGCAGATGAACGCATCGAATTTGAAACCATTAAAATTGATGGTCCCTTGGCTGTCGTTTGGACTCCCTACAAATTTTATTTCAATGGAAATTTTAGTCACTGTGGCGTAAACTCTTTTCAGTTACTCCGTGAAAAAAGTGGATGGAAGATTCATTTTTTGATTGATACGAGAAGGAAGGAGCCGTGTGAGAAGTAGTGTTTAGTTAACAGTTGATAGTTGACGGTTGACAGAATTTTTAGGGAAATCCCTTCCTTTTCTTTCTGTCAACTATCAACTGCCAACTTCCTCACCACTTCGACAATCGTATCATAACTATTGCTCAGTTTATCTACCATATTAGTAGGAGAGACCCATTCTATGATTTCGATGTCTTCTGTGGTTTGGGGGATTAATAATTCTTTTGAGCTTGCTTGCATTACATACCAATGTGTTTCTTTGATCACTTCTTCTTTAAGCCAGGTATCAAAATAAGTATGATGGGTAATGCTGAGTAACGGACCTAGATCCAGTTTTGTTAATCCGGTTTCTTCCATCACTTCTCGAACAGCGCAAGATGCTAAGGTTTCCCCTTCATCAAGTTTTCCTTTTGGAAGATCCCATTTACCTCTTCGGAAAATCATGAGTATTTCCTGCTTTTCATTCAATACCAATCCGCCAGCAGCCTTTATTGTTTTTAGTCCCATAGGTCAAATCTGATCATTATTTTTAAATTTTCAAATTTTCAAATTTTCAATCTGCCTAGGCGGATTAAATTGCAGAATTGCTCCTACATTCGCACCATGACCAACGAAAAAGCAGTAGCAGAAAAACTACTTCAGGTAGGAGCCGTAAAACTGAGTCCGGAAAGTCCTTTTACTTGGGCAAGCGGCTGGAAAAGTCCGATTTATTGTGACAATCGTAAAGTATTATCCTTCCCATATGTTCGCGATTTTATCAAAAGCGAATTGTGCAATGTTATTTTTGAAGGATTCCCGGAAGCAGAAATGTTGGCGGGAGTGGCCACGGCAGGGATTGCCTGGGGCGCCATGGCGGCCGATCAGTTGAAGTTACCCTATGTATATGTTCGTCCAAAACCTAAGGAACATGGAATGGGAAATCAGATTGAAGGATTTTACTCGACCGGACAAAAAGTATTGGTCATAGAAGACCTGATTTCTACAGGTAAAAGCAGTTTACAGGTTGTAAATGTATTACGTGCTGCAGGAGTGGAAGTAGTAGGGATGGTGTCCATATTTACCTATGGATTCCCACATGCGGATGAGGCTTTTGCAAAAGCGGGTATCACGTATAAATCATTAACAAATTATAGCAGCCTGATCAGTCTGGCAGTTGAAAAAGGACAAGTTTCTCTGAAAACGGAACAATTATTGCTGGAATGGAGAAAGGACCCTGCCAACTGGCAAGGGCTCTAATTTCTGTGCATTTCAGTGTACTCTGTGGCAACATTTTCTATACAGTAGGTGTCTATTAAAAGAATTGCCACTGTCCAAAGGACTCCTTCGGAGAGGGCACAGATTAGCACTGAATGAATTACTTAAATCCTCTGTTTATGAAAAAGATGTTGTTGTTAGTTACCTTATTCATTGTTTTCAGCAAGATTACAAATGCCCAGCAAGCCAAACCTGAGTGGGTGAGCATCAAATCGAATAACCTTAAGTGTTGGGAGTGTAAAGAGGTCTTGGATAAGTACCTGTTGGAAGAAAAAGGGATTCTTGAGGGCGGATTAGTGCAGTGGAAAATCAATTTATTACAAGGAGAGATCAGAATACAGTATCTGCCGAATTATACCAATCCGGATGCACTCAAAGTAACTTTGAACAATGCCGGTTTCGATGCAGATGATACCAAGGCCTCCGAAGATGCCTACAAAAAACTACCTCCTGCCTGTAAAAGAGCAACAGATGGCGGCGGACCACAGCCACGAAAGCCTTGCCATGTCAAACCCTTTAATTAAGGTACAAGAGACAAGAGGACAAGACACAAGAAGACAAGACACAAGGAAGTTACAAGAAACAAGGCTCAAGATTCAAGTTTTCGCCGGACTGAAGTCCGGCGCTATGTAAACTTGTAGAAGTCAAGATTTAATCTGACAGTTGGGATTAATTTTAAGTAACCACACTT
>JACBFI010000027.1 GCA_013391385.1 Sediminibacterium sp. Gen4 | reverse complement strand
ATTATCCAGCAGCTTAAAAAATCCTTTACTGTCAGATCAAGTCTTGACTATTACAGGTGTATACCATATTTTGACTTTTTACTTTTGACTTTTACCTTCTCATCCATCCTATCTTTGCCAAAACTCCACACATGTCCATACACCTGTCAGGCTGGGATGATACGATTGTTGCATTGGCTACGCCGCAGGGTATTGGTGCGATTGGAGTGATCAGGGTGAGTGGAAAAAATACGTTTCCGATTCTGAATACATTATTTCCTTCTAAAGATTTGTCTGCACAAGCCTCACATACTTTACACGTGGGTTATTTGAAAGATGGGGATCAGGTATTAGATGAAGTAGTACTCGCTCTCTTTAAAGGTCCGAAATCTTATACAGGCGAAGATGTGATTGAGATTAGTTGTCATGGTTCACCCTTTATTCAGGAGCAAGTGATTGGGGCTATCACCAAACGAGGAGCGAGATTGGCCAAGCCAGGTGAATTTACACAACGTGCTTTTCTCAATGGGAAGCTGGATCTGGCACAAGCGGAATCGGTGGCTGATTTGATTGCCAGTAATACAGAAGCCAGCAGAAAAACGGCATTGAATAATATGCGGGGTGGATTTTCTTCGGATCTCAAACAGTTACGAGAACAACTGATTCGCTTTTCTGCTATGATTGAGTTGGAACTGGATTTTTCTCAGGAAGATGTAGAGTTTGCAGACAGAAAAGAATTAAAAGCGCTCATCGCAGAACTCCATCATTCTACACAACAACTCATTCGATCATTCTCTCTGGGGAATGTGATACGAAATGGCGTGCAAGTAGCCATTATTGGTAAACCCAATGCGGGTAAATCTACTTTGCTGAATGTATTACTCAATGAAAACAGAGCGATCGTAAGTGATATAGCAGGTACAACAAGAGATACGATTGAAGAAGTCATCAATATCAATGGTATTCTGTTTCGTTTGGTAGATACTGCAGGTATCAGAGAGCATACAACAGATGTAATCGAACAAATTGGTGTAGAGAAAAGTCTGGAGAAAATGAATGCTTCAGATATTGTATTGTATCTCTTTGACATCAATAATACTGCTGTAGAAGAATTACAAGCATTTGAACAAAGTCTTAAAGACAAACATATTCAATACTTACTGGTGGCTAATAAAATCGATACAGCTGAGGTTAGTAAGGTAAATGCCATCACCCATCTGCCATCAGCCATATTCATCTCTGCAAAATCTATGACGGGTATTGATATTCTCAAACAGGCGCTCACACAAAAAGCGATTAGTGGTGATGTGAATACGGAGGCAACGATTGTCACCAATGCACGCCATCATGATGCTTTGTTGAAACTTTCCCAATCACTTGAAGAAGTGCAATCCGGAATCGATAGCCAAATACCCGGCGATCTGTTGGCATTGGATATTCGTCAATGTTTACACTATCTTGGACTCATCACCGGAGAGATTACCAATGAAGATCAGTTGGATTTTATATTTAGTAAGTTTTGTATTGGGAAGTAGCAGAATCTTTATTCTTTATATCTCTCATGTATCCTAATTCCCTAAATTAGATACATGAATAACCAGCTCCAACTAACTGATATCATTGTCATTCTTGCTTATTTTATCATTGTAGTCTCTTACGGCATATGGGTGTACCGGAGGAAAAAATCAACAACCGCCAGTACCAAGGATTATTTCCTGGCAGAAGGATCACTTACCTGGTGGGCCATTGGTGCATCGCTGATCGCATCCAATATTTCTGCAGAACATTTTGTGGGGATGAGTGGAGAGGGTTTCTTCGCCGGTATTGCTGTAGCTGCTTATGAATGGATTGCGGCTGTAGCACTTATCATTGTTGCCATTTGGTTCATTCCGGTATATCTCAAGAATAAGATTTATACCATGCCACAGTTCCTGAAACAGCGTTACAATGAAACCGTTTCCGTGATCATGGCCGTATTCTGGTTGTTCCTGTACATCTTCGTAAACCTTACTTCCATTTTATACCTGGGCTCTAAAGCCATTAGTGGATTGATCGGAAGTGAATTCTTTCACATCATTTTAATTGTGTTGGCATTGTTTGCATTCTGTATCACTATCGGCGGAATGAAAGTGATCGGATATACTGATGTGATACAGGTGGCTGTACTGCTGATCGGCGGAGGTGTAGCTGTTTATTTATCACTCGTAGCAGTGGATGAAGTAGTAAATAAAGGCAACAGTGCGATCAGCGGATTGGGTGCATTGATGAAAGAAGCTCCCGATCATTTTCATATGATTTTTGATAAACCCACAGCAGCCAGTAGCGCTGAATATGTACAAAAATATATTGCATTGCCGGGTATCACCATGTATTTCGCCGGACAATGGATATCCAACCTGAATTACTGGGGCTGTAATCAATACATTACACAACGCGCATTAGGAGCAGATCTGCAAACGGCACGTAACGGAATTTTATTTGCCGGATTCATAAAAATATTTATGCCGGTGATTGTGATGTTACCCGGTATTGCTGCTTTTGTTTTATATCAAAATGGATATTTTGATGCATCCGTTTTCGATGGTAAAAAAGATGGTGCCTATGCAGCTGTTTTAAGTTTATTACCTGTTGGTATGAAAGGCTTATCTGTTGCGGCATTAACAGCGGCTATTGTTGCTTCATTGGCAGGTAAAGCGAATAGCATCTCTACCATCTTCACCTTGGATATCTACCAGAAATATTTTGATACAAAAGCAGATGAAGCCAAATTGGTGAGAATAGGTCGCATCTCCATTTTTGTTGCCATGCTCATTGCTGTGTTCTGTACCTGGGAAGATTTGCTAGGCATCGGTGGTGAAGGTGGATATACTTTTATTCAAAAATATACAGGCTTTATTAGTCCGGGTGTATTCGCCATGTTCCTGCTGGGTATGTTCTGGAAAAGAACCACGGGGGCCGCTGCTGTGGCTGGTGTATTATCCGGCTTTATTTTATCGGTGGTCTTCAATAATTATGCACCATCTTGGTTTGGTTCTGAAACCATTTTGTATACTGCCTATATCAATGCTGCCGGGCAATATGAAATTCCTTTTATGGTGAATATGGGTTGGACTTTCTTCTTCACGGTATTGATCATGGTGCTGATTAGTTTAGGTGGACCGAAAGTAAATCCAAAAGCATTTGATATTGATCGTAGTATGTTCAAACTAAAACCGTCCAGTATCGCTATGATCACGATGTTGTTGATGATTGTGATAGCGTTGTATGCAAAGTTTTGGTAGTAGGAGAATGAAAAGGAAATCGGTAATTTCAAGTCATTCATTCTTATCGTATGAAAAAAGCTGTATACTACTTGATACTGTTTTATTGTTTTTCCTGTCAAGAGAAAAAATCCATGACAGAAGAAGAGTTGTATCGTCCTGATATTCATTTTACTCCACCAAAGGCATGGATGAATGATCCCAATGGGATGGTGTATCATAAAGGAGTGTATCACCTTTTTTACCAACACAATCCGGATTCATCTGTTTGGGGTCCTATGCATTGGGGGCATGCCACCAGTAAAGACCTAATAGAATGGCGACACGAGCCTATTGCTTTATTTCCGGATAGTTTGGGTACTATTTTTTCAGGTAGTGCGGTGGTAGATAGTAATAATACTGCGGGTTTTGCCCAACCGGGAGAAACAGCTTTGGTCGCTGTTTTTACACAACATAATACAGATGGGGAAAAAGCAGGTCGTACAGATTTCCAAACGCAAAGTCTTGCTTATAGTATAGATGATGGAAAAACCTGGATAAAATATGATCAGAATCCGGTGATCAAAAATCCGGGTATCAAAGATTTCCGTGATCCGAAAGTAATCTGGTATGCACCGAAGAAAAAATGGATTATGTCACTTGCTGCCCAAAACAAAATATTGTTTTACTCCTCCAAGGACTTAAAAAATTGGATAGCGGAAAGTTCCTTCGGTGAAGATGTGGGGGCTCATGGAGGTGTATGGGAATGTCCGGATCTTTTTCCAATGCAGTATGAAGGTAAAACCATTTGGGCATTAATCGTAAACCTCAACCCGGGGGCACCAAATAAGGGCTCAGGTACTCAATATTTTTTGGGAGAGTTTGATGGTAAGTCTTTTAAATCTTTTACCGATCAAACATTGTGGTTGGATTATGGTCCTGATAACTATGCCGGAGTCACTTGGTCAAATACCGGCGATCAAAAAATACTGATTGGATGGATGAGCAATTGGATGTATGCCAATCAAGTACCTACAACATTGTGGAGAAGCGCCATGACCATTCCCCGCGAATTAAAACTGATGAAACTAGGAGAAGAATGGCGATTGACTTCGCTACCCGTATCTTCTCTCCATGCATCCGGTAAAAATAGGTTTCAAAAAAATGAGGTCAATGCTATTGAAAAAGTAAAAATATCTGGTTCGACTATGATATCTTTTGAAGCGAGTGCCGCAAAAGATTTTTCTATTACATGTATGAATGATGAGCAAGAAAAAATCGTGATTGGATATGATCATAAAAAGCAAGTTTTTTTTATTGATCGGAGTGCATCGGGACTAACAATATTTCATCCCGAGTTTGCGGGGATACATATTGCACCAAGATTATCCAATCACCCATCAATTAAAGTAAAGCTGGTATTGGATAAAACCTCTGTGGAATTATTTGCAGACGATGGACTTTCCGTTATGACCAGTATTTTCTTTCCGAAAAAGGGCTACCAAGAATGTTGGGTGGATCCTCAAAATGGTCAGATAAAGGGGCTATTATTAGAGCAGATGGGTAAATAAAAATGAAAAACGCTTGTAACCTTTTCCTCCAACCTCAGTTTATACTTCAAAGCAAACATTAACTGACCCGAGATTGACGAACGAAACCATTGATAATCAACTCATGTTCAGGGTAAAAGAAGGCAACCTGGATCAGATGGCACTGTTATTCGACAGACACCATCGTCCACTGTATGGGTTCTTTTACCATCAAACAGGCATAAAAGATGAAAGTGAGGATCTGGTACAAACCGTTTTCATGAACATGATTCGTTCTCGGGCAACATTCACGGGTACTTTTAAGTTTGAGACTTGGATGTATACCATTGCCAGAAACGCATTAAAAGATTATTACAGAAGAAATAAGCGAACAGGTAACACTGTGAATACCGAAGAGGTTGAGGAACATATAAAAGAAACAGCAACCGCGGATAACATGTTACATAGAAAAGAAGAAGAATTGATCTTACGAAAAGCGCTAGCAAGATTGAGTGAAACAGATCGGGAGTTGATCATATTATCCAAGTATCGCGAAATGAAATACCAAGAGATCGCTGAGATTTTAAAATTGTCAGAAGGAGCGATTAAAGTAAGAATACATCGGGCTGTCAAACAGCTAAGAGAAATATATCTTGAAATAAGTCAACAAACAATGAGTGTATGAAATGTGCATTTGATAAAGAGAAATTATGGTCACTGGCATTGAATGAATTAAGTGATGCAGAGAAGGCAGAAGTAAATAGTCATGTAACTACTTGTTCAGCATGTACAGAAGAATTGAATAGTATCATGACATTCTGGAACATTACAGCTGTATTACCGGAGCCGGAACCATCTGCCGGTATCAAAAACACATTCATTCAGAACTTGGAGGCTTACAAAAAAGAACAACTTGCGAAAACCAGTTTCTGGGATCAGCTAAAAGAAAATATTTCAAAACTCACCACGCTATTGATTACCCCACGTATGGCTTATGGATTAGGCATGTTAGTGGTAGGGGTGGTGGCAACTTCGCTGTATTTTCAACAAAAGGGAACCGGAAAGTCGGAGGTAGCAATGCTTTCCTCACAAGTAAAAGACATGCGTGAAATGCTGACGCTGACCTTACTGGAACACCCATCTGCTTCAGAAAGATTAAGAGCCGTAAGTTATGTGAATGAAATTGATACGGTAGATAGACGAGTGAAAGATGCGTTGTTGACAACGTTGAATAATGATGAAAATGTAAACGTTCGATTAACGGCACTAGAGACTTTGTCTAAAATGACCAGTGATCCAAAAGTGAGAGAGGGCTTGATTCAGTCCATTGCTCAACAAGCATCTCCGCTGGTTCAATCTGCCCTTGCTGATATTATGCTGAGTATACAAGAGAAAAAATCGGTTCGTTCTTTTCAGCAACTCTTAAAGAAGCCTGAAACCAATGAAGCGATCAAAACCAAAATACAAGCAACCATTCATCAGTTAAATACTTAAACCCCTGTACATATGAAAACCTGTTTTAACCTGCTTGCAGCAGGAATACTATCCCTTTGTGCCTGTATCAGTGTGCCGGCGCAAGAAGTCAAGGAGCATATTTCCAAACAATTTTCCGTCAATGGCAAAAACAATGATGCTGTATTAGCTATCTACAATGTTTTTGGTTCTATTAAAGTTGAAGGGTATGACGGCGATAAGGTATTATTAGAGATCGACAAAAATATCAGTTCTAAATACCCGGATGAAGTAGCCAAAGGAAAAGAAGAATTTCGTTTTGAAATGGAACAACAGGGCGATAGCATCATTGTATACATAGCTGCCCCCTATGATTCAAGACCTAACAGGAATTGGGATCGAAATGACGAACGCAAAAATATTCGCTATAAATACCAACTTGATTTTGTGGTAAAAGTCCCGCATCAAATGCGTTTACGTGTATCAACAATCAATAACGGAAATGTGAAAGTGAAAGATGTGTATGGTACATTATGGGTTTCGAATGTAAACGGAGCAGTAGATGTAGAGAATGCAAAGGGTACAACAAAAGCTACAACAGTGAATGGAGCAGTCAATGTAAGTTATTTGGTGAATCCACCGGCTGCATCTGTTTATCATACCATCAATGGTGATATTACGGTGAAGTATCAAAACGGATTAAATGCAGATCTGTATTTCAAAAGTATGAATGGGAAATATTATACCGACTTTGATCATGTAGAACCTATTAGTAACACTTTGGAGAAGAATACCGAAAATAAGTCTAATAGTACCGTATATAAGATCAGTAAAGGGAATGCAGTTCGAATTGGTAGTGGCGGTAAGCAATTTAATTTTGAAACACTAAATGGGAATGTTTATATCAGAAAATCATAAAAACAGAAATATGAAAACAATCAAGTATACACTCACACTCATCAGCTTGCTCTGTTCAATGGTATTGTTGGGGCAGGGTGTTGAGAAGGAACAGCTCACAGTAGCATTGAGTAATCCCGGTAAACCCTATAAGCTGGTAGTGGGTTTGTTAAGCGGTTCTATCCGTGTAACAGGGCATTCAGCAGACAATCTGATCATTAATGTAGAAGTTGAGGAAGATCGAAAATCTAAAAAGAGTGATCCGAAAGTATCCGGTTTGAAACGTATTGGAGCTTCTTCAGGCTATGAGATTGATGCAGTTGAAAAGAATAATGAAGTAACGATCAACAACCATAGTATGATGCGTAAAATTGATCTGGATATTAAGGTTCCGTTGAATGGTACACTCGTTTTAAATACACTGAATGAGGGTGATATTGTAGTCAGCAATATCAAAGGTGAGTTGGAATTGAACAACGTAAATGGAGATATTAAAGTTTCCGGTTTTTCAGGTACTGCAGTAGCCAATACAGTGAATGGAGATATTTCAGTGGCATTCTCTTCCGTAACTGAAGGAAAGCCAATGGCATTCTCCACATTCAATGGGGATGTCAATCTCAATTTTCCGGCAACTACCAAGGCAAACTTGAAAATGAAAACCGATCAGGGTGAAATATTCAGCGATTTTGAAGTGGCGATCGATAAATCTTCCGCAGCTCCGGTGAAAACGAATTCAGGAGGTACCTACAAGATCAGTAAGGATGCCTGGGTAACCGGAAAGATCAATGGAGGAGGCGCAGAACTAATGGTAAAATCTTGGAGCGGCGATTTATTTATCCGCAAAAACAAATAGGCTATACTCAGCAAACCTATAGCAGCATTTATTGTTGCAAGCAATAAATGGATAGTGGCACTCATTGAGTGTCACTATTTTTGTATCAGGGTATATAGTAAATATAAAATCATTGCAACGTTTAAAAAAAGCCTCCAATAACTATATTGGAGGCTTCATCAACTATGAAAGATGGGGGTACTAATAAATGGTAAACTCTACTCTTCTATTTTTTTGACGACCGTCAGCGGTTTTATTACTCGAAGCGGGTTGTGTTTCACCATAACCAATGGCTTCAATTTTTGAACCGTTAGCTCCTTGTCCTGTCAGATAATTTTTAACTGCCATTGCTCTATTTCTTGATAGTATCATATTTGCTGCATCAGATCCGATATTATCTGTATGTCCGGCAAGTTTTAAACTGATTCCTTTTTTGGTTAACAGTTCAGCTACATTGTTCAAGTAAGGAAAAGAGCGTGATCTGATGGTTGATTTGCCGAAATCAAATTCCAGATTACGGATTGCTTCATTCACTATTTTTCTGTCTTCATCAGTAATGATATAGGTAGTATTGGTTTCTACTTTATAAACAGTATCTTTTTTAACAGTTACTTCAGGGAGTGGACAACCTGCGCCATCAACTTTTACAGTACGTGGTGTGTTTGAGCATTTATCAAAATAATCGCTCACACCATCTCCGTCTGTATCTGTTTTCATTCTATTCAATTCATCCTGTAAGCCATTTAAAGCAGCTAGTCTTGCATTATACCTTGCTTCACTGGCAGCAAGAGACGCAGCCATTGCATCATCAGCAGCTTTCATATTATTCGCTAATTGAGCAGGAGGATTGTGTCTGGCCAATTGAGCTTTTTTACTATTGCCAAGTGCGAATTCAAGACCAATATGTGCGTAAGAGAAACGATCGTTTACATAAGGTTCTTTATAATAGCCATCTAAGTTATCCGCATCCACTAATCCGATGGTATATCCTAAATCAAGGTTAATCGTTTTTGAAAGATTCGCTTTTATTCCCATTCCTATTGGAACAAAAAATTTGGTAACACTACCAGAAGGCTTGAAATCAACCGTAGTACCTGCTTGTGTTACTAAGGTTGGATTGAAATTAATAGCACCACCACCTAAAGAAATATAGGGTTGAATTGCGGTATGTAACTGAGACCAATTAATATTACCGATCGTATACACCAGACTCAAACTAGTAGCCCAGTGAATATCTGTTTCAAATGATTTGTAAGGACTGATCGGAGGCGCTCCTGCCCAAAGTCTATCATTATTGGCTTTCAGTGTTCCTCTAAGAAAGTCAGCCTGAATCCCTAATGCATGAGAAACCTGTGCTTTAATGTATCCGCCATATCCCAAAGATGGTTTCCACTTCGAAAAATCATTTCTACCTCCAAATGCAGAAGAAGGAACTAAAGCTCCGGCATGAAGACCGAAAGACCAAGTATTAAATCCACTATTACCAGAGAAAAGAGGAGGAGCTACCACCGTACTTATACGACTTGTAGTGTCTTGTGCTGATATTCCTAACGTAACAATGAACATTGATGCAAAAAGGAAAATACTTTGTAAAATTTGTTTTTTCATAACAGTAAATTGATGACATCCTTTTATTAGGAAGTATCGATACTGTAAAGGTGATGTATATTCAATGGGCTATCATTACAATATTGTTTGTTAAAATTGTATGATTCACATATTCACCTGCTTTATATAGACGACAAAAAAACCACCTGCAATGCAGGTGGAAAATGGCGGAACGATATATCAATCAATATACCAATACGGATACTTAAAAAGTGTATCGCAAGCTGATGCCACCATCCATATATACGTAGTTGCCACCAAAAAAGTCAATAAAAGGTTTTATATCCATGCTAATATTAATTGGCGCTTTATTGAATTTATAATCAAGTCCAAGAATACCATCAATACCTAAAACGGCAGTTGAAGTGTAGGTTCTTTTGTCATTGTAATAATAACTACCGCCATCCTGAAAAAAACCGACGTGTGCACCAAAGCCATACAAGAATTTTAAAGAACTATTTTTATCGGCCGCTACATGTTTTTCATATAATCCTGTAATCACAACACTCTTTCTACCAACACTTAGGATTCCCTCTAGTGCAGTATTACTGTTTGTAAAATGTTTGAGTGTGATACCGCTTGTAAGTCCTCCAAATCTAAGTCCTAAAGCAGTTTTGTAAGATTGGGCAGCTATATCTGATACAGTAAAACTGAAGCTAAGGAGCAGTGCAATAACGATGTATTTTGTTTTCATAATAAAATGAGTTTTTTTAAAGCGATAAGATTTTATTTTTCATCTTATCATTTTCTTTTCTCAGTTAGCAAAGATGAATTATTTGATTTGTAGAAATGTTACATTTAATGTAATAATCATTGTATGATTCTTACAATATCTTGATGTAACATTTAAAAAATATTTCTTCCTCTGATCAATCTTAGTATGATTGCTATGATGGCAATAACCAATAATAGGTGTATAAGCTGACTTGAATTATAAGCAAAATAACCTGTTGCCCATATAATGATAAGAACTACGGCAATAATATAAAGTAAGTTATTCATATTGTTGATTTGAGATGATAAAAAAGCACAGGCTATAATGCCTGTGCTCGCCAAAACCCACTGTACAAGAAAAAAATAAATAATGATATTTTACCTTCAAAAATCAATATATTTCTTTTTCAAGAATGGCAGTGGTCTCTAGTAGGTTCTTATTTAAACGTTTGCCTACCTTCCCTAATAACTCAGCTTCTTTTCCGGTTTCAAATTTTAGATCATCATCGGTAAGAGTAGGGAATTTTGCTTTCAATTTATCTGACTGAATCGACCAGTCTCCTTTTACTTTAAAGGGCGTAGGAGCTGTTGCTGGTTTTACATTTTCGTTTGTCATTTTATTTCGTTTTAATACTTAGTAAAGGTGCACTATTCAATCCTACTTAATTTACATATTCACTATTGTTTATTGCAGATATAACAGATGAACACGATTATTCTTCATAACCACTTTTTATAATGGTACTTAACATTTTAAACTGTTCTGCAGCAGTAAAATTATGTTTAGCATGTGCAGGAATAATAATTCCGTCGCCTAGCTTTAAATAATATTTTTTATTGTTAATATTTAACTCCGCATTCCCATCAATGATCTGTATATACGTATCAAATGGTGTAATTTTCTCAGATAATTCTTCTCCGGCATCAAATGATAAAATAGTGATGTTTCCTGTTATTTTCTTTATGATGGTTTTACTTAACACGGCATTGGGTATATATTCAATGATTTGAACAATGATGTGCGATTTTGACTTCTCTAGTTCGATATTGTCTGATAGCTCTTGCATTAGCTGTTATAATTAAATGTGAGTATAGTATAGCATAAAGGTCACGCTAATAGTAGTAATTCCTATTACACTTTTTTTTTGAAGTATTATAGATTTTACAGGTTCTCTAAATTCTGTTCTCTCTTTTGTTTCAGCTTTTTATAAAAAGAAGGAGATAGGCCAGTTATTTTTTTAAACTGGTTCGAGAGATGCGCAACACTGCTGTAGTGAAGTTTATAAGAGATTTCGGTGAGATTTAGTTCGTCATACAGTAATAGTTCTTTAACACGCTCAATCTTATGCATGATAATAAACTGCTGAATAGTAATCCCCTTTACTTCTGAAAAAATATTAGAGAGATAAGTATAATCGTGTCCAATTTTTTTGCTGATATATTCAGAATAATTTGTGTCTGGCAACTCTTCTGAATAATGTACCATTTCAGTAATTATATTCTTAATTCGCTCAATCAGAATACTTCGCTGATCTTCCAGCAACTCTAATCCATATCGGAGTAGATTTATTTTGAGAAGTGATCTTTGTTCGTCAGTTATATCTTGTAATAACTCAACCATACCTAAGTCGAGTATTACATAGTGTATTCCAAGTTTGTGCAACTCATCTTTCACTACCATCTTACAACGAAGACTAACCATATATTTAATATAGAGCTTCATTTAGTATTTCAAATTGGATTTGTATTGGGATGGCAATGTAATGTAGGCTTTTAAAGCCGCTTTTCTCAATCTATTAATTGGATTAGTCCTTCCTATAACAAACTTTAATGCCAGAAATATTCTCAAAGCATTGTAGCTTAAATGTTTATGTGTTTTCAATAATTTCGACTACAATTATTAACGTTAGAATATATAAGAGTATATTTCAATGACGAAAATGCAGATTAGTATTATTATACCCACTTATAACGAGGCAGCAGTTATTCATCAACTGGTTAGCTTTTTAATCAGTGCAAGTAACAATATGCTATTGGAGATCATTGTCTCCGATGGAGGCAGCACAGACGAAACCATTACATTGGCTACCAAAGCAGGGGCTAGGGCTATTACTTCTCCAGAAAAAGGAAGAGCTGCACAAATGAATTATGGAGCCAGTTATGCAACGGGTCAGATTTTATATTTTGTTCATGCGGATACTTTTCCTCCAATCAACTTTGCCAATGATATTGTGAAAGCTATTGAAAATGGATATTCATTCGGGAGATATAGGACTAAGTTTGATAGCTCAAAGAAAATTTTATTATTCAATGCATGGTTTACAAGGTTTGATTTATTCATTTGTTATGGTGGAGATCAAACTTTATTCGTGGATCGTCAACTATTTGAACTGATTGGAGGTTTTAATGCGTCGATGCGTATCATGGAAGATTATGATATTGTGATTAGAGCAAAATCTACCGGAGCACGGTATAAAATATTTTCAGGAGCTGCATTGATATCTGCCAGAAAATATGAGACCAATAGTTGGTTAAGGGTATAAACAGCTAATTATACCATTATTCAATTGTATAAAAGGGGTGCTACACAGGAAGAGATGGCAGAACGATATCGATCTTTATTGAATTATCGTTAAGTCGTCAACCTAATGCATGACTAGTTCGTATATCTGATAAAACTTCTTATGTCTGTACACATTACAGGAATTCAGCAAGTCGGTATTGGAGTTGTCGATGCAGATCAGGCCAAGTATTTGTATCGGAATCTTTTTGGTATGGATGTGTTGGTTTTTGATGATGAGGCAGACGCGAAACTAATGACCCGTTATACCGGGAATCAATGTTTTAACCGAAGAGCCATTCTTACTATGAACTTAAAAGGAGGCGGTGGATTTGAAATATGGCAATATCTTGATCGAACACCTGTTGATCTTCCAAAGAATTCCATATGGGGAGCTCCGGGAATCAATGCTGTTAAAATAAAAACATCTTGTATTCATACTGCCAGAGCAAAGCTGGTATCTTATTCCTCGCTAAAAATATCTCCGATTCACGCTTATCCTAACCAAGGCTTGTTCTTTATAGTTACAGATGATTTATCCAATAAATTTCAGATCATTGAAGGAGTAGATTGGTTTAAAAAGAATTCAACTTGTTTGGGAGGTGTAGCGGGTGTGGTAGTAGGAGTGAGTAATATGGAACGTTCTTTACTTTTTTATAAGCAGCTGTTGGGAAATGTACATACAGTATTGGATACAACAGAAAGCATAGTTGATAAAGGAAAAGAACAAACCATTCGAAAAGTTTTATTGCGAAAAAATATCTCAAATAAAGGAGCATTCAGCAAGCTATTGGGAGGTTTTGATATAGAATTGGTTCAATTGCTGGATGAACAACCCCCGCATCTTTTTCAAAACAGGTATTGGGGCGATTGCGGTTTTATTCATGTATGTTTTGATGTCTTAAACATGGATGGATTAAAACAAACCATGGAACGAAATGGATATTCCTTTACAGTAGATAGTGCCGGTTCTTATGCAATGGAAAATGCATCAGGAAGATTTTGTTACGTAGAAGATCCGGATGGTACTTTAATAGAACTTGTTCAAACAGATCGTGTTCCTGTGATTAAAAAATTAGGATGGTATATTCATCTATCCAAACGAAGTCATCAAAAACCTTTACCCAATTGGCAAGTGTCAATGTTAGGTTTGAACAAGGTGAAATAAGTACTTTGAGATTCTTTTAGGGCTTATTGGTCATGGCTAATAGTTCATGGCAAAAGCAAGAAACTGTCTTAGAAACAAAATCAGAACCTGAGATTCGTTTGAATAAAAAGAGACTATATCAAGCTTTTGATACAGTCTCTTTTGTGATTTTGATATTAGCAACATCCGCCACCATCATAAAAGAAAGTAGAGGGACTGATAAAAATATCGTTCCTTCCTAATGTACGCAATGCATTCGCTGTTTTATCACATACAGCCAGTGGTTGGTTGGGTAATAATACATGCCCCTTTTCGTCATCAAAATATTCATCCTTGCCATAATAAATAGCCGTCTTACCCGTGAATACGCAAGGTCCATCTGCCGGCATAGGATCTTTAATGGCACAAACTTCTACACTCTCAATATAGAGTAGCGTATCAGTGTCATAATTTTCAGGGTCTAATATTCTATAAGGTCGTTTAGCTCTAATTTCCACTGTTCCAAATCCAATAGCAGTGATCATTTCAATGTATTGCTGAAGCGGCAAAGCACCACTTAAACACAAGGCTCTTAATCGTGCATCTTGTTTTAAGCTTTCGGGCATTACTTGCTCACAAGTAGGATCACTTAATACCAGTCTGCCTCTGGGCTTAAGTACCCGATACATTTCTTTCAAGGCTAATTTCAAATCTGCTTCTTCAAATATGTTGAAGAGACAATTTTGTGCCGCAACATCAATGCTATTGTCATCAATGGGTAAGGAAAGGGCACTTCCCTTTCTGATATCAATAAATTCTTTCCTGAACCATGGATTTTGTTTTTCTGCTTCTATCAGATTCTCCTGACATACCGTGATCATTTCATCTACCACATCTACTCCTATGACTGCTTTATTTTTTCTACTGAAATAAGAGAACTGAAGCAATTCCATTCCTCCACCAATACCCACATACAAAACATTAGGTTGATTCACTAGGTCTCTCGCATTTACGGTACTGCCACAACCATAATTCATTTCCAACATTTTTTGTGGAATAGAGAGTCCGGGTAATTGCCATACCGGAGTAGTGGTACAGCATAATCCTTTCTGCGGATTTTCAGCAGCTTCTTTGTAAACACTGTGTGCAGTTTCCAGATAATTTGACATGTATTGATTTTTATGATTGTTGATGTAAGTATTGTTTCCAGTCATCTTCCGTATCAATATCATTGAGTATAGGAAGTAGATCATAACTGATCTTCTGTATTTCTAATTGTTGAATAGTACTGCTACATACGCTGTCTGTACTCCATGCTTTCTCTTGAAACAGAAACGGAAAAAATTGTCGCATACCCAGTAAATAGTATCCACCATCTTCCGAAGGGCCGATTACTACTTCCTTTTCATCCAATGCAGTGAATGCATCCAGTAAGATAGAAGAAGAAAGTTCAAAACAGTCTGTACCAATGATGATGATTTTTTGGTATCCCAGTTGAAACAGTGTATCAAAAGCATGAAGCATGCGTTGACCTAGGTCATTGCCTTCCTGATTTTTTTTCAAGTATAGATGATCTGGCCAAACATCATTCTTTGAAATACCATCTGCATAAAAAACATAACGATCACAAGGGAGCTGTTGGGTGATCTGAACTGTATGTTCCAATAATGATTGATAAATGGACAAGGCTTTGTTATCACCCATCGTAGCAGCCAAACGGGTTTTAACCTTTCCACGAACCGGATTCCTAGCAAAAATGATCAATGCTTGTTTCAAGGGTGTATAATTTATGCAACAGCCCCACCACAACTAGATCCTGATCCGGCAGTGCAACCATAACAATGTTGATTGAGAATGATTTCGCGTTCACTGATGGCAGATGATGAATAATTCGATAAATGATCAGAACCGGAACATCCAATTTTCAAATCCAACATTTGATTAAAATCGCAATCATACAAATAGCCATCCCATCCCACAGAAATGGTATTTCTACACATCACATTGGCAGCAGCTACCGGATTAAAAGCCTGAATGAGTTTTTCCATATAGCTGCTATAATTACCACTCACCAGTAGATAATCGAGATAACGACTGATGGGCATATTGGTGATCACATACAGTTGATTGAATTGGATGTTGTATCGCTCCAGTAAAGCGTCTTTATATTCTTTCTCTAATGCTATTTGTGAAGGAGGAAGAAATGCACCTGCAGGGTTGTATACAAGATTCAACAATAATCCTGTTCCTTCCATTCCATACCCAACTGCATTCAACATTTGTAATGCCTTGATCGAATCTTCAAAAACACCATTGCCTCTTTGCCTGTCTGTTCTGTCCTGGGTATAAAAAGGAAGAGAAGAAACCACTTCTATTTCATGCTGTTTAAAAAAATCAGGCAGATCATGGTATTTTTTATTCGCCAGAATGATGGTGAGGTTACAGCGCACAATAATATGCCTTTTGAGTTTTTTGATCTCCGATACAAACCACCTGAAATCCGGATTCATTTCCGGAGCGCCGCCGGTTAGGTCTACAGTTTTAAAAGAAGGATTATTGGCTAACACATCCAGACAAAGCTGCATGGTTGTTTTGGTCATTATTTCTTTTCTGTCGGGACCTGCATCAACATGACAATGTTTGCATACTTGGTTACACATTTTACCCACGTTCACCTGAAAAATTTCAGGTTGTGTAGGGAGTAATGGCAGTAGTCCTGCTTGTTTCATTTTACCGGTGAATAATGGCAGGTCTTTTTCATGCTCTAGTATATCAATCTGATGTCCCGCATCAGCTAATGCATGTTGTAATGCTTTCAGTGATTTCATGAAGTGTTTTTAATAAACTCAAATAACATATTTACATGGCAATGGATTTCACTTTGTTCATCATTTGAACGCCATGCACCAAGGCAGCACCCCCCTTAATGGCAGATGCCACATGAACAGCTTCCATCATTTGAGACTCACTCCATCCTTTTTCATAGGCATCACTACTGTAAGCGTCAATGCAATAGGGACATTGAACGGCATGTGCAACCGCTAATGCAATCAATGATTTTTCACGCGCACTCAGCGCACTGTCTTTGAATACTTCACCATACCAAGCAAAGAATTTATCAGCCATTTCTTTTTGGTACTCGCCTACAGCACCAAATTTTCCCAGGTCTTCTGCGTTGTAATAATGATTCGCTATGTTAGTCGGTTTTGTAATTATCTAAATAAAGATTCCAATCGTATTTTTTGAATTTGATGGAAGGATTAGTGTCATTCGGAATAACGCTGATCTTTCTTAATAGTTCTGTCATTTTTCTTTTACCGCCAAAATCACCACGAAACCATCCCATAATAGCAGGTAGCGCGATTTCGTTTTTGATAGTATCGTATACTGCTTCGTTTCTTAGATAAACACGGGTAGCCAGATCTAATTGCTTATCCAGTTGTTCTGCACGATAAAAAGCAATGGGTGGACAACTCTTCGCTCCACAATTCAGGGCGAAATGAATTCGGTAATCTACGGTATCCACACGATGTTTCCGTTCAAACGAAGAAGGGAATAAACGATTGATATATCCCATACTCCATTTTGTTTTAGATCGACGTAATAATCCATGTTCTATACGATCAAGACTGAGTCGCTCTCCGGCAATGACAATATTTTTTTGACCGAAGAATTGTCCGCGTTTTTTGTACTGATCCGGATTTTGAGCAAGAGCCAATTGGGTAAAAGCGTTGTAAATATTCAGCCAAAAAGTTTTCTTTTTGGTATCATTATTCAATTCTTGATAGAGATCATCCGAAGAAATCTGCTGTAGAAATTGAACCAGTGAATCAGCAGGTTCTCTTCGTTTAGCACTGAGTAATATTTGCTGAGATATTTTGGTGAACTGATTTTCTTCTGGTGACTGAATTTCTTGAGCTTGTGCAATCATAACGGTTCCGGGTAGCAGTAATACACTTATGACAAAATGGAACAATCTTTGCATACAATAAATACGTTCATTGAACGCAGATAGTTTTAATTTACACGTTGAAAAATTACTCTTTATTATGGAGAATATGTTGCAAAAGATCGAAGAATGCACCTCTTTTTTAAAAGCAAGAGGGTTTAAGAGTCCGGAAGTAGCAGTAGTACTGGGAACCGGATTGGGTTCTTTTGTACAACACATTGATATTATTCATGCCATCCCCTATCATGAAATACCTCATTTTCCGGTAGCTACGGTAGAGTTTCATAAAGGCCAATTGATCTATGGCACTGTACAAGGGAAAAAAATCATGGCCATGCAAGGACGCTTTCATTATTATGAAGGCTATAGCATGCAACAAATTACTTTTCCCATAAGAGTAATGAAAGCATTGGGTGTTCAGTTTTTATTATTGAGTAATGCAGCGGGAGGAATGAATCCTTTGTTTAAAAAAGGAGATATGGTATTGATCAATGATCATATCAATTTATTACCCGAAAATCCGTTGAGAGGGTTGAATGATCCCGCATTTGGCAATCGCTTTGTAGACATGTGTAAACCATATGATGAAGCAATGGGTCAACAGCTGATCAAAGCAGCACATGCTTCACAAAAAGAATTGTTGCATGGTGTGTATGTGTCAGTACAAGGACCAAATCTGGAGACAAGGGCAGAATATCGATACCTAAGAGCAGCAGGCGCAGATATGGTAGGGATGAGTACCGTTCCGGAAGTAATTGTTGCAAATCATATCGGTTTACGATGTGCGGCAGTGAGTGTGATTACAGATGAGTGTGACCCGGATCATTTACAACCCGTAAATATTGCTGAGATCATCGAAGTAGCTGGCAGAGCAGATGCCGGTCTCAGTGAAATTTTTGCAGAAGCGATAAAGGCTTTGCAATAATGAATAATGAATATCGAATGATGAAGTATGTAAGCAACATTTCATCATTCGATATTCATTATTCGATATTCCTAATTTTCAAAGCGATCCACCATTGAAAAGCACAGCATCTACCAATAGCTCAGTGGGCTCAATCTTAGTTTGCATACAATTGAGCATATGCGCAAAAGCAGCTTTGCCCAGTTTTTCACCACTTGTTTCGATATATGTGATTTGAGGATGGAAAAGTCTGGGTATCGTACCATTACTAATGGTGAGTAAAGCAATATTATCAGGATAGCGAAGACCTTTCTCCTGAATGGTTTTTAATACACCAATCAATACTTCATCACTCATACAGAAAATGATATCGGGAAGATGTTTATTCAGCATCTCATGACAAACAAGTTTTGCTTCTTCGGAACTGTTGGCATGTTCTATCAGTAAAGAGATATGCGGATGTGCTTGAAAAGCATTTTTCAACGCAGCTTCTCTTTTTTTTGTGATGGATAATGCAGGATTACCAAAAATGGCCAATATAGATTGATAAGGATGTTGCAAGATCAATTCAGCAGCCAGTTGGGCACTTTTTTCATCAGCCAGACAAATCTTGTGTACGCCTGATTCCTGTGGGACATTATCAAAAAATACAACAGGTATTTCGAGATCAAACATTTTTTCAAAACTGCTCAAGTCTTTGGTGTTTGAACTCAAACAAACAAATACGCCCGACACACGATTTTGTCGGAATAATTTCAAGTTTTCTGATTCAATCAAGGGATCGTTTCCTGATTGCAGGATCATAACCGCATAACCATTTTTTCTGGCGTCTTCTTCTACCGCAGCAATAAATGTTTCATAGAAATAGTTGGAAATGGTAGGAACCATGAGCCCTAAGAGTTTGCTGTTCTTAGTCCTTAGTTGAACAGCGTTGGCATTGGGTTCATAATCAAGGGTGCGTGCCAGTTCAATCACTTTTTCGCGGGTCTTCACAGAGATATCAGGATGGTGTTTTAATGCGCGGGAAACTGTAGAAACGCTGATGCCGAGTATTTCAGATATCTTTTTGAGCGTGGTATTTGTCATGCAGTCGGTGATTTGTAAAGGAAAAATAAAGAAAATTTCCACAGCAAACCTTTGCGGAAATTCTTTTTATTATCTCTAAAACACTGATTATCTGCTATTTAATTCAAAATCTAATCTTTTGAAAGCCTTAAAATCCTTGAATTGTGCATCTTTTTGGTGGAGAATGTGGTCTTCCTCAGCGAGTATGTTTTACACATGGGTTCAGATTCACAAAATTTTAAGAAAATATTTTGTTTCTGAAAAAAATGTGTACTTTGTACACGCTTAATAACCAATAAACTGCCATTTATGAATCTTTCGAAGCTTGTCAGGCCCGCACTAGTGGGTTTACTCGCTTGCGTATTTACCCTATTCGCGCAGGCACAAACAAAAACGGTTACCGGTAAAGTAACCGACTCCAAGGACGGATCGCCTCTCGCAGGTGCATCTGTGTTAGTAAAAGGATCAACGACTGGTGCACAAACCGGTGCGGATGGTACTTTTAAAATCACTGTTCCTTCATCAGCCAGAGCTTTAACTGTATCCTATGCTGGATACGCTTCTGCCGATGTGAACATCTCAGCCTCTAACACTGCCAACGTATCGCTTACCGCTTCTGCGGATGCGCTTGCTGATGTAGTAGTAGTAGGTTATGGTACCAGAAAGTCGAAAGACGTAACTGGTTCTGTTTCTCGCGTTACTGAAAAAGATTTCAACAAAGGCCAGATTGCTTCTCCAGAGCAATTGTTGCAAGGTCGTACAGCGGGTGTGCTTGTAACACCTTCTACCGGTGAGCCCGGTGCTGCTGCAACCATCAACATCAGAGGTACTGGTTCTATCAGTGGTGCGCAAGAGCCATTGTATGTTATTGATGGTGTGCCCCTGATCCAGGGCGGTACATTGGGTACAAACGGAAGTGGTGTTGAAGGTGGTACAACTGCTAAAAACCCATTGATCTTCTTGAACCCAACTGATATCGAGAGTATCACAGTGCTGAAAGATGCATCTGCTGCTGCTATCTATGGTTCAAGAGGTGCGAATGGCGTTATCTTGATCACTACCAAACAAGGTAAAGGTGGTAAAGGTGGTGTATTCTCTTATGGTGCCAATACAACCATTGCACAAACTGCTCGTCGTTATGATTTGATGAATGCACAAGATTTCTTATTGGCAGCTAAAAGAGCTAATATCGATGGTGGTGCTTCACCAGATGCTGCTGCTGCTGCGGTAGTAGGTATCGACAGAGGTGCCAATACCGATTGGCAGGATGTAATCTTCAGAACCGCTATTTCTCAGAACCACAATTTAAGCTGGTCTATGAGCAATAAAGGTACTTCTGTACGTTTGAGTGGTTCTTATGATAACCAAGAAGGTATTATCAAGAATACCGGCTTGGAAAGATTAACTGGTCGTGCCAACATTAGCCAAAAGTTATTCAACGACAAAGTGAGACTGGAAGCTAATATGACCATGTCAAGAACGGAGAACTCTTACGCTCCACTCTCTAATAACGCAGGTTATCAGGGTAGTTTGTTAGGTGCTGCATTGCAGTTCAACCCAACCAACCCTATTTATAATAATGATGGTACTTTCTATCAGCCCGGCGATCAGCGTAATCCGGCTCAAATGCTGGCTTATTTTACTGACACCGATTTCAATAATCGTTTTCTGGGTAATTTCTCTGCAAGCTATCAGATCACAAAAGCCCTTAGCTATAAAGTAGTATTAGGTTTAGATAATTCTAAAGCTGAAAGAACTTCATTTGCTGACCCTCGTTTGGGATCTAACGCTTATGGCGGTACGATCAATGTATTTGGTAGAGACTATGGTAATGGTATCCAAGGTAATGGTCGTACAACCAAGCAAAACTTGGAGACCAAATCAACATTGGTTGAACATTACCTGACTTATGACAAAACTTTCAATGATAAACATGCTATCAATGCGATTGCAGGTTATTCTTATCAGAGTTTTGAAAACCGTTACAAAGCTTCATTTGGCTGGGGAACAAAAACTCCTGTTGTAGGTCCTAACGATGTATTTGTAAAAGATTACAATGCATTTAATAATTATGCCAACTTCGTTCCTGGATATGACAGAAATGAATTGCAGTCTGTGTTTGGTCGTTTGAACTACACATATAACGACAAATACTTCCTGACTGTAACGGTAAGATCTGACGGATCTTCTAAATTCGGTGCAAACAATCGTTATGCAACTTTCCCTGCCTTTGCTTTCAAATGGAGAGCACTGGAAGAGTCTTTTATGCAGAATATCTTCGGAGGTTTCTTAAGCGACCTGAGCTTCAGAGTTAACTATGGTAAACTGGGTAGCCAGGATAACCTAGGTTCTTATGCAGCGCTTAACTTACAGCAAACATTTGACGTAGGTTCTGGTCCTGTTACTCGTTTTATCCAACAAGGTAATCCTGATCTGAAATGGGAAGAAGTAGCTACTACCGGTGTTGGTGTAGACTTCACTACCAAAGACAGAAGATTGTCTGTAACCTTGGATTATTATAATAATAAGCGTAAAAACATGCTGTTCTTCGCTCCAACACCGGGAGGTTTTGCTCCTACTGCTAACTGGTGGATAAATTTAGATGGCGAAGTAATCAACAAAGGATGGGAAGCAAGTGTTAACTATCGTGCTATCCAAGGCAAGAAGTTCAGCTGGGATATCAGCTATAACATGACTACCGTAAACAACAATATCAAAGGTTTACCAACACCAATTAATACTGGTGCGGTGAGTGGACAGGGTCTGACAGGTGCATTTGCACAAACCCTGACCAACGGATCTTCTATCTTTACTTGGTCAATGCCTGTATTCAATGGCTTTGACGGTAACGGTAACGCTCGTTATGGCAATGGTGCTTCTAACCAATTGGTTGGATCTGCATTACCTACCTTCTTTGCCGGTTTGACTAATAATTTCTCATACGGCAGATGGAATTTGAGCGTGTTTTTGAACGCAATCACAGGTTTCCACGTATATAACAATACAGCGAACGCGTTATTCTTGAAAGGTAGCTTGCGTAATGCTCGTAACGTTACATACGATATCGGAAACGGACCTGAGAATCCATTTAACCCTGGATCAGTTTCAACTCGTTTCTTAGAGAAGGGTGATTTCATCCGTCTTGCGAACGTGAACCTGAGCTATGCATTTAACCTGAAGAAAACCAGCCTGTTCAAATCTATGTCCGTATTCGCATCAGGTCAGAATTTAGCCCTGATTACCGGATACTCTGGCATTGATCCTGAAGTGAATGTTGACAAGAACATCAATGGTATCCCTTCTCGCGGATTTGATTACACTCAATATCCAAGACCAAGGATCATTACTGTAGGTTTAAATGTTGGATTTTAAATAATAAATACTGAAAGCAATGAAAAATATCTTTAAAAGTAGGTTTGTACCGGTTGTTGCCGCGGTAGCTGCACTAACCGTATCCTGCTCCAAGCTTGACCCCAAGCTGGAAGCACCGAACTCAATTGCTCCTAACAGCAATACCGGAGCCCCACCTGCACCATCCATAGCGGCAGTGTATGAACAATTGAATCAATTAACCGGTGGCCAGGGTAACTGGTTTGGTTTGCAAGAGCATTCCACCGATGAAATCATGGGCCCAACACGTGGTACTGACTGGGATGACTTTGGTACATGGCGCCGTCTTCACCTGCATACTTGGGGTCCTGACCATAACCAGATCAATGACACATGGAATGGTTTGAATGGAGCTCTTTTCCAAACAACTCTCGTAGCTGAAACTGCTACAGGTCTTACCAAAGCAGAAGGACAGTTCTTACGTGCTTTCTTCCGTTTACAGGTTTGTGACTTGTACGGACAAGTACAAACACGTCCTGCAACAGCTGCTGCTAATGCAATTCCTGATGTGTTGACCAGATCAGCTGCTATCGATGCCATTATTACTGAACTAGAAGCTGCAGTTCCTGCTTTACCTGCTTTTACACCAGCACTTCGTGGTCAAGTTACAAAAGAAGCTGCATGGGCTTTATTAGCTAAAGCATATTTGAACAAAGCTGTTTACAAGCAAGATCCTGCTTCTCCTGCCGGTCCTTATACTTTTGCACCTGCAGATATGAACAAGGTGATTGAATACTGCAATTTAGTGGCTAACAATCCGAACCTGAGTTTAGATCCTCAATACTGGGATAACTTCAAATGGAACAATGGTACTGCTTCTTCAGAAAACATCTTCGTACGTAAGGCCGGAGGTGATGCAAGAGCGGGTAATGGTGCGAACTTGGTTTGGCAAACAGCTCAAAGCTGGCACTATAACCAACGTCCATCAAGCTGGAATGGTTTCGTGACATTATCTCAATTCTATGACAGCTTTGAAGATGTTGACGTTCGTAAATCAACTCCATTGGCTGGCTATACTAACTTAGTAGGTGCAAACGCTGGTTTCCTTGTTGGACAAGCACGTGGTCCTGTTAAGGCTAGCAATCCTAAAGAGCCGGGTGTAATCGGAGATCCTATTGGTGATTTGTATGACAGAAGTGGTAACCCATTGATCTTTACTCGTACTGCGTCTATTTTCTTCAATGGTGAAGCAAGTGGTATCCGTGTAAACAAATTCCCACTAGACCCTGCAACTATCAATGATGGTGCATGGGGAAGTCAGAATGAGTTTCCATTCCTTCGTTTTGCTGATGTTCGTCTGATGAAAGCTGAAGCATTATTAAGAGGTGGTTCTGCTGTTGGTAACACAGAGACTCCGTTGACCATTGTAAACAGCATCCGCGCATTGAGAGGTGCTACTCCACTTACTGCAGTAACATTAAATGTTTTATTGGCAGAAAGAGGTCGTGAACTCTATCTCGAAGGTCACAGAAGAACAGATATGATTCGTTTCGGAAGATTCAACGCTCCTGTTGAAGAAAGACCAAACGCATCAGAAGGTTATAAAGCAGTATATCCTATCCCAACTACTGCCTTGGCATCTAATCCTAATCTGAAACAGAACGTAGGTTACTAATTCAGATAGATCATATTTTCTCAAAGAGGCTGTATCAAATGTGATACAGCCTCTTTCTTTTACTATAGCATATAGACCATGGTCCATGGTCCATAGTCCATATGCCATGAACTATTAGCCATCAAACCAATCTCAAAGCTTCTCTTTTTATGTTCACTTTATGCTATGCTTCAACAATATCAGTCGGTATTTATACTATTTTAGCATGCTATGATACGTTATCCATTTTGGCTGCTAGTTATTTGTTGCGCTTGCATGACAGCTTGTAAGAATGATCGTAAAAAGACGCTGTATGCATTGGTGTCTGATTCGAATATCAATTTCAAGAATACACTCACAGAATCAGAATCTTTCAATGTATTCAAGTACCGTAATTTTTATAATGGCGGTGGTGTAGCAACAGGTGATTTGAATAATGATGGGCTACCCGAAGTATTCTTTACCGCTAATCAAAGCAGCAATAAACTATACCTGAATAAAGGGAATTTGAAATTTGAAGATATTACTAAGCAAGCAGGTATTACTTATAACAATGAATGGAGTACAGGAATTGTCTTTGTAGACATCAATGCTGATGGCTGGCTGGATATTTATGTGTGTAATGCCGGCAATATGCTCAATAAAGCATTACGGAAAAACAAACTGTACATCAATAACCAAAACCTGACATTCACTGATAAAGCTGCTGAATACGGACTAGACAATGATGGTTATACAACCCATGCATCTTTCTTTGATTATGATTTGGATGGAGATTTGGATTGTTTTTTGGTGAACAATAGTCCGATACCTGTCAATTCTTTAAACTATGCCAATATGCGTAGTGTGCCCGATGCACAAGCGCCTTATGCTGAATTCTTAAAAGGTGGGGGTGATCATTTATTGCGAAACGACAATGGAAAATTTACCGATGTAACCAAAGAAGCCGGTATCTATGGCAGTATCATCAGTTTTGGATTGGGTGTAACAGTTGGTGATGTAAATCTGGATGGCTATCCGGATGTGTATGTATCCAATGACTTTTTTGAAAAAGACTATTTATACATCAATCAAAGAGATGGTACGTTTAAAGATGAAATAGAGAATCGTACACAGCATATCAGCTTTTCATCGATGGGAGCTGACCTACAAGACATCAACAATGATGGTAAGCCGGATATTTTTACCACAGATATGTTGCCGGGCGATGATTATCGATTGAAGACCAATACTTCTTTTGAAAATTATGATGTATTCAAACTAAAGCAAGACCAAGGTTTTTATAACCAGTATACCCAGAATGCCTTGCAAGTCAATAATGGTGAAGGAAGATTTTTAGAAACCGGATTTTTTAGCGGTGTAGCTGCGAGTGATTGGAGTTGGGGCGCATTGATGTTTGATGCCGATAATGATGGCTTATCTGATATCATTGTTTGTAACGGTATCTATCGCGATGTAACCGATCAGGATTTTATAGACTTCTTTGCCAATGATGTGGTGAATCAGATGGTATTGAAAGGCAAAAAAGAAGAAGTGAATACCGTTATCGATAAAATGCCATCTGTTCCCATTCCTAATAAAGCATTTAAGAATTTGGGCAACCTAAAATTCAGGGATGCTGAAAATGAATGGGGTCTTGATCAACCTACTTTCTCCAATGGCGCTTCTTATGCAGACCTCGATAATGATGGTGATCTTGATTTGATCATTAATAATGTGAATCAAGATGCACTGGTATACAAGAATACCAGTAATGATGATTCTAGTAATGGCTATATCGCTTTACAATTGCATTATAAAGACAAAAACCCGTTTGCAATTGGCAGTAAAATCAAAGTATATGCAGGTGATCAATTGATCACGCGCGAATTAATTCCGAGTAAAGGGTTTCAGTCATCTGTAGAATACAAACAAACCATTGGAATCGGTAATCATAAGATTGATTCCATACAGATACAATGGCCGAATAACAGCATCTATACGTTTACTAATGTTACAGTGAATAGTTTACAGCATATATATTATGATAGCGTTCAAGTAAGGTCTTGGCAGCCGGAACAATTGGTTTCAAAAGAAACTTTATTGTCTCAGATCAACTATTCATTTGATGCACACAAGGAAGATGAGCATATCGATTTTTATCAGGAGAGGAATATTCCATTTATGCTCTCTAAACAGGGCCCCAAAACAGCGGTGACAGATGTCAATAAAGATGGATTGGAAGATATTTTTCTGGGGGGCGCTGTTGGACAACCATCTCAATTGTATTTGCAAACAGCACAAGGTTTTGTAAAAAAGAAAGTGGCAGATTTTGAGAAATTTACTTTCAATGATGTAACTGCAGCCATCTTCTTTGATGCTGATCAAGATGGTGACATGGATTTATTTGTAGGTGGGGGAGGAAACTTTGTTCCTGCATCTTCTGAAAAATACCAGCATCAATTGTATATCAATGATGGTACGGGCAATTTCACATTACAATCGGGTACTTTTCCGCTGAGTCATACCAATGCGGGTGCTGCCATTGCCTTAGATTATGATTCAGACGGTAAAATGGATCTGTTTGTTGGCAGCAGAAGTGAACCACAGAATTATGGTATTTCGCCTAGAAGCTATTTATATCATAATGATGGAGCAGGGAAGTTTACAGAGGTAACTGAAAAGATGGCTCCGCTCCTTTATCAATTAGGTATGGTAACAGGTGCAGCATGGGTGGATGTGAATGGTGATCAGAAAAATGAACTGATCATTACAGGAGAATGGATGTCACCCAAAATTTTCAGTTTCTCGAAAGGTCAGTGTAAGGAATTGTCAAGCGGACTTGAAAAGGAACTGGGTTGGTGGCAATCTTTATCGGTAGGAGATTTGAATGGGGATGGTTATCCTGATTTGGTGCTGGGAAATATCGGTCAGAATTTTTACATGCGACCTACTTTTGAAAATCCGGTGAATCTCTGGATCAAAGATTTTGATCAGAATGCTACAGTTGATAAAATTTTTAGTCAGAGTATTCAGAAAAAAGATGTGCCGGTATTCCTGAAAAAAGATATTACAGATCAGATCCCATCCTTAAAAAAATCAAATCTTAAACATTCAGATTTTGCAGATAAAACTATTGAACAGATTTTTAAAGAGGGACTGAAAGACGCCAAACTACTCACCGTAAATAATGCTGCTAATTCAATAGCCATCAATAACGGGAAAGGGCAGTTTGAAATCATGGCATTGCCTTATATGGTACAATTGTCTTCGGTACATGCATCTTTGATTACAGATGTCAATCAGGATGGGAAAAATGACCTCATCATGGCTGGTAATTTCTTTGATCTTCTGCCACAGTTTTGTAGTGTAGATGCATCTTATGGACATGTTTTGATCAACAAAGGAAATAATGTTTTTGAACCCCAAGTGGCAACTGTATCTGGTTTGTCTGTAAAAGGACAGGTAAGAGATATCACTATGATTCAACAAAAAAATAGAAATACCATTCTGTTTGCACGTAATAATGATACGCCTGTGTGTTATTATATCAGCCACCAGTCCGATAAAAAACAGGTAAAATGAAAGGAATGAATATGAGATCGATATATACCGGATTTTTCCTGTTGGTAATGATCGGCATAGGCTGTAAAGGAAAAGAACAAGCACCTTTATTTGAAATTGCAGATCATGAACGTACGGGTATTCATTTTAGTAATACCCTACACCCATCTACTTCCTTTAACCTGTTTTCTTATATGTACTATTATAACGGAGCAGGAGTTGGAGCAGGCGATTTTAACAATGATGGGTTAACTGATTTGTTTTTTGCTGCCAATCAAGAAAACAATAAGCTATACCTCAATACCGGTAAGCTTCAATTCAAGGATGTTACGCAAGAAGCCCGTATTCCTGCCGATGGGGCTTGGAGTACAGGGGTGTCTGTGGTAGATATCAATAATGACGGCTTATTGGATATTTATGTTTGTAGAGTTGGTAATTACAAAACCCTCAAAGGAAAAAATCAATTGTTGGTATGCACTGGAATTGGGAAAGATGGAATACCTGTTTATGAAGATCAAGCAACGGCATATGGGTTGGATTTTTCCGGATTTAGTACGCAATCTGCTTTCTTGGATTATGATGGTGATGGGGATTTGGATATGTTCCTACTCAATCACTCAGTGAATCATGATGGTAATTATGCGCCGCGTGCTAATTTTTTGAATACGTACGATTCATTGGCCGGACAAAGACTTTATCGCAATGATCAGCGTAAAGATGCAAAAGGAAATACCATTCAACGATTTACCAATGTAACCAAAGAAGTAGGGATCAATGGAAGTAAGATCGGATATGGATTGGGTGTAGTGGTTGGCGATATCAATCTGGATGGTTGGCCTGATATCTATGTAGGCAATGATTTTCATGAGAATGATTATCTCTATATCAATCAAAAAAATGGCAGTTTTTCCGAGCAAGGATCAGAGCAGTTGATGCATACGAGTCAGTTTACGATGGGAGTTGATGTTGCAGACATTAATAATGACGCTTATCCGGAAATCATTTCTATGGATATGTTGCCTTATGATCAATATATGTTGAAGCGATCAATGGCAGAAGATGATTATAATATTTTCCAACAAAAATTACAGTACGGCTATACGCACCAGTATGCACGTAATAATCTTCAGTACAACAGAAAAAATGGATATTTCAGTGAAGTAGGTCAATATGCAGGCATTCATGCAACAGACTGGAGCTGGGCTTCTTTGTGGATGGATTTTGATAATGACGGACTCAAAGATTTGTTTGTCTCCAATGGTATCCCCAAGCGTATGAATGACATTGATTACATTAATTATGTATCAGGAGGCGAGTTGCAGGATAAACTAAAAAACAATACACTTCAAGACAAGGATCTGTCATTGATCAGTAAGTTTCCCGAAATCAAATTGCCCAATCAGTTTTTCAGGAATAAGGGCTCACTACAGTTTAATAATATCACCGATAGTATTAAAGGTAACCTGCCCACTTTTTCCAATGGTTCTGTTTTTGCTGATCTAGACAATGATGGGGATCTTGATGTTGTAGTGAACAATATCAATGATCCGGTATTGATCTATGAAAATAAAACCAATACCGATAGTACTGCTCAGAATTATCTAAAACTCCAACTGGAAGGTGATCCGTTGAATCGAAACGCGATTGGAGCAAAATTATTGATCTATACCCAAGCACAAGTGCAGAGCTTTGAGCATTATCCTGTAAGAGGATTTCTATCTAGCATGCAGTTACCATTGCTAGCAGGGTTGAACAATATACAGCCCGATTCTGCTTTATTGATATGGCCGGACCGAACGTATCAGACCATAAAAATTACCAAAGGCAAAACCTTACAAGCAAAATATACCAAAGGTTTGCCTTTATTTGATTTTAATCAACGATTACATCAAAATGATGGAGCTGCTTCACTGCAGGATATCACTTCCATAACAGGCTTACAATTTTTGCATGAAGAAAATGTATTCAATGAATTTGATAGAGAGCCTTTGATTCCGCATATGCTTTCAACAGAGGGCCCGGCATTGGCTGTGGCCGATATCAATAAAGACGGTTTGGATGATGTATTTGTTGGTGCATCGAAAGGAGGTAAGAATGGATTGTTCCTTCAAACAAAGCAAGGAAAATTTATACGCTCTGTACAGTCTTCATTGGAAAAAGATACGATGTGGGAAAATGTGGATGCTGTTTGGGTAGACGTCAACAATGATCAGGCAATTGATCTTGTGATTGCAACGGGAGGTAATGAATATTATGAAGATGATGAACACTTGGAACCATTATTATACCTGAATGATGGAAGAGGTAATCTGCGTAAAAAGGAATTTGCATTTCCCAGAGGTATGAATACACAGAGCAAAGTGGTGGCGCATGATATCAATGGAGATGGGTTTATGGATCTCTTTTTTGCAGGCCGCTCTATTACTTGGGCCTATGGTATGCCACCACGTTCTTATTTATTATTGAATGATGGATATGGTAATTTCAAGGATGTAACAGCAGCATATAGCAATGAATTGATGAATCCGGGTATGGTAACATCTGCTCAGTGGGTGGACATGAACAATGATCAACAGAAAGATCTATTGTTGGCATATACTTGGGGAGGTATTGATGCCTTTATCAGAAATGGACAACAATATGTAAAGCAAAATATCACAACACTCAAAGGATGGTGGCAATCCATCTATGCAGATGATATCGATGGAGATGGAGATATAGATATTCTTGCGGGTAATTTTGGTCGCAATAGTCGGGTGAAAGCTTCATCGCAAGCGCCTGTTCGTATGTATATGAATGATTTTGATGACAATGGTAGGGTAGAGCAACTTATGACTTATTATGTCAATGGAAAAGAAATACCTTTTGTTAGTAAGATGATCTTGGAGAAATCGATACCTGCGATCAGGAAAAAATATCTCTATGCTGCTGATTTTGCCAAAGCTGAATTAAAGGAATTATTTGCACCGCAAAAATTTGAAAAAGCTTTCCAATTGGAAGCGAACTGTTTTGATCACATGCTACTCATCAATGAAGGTAATGGGTCATTTACCGCTAGCCCTTTGCCCAATGAAACCCAATTTAGTCAGCTCAGAGCCATACAGAAAATAACATCGCCAAATGGTATACAATGGATGACTTTTGGCAACTTTTATAGCAATAATGTTGAGATTGGTAGACAGGATGCTGATTTTGGAAATCTACTACAATACCAAAAAGGAAAAGGTATGCTGTTGTCATCCAAACAACCGGCTCGAGTAAAAGGACAAGTACGGAATATCAGATCGATTCAAATTGCAGGCAAGCAGGCGTATATACTCGCACGCAATAATGATACGATGCTTGTATTAGGTGAGAATTAATAGATTATTGAAATACAGGATAGTTGATCGTAGTGATCCATTTGCTGCTATCTTTTTCCTGTAGCCTATTGGTGATCAATCTTTCAAATGCAATAGCCGGAGACACTTTTCTGAAGTCGCTCACATAAAACTGAACAGCTTCTTTACATTGATTGATGGCGTCGTAGCCTCCTTTCACTCCTGCAACCACGATATTGCCTAGCATCATATTCTTCTGAAGAAACTTTCCTTGCGTAGGTATTTCTCGATCAGATGCTACAGCAACCATTAACAGGTATTTATTTTCTGCTTCTTTAAAAACATTAAAGATAGGTTCATTCATCACTTTGCTATTTTGTGATTGAATAAAATTTGTGACCTCACCTATACTCGCATATACTTCTTCTGTTGTTGGATAATGATCCAGATAGGTTTTTACTGATACATAATAAGCATTAGGTACTTTTCCCATTTGGATATCAAATCCATACACTCTTTTCACATTGGAAAAAGAAAGACTTAGGTTCTTGAATAGTTGCTCATACTTTTTTTGTTCGGAACGATACAATATGTACTGATAAAGTCTAATAAAAGGGTTGTTAGAGAAGCTAAAGCTTGTATTGAATGTCAAAGCTGTTTCAGAATTGTACGTAGCAATAGCTTGTAGATCTAGAAAAGCAGGAATATTTGTATTCAACGACTTTGCTTTAAAGCCATTGAGTAATAACATATCAATATGCAGTTCAGTATTCTCAAATACCAAGGTACTATCATTAAGTACTGTACCGGGCCACCAGTTTTTCCAATAATGTTTATTGACGATTACTCTTGAAACTCCATCAAAGGGTGTAGTAGCATTAGCAGTCATACTTTTCATTTGATTTGATGGTAGAAAAAATCCAATACCTGTTGCTAAAATTCCCAATACGATAACCACATAAAAAAAACGCTTCATAAAATCTCTTCATTTTTTTGCTACACAAAAATACTGGTTAGGTTGAAACAAAATCAATAGAGTCAAGACTCTTAATGCTATTTCAATATTTATTTTAAGAAAGTGCCGATAAAATAATCACCAATTTGCTGACCTTGTTTTTGTCCATTCATCACCGCTGAACGATAGTGAATACCACCATAAACTCTACTCATACTTACTTCGTCAGAAGCAGCCTGCAATGAACTGAAACTTCTTTCCAATCCAAGATAGGGTAATTCTGTGGTATCCCTGAAAGCTGTGTTATTACCAAATACTGCAGCAAGAACAGATGCGGCGGCAGCTGAAATAACACTATGTCCGCTGGTATATTCCGGGAAAGGAGGTGTTTGTAAAATAGGATTCCATTCAGAAGCAAAATATTCACGGATTACTGTTACCGGGCGAACGGTTTTGCTGGTGTATTTTTCTTCCCATGTTGAAATGAATCCGTCAAAAATAGCAGCAGCTGTTAATGCATAAACCCGTGCGATATCCAGTGTCGTTTTTTTTGATTGATTACTCAATATTCCTGTAATACCCATCCAGTGACCTACAGGGGTCATTTTTTTATTGGCATAGGTTAAATGTCCCTTGTGTTCTGAAACAAAAGGATTATCATCCCAAAAACGGGCGATCAGTTTCTGTTCCTCTGTAAGGTGCTGACTTATATCATATACTTCTTTCACTTCTTTATAATACTGACTGGAAGCATTCATATTATAAGCTGGTGGTCTAACAGGTTTGAATTGTGAAGCAGAGTCTAATAAAAGAGGTTGAATCAATCTCCAGTTGGGTTCAACAGCTTCTTCATAATCAGGCGGCGTTTGTTGCCATATGCCTGTTTCTTTCAGTACGCTAAATTTTGGCATACCGCGTGTTAGCTTATATCCATCTTTAGAAGCCCTCCCCAAAATAGTATTAGCAACTGTTTCACCCCAACCAATGGAATTGGTATATACTTCTTGATCCAGATCACTGAAATAATCTACTAATTCTTCTCGCGCTGCTCTGATACTATCTTTTGAAAACACCAAAGCTTCCGCCACTTTCATAAATGCAATGACAGCAGATAGCCTATAATCACGTCGCTGGTTGGTATCAGTAAGCGATAGCTCTGCAAATCCATGAAGCTTAGGTAATAAACTTGCATAAGAGGGATCGGTAGGTTGCAGTGCTTCATAATAAGCAAGGGTACTATATGCATACATTCTGCTGGCTACAGGTGGATTTACGATATCATACACAATCACATCGGTGAGATGCTGTACGCACTGATACTGAAGTTCCTGGAGCTTAGTGAGGTCTCTTTCCTTGGGGGGGTGACAACCAATTGTAACAGCAGTTACCGCAAGCAAAAGAAAAGACCAAAGCTGATAATGAATTTTCATAAGTATCAGGGTTTTAGTGTTCGGCTTTTTTTAGTACCTATAAAAATATCAACTGATGCTATGCTGGGATTCAAATGCATATAGTTTGTAGATTGAGAAAGAAAGCCTTGTCCCCAACTAAACTCTTCTTTTCTTTTCTTTCCATCTTTTAAATAAACGATTGCATGTGTTTCAAGTGGATTCACTTTTACAAAAGAACCGTTATTATTTTGTAAACTGAACATCTTAAGCATGTCTCTGTTTTGCCCTGCAATAACGCTTAAACGATTCTGAATGACCAGTTCCACCAAGCTTCTTCCATTGGCAGGTGTATAAAAACCGGATGCTGCTATTGATTGGGCTTCAAATACATTGTTCTGCTTATTCAATAGTACCAAACCATTCAACGCATCTTGTCTGCCAAGATAGGGAGCCATCGAATACTCATTACCGGTAAGTATCAAATCTTTTCTCCCATCCATATCAAGATCTCGTGCGATGATTCCGTATACAGGTCCCATTTGTGCAGCAGCAGGTAAAGCATGCATTTCAAAGTTTAAGGATCCTTTATTTTCAATCCAGCAATTTTGTAAATAATTCGCGCTTAATTGATAGGCATCTTTTAATACTTCCGGTGAAAATAATTGGGTCATTTCTGTTTTAGCATATCCGGCATAATTTGGGAAACGCTCTTTTAATACGCTCATTTCTCTCAATATCAGATCTCTTCCTGCAACAGGATATTCTTTTTTCTCACCGTAAATAATACTGGGTAGCCAATGGCTGAATACAACATCTAAGCTGGAGTTGTTATCAAAGTCTTTGGCGTATACTTTTAGCGGGTATTGTTCAGAAGCCTGTAAAAAACCATTGCGTCCATAATTGCCCGCTACATAATCCATATCACCATCATTATCCAAATCAACTGCAACAAGACTGTTCCACCATCCGGTAAAGGCGGTAAGGGAAGTATTGGTTTTCTTAAAACCGGTACCCGTATTTTTTAATAATTGGATGCTCCCCCAATCAGTAGCTAGTAAAAGATCGGTTTTACCATCTGCATCAGCATCAGTCCATAAAGCAGCTGTAATCATACCAATATTCAAAAGATCAGGGGCTACTTTGGACGTAACATCTGTGAACACAACTTTACCTTTCTCAGAATCATTTCTGTAGATAAAACTATTGGTAGGCATCGGATACCTTCCGGGTATCACCCTTCCGCCTATAAAGAGGTCCAGATCCCCATCTTGATCATAATCAAAAGCACTGATACAACTTTTAGTAGTGCGATTATTGGTAAAGTCAGCCGTGAGTTCTGTAAAATTCCCCTTGCCATCATTGAGATAGAAATGATCGGTATAAGCTTTCGTCTGAGGTTGATTTTCTGCACCACCTGAAACAATGAAAATATCCAGATCGCCATCACCATCAGCATCTAATAAACTAATACCTGCATCATCTTGGTATTGCGGACTTTTATAACCGGGTAAATAGTTTCTTGTAAAACGTCCATTTGCACCCTGAATAAAAGTAGATGCATGAAAAGGAGAACCTCCACCCACAACAAAATCATCTTTCCCATCTCCATTCAAATCTCCGGCGGCAAGAGAGGGACCATATTGTGTGAGCTTGTGTAATAATAAACGTTGGATATCAAAATCAATAAAGTCAACTTCAGAGAATCCATAGTTCACACCACTGGCAGCAGTAATATCTTCAAATAAAGTCATTGTTGCAGCAGGTGAAGCTTGATCATAAAGACCGGCATTGCTTATTGAAAAACGAAGGATCTGATTAGCTGGTATATTTTTTCTTATTTCTGATGTGCCATCCGGCCATATCACACGAATAGAATCAATACTGGTATGATCCGCGATACCAAAATGAAGGGTGTTTTCTATGGTAGATAAATAACCACGATAGGGCGAATGTTCAATTACCTGATGCATACCTTTTGCGTACACATGTACCCATGCACCTAAACCGGAAATATTTTGAGCGGTACCGGTTAACCCGATACGAATAAAATTTGAAGGCTCTTTTTGCTGGCGTTCTTTGTTCTCTAATAATGTAGCAGGCATATTGGTATTGTTGATCACAACATCCAAATCACCATCTCCGTCAAGATCTGCATAAGCCATCCCTGCTGAAAATGTAGGGAAATCAATTCCCCATTCCTTGGTTCGATCGGTAAAACTCAGATCTCCATTGTTTTGAAAAACATAGTTGCTGATTTTTACCACAGGTAATTGTTTTAATACTTCTTCAAGCGGCGCATTGGCTACAGCATTGCTTCTGTACGACATGAAATCTTTATCTGACATATCCTTGGGAAGTCCGTTTGTAACAAACAAGTCTCTCCATCCATCATTATTGACATCAAAAAGAAGAGGCGCCCAACTCCAGTCGGTATGTGCTACACCACTGAAATAAGCGATCTCGCTAAATGCTGGTCTACGTAGTGAATCATTCTTTTGTGAGATCAATCCCTGATTCAGTTGTAAAGTATTTCTTGGATACTGATACATATATCCATAACGATCGCTGTTTTGAAATGTCTGATAACTGATATCCGAATGCATCATTTTTTGTCGATAGTTATCAGCGGGCATCATATCTGTTTCAATGATATCAGCTAAACCGTCATTATTGATGTCTGCAATATCATTACCCATGGCGTTCTTACTGGTATGTTTCAAGTAAGTGGCACATTGATCAGTGAAGGTTCCGTTTTTATTATTGATGTAGAGAATATTATTGGATAAGTAATCATTGCTGATATAAATATCTTTCCATCCATCTTGATTGATATCAGCAATACTCACACCCAAACCATGACCTTCAATCAAAATACCTGCTTTTGCTGAAACATCTGTATACACGGGGTGTTGAAGTGTAGAGTCGAATCGATTCTCTAGCAACTTATCTGTATTAGGCCAACTGCCATCTTTACGAATGGGGCGAAATTCATTCGGATAAGTACCGTCAAGATCATTCACCAAAAGATATACATCGAGATCTCCATCATTATCATAATCGAAGAAAGCAGCCATATGGGTATTCGATACATCATCCAGTCCATATTCTTTCGCCATTTCTTTAAATACAGGGATGCCGGTTGTTGCATTTACTCCCTGATTCACATACAAGAGATTTTTTCTGGCATTGCTATCTGATAAAACAGCTGCACAAACATAGATATCCGATAGCCCATCATTGTTGATATCAATGATACTGGCTCCTTTACTCCATTTCCCATTGCCACTCACACCCGCTTGTTCAGTGATGTCTTCAAACTTCAAATTCCCTTTATTCAGAAAAAGTTTATTGGGGGTTCTGTTACCTGTGAAGTAAATATCCGGTAAGCTGTCATTATTAAAGTCGCCAATGCCAACGCCGCCACCATTATAGATGTATTCATAATTCAGTACATTCAGTTCTTGGTTTTCAATGATGGTATTGGAAAATTGCAACCCTGATTTTTCAGGATCTACCTCTTGCAGTAAGCTGGTAGATTGAGAACAGGCCAGCCCGAAGACGCAAACGATTGCGATAATAAAAATATGTTTCATACAGGGTTTTAGAATAAATTTGAGCAGACGTCAGTACTTGCAAAATAAGCATTATGAAACGATTGCACTTGATTTACCTGCTAATCTTTTTTATTGGAATTGCACCAGTAAAATCTCAGGATCCATGGAAGCTCACCGTATCTTCCGTAACACCCTCTAATTACTATGGAGTAACAGTAGCCAATGGTATGATTGGCATTGTTTCCTCTCCTGAACCCTTCAAAGTAAAGGAAGTGGTATTGGCGGGTGCATATGATCAGTATGGTCGTGGCAGGGTGAGTAATTTTCTCCGCAGTTTCAATTTGTTGAACATGCAACTGGGAATTGATGGCAGAAATATCACAGCATCGGAGGTAAGCAATATGAAGCAGGAATTGGATATGAAAAAAGCATCTTTTACCTGCTCTTTTGATTATAGTGATAAAGCTACAGTAACCTATTCTTATTATTCCTTACGCCATCTTCCATTTACGGTACTGATGGATGTGACGATACAGGCAAAAAAAGATATCCTGATCAATGCAGCGAGTGTGATGGAAGCCCCTGATGCGCTAAAAGATGTTCAGAACTATTACAATGAAATTGATCGTCCACATGTGACCATCAGCCTACTTACTTCATCAGCAAAGAGTCCGACAGGAAAACTATTGATGTGTGCATCGAATACTTTTCTTTTTTCAGAGAAGCATGGTGAAGAGCCGCGTGTGATACATGAAATGTGGGATAATAACATGCACTTGATGAAATTCAATAAAACCTTGAAAGCCGGAAACACTTATCGCTACTCGGTTGCAGGATCTTCTATTACCAGTGCTCATCATGATGATGCATTGAATGAAGCAGAGCGTATGACCATTTTTGCCAAACTGGAAGGCAGAGATCGTTTACTGTCGTTTCACGGAAAAGCCTGGGAAGAACTTTGGAAAAGCGATATCCAGATCGAAGGTGATCCACAAGCGCAACAGGATATTCACAGCATGATGTATCATTTGTATTCTTTTGCGCGTGAAGGAACAGATTACAGTCCATCCCCAATGGGATTGAGTGGATTGGGATACAATGGGCATGTGTTTTGGGATACGGAATTATGGATGTATCCGGCATTGCTGGTGCTACAACCTGCTATGGCTAAAAGTATGGTGGAGTATCGATTCAATCGATTGGCGGCTGCTAAAAAGAATGCATTCAGTCATGGTTATAAAGGAGCCATGTTTCCTTGGGAAAGTGCAGCTACCGGTGTAGAAGAAACACCTGTGTGGGCGTTGAGTGGACCATTTGAACACCATATCACCGCATGTGTGGGGATTGCTGCCTGGAATTATTATTGTGTCACACAGGATAAAGAGTGGCTGAAAGAAAGAGGCTGGCCAATCTTAAAAGAAACCGCTGATTTTTGGGCAAGTAGGGTAGAGAGAAATGGTGCGGGCAAATATGATATCAAAAATGTAGTAGCTGCAGATGAATGGGCAGAGAACGTTGACAATAATGCCTGGACCAATGCCGCAGCCAAAGCAGTATTGAACTATGCAACAGAAGCGGCTGCATTGATTGGCGTAAAAGCAGATGCAGACTGGCTGCATGTAGCGCAGAATATTCCAATTTTAAAAATGGAGAACGGTGTTACCAGAGAACATGCTACTTATCAGGGAGAAGGTATTAAACAGGGGGATGTGAATCTGTTGGCCTATCCTTTAAAAGAGGTATCGGATCCCAAGCAAGTATTGAAGGATCTGGAATATTATGAAACAAGAGTACCCAATGAGGGTACACCGGCCATGACACAAGCCATTTTTACACTGCTGTACGCCCGTTTGGGGAATGCGGATAAAGCTTTAAAATTCTTCAAAGAATCCTATGAGCCGAATCTCAATCCTCCATTTAGGGTCATTGCAGAAACCAAAGGAGGTACCAACCCATATTTCGCAACGGGAGCTGGAGGTATTTTACAAAGTGTTTTGATGGGTTTTGGAGGGATCGATATTACTTCCAAGGGCATTACACAGATCAAATCGGTATTACCCAAACACTGGAAAAAACTAACACTAACCGGTATCGGACCTGATAAAAAAACCTTGGTAGTTCAGTAAAAACAATTATTTTTAATGGGTTGAAAAGGCTTGCTACGATAGTATCCCTCAGTTTACTGCTCTTTAGTTTGGGCGGTTACAGAATGCTGTTGAATTATATGGAAACAGCTTCTGATAAGGCATTTCAAGCAAATCTCTATGATGATATTTACGATGAAGCCATGCTATTGCACATCAAAGTTCCAGCCAGCACACCTTATGGTAGTAATTCGGAACAGTTTGAAAATGCATCGGGAGAAGTGGATATCAATGGCATCACCTATCATTTTGTAAAAAGACGTTTCTATAAAGACTCATTGGAATTATTGTGCGTACCGAATATTCAAAAGATCGGTATCAGAAATGCGCGGGATGATTTTTTCCGCTTAGCAGGCGATTATACCAATGCGAACAATACTCAAAAATCTTCCAATCAGCATACGGTTCTGAAATTCTCTATTCTGGACTTTACCGGGGATCATTCTTTTTCCTGGCAGTTTAGGGATGCTAACCTGCGTCAGGTTCATGTTGTGAATCAGGAAACCGCTTATTTGTCTGATTATGTAAATCGTTTAGAACGTCCACCTCAGGCTTAATGATGGTTCATTAAGCATACTCTTTTTTTATCTGATTTTATTTTACAAACCGTTTTATGAAAAAGCTCTTAGGTGGGCTCATGCTGCTTATATGCATTCAGTCATGTAAGCAGTCAACTGAGTACAAGAATTTCCTACATGATCCTGCCCTTTTTAGTCATACTGTTCACGAATTAAATACCGTGGTGATGGGAAATAATTTTCCACCCATGGTCGCATCACGCAACTACGCTTATGCTGCTATTGCAGCGTATGAAGTAATTGCTGCTGCTTATCCAGATCAGTATGCTTCTTTGGGCGGACAACTCAAGGGACTTCAACAACCCAATATCTCTGCTATTGATACAGAAGCAGATATTGAGTTGGCCACTTTACTGGCGTATATGAAAGTAGGAGAGTCGGTTACTTTTCCGGAAGGAAGTTTGAAATTGTATGAAGACAGTATTCTACAAGTAGCCAGAGACAAGGGCTTGAGTAAAAAAATGGAAGAGGCATCAAGAAAACTGGCTGACAGTATCAGCATGCATATCATCCGTTGGAGTAAGAAAGATAATTATCTCGAAACTCGCGGAGCAGAAAAATATGCTGTGAAAAAAATACCCGGTCGCTGGGTGCCCACGCCTCCTATGTATGCCACTGCGGTTGAACCTCATTGGCATGAAATAAGACCTTTGGTGATAGACAGTGCCGGAATTTTTGATCCGCCGGCGCCACCGATTTTTAATATGTCAGATAAAAAAAGCAAGTACTATCAGGAAGTAATAGCCATAAAAAATGCCATTGACAGCTTGACACCAGAGCAGAAACATATTGCAGAATTTTGGGATGATAATCCATTTAAAATGAATGTAACCGGCCATGTGATGTTTGGCAGTAAAAAATTCTCACCTTCAGGTCACTGGATGAGTATTGTAGGGATTGCCGGAAAAAAAGCCAATGCAGATTTTGCTACACATGTATATGCAGTAGCCAAAACATCCATTGCTTTATTTGATGCATTTATTCAGTCTTGGTATGTGAAGTATAAATACAATACTGCACGTCCGGAAACGATTATCAATGAGTACATTGATCCCAACTGGAGACCTTATTTACAAACTCCTGCTTTCCCGGAATATACTTGCGGACATTCCACGATCTCATCAGCTGCTGCAGAAGCACTGACAAGTGTATTTGGAGATAATTTTGCTTATACTGATTCTACTGAACTGGAATTTGGCATACCCAATCGTTCGTTCAAATCATTCAGACATGCAGCTGAAGAGAATAACTGGGCTAGGTTTTATGGTGGCATTCATTTTCACAATTCCTGTATTGTTAGTACCGATTTAGGTCAACGTGTCGGCAGACTCATCGTTGACAGACTTAAAATGAAGAAATAACGATAACAGACAAATAGCAATTGAATGGATTACACATGTAGCATGTGATTCATTGCTATGCCTAAAACCAAAACAATGAGATCTTTAATTTTTATAGTATTCTTTTCATTTCTTGTATATACTGATGCCAACTCGCAAGGTTGTGTAGCCATACGTGGTGTGGGTGGTATGTGTACCATTGATCACAAGGGTTCTGATACAGTTCCCAGTAAATGGACACTCAACCTGAATACCCGCTATTTTAATTCTTTTCGCCACTATGTAGGAACCGCAGAACAAAAACATCGTATTGCGAACAATACACAGGTCATCAATAACAATGTAACTGTTGATATGAGTTTGATTCGTGTATTCAATAGCAGATGGTCAATGGCATTCAGCATTCCTATGATCTCTAATACACGTACTTCTTTATACGAACATGGAGGAGCTGCACGTCACCTTACTAGTTCTTTCGGTTTGGGTGATGCAAGGGTGTCGGGTTACTATTGGGTGACGGATCCGGCGAAAGGAAAGAAGTTTGCTTTACAAGCGGGACTGGGTATCAAATTACCTACCGGCGATTATCGTGTGATGGATCATTTTTATACGAACACGGGTGCAAAAGTATTAGGTCCTGTAGATCAGTCGATACAGTTGGGTGATGGTGGAACAGGATTCACGACAGAGATCAATGCATTTCAAACCATCAACAGACAACTCAGTTTGTATGGTAATTTCTTTTATCTGCTAAATCCCAGAGAGCATAACGGTGTTTCTACGGCAAGAGGAGGAACAACATCCACAACAGCTATCCAATATGGTAGTGATGTGATGAGTGTACCTGATCAATACATGATTCGTTTTGGAGCAAATTACACAGTGAATAGATTTACTTTCTCAGCAGGTTACAGACATGAAGCTGTTCCTTCTTCCGATCTCATCGGCGGCAGTTATGGATTCCGTAGACCTGGTTATGTTAATTCCATCGAACCAGGGATCACTTATTCAGTAAAAAAGTTGAATCTCTATGCCTATGTTCCTGTAGCGGTAGTGAGAAGCCGTACACAGAGCTATGCAGACAAGCAAAGAACAAAAATCACCGGAGTTTACGCACAGGGAGATGCCGCATTTGCTGATTTGGCAGTGAATGTGGGGATGAGTCTCAGGTTTTAGTTGATAGTTGTTAGTTGACAGTTGACAGGAAAGCAATTTCTCTTCTGTCAACTGTCAACTAACAACTGTCAACCCAATAGTCTTTCACAACAAAACTATTCATCATGCAAATAATCAAAACAAGCATTCATCGTATTACATGCTTGCTGATCATAACAATGGCTGCATGTATTCCATCAAAAGCACAAACAGAGATTGATGGGATTATGATGGCAAAGAATAATTACTGTAGTGGTTTGATGTACAACTACAGTAGCTGGGATCAATATTGGGAAGGTACTTTGAAAAGAAACAATCTCAATCTGGGTACTGTTTCTACCACTACTATTGCCTACATGGGTAACTATGGGGTATCTGATAAACTAAATGTATTATTCGGGTTGCCTTATATCAAAACAAAAGCATCAACTGGAACATTCAGTGGGCTAAGTGGATTACAAGATCTTTCGCTTTGGGTAAAGTGGATGCCCTATGAAAAAGACTTCGGCAAAAGTGTATTGGCGTTTTATGCAATTGGTGGAGTTTCTTTACCGGTATCAGATTATACACCGGATCTCTTACCTTTTTCAATAGGATTGCGCAGTAAAACGCTTTCGCTCAGAGCCATGGCTGACTATCAAATCGGCTCATGGTTTGCAACCGTTTCCGGAACATATGTGGTAAGAGATAAAGTAACCTTAGACAGAGAACTCTATTATACTACGCAGTTACACCAAACCAATGAAGTAGCCATGCCCGATGCTTCTTCCATAAATATTCGAGCGGGTTACAGAACCGGCAGACTCATTGCAGAAGCTGTATGGAACAAATGGACCACACTCGGAGGTTTTGATATCACGAGAAACAATATGCCATTTGTCAGCAACAGAATGAATGCAACCATGCTGGGAGTCAATTTTAAGTACAACCTGAAAGGTGTAGATGGATTATCACTCATCGCCAATGCCAATGCAACATTGAGTGGTAGGAATATGGGACAAGCTTCCAATATAGGAGGAGGCGTTTTCTATATTCTGGATTTCACACCAAAAAAGAAAACAGAAAAAAAGGCTGACACTTCAAAAAAATAAATCATGAAAAAGAATCTATCCTTTTTACTCTTGGTCATCTTTTTGATGCTGCAGCTGTCGTGTTCAAAAGATGCTCCTAATACAACTGATAATGCTCCTTTGCTGGCGCCCAATAAAACTGATATTGATGCCGGCATCTGGAAACCTGTCTTATTAACCGGTCCAACAGAATTTCCTGTGGCTGCACCTGCTGCGATTACTACTCCGGGTTATATTGCAGAACTCAATGAGATCAAAGGCTATCAGCGTGATCTTACCGCATCGCAGGAAGCAAGCATCAGATATTGGGGAGCGGGTGGTGTGTTGAGATGGAATGAGTTGATGAGACAATTGGTATCAAAATACAATTTGCCTCCTTATCAAAATGCAGATGGTACTTATCCTTTTCCAAGTGCCAACAATCCATTTGCCTATCCATTGTTTCCTTTTGCTAATCCTCCTTACGCTGCAAGAGCTTATGCGTATGTAAGTGCAGCACAGTATGATGCTTTGGTGGCTGCTTGGCATTATAAGAAACTATACAACAGACCTGCGCCTTATAAAACAGATGCATCCATCAAAGCAAAACTACCTACCAGTGATCTGCCTTCTTATCCATCTGAGGATGCAGTGTTAGCAGGTGTTACTGCTGAGATGATGAAGCTTCTTTTTCCGGGTGAGATCGCTTTCATACAACAGAAAGCAGATGAACAAAAACTTTCCAAGATCATGGCAGGTGTTGCTACCCGCAGCGACATAGAGGCTGGAGAAGCTTTGGGCAGATTGGTGGCACAAAAATTCACGACTCGCGCAAGAGCTGACAGAGCCGGTGCTGCTGCAGGTAACCAAGCTAGCTGGACTGCTTTGGAAACTAATACTGTTGCACGTGGTGAAATTCCATGGATCAGTATGGAAACACCTAAACGTCCACCTATGTTACCGGGTTTTGGTAATGTTCGACCTTTTCTTTTTGATGAAACAACGACTCCTACTTTAAGACCGGGTCCACCACCATCTACTTCCAGTGAACAAATGAAAAAAGAACTGGCAGAAATACTAGACTTTGTAAAGAATCCGACACCGGAAAGAATTCGAATCACCCATTTTTGGGCGGATGGTATTGCCACACCTACGCCTCCCGGACATTGGGGTGCCATTGCAGATGCAGATTTTATCAAACAAGGATTTAGCGAAGTGCGTTGGGCAAGAAATATGGCATTGCTGAATATGGCAATGATGGATGCTGCAATTGTATGTTGGGATACCAAGTTTTTTTATTTCAATCCCAGACCCAGTCAGCTCAATCCTGAAATAAAAACACTCACAGGTTTGCCGAATTTCCCTGCATATATTTCCGGACACTCAACATTCAGTGCTGCGGCAGCCACCATTCTGAGTCATATTGTACCCTCCAGAGCAAAGGAATATGATGCTATGGCGAAAGAAGCATCTATCTCCAGAATGTACGGAGGTATCCACTATCGCAGTGATTGTGAAAAAGGATTAGAAACCGGTAATAAAGTTGGCGCCTACGCGGTGAGTAGAGCGAAGACAGATGGAGCAGATTAGTGATTAGAGTAGGTTGATAGTTGTTAGTTGACAGTTGACAGGAAAAATCTATTTTCTCTTCTGTCAACTGTCAACTAACAACTATCAACTCTTCTTCTCCGCCGCTAGCAAACAAAACGAATACGGCTCAATAACAAGGTACTCATAGTCTGCACCTACTGAGTACCTTTTTTCATTCCAGTAGTCATAGAGATTGTCGACCTGGTAACCTTGTTCTTTGAAAGCATACCAGGTAAGATAAGCGGCTTTATTACTATAATTAAAAAGGCAATACAAGTGTTCATCGCCTAATGAGCGAATGAAACCGGATACATGAATATTATGTGGTGTGATCCACCGGATATTTTTATGATCTGCTGTTACCGGTAATTGTTTTCTTAGTTTCAATAGCTTTTGTGTGCCATTGAAAATACGATGCTCAATAGTACCGGTCTCAGTAGTTTTTTTATTCTTGTTCCAGTCGATCAATGGACGATGCATCCATCTGTTATCATAACTCTTTCCGGGATCATTCAAATAGCTGTAATCATTGGTATAAGCGGCTTCATCGCCATAGAATAACATGGGAATACCACCAACAAAAAAGCTTTGCGCTTGCATCAATAAAATCTTCTTAACAGCAGTATCGATCAAAGATGTATTTTTCGATTCCAAGGCTTTTTCCAATCCACATAAAGAAGCCAGTGATCCGCTGATACGTGCGTCCTGTGTTTTAGGATTCACAGAAAACAAAGCACCCGAGGCAGGCGAGCCGGGATGAACACCTGAATAATAATCTTTTAAAAACTTCCGATGTTCATAGGCATTGAAACCGGCAGCTGCAATCGAACTGTCTTCAAATCCCAAACCAATATCATCATGACAACGTGTATAACTGATCCAAGTACAGCCATAAGGTTTTTGTAGTAGATCTTGTTGTGCCGCCAACATCACACGTGTATCACCTGTTGCCAATGCATCCCATTGCAAAGCCATTTGTGTGGCATTGTAAGCCACATCGCATTCACGTGCAGTATACAAATCGGTACCAAAATATTTCATGATCTCTTTGGGTGCAACAATGGCTTCACCCAATAAAGCCATTCCCGGGGCACTCACTTGTACACACTGACGAATCAATCGGAGTATATCATGTGCTTGTGGTAGATTCTGACAGGTAGTACCTAATTGTTTCCAAATAAAAGCAGGGGCATCGATGCGAAGAATATCAACACCTAGATTGGCATAGAATAAAATAGTATCCAACATATCAATCAGTACCGCGGGATTGGTATAATTCAAATCCCATTGATATTGATGAAAAACTGTCATCACCCATTTATTCGCTTCCTTACACCATGTAAAACTTCCCGGTGCAGTTTCAGGAAATATTTCAGGCATGGTAGCATCAAATTGATCGGGTATTGTACGGTCATCATACATGTAGAAGTATTCCTGATATATCGGATCTCCTTTCTTGGCTTTCACTGCCCACTCATGATGATGAGAAGTGTGGTTCAATACAATATCCAACATCAGGTACATATTTTTGTCCAACATTTTTTGCTGAACGATTCGCAGGTCTTCCAGTGTACCAAAACGATCATCTACTTTTCTAAAATTAGATACTGCATAACCACCATCACTTTCTCCTTCCGGACTCTCAAACACCGGCATCAGGTGTAAAAAGTTTACACCTAGTGATTCGAGATAGGATAATTTTTCTGGCAGTTGTTGCAGCTTACCACAAAATCGATCCACATACAAACTCATTCCTGCAATCTCATTACTCAAAAACCAAGCGCCCTTTGATGCTTTATCCAGATCTCTTTTCCGCAAAGCAGCAGAACGTTGTTGATGATTATGAATGAGTGTCAATAATAATTTTTCAAATAATGCATCTGCCATCAAATGATTATTGTACAACGACTGATACAAACTATCAATAGCAGTTGCATTCGAACACAAGCGCGTATAAAAATGCAAATCATCACCCGATAAGGAAAGTTTTTCCTGGGTGCAGATGCGGGAGATACGTTGGTGGAGATTGAATTGGTACATATTAGCTGCGAGCTTCGAGCTGTGAGCCACGAGCTCTTTTTATTATTTTTAAATTATTTCTTGTTCGTGATTTTTAGCTACGAGCTGTGAGCCACGAGCTTCGAGCTTTTTATTTTGGTTGACACCTTTATTTTCTTTGCTCATAGCTCGTGGCTCGAAGCTCACAGCCCAAGCCTTCGGCTTACGAAAATATACTGCTACTCAAATGCTTAAACGCTTCCATCGCTCCGAGATACTCGCAGGTTCGGGCGCCGGCTTTGTTGGCATTTTGGATGATCTGTTTCCATTCTTGATGTGATAATTGTATGATGCTTCTTAAATCCTTTTCACGTAACTGATACAACACCGCACCAACAAATGCATCACCCGCACCGGTTGTATCCACCGGCTGAACAGGGATACTAGGAATGATCTCTGTTTTACCTTTCAATCCAAGTAAGGTTCCTTCTTTTCCTAAAGTGATGGTGAAGACTGCATTGGTTTTATCTAATAATATTTGTGCAGCATCTGTTACTGAATGGGTATTCGTTATCAGCATGGCTTCTTCATCACTGAGTTTGAAAAAGTGGCAGGATTGTAAAAAGTTCCAGGATTGATCGATGAAAGTTTGTGTTTCATTAGGAAACAACAGATGACGATAGTTTGGATCGAAACTAATAAAGATCGTATCCTGCATCAATGCCTTTTGTAACATACCTTGGTAGGCAGCTTGTAAAGGTCCGGGAAGAAAACCGGTTGCTGAGCCAAAATGAATGATATTGACTTCATCCAATGGAATGGCATCTGTTTCTTCTCTGCTGAGTTGTCCGTCTGCTCCGCGATTGAAAACAAAATCACGTTCGCCATCTTCCATCAAGGATACAAAAGCAAAAGTTGTAAAAGCATTGGCGTCTTGCAGCATCCATCGAGTGGATACGCCGAATTCCTGCATCACATCGATGAGTTGTTTGCCAAAAGGGTCATTGCCCACTTTTGCAGCCAGTTCAACATTACCTCCTAAAGCAGCAATTGCAGCCGCGACATTGGTAGGAGCCCCACCCGGCTTTTTTAAAAAGTGCTGACCCTTAGACAAAGAACTACCCTTGTCCGTACAGATCATGTCGATCAATGCTTCTCCAATACAAAGTATTTTCATACGAATTAAAATAACTCCGTGCTACTCTGCGCCTCACTCCGTGTAACTCCTATGTTTACAAAGTAGTGAAAATAGGATTATAAAAGTTCTTTGGAATAAG
>JACBFI010000026.1 GCA_013391385.1 Sediminibacterium sp. Gen4 | reverse complement strand
GGGCTCATATCCGCCTTAGGCGGACGGAGGTTCGATCCCTTCCCTCGCAACAGAATAAATATCAAAGGCCTCGATATGAGGCCTTTAATATTTAAGATGGGTTTTTAAAATCCCAGAAAATCAGAAAGATTTTCTTTTCGGCTAGAGGCTACTCTGGATACTGAATAACTACTTGGACAGGTGGTCGTTTATTTGTCTCCTGTTGTTTTATTCTCTTTTGAGTTTCCTTTGCCCTTAAGCCGGATTTACTAATCCTTTAAATAAATTAGTATATGAAATCAGGTTTCGTCAACATATTTGGTAAACCCAATGCCGGCAAAAGCACTTTATTGAATGCTTTGATAGGGGAGAAAATGGCCATTGTATCCCCTAGGGTTCAAACCACGCGTCATCGTATCAAGGCATTTTTGAATAAACCGGGCGAGTATCAGATCATCTTCTCCGATACGCCGGGTATCATTGACCCCAAGTACAAACTCCACCAACGGATGATGGATTCAGTAAAAGGGGCGTTGGAAGATGCAGATCTGGCTTTATTGATGGTAGATGCCAACGACGATTTTCAAGAATGTGATGCGATCTTTTCTTCACTCAGATTGAAAGTGCCGGCATTATTGGTCCTAAATAAGATCGATAAGGCTGCCAATGGAAAGATTGCTGAAGCTGAGGCTTTCTTCACAACTAAGCCTTATTGTAAGCAACTGATCAAAATATCGGCGCTTCAGAAAGTCCATCTTCAGAAACTGTTAGATGCCATTCTGGCATTATTGCCCGAAGGTCTTCCATTCTATAGTGAAGATGATCTGAGCGATCTGCCTACCAAGTTTTTTGTTGGTGAAATGATCAGAGAGAAGATCTATGAATTGTTTGGCGATGAGATACCCTATCATACAGCAGTGATGGTGAATGAGTTCAAGGAAAAGGAAACCTTGGTTAAGATTCAGGCAGATATCATCGTACAAAGAGAGAGTCAGAAGGCAATCATCATCGGTGATAAAGGTAAGATGATCAGAGAAGTAGGAACCTTGGCAAGAAAAGATATCGAAGCTTTTATTGGGCGAAAGGTATTTCTTGAATTGTTTATCAAAGTGCGTCCTAAATGGCGCGACAATGAAATGCAATTAAATGAATATGGATATCAATAAAATGATTTTCAATTAATTATGATATTTAAATCAATTTAAAATATGGGTTATACAGTAGCAATTGTGGGTAGACCAAACGTGGGAAAGAGTACATTCTTTAATCGTTTATTAGAAAAACGAAAAGCCATTGTAGATGATATCAGTGGTGTTACCCGCGACCGTCAGTATGGTATCGCCGACTGGAATGGCAAAGTATTCAACTTGATTGATACCGGTGGTTTTGTACCCAATACCGAAGATATTTTTGAAAAAGAGATTCGGAAGCAGGTGAAAATTGCCATAGATGAAGCCAATGCCATCATATTTATGGTGGATGTAGCAACAGGTATTACAGATCTGGATGAGTCGATGGCAGACATGTTACGTCGAACCACCAAGCCGGTGTACGTGGTCGTAAACAAGGTCGATAATGGCACCCGTGAGTTAGAAGCTACTGAATTTTATAGTTTAGGTTTCGCTCATAACTTCTTCATTAGCAGTATTTCAGGTAGTGGAACAGGAGAGCTTATGGATGCAATTGCTGCAGGAATCTCTGATGCGGATTCGGCAGAAGTAATAGAGGAAGATCAACTGCCTAAATTTGCCATTATCGGTCAACCCAATGTAGGAAAATCCTCGTTGCTGAATGCATTGATTGGAGAGGAGCGCACTATTGTGAGTGATATTGCCGGTACAACCAGGGATACAATTCATACCCACTATAAATTGTTCCAAAAGGAGTTTATCTTGATCGATACTGCCGGTATTCGAAAGAAAAGTAAAGAAAAGGACGACCTAGAGTTTTATTCCATCATCAGAGCTATTAAAGCAATGGATGAGGCTGATGTTTGTTTACTTGTACTAGATGCAGATAAAGGAATTACGGCTCAGGATGTAACAATTTTTAGTTTGGCTACTCGTAAGGGAAAGGGGATAGTAGTATTAGTAAATAAGTGGGATCTCGTTGAAAAAGAGACAAATACAGCTCGTGATTATGAAAAAACTTTAAAGTCTAAAATCGCTCCTTTTACAGATGTACCGGTTCTGTTTATCTCCGTTAAGGATAAAACCCGCATCTTCAAAGCCATTGAAATAGCTTTGGAAGTATATGATAATAAGAAACGTAAGATCCCAACCTCACAGCTCAATGATGTGATGTTGAAAGCGGTTCAAGCATACCATGCACCGGTGGTAAGAGGTAATACTGTAAAAATTAAATATGTGACACAATTGCCGACAGTGGTGCCCTCTTTTGCCTTTTTTACGAACTATCCCGATGATATTAAGATGCCTTATCGCAATTATTTAGAGAATCAGCTCCGTTCCAGCTTTAATTTTAAAGGGGTACCGGTGAGAATATTCTTCAGGAAAAAGTAAAAAAGTGTGTTAAAAATTTGTAAAAGCAAAAACGACCGCTATCTTTGCGCCCAAACAAAAAAACTCAAAAAACAAGTACAATGAAAAAAGTATTCGCAATTTTAGCTGTTGCAGGTATCATGACTGCATGTAACTCAGGTGAAAACAAAGAAGCTGCTGCTGATTCAACTGTAGCAACTGAAGTTACTACCACTGATTCTTCTGCTGCATCTACAGATTCTTCTGCTGCTGCAACTGATTCTTCAGCTGCTGCTCCAGCTGCTCACTAGTAGTATTTGTTTTTTTAGACAATATTACTTCTTGCAAGAAGCTTTTCCCGATAACATCGGGAATGAAAAGTCTCCCGCCTCTGGTGGGAGATTTTTTTTTGCGACAGTTTGTACCAGTCACACTCTTTTATCTTTCATGGCACCAATATTGACTTATTTTTGCCGACTTAGCTTGCATGAACCTGTGTTGGTTTATGTGACATTATGACTTAAGACTGATTCATTATTTATGTTGAAAGAGAAACTTTTTTTTAGAGCGGAAGACGAGACTGATTTCATGCCCATTATTCCCATCAATGAAACAGATGGTGAATTTGACAAGGATACAGTGATCCCAGAAACCCTGCCCATTCTTCCATTACGTAATACCGTTTTATTCCCGGGTGTTGTTTTGCCCATAACTGTAGGTCGAGATAAGAGTATCAAAGCGGTGAATGAAGCCTATAAATCGGACAAACTAATTGGTGTGGTTGCCCAGAAAGATGCCAATATTGAAGATCCCGAACCCAAAGACCTTTGTGCTATTGGTACCATCGCAAAAATCATTAAGCTGATCAAGATGCCGGATGGCGGTACTACCATCATCATTCAAGGTAAAAAGCGATTTGAGTTGCTCAAAATGGATTCTGAAGACCCTTATTTCAGGGCTTCTATTCGGATGTTGGCAGATGATGAACTGCCCTCTCATGAAGATTTTGATGCCATTGTAAGCAGTATCAAAGACCTGGCGACTCAAATCATTCAGTTATCACCCAACTTACCGACTGAAGCATCCATTATTCTCAAGAATATTGAAAACCCTTCTTTTCTGATCAACTTTGTAAGCAGTAACCTGAATAGTGAACTGGCAGAAAAACAAGGGTTATTAGAGATCAATGACATACATCAACGTGCGGAAAAACTGATCCATATTCTTCAACGTGAGCTTCAATTCGCTGAGTTGAAGGATAAGGTAACCAATAAAACACGCACCGAAATCGACAAACAGCAAAGAGATTATTTTCTTCAACAGCAACTCAAAAGCATTAAAGAAGAACTCGGCGGTGATACCAATGAACGTGAGATCGCAGAAATGAAGAAAAAAGCGGAAGGCAAAAAATGGCCTGATGCTGCTAAAACCCTCTTTAAATCAGGCATCGAAAAACTGGAGCGTATGCATCCCAGTACCCCTGACTATTCAGTGGTATATAATCACCTTGACCTGATGCTCGACCTCCCTTGGAATGAACATACCGATGATAATTATGATCTGAAAAATGCCCAGAAAGTGCTGGATATTGATCATTATGGCATGACTAAGATCAAAAGCCGTATCCTCGAATACCTCGCTGTTCTGAAGCTGAAAGGTGATATGAAGAGTCCGATACTTTGCTTTTTAGGTCCTCCGGGTATTGGTAAAACCTCTTTGGGACGTTCCATCGCGCATGCTATCGGGAGAAAATATGTTCGTTTGAGCTTGGGAGGTATGCATGATGAGAGTGAGATTCGTGGTCATAGGAAAACCTATATCGGTGCTATGCCGGGTCGCATTTTGCAAAATATCCGCAAATGCAAGTCCTCCAATCCAGTTATGATTTTGGACGAAATCGATAAGATCGGTAATGATTTTCGTGGAGATCCTTCTTCCGCATTACTGGAAGTATTGGATCCGGAACAGAACAATACCTTCTACGATAACTACTTGGAACTGGAATATGATCTCAGTAAAGTTTTGTTCATCGCCACAGCCAATAACCTTCAAAATATTCAGCCTGCGCTACGCGACCGTCTGGAAATCATTGACCTGAGTGGATATGCAGTTGAGGAAAAAGTAGAGATTGCTAAACGTCACCTATTACCTAAGCAAAAAGAAGCACATGGATTGGCGAAAGTGAATATCAAGATCAATGATAAAGTCTTGGAAAAAGTCATTGAGAACTATACCCGTGAAAGTGGGGTAAGGGAACTCGACAGACAACTCGCTGCCTTGATGCGTTACCAGGCAAAAGAATTGGCTATTAAAAACAAAGTAAAATCTACCCTCACTTTACAGGACGTAGAAAAAATACTCGGACAGGCAAGATACAGCAATGAAATTTATAAAACGGCCAATATGCCGGGTGTAGCAGTTGGTTTGGCCTGGACCTATGTTGGGGGTGATATTTTATTCATCGAAACCATTCTTGGGGAAGGAAAAGGGGAACTTAAACTTACCGGTAACCTGGGGAATGTAATGAAGGAAAGCGCCAGTACAGCACTCAGTTATTTGCAGGCCAATGCACGCAAATACGGTATTGATCCGGAAGATTTTTCAAAGAAAGCCATTCATATTCACGTACCGGAGGGGGCAGTTCCAAAAGATGGTCCGAGTGCAGGTATTACCATGCTTACCTCATTGGCTTCTGCATTTACCGGTAGAAAAGTAAAACCTTATCTGGCGATGACCGGTGAGATTACGCTTCGTGGACAAGTATTACCAGTGGGTGGAATCAAAGAAAAAGTACTGGCAGCGAAAAGATCGGGTTTAAAAGAGATCATACTTTGTTGGCAGAATGAAAAAGATGTTAAAGAAATTGAGGGCGACTACATCAAAGGTGTGGAATTCCATTATGTTAAAACCATGCAACAAGTGGTGGATATTGCATTGGTATGACATTAAAATTTATATCTGTCTGAACTTTTCAAAGGCAGTCTTGTTATTTAAACATCAACATTTTCTTCATGTTGGTTGTTTTAAGGGTTAAGATCCCCCATCTCCATGGGGGATTTCATTTTTTTAACACCTATTCCTTCTCGCAATAATTTCTACCGCAACCATACATATTGTAGATTTGAATATAGTGCTGTACAGGATTTTCATTTTATGGACTTTATCAGTGTATGCGATCTCTGCAGGTGGTCAAACCCTGGGAGGTAATGCTGTTTTTGGCTTTCTCAAACAAGCCAATACTGCACAGCTTTCTGCATTGGGTGGTATCAATATTACGTCAGGGGGTAAAGATGTTGGTATGAGCTTTCACAACCCGGCTTTATTAAGAAAAGAAATGCATCGTCAGTTCAATACTTCTTTTAACGCATTTATAGCCGGTATCAGTAATTATAGTATTAGTGCAGGGTATCATTTGGAAGAGGCGAAGACCAGTATTGGATGGGGTATCAATTATTTGAATTATGGGAGTATAGATCAAACGGATGCTGCAGGGAATATCATCGGACGATTCAATCCACGCGATTATGTGGTACAGGTAATGGCTTCCAGGAATCATAAAGAAAAATGGTGGTATGGGGCTACGATTAAATTTATTCATTCAGGATATGGTCAATTTCGTTCTTCCGGATTGGCCATGGATATTGGATTGAATTATCATGATCCGGATAAAGGGTTACAAGCAGGGGTAACCGTAAAAAATATCGGAACACAATTGAATACCTACGATGGTAGCGGACGGAAGGAAGAACTGCCTTTTGATCTGCAGGCTGGTATTACCAAGAAATTGCAAAATGCACCTGTTCAGTTTTCATTGACATTCCATGAGCTTCATCGGTTTAATAATTTTTACAACGATACACTCTTTAGAGCAGGAGAGGGAGAAGATGATTTCAGTAAAAAAAATACACTGCAAAAAATCTTTAATCATATTGTTTTAGGTGCACAATTCTTTCCTGATGAAAAAATTGAGATCAGTACCGGATACCATTTTCAACGCAGACAGGAACTGAATGGTTTTAATATCACCAATGGATTGAATGGATTTTCCGCAGGAGCAGGTATCCTTTTACCTAAATTACAAGTGCGCTATGCTACCGGCTTTTATCAACGCCAGCTATTTCACCAATTCTCCTTGAACTTTAATTTGAAAGGGGAGAATCTGTAAATTTTATTTTTGAGATAGTAGCTGCTGATACAGATCAATATATTGTCCCACATGAAATCCATCCATCAAAGCATGATGCACATGAATGGATAATGGCATTATCCTTCTACCATTCACTTCCATCATTTTTCCAAAAGAAATTTTCGGACAAGAATCTTTGAATGAAAAGCTTCTGGCATGTGATAATCCGGTAAAATGGATCCAGGGAATGGATGAATAATGAATCACATTTTCTCCTGATACAGCTGGAATCAAACCGGTACTGTTTCTTACTTCCTCCATAGTGATTTGGGCAGCTGCAGCAAAAGATGCAAAATCAGGATGATAATCCATATAAGAAAAACCAAAAGTACCATCAGGTCTATTGATGGTGGGAGATGCATGTACGGTATCATATCGATATACATCGCCTTCCACAATCCTATATCTGAATGGCTCGATCTGATTGGCGGCTTTTAAGGATAGATGCAGGTAGTACAAGAAAAAAGAATAGTTATTGGCTTTAGCATATGCGTATGCTTCCGTACAATCAACCTGTACTGTAATACCAAAAAAAGGTTCTTCAAATTGACTAAAAAAACGAAACTGATCTTTACGATTCCAAGTATCAATATCAAGTAATGTTCTCATGACTAGAGGAAAGATAAGACTTCTTTGATCGTTTCTACTTGTCTAAAGTTGGGATGTTTAATATCTCCATCCACTGTTTCATGTGCCCAAGTAGTATGATAAGGGATATGTACCGCATGGCCATTCAATGCCAATACTGGAATTACATCAGATTTCAAAGAATTGCCCAGCATCATAAAGGATTCAAATGAAATATCCAGATGCTTGATCAATTTTTGATAATCTGCTTCCTTTTTCTCAGACATGATCTCAATATGATGGAAATAATGTGATAAGCCTGATTTGATCAGTTTTCTCTCCTGATCCAATAAGTCCCCCTTTGTAGCAACCACCAATTTATATTTCCCTTTCAATGCATCTAATACTTCTTCTACACCTTCCAGTAAAACAATGGGTTTATCTAACAATTCTTTTCCCAGTTGAATACATTTTTCAATGATGTCAACCGGTACTGTTTTATGGGATACTTCTAATGCTGTTTCAATCATACTCAGCATAAATCCTTTCACACCATAACCATACAAATTGATATTCTTGATTTCTGTATGAAGAAGTTCACGCGCAACAGAATGGTGCGGCAAATAATCTTCTAATAATTCGCAAAAACGATCTTCAGTTTCTCTAAAATAGGGTTCATTCACCCACAATGTATCATCAGCGTCAAAGGCAATTACTTTCAATGCATTCATGTCGGATCTCTTTTAACTATTTTCCACCACCCGGTTTTTTAGGCAGCACTGCTTTTGGTTTTTCAGCTGGTGGGGGTGGAGTATTCCCTTTTGTATCTTTTTTCTCCGGTGTTTTGGGACTGGCAGGTTTTATGTCTGATTCTGCACCAATATCTTCCAATTTGATATTCTGCGGGATCTCATAATCTTGAGAATTACCCGTACCCACATCTTCACCTTCTCCACCCAATATCGGTGTAGAGTCATTGAGATAATCAATCACAATATCGTTGCTCATCACATCCGGTTTTACAAAAGTGGCACTCTTATCAATACCACAATTTGGATCAGCTGCCGCTTTTGCAAAGAAATAAGCCCATATCGGCATGGCAGCGCGACCACCTTGTCCATTCGCACTTTCTTTATTGAAATGTATAAAACGATCATCTGCACCTACCCAAGCACCTCCCATGAGTTGTGGAGTGTAACCCATAAACCAACCATCACTATTTTCATTGGTGGTGCCCGTCTTACCTGCATTCTCAACCCCGGGCATACCATAACCCCAGATACCCCGACCCGTACCTACTTGAACAGTTCCTTGCATCATCTTCACCACAGAATAAGCCGTTACTTCACTGATCACTTCTTTTCTCTTGGGTGTAAATGTAGCTAGTACATTTCCGTTTCTATCTTCAATTCTGGTGATGTACATGGGTTTAACATTAAATCCTCTGCCTGGGAACATGCTAAAACCTTGCATCATTTCAAACAATGAAATTTCACAAGAACCCAATGCTATGGAAGGGTAGGGCTCAATTTTTGTTTTGAAATCACAACGCTCCAGAAAATCAACCAGTCTTTTGGCACCATTATTACCCTCACTGTCTAATTGTTTCATAATATACGCCGATGCGCAGTTTCTGGAAAAAGCAAGTGCCGAAGCCATGGGCATGGCGCCACCCTGACAAGACCTACTCGTTGCGGGTACCAAGCCATATTGACCAAAACTTTGTTGCTCATCGTAAACAGTTGTGTTGGGTGTAAATCCTGCTTCCTCAATCGCTAAACTATACAACAAAGGTTTCATGGTAGAACCTACCTGACGTTTGGTATTAAAGTTTACATGGTCATATTTGAACGATTTGAATCCAATACCACCTACCCAAGCCTTGATCTCACCGGTTAAAGGATCCATCACCATAAAACCTGCTTGTAGCATTTGTCTGTGATAACGGATCGAATCGTAGGGTGTCATCGTTGTATCCGTCTCTCGATTGCTGTTGTAAGCAAACACACGCATCGGTGTTTTTTCAAAGAATGTTTTTTTGATGTCTTCAGTACTCAATCCTTCTCTATCTAAGTTCTTCCAGCGATCACTTTGTTTCATGGCTGTTTCCAGTACATTCTCATAGCCTTTCCAAATACTTCCATTTCTGATATTGGCTTGTGTATTGAACAACTTTTGCATATAGTTCATATGCTTGGCAACGGCTTCCTCTGCATACTGCTGCATTCTCGGATTGATGGTAGTATAAATTTTCAAACCATCGCGGTACAGATTATAATTATCGCCATTACTTTTTTTATTTTCCTTACACCATTTCTTCATTTCCTCACCCAGTATCATTCTGAAGTAAGGACCTAGACCGGCGGTTTCATCCAGTTTTTTGTAGTTCAGTTCAATTGGTTTTCTTTTCAGGATGGCGGCTTCTGCATCGGTCAGGTACTCATTACGTACCATTTGATTGATCACCGTATTTCTCCTGTCCAATGCCAGTTTCGGGTTTCTTCTGGGATTGTAGATGGTAGCACCTTTCAGCATACCGATCAAAACAGCAGACTCTTCAATATTCAATCTGTCTGGTTCCTTTTGAAAGAATGTTTTAGCGGCATTGCGAATACCAAAAACATTATCACCAAAAGCAACGGTATTCAAATAGATGGTAATGATCTCTTCCTTGGTAAAATTGCGTTCCAGTTTCACCGCAATCACCGACTCTTTTATTTTCTGAATAATGCGAAGAAAAATATTACGGGTACCCCAGTTGTCCGTAAATAAATTTTTGGCTGTTTGCATTGTGATGGTACTGGCACCACCTTCTCTTCCTAAAAAGATCAATGCCCTACCTAATGAACGTGGGTCAATACCACTGTGATCATAAAAACGTTCATCTTCTGTAGCCACCAATGCATTCACCACATGTTTACTGATGTCCTTGTATTGTACATTGATACGATCTTCGAGATAATATTTTCCCATCAGCGTACCATCTTGTGCGTATACCTGACTCGCCAATGAGGCAGTCGGGTTTTCAATATCATTGATGGAGGGCATTCTTCCTAAAAGACCTAAGTTGATCATTAACAGGAATACAATTCCTCCACCCAGTGTCCAGAAAAAAATGCGCCAGAAAATGCGAACAGATTTTGACATAATCAGCAATAAATGGTTACTAATAACAAGTCGTAAAGCTAAAGAAGAGTTGGTGAAGCTCCTCTTCAGGGTCGTTAAAATTTATCCGGTAATATTTTTTGCAGGAATGCACGATAAGCACCTGCATCTTTTTTGGTTTGCAGTATCCTTAAATTGGCCGGACTGATAATCAAAAAGCCATATTTATCGGCACTCAACCAAGGCAGGATACGGTTAGCTGCCAAAGGCTTCACAACATCTGTATAATTCACCGCCTCACTGGCATCTTTGAATGGTCCGATCAATAAAAACTGTATTTCGGGAACCACTGATTGTGTGGTAATACCCAATCTGCGGTTGAAATATCTTTCCTGATTAAATCTGTTAAAAGCATTTCTGGCTTCTCCTACAAACATACCGTCTACTTTATTAAGCACAACCACCGCATATTGGGTGTCGGTAGCAATAAACTCATAATCCAGTTCGATGGATTGTACAGGCGATTGCACTGCATTGGTAATATTAACCCCCGGCGGTTGTTTCAGGTTTTTGATAGCTGGTACAGATGCGGAACTGTCTTTTCGTTGTGGCGTTGTGGAGATCACATTGGTAGGTCCGCTTAAATCTACGGAACGTGTAACCGTTTCTACAGGTCTTTCAATATTCAACTCAGACAAATAGTTTTCAATTTCACTTCTTCTTTTGATTACATCGATCATCGTATTGGCTTTTTCTGCCAGTGGTGATGTCGGGAAATTATTGATGAGTTGTTCCAATCGATTCACTGCAGTACTATCCTTACGCTCTTTTACATAATAAATGGATTCAATGTACAAGAGTTGCGGTGTCCATGCAGAACTACTCAAGGTTTGTTCAGCTTGTTTTTTGGCTTTGATGGCATCATCAAATTTACCTTCAATAAAAAGGTTGTAAATATTGGTATATAATTTTTCTTTTGGATCTGTTTGTTGATTATTAATAGTATTGCCATACAAAAACTTACTATCCGAATATTGGCGATTGAATACCTGAGATAATGAGTCAGCCGCTTTCAGGTTATTCGTTTTACGATAACACTGCATCAGTAAAAAACTGGTTTCTTCAGCCTCGGCTGATTGAGGGAATCGTCTTAATAATTCTTCATACACTTCAATGGCTGAAGCATAATCATCTAATTGTTGTTGAAAGATCTTACCGTTGTCCAATAAAGCACGAATAATTATGGTATTCGAGAGTTCCATTTGTTCCTTTGTCAGCGGAATGGCATTCATCAAGGATTCTAAGCTTAGTTCTTCTTTTTTCGGATCGACTTTTCCATCCTGAGAAACTGTAGCCTGTGTTTGTTGTGTGGTAATGATTTTATCAAGAGCTGATTGTCTTCTCCAATTATCTACATTCGGTCTATTCCCCCATCTTTTAGTAAACTCACTAAAGCCGCGACTTTTTAAATTGCTATTCAGGAAATAAAAATCTGCATTATTAGTCCCAAATAGATCGCCGGCATTTTTGGAATCAACTACAAGATCTGCTCCAAAAGAAGGATCTTCCGTTTCTTTGATACCTCTTTCTTTTCTGATTTGTCTGAGTAGTTTTTTGAGAAAATCTGTTCGGGCATTTTCAGGTAGAGTCGCTATCTTTTGAACACTATCTTCCCGATGAATATTTTCTTCATTGATGCTTATGAGTTGTAATGCGGGTTTACGTGTTTCGATTCTTGCTTGTTCATCATCCGGCAAAAGTCTCGCTTCTACGCTGTCGTAAAAACGAAAAGATTGGCTGTACGATTTCCGATCATAATTCAGATCACCCAATAACAAAAAGCTCTTCTGTTTTTGAATGGGATTATCGCTGCTGTATGCTACGCTTTTTAATAACCATTGTTGTGCAGCGGGATACGCTTTTCTGCTCAGTTCCAGTTTAGCAGCAGCATAGTAAATGATATCACGATACACATCATACTTATCTTTTTTTGCCATTTTCAATAACTCGTTCAGGTTTTCCTGAAGGGCATTGTCTTTTTCGCCGGTAGCCAATGCCGCAATATTCAATCTTGCATACACTTCCATGAAAGGATCTTGTGCATTTCGAATGGCTTCATTGAAATTTTTGATGGCATCGGCATTTCTATTGGCCTTTTCATACAGCTGTGCAGCTAAATAATAAGTTCTAGCTTTATTCAGTTGGTTGTTTCCTTTTTTCAAGGAACGGGTCAAATAGAATGCAGCGCTGTCGTAAGCATTGAGTTTATAGAATAGATAAGCACTCGCCTCATCAAGTTGAGGCTGTAGGCGGGTTGGGAAAAGTGCGTCACTTCTCAATAAAGCAACCAATCCGGATGCTTCTGCTATTTTATCTTGTTCAATATAAGTTCTGACCATCCAAAGAAAACTTTCATTCCTGCTGGGAAGGGTAGTGGTCATTTTCTTCCATAGATTTCTTTTTTCATTGGTAGAAATGGAAAAAATACCTCCTGCATTACTCACATTACTTCCTATGGGCACATCATATCCGTCGTCTTTTGGCGCAAATGCATAATTGATGTATTGAAACACATGCAATGCAGAGTCAAAATCTTTTCTGAAGAGATAGGCTTTACCCATCAGCAGATAGAGGTTGTCTACCCAATCACTCCTCAGATCATGCAATAAGATACCGGCGGTACATTTATACAATACGGTATCAATTTGATCCTGTGCAGTGGTTTCAAGTTCATAATCATAAAAAGACAGGAGTTGGGTATAATCATCCCGGTGTGATTCAGTAGCCCTTTCTACAATCTCATTCATCCGTTGGTTGGCATTGAAATAATAGTTGAAATGGGTAACTGTATTGTTATAGATGCGTTTAGGAAGGGTAAATTTTTTATTGCCTGATTTTTCAGATGGTAAGGTTCGATTCTCATAAGGTTTTTCCTTTTTGAGCTCGATGGTGGTATAAGGCTGCGCGATGCTTTTTCCGGTAAAAAACAGAAAAATCACTAACAAGCACGGTAGTATAGAACGTAAAATCATCCCGGAAAATCTTATTCGCTGGTGTATCTGCATAAAAACACTTTAAAAATACAGTTATTTCCCTTTCGGCGGCTGTGAAAACCCAATTCATCATTACCTTTAACCTGATTTTAGTCTATGGCCAACTCCGATAGTAATAATAATCTCAAACGTATCAGAAATAACTATCGTCTTGTCGTGATGAATGATGATACGTATGAAGAAGTGGTGACTTTCAGATTATCACGCCTCAGCGTATACATTGGTTTAAGTACCGTATTTGTGTTACTGGTTGGACTCACCATTGCCTTGATCGCCTTTTCTCCTTTAAAATATTATATACCGGGTTATGGAACGAGAGAGAGTAGGGCAGCACTTCAAATGCTGAAAATGAGAACAGACTCCCTTGAGCAAGCGATTCGGTATAAAGAGCAATATATTGATGGGGTTAAAAAAGTGCTGGCAGGGGATACCCCTTCTCAACTGGACACTATTTCCTTGGCCATTCCCAAGACCGATATATCGAGCGAATAATGTCATCTGATCAACGTCCTGATAAAACTTTATTTACTTATGCTTCACTAGCCACACAGCTTATCGTGCTATTGTGTATAACCATATATGGTGGAAAGTGGGCAGATCAATATTTTAGCTTTTCAAAACCTGTATTCATCTGGCTTTTGCCCTTGCTGGCATTGTTGGGTACACTGATCAAACTGATCAGCGATACATCAGGTACATCAAAGAAATGATTATGGGAAAAAAAATCCGACCACTTGTTTTATTTTTTTTGATCGTCAATGCACTCGCTGTTGTGGGAGATAAACAAATTGCTGCATGGGGCATGAAACAGGATGTATTGATTGTTGCGAATATTTTATTATTCGTGTTTTCCTTGATAGGTTTACTGTTGCAATTGAATGCTTCTAAGAACCCCAATCCCAATGCTATTGTGAGAGCTGTGATGGCGGGAATGGGGTTAAAGCTGATTGGTTTTGCGGCGGCTTTACTTATTTATTTATCTATCGTAGGAAAAGACAAAAGCGTGTATTCCATCTATGCGGCGCTTGGTTTATATGTAGTGTATACCTGGATGGAAGTTCGTTTATTCTTAAGGCAGAATCCCAAAAAGAATGCCCGTATCTGAACATCCTATGCAGGCATTGTCTTCTTTTCTTCCGGAAGGAAGTTTTGAGGAAGTAGTGGCTTATATCAAACAGTATCGTGTGCACCTCACCATTACGCGTAAAAGAAAATCGGTACTGGGCGATTATCGCCATGCATTTGCAGGAAAGAATCATCGAATCACTGTTAACGGTGATCTGAATCCTTATGAGTTTCTTATTACACTTTTACATGAATTGGCTCATCTGCTGACGTTTGAGCAATATCGTCATAGGGTAGAAGCACATGGAAAAGAATGGAAGACCTGTTATGCAAAATTATTGTTGCACTTTATTCAATTAGGTGTTTTCCCGGAAGATATTGAACAAGCACTGCATAATTCGGTGATGAACCCTGCAGCTACCGCTAATGGCGAAACCGATTTGTTATTGGTTCTTCGTAAATACAATCAACAACAAAAAGTTGGTTATGCGCATGTGGCTGATATTGCTGAAGGACATTTATTTCAGATGGATAATGGACGGGTTTTCAGACGAGGTAAGCTAAGGAGAAAAAGGTATGAATGTGTAGAAGTAGCAACCGGACTGCGTTATTCATTCAGTGCAGTGATGGAAGTTAAAATGATCTATTCAGAGTCGTAAAAGCTATTAGGTATAAGCTGCAAGCTAGAAGCCACAAGCTGCACGCCACAAGTTGCATACTACAAGGTTTTTGTGATCACTTGAAGCTTGTAGCTTGCGGCTTGCAGCAAAAAAGCCCCGGCTTGCGGCCAGGGCTTTTGTATTCTCAAAGTTTTAATTAAGCAACTGCTTTCTTCACCAGATCGGCAGCTTCGCTGAGTTCGATAGCGGATTGTACTTTCAATCCACTTTCATCGATCAGTTTCTTCGCCTCAACAGCATTGGTGCCCTGTAGTCTTACGATGATAGGGATTTCAATATTGCCCAGTTTATTATACGCTTCGATTACCCCGGCAGCAACACGATCACAACGAACAATACCACCAAAGATGTTGATCAGAATGGCTTTTACATTCGGATCTTTCATGATGATACGGAATCCGGCTTCTACTGTTTGAGCGTTTGCAGTACCTCCTACGTCTAGGAAGTTGGCAGGCTCACCGCCACTTAACTTGATCATATCCATGGTAGCCATCGCCAAACCGGCGCCGTTTACCATACAACCTACGTTACCATCCAGCTTTACAAAGTTCAGGTTGTATTGTCCGGCTTCTACTTCAGTAGGATCTTCTTCTGATACATCTCGTAAAGCAGCAGTATCTGCGTGACGCATCAAAGCGTTGTCGTCGATATTCATTTTACAGTCTACTGCAATGATCTTTTCATCACTGGTCTTGAACAATGGATTGATTTCTAACATTCCACAATCCAATCCCACATATGCATTGTAGAGGTTGGTGACAAATTTCACGCAGTTTTTGAAAGCTTCTCCGCTCAGACCCAGATTGAAAGCGATCTTACGCGCCTGAAAACCTTGTAAACCACCACCCGGGTGAACCCACTCTTTAAAGATCTTATCCGGGGTGTTATGCGCTACTTCTTCAATATCCATACCCCCCTCAGTGCTGTACATGATCACATTCATGCCCTTGGCACGATCAAGCAGGATCGACAGGTAAAACTCTTTTACTGGGTTAGGACCGGGATAATATACATCCTGAGCGATCAGGATTTTGTTTACTTTTTTACCGCTCGGACCGGTTTGGATGGTCACCAGAGTGCCACCTAGAATATTTTTAGCGATGGTAGCCACATCTTCAACACTCTTAGCCACGGCCACACCACGCTGTTCTGTACCCTCAATTTTACCCTTACCACGTCCGCCGGCATGGATTTGAGCCTTTATAACAGCAAAATTATTACCGGTTTGGGTCTTAATCTGGCGATACGCCTCTTCGGCTGCCATTACTGTGTCTACCGCAATGCCTTCCTGCACCGGTACATTGTATTTTTTCAGCAATTCCTTGGCTTGATATTCGTGAAGATTCATACGGAAAATTTTTGCGAAGATAAGAGAATCAGGCATTCAGATTTAAGGCGAAATTTTATTGTTGTAACATTAATTCCCCGTAATTTTACGATGCTTACAAAAACTGTAAAAACAAAAAACATTATGAAAAAAGCATTTTTGACCTTGATGAGTGCCGCATTATTGATCGGCCTTTCTTCTTTTACAGGTGAAAATAAAAAAGCACCTATCACATTGAATGTCGTTGCTGAGAAGAGCCGTGTTGACTGGATCGGTTCTAAAGCTGGCGACTATCATACCGGTTCTTTCACTGTGAAAAGTGGACAGGTTCAGGTAGAGGATGGTAAATTGACAGGAGGTAGTTTCGTAATTGATCTGGCCAACCTGAAAGTAACTGATGGGGCTGGTGACAGATTAGCCGGTCACTTGAAATCTGCAGACTTTTTTGATGTAGCTAAATTTGGCGAAGCTACTTACACGATTACAGGTGTAAACTATACTGGAGAAGGTACTTGCGAGATCAACGGTAACCTGAATATTAAAGGTGCTACTGTTGCTGTTAAATTCAATGCGAATATCCGCAGCGCCAGTGAAAAAGGTCTGTTTGGTCAGGCATATTTCAGTGTAGACAGAACCGCTTTCGGTATTTTGTACAATGGTCCTGCTAAAGATGTACAGTTAGCAATTCATTTGTTTGCTAAATAATAATAGCAGATACTAATAAAAAGAGGCTGTATCAGATACTTGATACAGCCTCTTCTTATTTTAAAGTTAGTCTTTCTTCTACTATGGACCATAAGCCATGAACCATAAGCTACCTACAAATATCTCTCCTCAATCACCGCCTTATGATGCATCAAGTGCCCAAATAATATGAAAGCGATTGCATTGGCGGAGGTTTCAGTATTACTTACCACGCCTTTGTTGCTTAATTGCGTTTCTGTAAGTGATTCGATCAATAGGTTACTGGATCTTCTTACCGCTAAGAATTCTTGTTTAATAGCATCAAAACTCCTTCTATTGGCATCAGCGTTTGCAACATAATCATTCTCTTCAAAAGAAGGGAGTGGGGTAGTATCTTTTCTGGCAACCCTCAATAAACGATAACTGAAGATTCTTTCTGTATCGGTAACGTGTTGCAAAACCTCCTTTAAAGTCCATTTACCCGGTGCGTAAGCATAGTCTGCTTTTGATTCTGGTAAACTGGTATAAAAATTTTCAAGAACAGTGCTCAATTCAGCCATTAAAGAATGTGCATCTTGTGCTTTGGTTTGCTGGATGTATCGCTCGAAAAATGGATTGTACTCACCGGGTTGTGGTCTGCTCATAAAAGATTAGTGTGACTTATTCTTCTTAACATTGGTGATCTTGGTTTCTGTAGTCGGCTTATTCGCTTGCTGAATCCATTGTTCCGCAGTCACCATTGCATTGTAAGCATTTACAATACCTCCGGTTCTTGATAATTCAGTGAAAGGCACAATGGTGGCTTTCTCGCCCGGACGGAAACAATAAGCAGATGATTCAGGAATCAGTACTGATTTTTCGATAATCTGTTTTACTTGAGCAGCAGTTAACTGTGGATAATAGGACCGTATCATTGCTGCTATACCGCTAACAATCGGAGTGGCCATACTGGTACCCTGCTGATTACCGTATTTGTTGCCTCCCGGCATCGTAGAATAAATTTTGACACCAGGTGCAAACAAATCCACTTTCTGTTTACCATAATTACTAAACTCTGCACTGATACTGCCGCTAATTTTTGGATCGCTACTCGCACCTACTGTAATATAATTGCCGGCCAGTGTATTCCACTGTTGTAACCATGGATTTGGGAACACATCTTTTTCATCAATATTATCCCCATCATTACCGGATGAATGTAATACCAGTACATCTTTCTGCTCTGCGTAATGAATGGCACTGTCTACCCAGTTTTTTTCCGGTGAGAATGATTTGCCAAAACTCATATTGATGACTTTGGCACCATGATCAACTGCATAACGTATGGCGAGTGCCACATCTTTATCGTATTCATCTCCATCCGGTACCACACGTAACATCATGATACGAACATTGTCTGCCACACCATCAATACCGATACCGTTGTTTCGCTGAGCGGCGATCAATCCACTTACATGCGTACCATGATCAGGGTTGGGACCCATCACATCGCCATTCCCATAAAAGCGGTCATTAAAATTGTAATAATTATCCCCAATGATTTCTGCACGATAATCACGCGGTGCTTTTTCTTTCGATTCAAAAGCTGTTTTCTTACCATCAATATATTCCTCTAATTGAGATAATAAGACCGTATTCTTTTCTTCTGCATCCAATCCAATCATTTTCATACAGGTAAGAAAGCCCAACTTCGCTTCTTTCCCCATTTTGCTGATTGGCTGAAATTTTTCGAGCTTTTCAGAGGTATATTCCTCACATCCCATTTCCTGACGTAGGATCTTGTCATGCTTTTTTAATGCCTTCGCTGTCACTTCAACAAACATCAATTCCATTTGCTCCTCGTGACTAAAATTCATCTGGTTCAAGGCTTTTTTCCAGATAAAGAATTGCTCACGCTGTTGCTGTGTCATTTCTTCCGGATTCAGATTTTTATTCGCAAACTGATCTTTCCATCTGTGAAAAATCCTTGAACGTTCATCAGATGCTTTTTTAATATTTCTACCATCTTTATTACCTAAGAAATTCCATCCATATACATCATCTACATATCCATTACCATCATCATCTTTATTATTTCCCGGAATTTCTTTTGGGTTACGCCAAAGTACCGACTTCAGGTCTTCATGGGTAGTGTCGATACCGGAGTCAAGCACTGCAACAATAATGGGTTCACTTTTTTTATTGCGCTCTTTTAAATAGTCGTAGGCTTTGTATAAACTGATTCCGTAGAATGAGTCTTTATGATAGTCCATATGAAACCAGGTCTTAGGAACCTGTTGTGCATGAAGAACCAGCACAGAAAATGGTATGGCTATTAAGCTGAGAATCCCGCGAAGCATCGAATGTATAGTTTAACGATCAGCACAAATTTCCGTAATGATAATGAAAAAATAACCGATGCCACATGATTTAGGAAAATCTTGGCGCCTAGATGGGGGAGCTCAATGGGCTACGCTTCTTTTTTTAGTTTTCCTTAACAATTTTACAGATCGATGGGCATTTATTTCTTCATCAGTTTAGCAGCACTGTGAATACCTCTTTTGAGTTGTTCCGCGATATGGAGTGATCTTTCAATTCTTTTTTCAGATGATTTAACGCGTGTAATTAAATACAAAATACTTCGTTGGTTACCGGGTGTCAATTGATCAAATATGTCTTTGGCAATTGGATCTGTTGCAAGTACTTCATTCCATTCTTCGGCTTCTTCAAATTGAAACTGACTCTCATCCTCTTTTAGCTCCATTTGTACCGTCATTCCTTTTTTCAGGCTCAATTCTTTTAATACTCGCTTGCTGATATAAATGAAATACCCTTCTTCTTTTCTGGATTGTAGCGCAACATGCAGATTCGATTTCCCATTAAGGGTGCAAATGCAACGCTTGACTCCTTTTTTGACAAACTTTTCAGCCATGGATGTACCAATACCAATAAATGTCATGCCATTCGATTCCTCAATGATTGCTTTGGTTTTTAGTGCCATATTTATCCTTGACAAATTGTTCTTCACTATTACAATTGATCTTCAGCCAGGTTTAGTACCTATTGAATTATTCTTAAATAAGCTCTCCAAGGCCCTGTCTCATCTTGGTACTGGTGCGAAATGGTTCTGGTGATCTGATAAATATGATTCTGATCATGCACCACCCAAGTAGCCAATAGTTGTTGCAGTGTTACTGTTCCAAAAGCAGGGTGTATAGCAGTTCTTTTAAAATCTTCGGAACTAAGGTGGAAGCTTTGAAGGGTTGCTATATTCTCTTCACGAAGTTTGCGAAACGCTTGTAAGAGTTCGGGGAGTGATTTCCCCTTGCTGTCTTCAAATTGAGCGAAACGATCAAAAGGGGTGAAGGTTTTATGGTCATCATCCGATAAACAAATCTTCATTCTAGGAATCCAATCTGTTTTCTCTCCATGTATCAGATGCCCCACCACATCATACGGACTCCAACTATCATCTCCTTCATTGGCATGAAGGAGTGTATCCGGAATACCTAACAATAAGTCTTCCAGTACTTGGGGTGTTCTGCTTAAGAGGTTGATGGCATCTGATACAGAAATATTCATAGTGGTTTAGGATAAATCAAATTGAATGCCTTGTGCTAGAGGTAATTGCGTACTCCAGTTGATGGTATTGGTTTGACGACGCATATAGGCTTTCCATGCATCGCTTCCACTTTCTCTTCCACCACCGGTTTCTTTTTCGCCACCAAATGCCCCACCAATTTCTGCACCGCTGGTACCAATGTTCACATTCGCAATACCGCAATCGCTTCCTGCATGTGAAAGAAACTGCTCAGCTTCTCGCATATTCAATGTCATGATGGCAGAAGAAAGTCCTTGTGGTACACCATTTTGTAACGCAATGGCTTCATCCAGATCACGGTATTTCATGAGGTATAATATCGGTGCAAATGTTTCATGTTGTACTACTGGGAAATGATTTTCAGCTTCAGCAATACACGGTTTTACATAACAACCACTTTCATATCCTGCACCCTCCAATACACCCGGTTCCACTATAAATTTACCACCCTGTTCTTTGCAGGCTTCTATCGATTTCAAATACAACTGTACGGCATCTTGATCGATTAATGGGCCCACATGATTTTTGGTATCCAATGGATCGCCAATTCTCAATTGACCGTAAGCCTTCACCAACTTGGCTTTAAATGTTTCATATACTGATTCATGGATGATCAGTCTGCGTGTGGTAGTACATCTTTGTCCGGCAGTACCTACTGCCCCAAATACACAACCGATCAATGCCATATCCAAATCTGCTTCTTTAGAAATGATGATGGCATTGTTACCACCCAGTTCCAGAATGGTTTTTCCTAATCTGGCAGCAACTGTTGCAGCAACGATCTTACCCATTCTGGTAGAACCGGTTGCTGAGATCAGCGGAATACGATTGTCTTGGCTCATCCATTCACCTACTTCACGAGCGCCTTGTATCAAACAATTCACGCCTTCCGGTACCTGATTTTTTTTGAAGACATCTGCTACAATATTTTGTACAGCAATGGCGCAAAGTGGTGTTTTTTCACTGGGCTTCCAGATCGTGGTATTACCACAAATCCATGCCAGTGCAGCATTCCAGCTCCATACAGCTACAGGAAAGTTGAAAGCGGAAATAATGCCGGTAATACCCAAAGGATGCCATTGTTCGTACATACGGTGTTTGGGTCTTTCACTGTGCATGGTTAAGCCATGTAATTGTCTGGATAATCCCACTGCAAAATCACAGATATCAATCATCTCCTGAACTTCTCCGTATCCCTCCTGCAAACTCTTCCCCATTTCATAACTCACCAGTTTCCCTAATGGCTCTTTATACATGCGTAATGCTTCACCTACCTGACGAACGATTTCGCCTCTTTTAGGTGCCGGCCATTGACGCCAATCTTCAAATGCCTGGGCAGATTGTTGTACGATACGCTGATAAGTAGCTTCATCGGTTGATTGAACGGTGCCAATCAATTTGCCATCAACAGGAGAGGAAGAACGAATTACAGTTGCTTTACTATCTATCCACTGGGTTCCGGTAGAAGCACCGGGATTGACAGACTGAATGCCTAATTGTGCTAAAAAATCCATGCAGGTTAAAATTTGCTGTAAAGGTAATGGATTCAAAAAAGAGCACCTGAAGAGAATAGTAGACATAAAAAAAGTATCACTATGTTGAGACCAACTGTGTGATACTTTATTATCTAAAACCCTGCATGAAACGCCTTTCAGCATTTACAGAGTAAAACTATCTTTTTGTTGATTTTTTCTGTCGATTGATAGGTGAGGGGCTAATCAAAATCGGGGAATGGCTATTTCGTTTTTGAAATCTCCAATAATTGATCATACACACTACTATAGCTGCTTCCAATGGGTATTTCTTTACCGGCAATCCATACTTTCGACTTACTGAATTTTTCAATTTTAGCAATCGGGATAATGAAAGAACGGTGTATTCTTACAAAGTCTCTGGGAGGTAATTTTTCCTGAATACTCTTTAATGTCATCAATGTGAGTACGGGATTGGGTTTGATATATATCTTAATATAATCGTCCAGCGCTTCGATCAGATCAATGTCTTTCAGATTGATCTTCATGATCTCATAATTCACTTTGATAAACAGTGAATTGAGTTGTACTTCCTGAGAGCTAAGAAACTCAATGTATTCTTTGGCTTTATAACAGGCTTTTAAAAAACGATCGTATTCAAAAGGTTTAAGTAGATAGTCTACGGCGTCTACATTAAAACCTTCTACTGCGAAATCTTTGTAAGCTGTGGTAAAAATAACCGGAGGTTTTTCAGACAATCCTTTATAAAACTGAATACCGGTAATATCTGGCATTTGAATATCCAGAAACAAAAGATCAACCGGATTCGACTGCATGAAAGCAATGGCTTCATCCGTATTGGTAAAAGTTTTTTCCAATTTCAGAAAAGAGATCTTCGCGCAGTATTCCTGAACCAGTTGCAAAGCTAGGGGCTCATCATCTATGGCAATACAATGTATCATGTTGTGATTTCCAATTTAACAATGTAAATGTTGTTTTCAATCGTTGTGCTCAGTTTATGACGCTCAGGATACATGAGTTCAAGTCTTCTTTTGACATTGTTGATACCGATACCGGTATTCTCCATGAGATTATTATCTGCTGCTACAATATTATTCGTAGCTGAAAAATAAATGATATTGTCCTTAGTGTCAATTGAAATATCAATTTTTGATACTTCTTTGGTACTCACACCATACTTGAAGGCGTTTTCAACAAATGGAATAAACATCAATGGTGCAATCAACATAGTATCGATATCGCCCTTGGCAGAAAAATGCAAAGTGACTTTATCTGTTAGCCTTACTTGCTGTAATTCAATAAAATTATGAATGAAGTCTACTTCATTATTCAAAGGTACCAAGTCCCTTTCGGTTTCCGTGAGTATGTATCGCATAATAGAAGAAAGCTTCATAACAGCGGGTGCTGTTTTTTCACTTCTTACCACTGCCAGAGAATAGATGTTATTGAGTGTATTAAAAAAGAAATGTGGGTTGACTTGTGATTTCAGAAATGATAATTCTGTATTCAGCTTTTCATTTTCTGTTTCTTTTTTAGTTTGCTCTGTCTTTAACCAGCGTTGTGTAACCGAGATACAGGTTCCAAAAGCAAATACCAACAGAAAGAGTACGGTATTGTAAGGATCAGCAATGGGTCTGGCCCTTCGAGGAGCCCTAGTAAGTTTAGGGGTACCTTTAAATTCAGGGTTTCTGATGAACTCATTATTCTGGCGAATAAATTCAGGTTCAACAATAATATTGGCAATTTCTTTAGGCAAAAACAGAAAAGCGGCCAAACATGCGGCAATGGAAAGAATATACCATCCCCATCTTTTATTGATCAATAATTTGGGTACCAGTACCTGCGTATTGAAATAATAAAAAAGAACGATGAATATATTGTTGCAAATGATGGTAACGAGCATGTTATCACTCATGCTGAATTCTCTCAAACGAGGGAAGAATACCAAGTACGGCACAAAGAAAAAACAAGCCCATGCCACCATGTGCGTGAAGACCGTGATTATTTTTTTATCGTTTTTCAAAATCCGTTATTAGTTATTGATAATTAAGTGTTGTTATTTTATGGTATCAGTTGACCTGGTGTTTCATCCAGAATGATTGTTGTTGTGAAAGGGCTTTAGTAGTTGCAACTTTACTGAAATCTCTATTCGATGGTGTTCTAAAATTTGACGGAGAAATACTTCCTACAGGTATTGCTACAATTTTAGTAGTTGTAACAACTGATTTTGGTTCAGGTGGGGGTACTTCCAATGCATTTATTTTAAAGCCTACTGTTATTTCTTTATTTTTTAAAGTTGCATAATCTGTGATACTTTTAAAAGGAATTTCATACTCAATATATAATACTGATTTTTCATCCCATCCAAAAGAAATCTGTATATCAGTAGGTGCTGTAATAGCCTGAATTTCAGTTTCCTGTAGTTGATTTTTAAAACCGTTTTTTTTCAGCAAGAACATATGCTTTGAGAGTTGATCCGGGTTGCCACCTTCATTGTTTTCCATTTCAGCTATGGCAAGCGCAGCGGTTTGGGGGTCTTTCTGTAGCGGGAATTCAATATAAGTTGCTTCTTTTTTCTTTCCCTTTACGTCTATCAGCAAACGCACCCCTGCTAAAGCAAGTATTTTTTGCACTTCTCTTTTGGTGACATACATCGCTACATATAACTTTTCCGTATCATTTTCAATAGCCATATGAATTCCTGAAGGTTCATGTAAATCAAAGGAAGAAGGATCCCAATCATCCAGCACTGCGTCAGTACTATGCTTTACTGGAATAGTATCATGTATTCCTTTTGCTGATGTGTTGGAAAGCTTGCAGAAAAAGGAACAAATGCTTAACAATAGTATGATTGTAGGTCTGTTCATTTGTTGTACTCAAATTTATTTTTCTCAATGAATATAAAAAATGATTATGGGCGAACAGAGGGTCTTCATCGGTAAAGATTTAATAAGATTCCTTTTCCGATGGGAAATCCCCTGATTTTACGTCTTTGATGTATTGTCCTACTGCTCCCTGTATCTGCTCTTGCAAATTCAAATATTGCCTTAAAAAACGAGGTTTGAATGTATTGTTAATCCCCAACATGTCGTGCATTACCAATACCTGCCCATCACAACCGGCACCGGCTCCTATTCCAATGGTGGGGATGGACAAGGATTGACTGACTTCTGCAGCCAATACGGCAGGTATTTTTTCCAATACAATGGCATAACAACCTGCTTCTTCTAATAGCTTAGCATCTTTCCTCAACTTTTCAGCTTCTTCATTTTCTTTAGCCCTTACATTATAAGTGCCGAATTTATAGATGGACTGCGGCGTTAATCCCAAATGTCCCATTACAGGAATACCTGCTGAAACAATTCTTTGAATACTTTCCACAACTTCTGAGCCTCCCTCCAATTTAATGGAGTGAGCACCACTTTCTTTCATGATTCGAATAGCAGATGCCAGTGCGATATCTGAGTTGGATTGATAAGAGCCAAAGGGAAGATCTACCACTACCAATGATCGGTCGATGCCTCTCACTACACATTGTGCATGATAGATCATTTGATCCAATGTAATGGGCACTGTGGTTTCGTGACCGGCCATTACATTACTGGCGCTATCACCAACCAGAATCACATCAATACCTGCTTCATCGAATAAGCGGGCAAAAGAATAATCATACGCGGTGATCATAGAAATCTTTTCACCGGCAGCTTTCATTTTCAGCAGGGTATTGGTAGTTATTTTTTTGACTTCTTTATGAACAGACATGTGTGTAGTTTTTAAATCAACTAATAAGCAGAGTATACTGCAAAGTAGGCAGATTTTAGGATTGCCCCAATCTTTCAAAAACGAATTACTGTTGTTGTAAGGTTAATTCAGAGTAGAGATGTTGAATGAGTCCGTCTGCCAACCCTATTTTAGGTACATAAATCTCATCTGCATCCGCCCAGCGCATGACATTGATATAGATTTGCAATGCGGGGACAATTACATCGGCACGATCTTCACGTAATTTGTAAATATTGATTCTGTCTTCCAGCGAAAAGCTTGAGATTTCTTTATAATAGTCTTTCAATAGCTCAATAGGCAAGGGTTTGCCATCTTTTTTCTTACTCAGTGAAAAAACTTTATTGATATTTCCACCGGTACCAATGGCTACTATTTTTTTATATCCCTTGGTTTTGGTTTTGATGATATCCTTCATCTCATTCCAATGATGATCTTCTACCATGTCTTTTAGCAAGCGTATGGTACCAATATTGAAAGATTGTTTGAATACCAATCTGTCTTCTGCAAAAAAAGTGAGTTCGGTACTACCGCCACCAACATCAATATACATGTAGCTATGATCGGTATCCATATTTTCAGCTACATGATTTTCATAGATAATTGAAGCTTCAAGATCTCCGCTAATGATTTCGATTTCCAGTCCTGTTTCTAGTCTTATTTTTCTGATGAGATCTGCGCTATTACGTGCATCACGCATAGCACTGGTAGCACAGGCAATGGTATGTTGAACTCCATAGGCATTGATGAGATGTCCATAAGCTTTCATGGTCTGTAATACCATTCCTCTTTTTTCTTTGGAGATTTCTCCTTTTTCAAACACATCAAAACCGAGGCGCAAGGGTACACGAACCAGATTCAATTTATTGAAACGTGGTTTTCCTTCTGCATCATGACTTACTTCTGAGATGAGTAAACGTGCAGCATTACTTCCAATATCAATTGCGGCCAGCCTCAATAGGTACTATGTTTTTTCGGTGTAGGTATTGATAGGTTTCGATCTGAGAACGAACCCTTTTTTTACCTGCGGAAGGTACATAGTTGTTCTTTAATTCTTTATCGAGGATACGCGCTTTTACATTATCTCTTAATTGAATGTGGATAATCTGTTTCAATTCTTCGCGTATATGAGGATCTGTAATGGGCACAGCGGCTTCGATACGATGATCAAGGTTTCTCACCATCCAGTCTGCACTCGATATGTAAATCTTTTCCTGGCCTCCGTTGTGAAAAATAAGCACCCTGGCATGTTCGAGGTATTCGTCTACAATGCTGACTGCACGTATCGGTTGTTTGAATTTTTTGTGTTCAATTACCGCACAGAAAATACCGCGTACGATCAGTCTGATCTCAACACCCGCGGCTGCTGCTGCGTACAATTTATCAATCAGCATTGCATCACTCAAAGAGTTTACTTTGAGTGTTATGATGGCTTCCTTACCCGCTTTTGCTGCTTTAACTTCACGGTTGATAAAATTCGTCAGTTCTTGACGCATGTTGGTTGGACAAACCATCAAAGTTTTACATTGTTTTAATTGGGCTGCTGAAGTTTTCCAGTTTTCGAGATAATTAAAAATGCGGTTGATATCAGCCATGATCATTCTGTTCGCGGTTAGTAAACAATGATCGCCATATACTTTGGCTGTTTTTTCATTCAGGTTGCCTGTACTCACAAATCCATATTGAACCGTTTTATTTCCTTTTCTTTTTTTAATGATACAGAGTTTGGCATGGACTTTCATTTTAGGGATACCCAATAATACACGTACACCTTCTTCTTCAAGAATTTTTTTCCATTCCAGATTGGCTTCTTCATCAAATCTTGCTTTCAATTCCAGCATTACAATTACCTCTTTACCGTTCCTGGCAGCATTGATCAAGGCATTGATCACTTTAGAGTTGGAAGCCAAACGATAGGCTGTGATCTTGATCGATTTCACATCCGGATCCATGGCAGCTTCACGCAATAGATCAATGACTGTATGAAATGAATGGTAAGGAAAATGCAGCATCACATCTTTTTTCAGTACCACATCTGTAACACGCATGCTGCCTTGTATAGCCGGATGTGTGAAGGATGGGCGACGTGTATTCTTACTGTCAAATACATCCGGGAAATCCATAAAGTGACGGAAATTGTGAATTCTACCACCCGGAATAATATTGCTTTTGCGATTCAGACTTAAACGACGAATAAGGTATTCCAATAAACCGGCATCCATTTCTTTGTCGTAAACAAAACGTACAGGTTTTCCTTTGCGTCTGTTTTTTAATCCTTTTTCAATCTTCTCCACAAAAGTGGTACTCACATCATTGTCAATATCGATCTCCGCATCTTTGGTTACTTTAAAAACATGTGCATCAAAATAATCGTAATCAAAATAGGTAAATATCTCCGGCAAATTATGTCTGATCACATCTTCCAACAGTATGATCTGTTTTTCACCTTGTTTAGAAGGAAGTAGTACAAATCTTCCCACATCTTTGGCCGGAACTTCAATCAATGCATATTTCTGATCATACGCAGAATCTTTCTTCCGCATCACCACACCTAAATAAATACTCTTATCACGCAAATAGGGAAGTTGTGGTAAACTTTCGATCATCAATGGAATGATATTCGAACGCACTTGTTCATCAAAAAAATTACTGACGTATTTCTTTTGTTCTTTATTCAGTTGTTTTTCATTGATCAAAAAGATTTTTTCCTTTTTTAGTTCACGCAGAATACCATCCCAAATTCGGTTAAACTCATTTTGCTGCTGTAATACAATGGTTTGAATCTGATCAATGATGGCTTGCGGATCTTCTTCCATATGCATATTGAGTTTGCGTCTCTTGTCTGCATACTCTACCATCCTTTTCAAAGTAGCTACACGCACCCTGAAAAACTCGTCGGTATTATTGGAAAAGATACCCAGAAAACGGATTCTTTCTTTCAAAGGAACAGAAGGGTCATTTGCTTCTTGTAAAACCCTTGCATTAAAACTGAGCCAACTGATATCACGCTGAATAAGATGCTTTTTCACAAAAAAATAGTATTAGTCCAAGCCATGGGGCATAATCAATCTAACATTCCAAATATAAAAAAGAGAAGGAGAGTGGAATGTTAAGTTTATTGATCAGGATTTCTAGGAATCAGCTCGATATACTAGGAATAGGATTGTTTGATATGCTGAATAATTCCGGTGGTTGAAAATCCTTCCACAATCGGATTGATGACCACTCTTCCACCATTTGCAATTACTTCTTTAGATCCTACAATCTGTTCAATAGTATAATCGCCTCCCTTCACCAGTACATCCGGTAAAAGGGTGGTGATGAGTTCATGAGGGGTGTCTTCATCGAATACAATAATAGCATCGGTTACAGCCAGACTGGCCAATATCAATGAGCGGCTATGTTCGTTGTTGACGGGTCTGTCGGGGCCCTTTAATTTTTTTACACTCTTGTCACTATTCACACCTACGATCAAATAGTCAGCTTCACTGGCAGCGGCATTGAGGGAAAAAATATGCCCCTCATGTAAAATGTCAAAACAACCATTTGTGAAAGCTATTTTTTTTCCGGTAATCCGCCATGCAGCTACCCTTGCCATCAATTGTGGTAAGGTCATGATCTTTTGTTCTATCGCCTGAATAGCTCTCATGATGTTTTATTTTTTTTATTATACACAGGAAGCAGTAATAAGCTCAATCCACCTGCGATCAATACGATCATAAATTGTGCAAACCATTGCAGGTTACCATTGGCGAACCCTATTTCGAAAGGTATTTTATATTCCTCCAGTACTTTGGCAATGAAGAATGCATAGGCACCAATACCCCCGGGGGTAACAATCATACCAATACTACCAAAAGCCAGTACACTCAATCCTTCACCCCATCCTAAATGGGCGGTGCCTGATGTGGCCAATAACCCTACCCAGGTGCCGGCAGTATAGAGAAACCAAATACCAATGCTGTATAGTATAAAAATGCCTTTACGCTTTAAATAACGAATACTCATCAGACCTTCCCAAATACCGGCGATGATTTTTTTCATCATGATCACGATACCCAAATGAGCAAACTGTTTGAACCAAACACGAATTGCTACAATCAAAACTATTAGAATACCTGCTGCTATGAGCAATGCAGACATAGAGATGGACCCGCCTTTATCTAGTAGTTGCCCGATTAATTCTTGTCCATAAACCGCCAATATATCATATTGAGAGATCAGCGTCAATATAAAAACAATTGCCAAAGAAACCACGTCAACTGCCCGTTCGGCCACAATGGTTCCTACCAATTTTTCGGCGGGCACTTTTTCATAGCGTGCAAGAATGGTACATTTCAATACTTCGCCTAATCTAGGGAAAGCCAGATTGGCCAAATAGCCGATCATTACAGCAAAGAAGGTATTCATGGTGGCTGGACGATACCCCATCGGTTCCATGAGTATTTTCCAACGAAGGGCACGAAGCCAGTGGCTGGCAATCAGTATCACAAACACGGGAATCAATAACCAATAGTTGGCATTCCGTAAACTGTTTCTAAACTCATCCCACTTATCATCCGGTATTTGTCTTAAACTCCACCACACGAGAAACAATCCCAATCCAAGAAACAGGGTAAACTTTCCGATGGAGAGGAGTTGTTTTTTCATAAGTGCATTCGTACAATGTAAATTACAAAATTCCTAAGGCCTTTGTATCGTTATAACTTATTGCCTTCTTTAGGAAATACTACCCATGGCTTAAACGATTTAGCAGCTTCAAAATCCATGGTTGCATAAGAAATGATGACTACCAAATCACCCACTGCACCTTTACGTGCGGCTGGTCCGTTCAAACAAACAATACCACTGCCACGCTTGCCTTTAATAATATAGGTCTCTAATCGCTCTCCGTTATTAACGTTGACAACCTGAATTTTTTCATGCTCAATAAAATTGGCTGCATCCATCAGGTCTTCATCCAGGGTAAGACTACCTACATAGTGAAGATTGGCTTCCGTGATGACGGCACGGTGTATTTTCGATTTTAGTACTTCTATTTGCATCATGCGCGCAAAAATAGTCAGTTCAAACTGATATGTGATGGTTGATTATGTGAGAGGTATGTTATCAATTAATCTGATCCCTGAGAGAAATACGGCAGCCAGTGCAACCAATGCTGTTTCACCATCCCATTCTTCTACGGGGTCCAAGGTTTTGGCGTTGGCGATACTGATATAGTCAACTTTTTCAAATCCTGCCCGTAGAAGATCGTTAGCTATATCATCGCATAATGACTGAATCTTGCCGGGTTTGAGACGAGATTTGAGATGAGTCAATCCGGCATATATGGCAGCAGCTTTTTTTCTATCCTGTTCATTCAGCCGTAGGTTTCGACTGCTCATCGCCAAACCACTGGTTTCTCGCATGGTGGGTACGATATGTAGATCTGTAGCATATTGTTTAAGATGTATAAGTCTTGCAATAACCATACATTGCTGGTAATCTTTCTGCCCCAAAAACAGGGTAGAAGGCATAACGATTGCCAATAAACGATCCACGACCTGACAAACTCCCTGAAAATGTCCGGGTCTATATTTCCCCTCTAAAACGGTCTCTAATGAACCTAATGCATAGTGATCGGGTAGATAGCCACTTGGGTATATTTCCTGAACATCAGGCAAAAACAAAACATCACAGGCCGATTTTTCTAATAAAAGAATATCCTGATCGATGGTTTTTGGATAATGTAAATAATCCTGTTGATCATTGAACTGGGTGGGGTTGACAAAAATGCTGGAAACTACCAACCCATTTTTTTCTTTAGCCGCCCGAATCAAAGAAAGATGCCCCTCATGAAGGGCGCCCATAGTGGGTACAAAACCTATCGAAATACCTTCAACAGCCTTTTTAATTAAATATTTTTTTAATTCGTCGCCTTTTTTGAATAGGATCATAAGGGGGTAGATTGAGGTCAAATCTCTATACTCGTACTGTTCTGTTTATTTTATGTACCTTTGCCCACTCATTTTACGAGTCCCGCAAAAAAACGGTGCAAGGATGTCAACAAAGAAAAGAATTTTATTCATAGCCACAGAAATGTCTCCCTACCTCGAGCTGACTGAGTTTGCTGAGGTCATCAATAAACTGGCTATCAAGAGTAATGATGGAGGTCTGGAAGTCAGATGTATCATGCCCCGCTTTGGTGTTATCAATGAAAGAAGGCATCGCTTACATGAAGTGGTTCGACTTTCTGGTATCAATGTATCGGTTGATAATGATGATTATCCGCTTCAAATCAAAGTAGCTTCTTTACCAAATGCCCGCTTACAGGTATATTTTCTGGAAAATGAAGACTTCTTCAAGCGTAAGCAGATTTTTCATGATGATGAAGAAAAATGGTTTGATGATAATGCACTTCGCACTGTCTTCTTCTGTAAAGGAGCATTGGAAACTGTAAAGAAATTCGGATGGCCTCCAGATATCATTCATTGCAGTGGCTGGATGACAGGATTGATTCCTGCTTATATCAAAACAGCCTATAAAAAAGAACCTGTATTTGGTAATAGTAAAGTGATTTTTACCATTGGTGAAAACACTTTTAAAGATAAGTTGGGTGGAGACTTCCTGAAACAGGCTGTCATCAATGCCAATGTGAAAGACAAAGATCTGGAACCTTTTAAAGAAGCAAATAATACCGCATTGTTCAGAGGTGGTGCCAGTTATGCTGATGCCATCACTTTTGGTGCAGAAAAAATTGATAAAAAACTCACTGAAGAATTCGCAAAAGTGAAGGGAAAAAAGGTGGTTCCTTTCAAAGGATGGGATTCTGATTTAACAGAGTATTTAGAATTGTACAACGACCTTGCGGGTAAGTAATCAACAACTCATGCGTTTATTTTCGACACTGCGTAATACATTCATTTTCTGTATTATTTCTGGATTTCTACTCACGGGTTGTACCCGGATTACTTCTACTGAATTAGGAGGTGGATTGATACCTCCCATCGACGGAGTTCTTACAAAAGATACCATTTTAGATGTCATTACAGATACCTATGAGGAACTGGATACTGCGCGTATTTACAGATCTGATGAACAGGTAATTGGTGCCATCACCAATGATCCTTTATTCGGAAAAACAACAGCATCACTTTATTTTGAAGTAACCCCTCCGGTTGCTCCTTTTGCTATTCCTGGAAACAAAGACAGTATTGTAGTAGATTCTGCAGTACTGGTTCTAAGTTATAAAGGTTTGTTTGGTGATTCAACACAGCCCTTGCGTATAACTGTATCTGAGATTGCCCAAAGTTCAAAACTTGATAGGGGCAGAGCATATCCTGTTAACTATCCCTCCGCTACGCCGATCAGTCTGGCAGGTCCACTTGCCAACCCCATTACAATTGATCCGCGTACGTTGGATGATTCTGTTAAAAACAGATTTGAAAACGCGAATAATCAAATACGTATCCGGTTAAGGAATGATGTAGCACTCAGGTTTATCAAGCAATACGATTCTACGAATGCCTACAGAAGTGATTCTGCTTTCAGAACTTATTTTGCCGGCTTTGCACTGACTGTAGACCAGTCTTCACCTGCGAATGCCTTACTACGTATCAACTTAACAGATACCAATACAAAATTTGCACTGTACTACAGTTCCAGTTCAACAGGTGCTACCAGAAGAGATACATCTGTTGCTTATCTCTCCTTTAATAGTTTCATTACAACTGCGGCTAATTTTATTACTAGAAACCGTTCCGGTAGTCAAATGGCCAATTATGTGAATACTAGCGCAACTCCTAAATCAGATTCGCTTCTTTTTATACAGACTTCTCCGGGTTCTTATGCCAGAATCAGAATACCGGGTTTGGCTGGACTTAGTAACCGCATCATTCACAGAGCTGAGCTGATCGCTGAACAAGTACCCGATGATGCCAATCTGTTAACGATTGATCAGCAGATGAGCGTACCTCGTTATTTGTTATTGAGCGCTTATAATACATTGACCAGTGGAAAGTATAATGTTCCGAACGATTACATTTTCTCACCCAGCGAAGGGCCGAATATCCGTGATTTTGGAGGTGCAGTTTTCTACAAGACGACACAAGGGTATAATCGTGTAGCATCATACAGTTTTAACCTGAGTAGATATGTTCAAGGAATTGTATCCAGAGGTGATAGTTCCTTTATGTTACAGCTTTCAGCTCCTGTTAACGATTCTCTTTTTTACAGAAACCCTTATCCGCAGTTGGGCAATCTGACCCCAATATATCTGAATCCGAGTGTTGGAAATGAGCCTGCTATCGGAAGGGTGAGGCTGGGAGGAGGTACACACTCTCGTTTCAGAATGCGTTTGCGTATTGTATTTTCTCGAATTTAATCGACACTAGTTTTTATATTTGCACCCATTAAATTAGTTTATGCCTTATTTATTTACTTCTGAGAGCGTATCTGAAGGACATCCCGATAAAGTGGCCGACCAGATATCTGATGCATTGATCGATAACTTTTTAGCTTTTGACGCACAATCCAAAGTGGCTTGTGAAACATTGGTGACAACCGGACAAGTAGTACTAGCCGGTGAGGTAAAATCAAAGGCATACCTGGATGTACAGGAAATTGCTCGTGGTGTGATCCGTAAAATCGGATATACCAAGAGTGAGTATATGTTTGAAGCCAACAGCTGTGGTATCCTCTCTGCCATTCATGAGCAGAGTGCAGATATCAACCAGGGTGTTGACAGAAAGAAAAAAGAAGAACAAGGTGCCGGTGACCAGGGTATGATGTTTGGTTATGCCACCAATGAAACAGATGACTACATGCCACTGGCATTGGATCTGGCTCATAAGATCCTGATTGAACTGGCAGCACTGAGAAGAGAGAACAAACAAATCAAATACCTGCGTCCTGATGCCAAGAGTCAGGTTACTTTGGAGTATGATGATAACAACCGTCCGGTAAGAATCGATGCGATCGTTGTATCTACCCAGCACGATGATTTTGATACCGAAGCCAAGATGTTGGCCAAGATCAAATCAGATATCATCAATATCCTGATCCCTAGAGTAAAAGCGAAGTATAAGAAATATGCGAAGTTGTTCAACAACAACATCAAATACCATATCAACCCAACCGGTAAGTTCGTGATCGGTGGTCCACACGGCGATACAGGCTTGACCGGTCGTAAGATCATTGTAGATACCTACGGTGGTAAAGGTGCACATGGTGGTGGAGCATTCAGCGGAAAAGACCCAAGTAAGGTAGACCGTTCAGCAGCTTATGCAACCCGTCATATTGCAAAGAATCTGGTAGCTGCGGGTGTTGCAGACGAGGTATTGGTACAAGTGTCTTATGCCATTGGTGTAGCACAACCAACGAGTATCAATGTGAACACTTACGGTACTGCAAAAGTGAACCTGACAGACGGACAAATCGCTAAGATCGTAGAAGGATTGTTCGATATGCGTCCATACTTCATCGAGCAGCGCTTGAAATTGCGCAGCCCGATCTACAGTGAAACAGCGGCTTATGGTCACATGGGACGTAAGAGTGAAGTGGTGACAAAGACTTTCAAAACACCGGATGGTAAAGAGAAGAATGTGAAAGTAGAATTGTTCACCTGGGAAAAACTGGATTACGTAACCAAAGTGAAAAAAGCTTTCGGTTTAAAATAACTTAATAAGTGTTTTGTAAAGAGGCTGTATCAAAAATCTGATACAGCCTCTTTTTATTAAAACCAATCTCTAAGTGTTTTTATTTTACTTTTTGTGACTTCCTCTTTCTTTTACTATGGACCATGGACCATAAGCCATCACCCATAACCCATCAAACGAATCCCTAAGCTTTTGAAAAACCCTCTTTATATTTAGAGTGTCTAAAATAGCACATGCAAAAATCATCTCTTTATTTATTACTAGCATCACTCTTTTCACTTGTCATGATTGCTGTGTTAAGATGGCAGGGAAAAGAACTGATTACGCCCTTAACGCCTTCTGGAATATTGGCATTGGAATTCGCAAATACACCTGAGAAGTTGACATCAATTTTGGCTATTTGGAATAAAGAAACAGTACAAAATAATATTCTGATTGATTTTTTATTTGTCATTGCATATACCTGGTTTTTTATTCTGGCAGTTGCGAAGAGTATTACCCAATGGTCAAATCGGTTGATGCAGCAATTCGGTGCAACAGGTATTCGGATGGCTTTTCTTGCGGGTATATTGGATATTATTGAAAACATATTGATGCTTCAATCCATTCATGGTTATTATTCTGTTTCCACTTTACAATTGACTTGGTATTGTGCAGCAATTAAATTTGGGATTGTTATCCTCTTACTTTTATTTATAATAGTAACAGCGATGCGTCGATTTTTCAAAAGCAATTAGAGACATGGAAAACAATCCTTGGACAATCATCAGTGAGAAAAAGGTCTATAATAATAAATGGATCAATGTGACAGAATACGCAGTCGTCAATCCATCCGGAGGGGAAGGTATTTATGGGAAAGTTCATTTTAAGAATCTGGCAGTAGGTATTGTAGCATTAGATGATCATGAGCAATTATGGTTGGTTGGACAATATCGGTTTACGTTAAATCAATTCAGTTGGGAAATTCCGGAAGGTGGGGCTCCGGTGGGTACTGATCCTTTGGAAAGTGCAAAACGAGAATTGAAGGAAGAAACGGGTGTTTATGCTACAGACTGGAAACATTTACTGAGCATGCATTTATCCAATTCGGTATCAGATGAACTCGCAATTGTTTATCTGGCAACAGGTTTAAAAGAAGGTGAGGCGGCACCCGAGGATACAGAAGACCTGTATACCCGACAAGTTTCTTTGGAAGAAGCCTGGCAAATGGTAGAAAACGGGATCATTACCGATTCAATGTCAGTTGCAGCCATTACAAAAATAAAATTGATGAAAGTTTTGGGTCAGCTTTAATAATACCTTTGCAGATGCCTGTTAAAAAAAGTTCATTGATCATTGGTCGCCAGCCATTATTGGAAGCGCTGGAAACGGGAAGGCCGATTGATAAGATTTTATTCCAAAAAAATATTTCAGGAGAAGCCATCGCTGAGATCCGTCAGCATGCGAGAGATAAAAATATTCCCATACAATTGGTGCCACAAGAGAAGTTGCATGGTATGACACGTGCTAATCATCAGGGTGTTATTGCCTTTGCAGCTTTGGTTCAGTACATGGACTTGCAACAAGTGATTGATCATGTTGTTTCAAAAGGGGAAGTGCCCTTGTTTGTGATGTTGGATGGGGTAACGGATGTGCGAAATATTGGAGCCATTGCCAGAAGTGCACTCTGTTGCGGATCACAGGCATTGATCATTCCTGATAAAGGAGTAGGTGCTTTGAATGAAGAAGCCATGAAAAGTAGTGCTGGAGCATTGGAACATATTCATGTTTGCAGGGTAAATAGTTTATTGAAAGCAGTAGATACCTTACATCTCAACGGAATTCAAGTTTTTACGAGTGAAATGCGAGCAGATAAAAAAGTATTTGATCTAACATTCAAAGATCCTTGTTGTGTGATTATGGGAGATGAAGGAAAAGGTGTTCAACCGTATCTCGCTAAGGCTGCGGATGCATTTTTCACCATTCCGATGGCTACTAAATTTGATTCATTCAATGTATCCGTAGCAACGGGTATTATTTTGTATGAAGCTATGAAACAAAGATTACATTCCTGATCTTAACTCTTTTAGATGTCTCAAGATCCTCAAATACAATTGGTTGAATGTCCTCGTGATGCTATGCAGGGATGGGCGCATCCTATACCAACTGCGGTTAAAGTCAATTATCTGAATGCATTATTGAAAGTAGGATTTCATACACTTGACTTTGGCAGTTTTGTTTCTCCTAAAGCCATTCCACAAATGGCTGATACCAAAGAAGTGATTCCTCAATTACAATTGAATCATCAAACAAAATTATTAGCCATCGTAGCCAATCAACGAGGGGCAGAAGAAGCAGTGGTGTATGATGAGATCAACTACCTCGGTTTCCCATTTTCTCTTTCTCCCACTTTTCAGCAGCGGAATACCAATAGTACTATGCAAGAAAGTATGGATAGAATTAAAGAGATTCAGGAACTATGTATAAAAACAAAAAAAGAATTAGTGGTTTACCTGAGTATGGGATTTGGGAATCCGTATGGCGATGTGTATAATGATGAGATATTACTCCAATGGACGGAGACTATGGTGAAAGAAGGCATTGAAATCATTTCTTTAGCAGACACAGTTGGATTGGCAAGTCCGGAACAAATTCGTTTTGCATTGACCACGCTGATCCCGCAATATCCTACAACTACTATTGGCGTCCATTTACATTCAACGGCTTCGAACTGGGAAGACAAATTGGCTGCGGCATTTGAATCCGGCTGTAAACGGTTTGACGGAGCCCTGAAGGGAATAGGGGGCTGTCCAATGGCGCAAGATGATTTGGTAGGGAATATGGATACTGAAAAAATGATTCCTTACTTTCAATCCAAACAATTGTTACAAGACCTAGATCAGGAAGCACTTATACAAAGTAGCCAAATGGCATTACAGGTGTTTCAATAAATAGCTATGAAGTTTCATTACGAATTCGATATTCAATCGCCTGATAAGCTGATTCATCATCAACAAAAATTGATGTTGATCGGTTCTTGCTTTACAGAAAATATCGGAGAGAAATTATCGAAACATAAGTTTACCGTACTGGAAAATCCGAATGGTATTTTATTCAATCCCGTGAGTGTATCTGAAGCTATTACGCAATACATTGAACAGAAAGTTTTCACAAGTAATGATCTGTTTACATTGAATGAAAGCTGGCATAGTTGGAAACACCATAGTCGTTATTCAGGTATCATACCGGAAGATGCTTTGCAAAAAATCAATTCATCAACTGAACAAGCGCATCAGTTTTTAAAAAATGCAGATCAAATCGTCATCACATTGGGTTCTGCATGGGTATATACCTTAACTGAAAAAGCAGCCAATGCAAAAACAGGTGCTGTAGCAGCCAATAATCATAAAGCACCTGCCGATTGGTTCTCAAAAAAATTATTAACCACAGAAGAAGTATTAAGTGTATTGGATCATATGATCCATCGATTGTTTCATTTCAATCCGAAATTACAGATCATCTTCACCATTAGTCCGGTGAGACATCTGCGAGAGGGTGTTATAGAAAACAATAAGAGTAAAGCAGTTTTGATTCAATCGGTACATCATTTGGTCGAAAAGTTTGGTCGGCTGTATTATTTTCCTGCCTATGAATTGGTGATTGATGATTTGCGTGATTATCGGTTTTATGCTGAAGACCTGGTGCATCCGAATTATCATGCTACCCAATATGTATGGGAAAAGCTGGTGAATGCGTGTATGTCTGAAGATACAAAAAATCTTTTAAAAGAAATTGATGCCATTAGATTGGCTGCGCAACATAAACCATTCAATCCTTCTACGCAGCAACATCAACAGTTCTTGCAAACCTATTTGAATAAGGCAATACAAATGGAAAAGCAATATCCTTTTATCAGCTGGAAAGAAGAGATTTCTTATTTCGAATTGAGTTTGAAACGATGATTCCTTTAATGAATTCTATCTCCTCTGAGTTCTAATTCCTGCATGATCTCTGATTCATAATCGAGCCATTCTTTCCAGCGCTTACGTACCTTGTCTTTATCCATATACAATTCAGCCAATTCAATGAATAAAGTATAATGTCCGGCCTCACTTTCCATAAAACGTCGATAAAAATTACGGAGGTATTCATCTTGCAATCCTTCACTAAGTCTTTTGAAGCGTTCACAACTTCTGGCCTCTATCAATGCCATCGTCAATAACTGATCTAGGAAACGTCCTTCTTCACTGCCTCCTTTTTGCTGAAACTCGATCAGCTTGTTGACATAAATATCTTTACGTTGAGTGCCTAATTGTAGACCGCGCTTATGTAATTCGTGTAGTACCAATCTGAAATGCCCCCATTCTTCCGTAACAATGGGAGATAGTTGTTTCACCAGCTCCACACGCTGAGAATAACGTTGGATCAATGAAATGCAGGTCAGTGCTGCTTTCTGCTCGCAATAGGCATGATCGGTAAGGATATCTTCCAAACGAATACTGGCCAGATCCACCCAGCGGGGATCTGTCGGTAATTGTAGTCCAAGTATATTCTTCGTGTGTTCAGATAACTCCATTATTCACTTTTTCAGCTGCAAAGTAAATACTTGCAGCGGTTAGATTTTCTTTTTGCCTTAGTTTTACTTTTATGTATCCTGATGATTTTCTCCGTCGAAAATTAGATGAACGTGTGGCTAAGCAGTCACTCAGACAGCTGCAGCAACAAACCGGGGCTATTGATTTTTGTTCCAATGACTATTTAGGAATTGCTACACATCAGTTGTTGAATGGGGATGCCGTACAGATGTCTTCCGGTTCTACTGGTTCCAGATTATTGGCAGGTAATTATCCATTGATCAATGAAACAGAACAAAAGATAGCCACATTTCATCAAGCAGAAGCGGCATTGATGTTCAATTCGGGTTATGATGCCAATGTTGGTCTACTCTCTTGTGTGCCACAAAAAGGGGATACGATTTTATACGATTATCTCTCACATGCTTCTATAAGGGATGGGATCCGCTTATCTTTTGCACGCTCCTTTTCTTTTGCACACAATGATTTGAATGATCTTGAATCTAAATTAAAACAGGCTACGGGTACTATTTTCATTGTTACGGAATCTGTTTTTAGCATGGATGGAGATACTTGTCCATTAGATGCATTGGTGAATCTGGCAAATCATTATCACGCACATTTGATCATTGATGAAGCCCATGCAACCGGTGTGATAGGTAATTGCGGAGAAGGACTGGTACAACATTTGGGATATTCCTCACAAATCTTTGCCCGCATTCACACATTCGGAAAAGCTTGTGGTTGTCATGGTGCAGTGGTATTGGGTTCCGAACAATTAAGAACCTACCTCATCAATTTTGCCAGAAGTCTTATGTATTCTACTTCTTTGCCTGAACATGCTGTAGCAATGATTAATAGATCATATGATCTATTCCCAACAATGAAAGAGGAGAGACAACACTTAGAACACTTGATTCAAGTTTTTCAGTCTGCAATACTTCGCTATGAAAAATTGATCTCTCAAACACCTATACAAGCTGTAGTAGTACCGGGAAATACGGCAGTAAAAGCATTAGCAAAAGAACTGCAGTCCAATCAGTTTGATATTCGTCCCATATTATATCCTACCGTTCCCGAAGGAAAGGAACGATTGCGAATCGTATTGCACTCATTCAATACCATTGATCAGGTACAAGCATTGATCAAGGCTTTAGCCTGATCATTAGGTAACAATGATTAATTGAATGGATTACTCCATTTTTTATCGGTGTATACATTTGTTCCGGTCAATGTTCTTAAAAACGCCATCACTGCATTCACTTCTGCCGCCGTAAGATTCAGTTGTTGTCCATTTCCATTGGGTCTTAATCTTGGATCTAATCTGTTATTACCGGGTGCAATACTGATATTGCCATAATGACCAATCACCGACTGTAAGCTATTGATAGAAGCCGTATGCATCATATTGCCATTGAGTGAGCCTGATGGATTCACCAAGTCTCTGAGTGATGGGGCTCTTGTATTATTTACATCTATTCCCGTTGCATTGAGTCTTCCAATAATCCCATTATTACCGCTGTTGGGATCAATATCAAATTCAGGAGCTCTATGACAACCTCCACAACCCAATCCACCGGTTGTTCTGATACCATTTTGATCAAAAACAGGAGGGACCAGAAATAAATTCTTACCCTGATTTTCTTGTGCAGTAAAATTGGGAAAATTTTGATTGTCGTTATTTACTTGTGCTCTGCCCACATCATATTTTGAATCAAATGATTGAATGCTACGAATGAATTGAGCCAAACATTCCTGTAATTTCTGTTCAGTAATCGTTGTATTTCCATAGGCAAATTGAAAGAGATCCTGATAATAATTGATACCCTGAAGTTTGGTAAGCAAGGCTCCGATAGCAGGTCTACCATTTTGTCCACTAAAGCCCATCTCCGCATGATCTTGTATGGGTTGAGTAGTCTGTAATTCTAGCGTCCCTGCTCTTTCATCCCAGAAAAATTTTGCTTCCGCCGAAAATCTGGCATTGATCAAGCGCATGGAATGTCTTCCGGTAAGTCCACCACTCACACCTTTACTGGCAATTTCCGTATCGCTAAACGCAAATTCTTGTTGATGACAGGAAGCACAGGAAATGGTATTATCAATACTCAAATTCTTGTCATAAAACAATACCCGTCCTAACGTGGCTTTGGCATTTGTGATAGGGTTCCCTGCTGTATTGTCTTTAGTGATATAAGCAGGAACTGCTTGGTTTGAATAGTTTTCGAGCTGACTTAAATTAATATTTGAACCAAAAGTATTGCTGATGGATGCATATACAGGAGTGATATTTTCTTTGCTTTTGCAGAACTGCAATAAGGTAACCGATAGGATCAGCATACCTATAATCAGGGCTTTTTTCATGTCAGGGCTTTTGGGTAAGACCAAACTAATGTAGGTAGGTTTAAAACGAAAAACTGATTTAAAACTTTTTTGCAAAACTATTTACAAGCTTATCCATAGCTGTTCAAGCAACGATACCTCAAAATCCCTTAAATTCATCATTCAAATTGCTGCTATGAGAATTGTTCCTATGTTGATTTCAGCTATTGCTACAACCGGACTTATTATCGTCCTCAATACGCAACTTCCGGTTGGTGGTAGCAAAACACCCCGTTTGGGTTATTTCCTTTCACCCCAAAAAGGGTTCTGGCAAAATGCTGAGTCTGCCAATGCATCTCATGGCGGTGAGATTACTTTAACAGGTATCAAATCCAAAGTAGAAGTCTTCATGGATGAACGACTGGTACCCCATATTTATGCAGAGAATGATGCAGACGCCTATTATGCGCAAGGATATCTTCATGCCAAATACCGTTTATGGCAGATGGAATTTCAAACCCATGTTGCTGCTGGGAGACTAAGTGAAATCGTAGGATCGGATAGAATTGATACGGATAAATATTTCAGAAGAATGGGAATGGTATATGCTGCTGAAAAAACCATGCGTGAAGCCTCAAAGAATAAAGAGATCAAAGCTGCCATGGAAGCCTATGCCAATGGTGTGAATGATTATATACAATCACTTGAGCCGCATGAAATTCCTTTTGAATATAAGTTGCTAGATTATCAACCTGAAGAATGGACACCTTTTAAAACTTATTTGTTTTTGATGTTCATGTCTTATGATCTTACGGGAAGAGGAATTACCAGTGATTTACAAATGACAAATGCCAAAAATTATTTCGGATATGAAGATTTTGATCAACTATTTACCAATGTTCAAGACTCTTTAGATCCCATCATTCCAAAAGGAACAGTCTATCCATCTCCGGCAGTACCGGTAACAGCACCTGCTGATGTAGACTCTGTTTATTTAGGAAAAACAAATACTTTCAGTAATGCTACAGCTCCCGTTGTGCCTGATAAAAACAATGGAAGTAATAACTGGGCGGTAGCCGGTTCCAAAACAAAAAGTGGCAGACCGATTTTAGCCAATGACCCACATTTAGGGTTGAACCTCCCTTCTCTTTGGTATGAAGTACAAATAACGACACCCACACATAGTACCTATGGTGCAAGTTTTCCGGGCTCACCTGCAGTCATCATAGGGTTTAATGATAATATAGCATGGGGGGTTACCAATGCAGGCAGAGATGTAATTGATTTCTACGACATGAAATTCAAAGACAGCACCCTGGAACAATATTGGTACAATGGACTTTGGAATAAAGCAGATATCAAAGAAGAAGTGATCAAAGTAAAAGGACAACCGGATATCATTGACCGCGTTGCTTATACAGCATTGGGTCCTGTAATGTATGATGCTTCTTATAAAAATGATAATACTACAGGGAAGTATTTAGCGGTAAGATGGACAGCACATGATGGTGGACAAGGGCTACAAACATTTTATGAGTTAAACCGTGCAAAAAATTTTAATGACTACTTAAATGCCATTCATAAATGGACCTGTCCGGGACAAAATTTTGCCTTTATTTCAAAGACCGGGGATGTTGCTATGAAACAGCAGGGTGCTTTTGTAGCTAGATGGAAAAGACAGGGTGATTTTATCATGCCGGGAGAAGATACCCGATATATGTGGCAGGGTATTATTCCCAATGAAGAAAATCCGATGCAAAAAAATCCGGATCGTGGTTTTATCAGTAGTGCCAATCAAAAGTCTACGGATGATACATACCCTTATTATTTAGGTGCTGCTGATGATTTTCCTTTGTATCGGGGAATTATTATCAACAAGCGATTGAGTGCCATGAGTAATATTACACCAGAAGACATGCAGCTTTTGCAAACGGATAATTACAATGTTTTTGCTGAAATGGCTCGTCCGGCTTTATTAAAATATCTAAATGAAGCTGCTTTGGATGCAGATGGAAAAAAATATGTATCGATCTTAAAAAGCTGGAATCTTCGAAATGATATAGGTGAAAAAGGAGCTACTGTTTTCCGCGCTATCTGGGATAGTCTTGAAACAACCATCTGGAAAGACGAGTTTGAAAAATCAAAAAGATCATTGCCATGGCCAGATGAGCCTGTCTTATTAGAAGTGATGTTGCGTGACAGTGTTTACTATTTCGCTGATAACGCCAATACACCTGATAAAACAGAAACATTGTATGATGCTGTACTGACAGCTGTTCAAAAAGCAAGTGCCAAGTGCAAAGCGCTTGAAAAAGACAATCAGTTGGAGTGGGGGACATTTAAAGATACCCGTGTAAGTCACTTATTAAAGATTGATCCATTGAGCCGATTGCACCTTCCCATTGGTGGGGGTGTTCATATTATCAATGCCACCACCAAAGTACATGGACCGAGTTGGCGAATGATTGTACATATGACGGATGAGATTGAAGCCTATGGAGTGTATCCTGGTGGACAAAGTGGTAATCCGGGTAGTAAGTACTACGATAATTTTGTAGACAGTTGGGCGGCGGGTAAATATTATCGCATCTTATTTCTGACTAAAGAGGCGGCTGCTAAAAGTTCACAAATAAAATGGCGTATCACTTTCAATAATTAAAAAGTAAAACATGAAATTTTTATCTGCTGTTATACTCACTGCTTTATTAGCTTTTGCTACCGGACTCTATGGGGTGATGCCATGGTGGAGTTTTGCCATCACTTCACTGATTGTGGCGATGGCTGTACATCAAAAAGCCGGAAAAGCTTTTCTTTCAGGATTTGTGGGATTGTTTTTATTATGGTCCATATTGGCTTTTTTAAAAGATAGTGCCAATGAACACTTACTCGCCACCAAAGTAGCCAAAATACTGCCCTTAGGTGGTTCGTATATTGTGTTGATTGTTGTAACGGGCGTCATCGGCGGACTGGTTGCCGGTCTTGCTGCATTGACCGGGAGTTATCTGAGACAGCGCTCGAATTAAGAGTGATAGGACGCAGATTTTTCCATAGGAATCCTTTAGATATGATGCGTTATGATGAGTATTCGATAAGTAAAACAACTATCATAATCCATCATAAAAATCTGCGTCCCATCCTACTCCTTCATTGCCAATTCACTAATTTTTAGTTAAAGCCCTATTTACAGGGCTTTTTGTAATAAATAAGGGCTAAGTGAGACTTACTTTCGTTAGAACTTATCCTGTATGAGAGCAATTCTATCCGCATGCTTACTGATCATCACATTAGTGAAAGGACAATCACAAACAATTAGTGGTACCATCACTGATCTGAATAAAGAAGTATTGCCCTTTTCCTCTATTTTGGTGAAGGGTACTACACAAGGTGTTTCTGCTAATAGTAAAGGCTATTACAACATTCAGTTAAATCCCGGGAATTATACATTGGTTTGCCAATATATCGGGTATAAAGCAGTAGAAAAAAAGATTATTGTTGAAAAGGGTTCTAATCAGGTGGTTGATTTTCAATTGGAACAACAGCAATACAATTTACAAGAAGTAATGGTGAATTCAGCGGGGGAAGATCCAGCCTATGCCATAATTAGAAAAGCCATTGAAAAAAGAACATACCACCTTAAAGAGGTTAAAAAGTTTACAGCTGATGTATATCTCAAAGGACAACTACAATTGCGTGATTATCCTAAAAGATTTTTTGGACAGAAAGTAGATTTTGAAGATGGAGATACCAGTAAACGAAAAATGTTATTCCTTTCTGAAACCATTGCCAAATATTCAGTAGAAGAACCCAAGAATGAAAAGATTGAAGTGATCTCTACCAAAGTAAGCGGTAGAAGTGATGCATTTGGTTTTAGTAGTCCTCAGATCATTTCGTTTTATAACAATAATATACAAGTGGGGGAGAACCTGAATCCAAGAGGTTTTATTTCTCCCATTTCAAATAATGCCATTAGTTTTTACCGATACAAATTCGAAGGCACTTTTTATGAAAATGGCGTGGAGATCAGTAGAATCAAAGTCATTCCTCGTAGAAAATATGAACCCTTGTTTCATGGGTATATCAACATCATTGAAGATGAATGGCGCATTCATAGTTTGCGATTGAATCTGGTGCGAGACCAACAAATGCAATTACTGGATACGCTCACCATTGAACAGTTGTATGTTCCGGCAGGAAATCTTTGGGTGATAAAAAATCAGGTGATTTATCCGTCTGGTAAATTATTTGGCTTTGACTTTTTTGGAAGTTTTGTTCAGGTATATGATCGATTTGACTTGAATCCTGTATTTGCTAAAAAATACTTTGATAATACGATCATTAAAGTTTTTGATAGTGCGAATAAGAAACCAATGACTTATTGGGACAGTATCAGACCCCTGCCGTTATTAACAGAAGAGGCATTGGATTATAAAAAGAAAGATAGTTTAGAACAAGTACGTAAAGATCCCAAGTACATGGACTCTGTGGATCGAAAAAGAAATAAATTCTCATTAAGTGGACTTTTACTTACAGGACAATCAATCAGCAAACAAAAGAAGAAAGTATTTGTAAGCTTTGATCCGCTGATCAATACCCTTAATTACAATACAGTGGAAGGAGGGGTGCTTCATTTTTCACCTACCTGGAGTAAAAGGTATGAAGGAAGGAAATCATTACAGATCACGCCTTATTTCCGATATGGTTTTGCGAATAAACATTTCAATAGCCATCTGACAACCCGGTATAATTTTGGAAAAAAATATTTTAATAGTATCAGTTTTGCGGCAGGGAGAAGGGTGTTTCAATATAATAACGCACAGCCTATTACATCCAGAATCAATACCTACACAACACTTTGGTACGAGAACAATCATATGAAAATATATGAAGCCAATTTTTTCAGAGTAGCGCATTCAGCAGGTATAGGGAATGGATTAACGGCATCGTGGAGCTTTCAGTTTCAAGATCGATTTGGGTTAAATAATTTAGCAGATCCTGTTAGCTGGAAGAATATTGAAAACAGAACATTCACTCCTAATTATCCGATTGATATCACCAATGCTGTAATGCCAAGAAATCAGGCTGCTACTTTAACTGCTAGTTTGAATTGGCGTCCCGGTGGAAAGTATATTGAGATACCAGATCGTAAAATTGCTATCGGATCAGATTATCCAAGTTTCAATCTCTCCATTACACAAGGTATTAGAGGCTTACTGGGTAGTGATGCAGATTTTACCAAATGGCGTTTGACAGTTACGGATGATTTGGATATGAAATTAGGAGGTGAATTGAGTTATCGATTAGCGGTTGGTGGTTTTCTGAATGCCAAACAAGTATTTATACCGGATTACCAGCATATCCTCGGTAACCAAACCGTGTTAGCCAATGACCCATTAAGCGGATTTCAATTGGCGCCTTATTATCGGTACAGCAATACTTCTCAATTATTTGCAACAGCACATGTTGAATATCATTTGAATGGTTTGTTGACCAATAAAATACCCGGGTTCAAAAGACTCAACTGGTTTTTGGTAACAGGTGCTAATCTTTTACACACCCAAAAGGGGAAGAATTATTATGAAGCTTTTGTCGGGTTGGAAAATATATTAAAAATCATGAGGGTTGATTTTGTAAAAGGATATGAAACCAATGGTCCTTCACCCACTGGTATTCGAATAACATTACCCTTTTTTCTAGAGAGTAGAAATGATGATTGATGTAGAACTGTTTGAAAGGATAGTAGGATGTTTTATCTTTCCTACTCAACCTTACAAACATCAACATGAAAACAACTGCCTATTTTTTACTCACTTCGATGCTATTGATCCTGGGTTGTAAACAAGAAAAGAAAATAGATACAGCCACTTTGTTTACAGCTTTGGCAGATAGTGCTCAGGCTATTTCTTTACTGGGAGATACTTTGTATCCTCATTCACCCTATGAGAATGTTGTACGCAAGTTCGACAGCTCCCGTCTTGCTTATGAAGCATCTCCCAATGATGCTGATAAGATCATCTGGTATGGTCGATGGGCAGGATATAAAGGTGATTTCAGAAAAGCCATTACTATTTTCTCAGAAGGTATCCAACAATTTCCGGATGATGCGCGGATGTATCGTCATCGTGGACATCGCTACATTTCTATCCGGGAATTTGATCGGGCGATTGCTGATCTGGAAAAAGCAGCTACGCTGATTGAAGGTAAAAAAGATGAAATAGAACCTGATGGACAACCCAATGCCATGAATATACCAATTAGTTCATTGCACTCTAATATTTGGTATCATTTAGGGTTGGCCTATTATCTGAAAAATGATCTTGCAAAAGCATTGCCTGTATATGAACGAGCAGTGAAGGAGTCGGAGAATGATGACAAGTTGGTCTCCACTACCCATTGGTTGTATATGGTGTATCGAATGATGGGTAATGATTCAGCGGCACAACGTTTGCTAGCTCCAATCAAAACGGAAATGAATATCATTGAAAACAATGCTTATCAAAAGTTATGCTTATTGTACAAGGGGGCTCTTTCTGTTGATTCAGTAATGACAGTCAATGGAACTGTCACCAGTAATGATGCAGTTGCCTATGGCGTAGCGAATTGGTATCGGTATAACGGTGAAACAGAAAAGGCCAGACAACTCTATGAAAAGATACTACAAGGAAAAGTATGGGCATCTTTCGGTTATATTGCTGCGGAGGCTGATTATGTGAGATACTATAAAAAATGATGTGAAATGTCTGATGTCTGATGTCGGATTTCTGATTTGAAATTTTTGAAAAAAAATAAAGCGGCGA
>JACBFI010000025.1 GCA_013391385.1 Sediminibacterium sp. Gen4 | reverse complement strand
GCTTTTTCCCGTTAACTCTAACCAAGAATGGACAACTTTTTGGGGGAGCCTACATTGGCTATAACTTGACTACTTGGAGTTAGACAACTCCATACAACTCAAATGGTGTAACAATTGGTTACTCAGTCAATAAACCCTAATCCGAGCAATGTTCAAAAGGCTAACAACTCGGTCAAAAATGCAGACTCAGAAATGAGTATATAGATAAAGGGGGTGGTATTTGCATATATGGGAATATAGAAATCTGTATATGCTTAAACATGTTAATCTATAATCTAGGTTAATGTCTTGAAGGATGGATATCACTATTGGCTGGTCAAACTTTGAATCTATATTATATCTGTATATCTATAAAAGATATTAGTAGGATAGAAATAGGATGCAGAGGATAGAGCCTTATAATCTAATTTTTTACACCCTCTTTTTCTCATTTCACTCACTCAATAAATAGGAAAAGGGATTAAAATTTTCACATTTGATTTCAATTAATATCAAGATAAATTATTATACTTTTGTAATCTCTTCAAAAGAGATCAACAAAGTTTAACGAGAGATAAAACTAAATCAGGGTTATGCAATAACGATAAACATTTATAATCATATAATTGGCGTTGGCTATTTTTTGGGTAAGAAAAACTGGTAATTTTTAAAACACTCCAAAGAAAGTATGCTAAACGCTCACGTTAAGGCGTGGGCTTTAGTCTATTTGGAGTGTGGGTATACCAGTACCTTCTTGCCATTAGCTTCTGTCTCACGCCGATTTATTTTAAAGAATCCGGCTTGAGACAAGCGGAGATAGCATATTACTACAAATGCCATTTAGTCAACCATCGCATACACTAGGTTACTGGAGACCTTGGAAAAAGGATTCGAATTTTATAGATAGCTGGCTGGATTACAACCGAGATGTAAGTTTACAAAGATATAATGCAGAAATAGTTTCAGAAGCTCTCGCAAGAGTAAGTAGAGAACAAGTTATAGCTATCAATAATTTAAGTTCACAATTAACAACGGGTTTTGAGATAATATCTGATAAAATAAATGTTACTAATAATAAATTAGATAAACTAATTCAGCTTGAGCTATCAAGTCAGCTAATTCTCACTGACATTGCCTATTCTTTAAGAATTCCTGATTCAGAGAAACTGCGTTTATCCCATATAAAAAATGCAATAAACTTCCTGAATAATGTTGAAAAAGAGCCTTCCTTTTATAGCGATGCATTTTCGGAATTTAAGAAGGCTGAAAATTTGAATTCAAATGATTTTTACACTTTGTATAATATCGCAATGATTTATTTATATGATACAAAGAATGTAGATATTAATTCCTCAAAAGAATACTTTTTAAAAGCTGCTAAATATTCGTTACTAATAGAAAAGAATAGTGAGATTTATACTAAAATAATCAGCAACGCAAATATTAAAAAGGTAGATGCTTTAAAAGAATCATTAACCGGCTATTGTTATTTACAAGCATCTATATGTTCTTATATACTAGGCAATGATCAAGAAGCACTAGAATTAGCAATTAAGGCTAATTCATTGGGCTTATCCTATTCACAATTTTATATTGCAAAATATGCTTCAAGGTTGGGAGCTACGGAATCTAGTATAGAAATGATTAATTCTTGTCTTGCCGAGAACCCAGAAACATATAAAGAAATTATTTCCGATTATGACTTCATTTTAAATGAAAAAGTAGTTGACTTTCTGATAAAATATTCGAATGAGATAAATTATGAGTATGAAAAAATAAAAGCAACACTACACCCTTATTTGAAGAAATATGTATTTGAAGCGATTCAACTTATTGAAAAAGCGAAGGTTGTTCTGAAATATAAAAATGTTTCAAAAAAAGAAGTACAAGATTTACAAAACGCTTATAAAAAATTAGATTCTAAAATTATATCCCTAAAAAAACAATCTGAAAGAAGCTATGAATTATATAAGCAAAAGTTTGATGAATGGGATAAACATCATAGCATTGGCAGAAAAATACTGGATAAAATAATTTGGGAAGAAGATAAAATTGTTTTTAGTGAATCTATACGAAAATGGCTCACAATCATTCTTTTGACTTTCATTATAGGCTTAATCTCAATAATACTCATGTCATCAAGAGATTTGTCTATCCCCAATATTCTCGCAGTAGCATTCCTCGTTTCCTTTATTTTAATTGAAGTCAGTCCATTCTACAAGAAAAATCGCAACTACAAAAAAGAAATGAAGAATGCAAAACAAATGAGCATCGAATATGAGAATCATTATTCCGATTATGAAACCTCAAAAAAAGAGTTATCAGTTTTACAAACAGAAATAAAATCACTTCTACCCAAAATTCGATTTTTTAGAATTGAGGTATAAACACAAAAACAAAGTCTATGTCAAATCAAACAACAGATTACATTTTAGCCACGACTTTAATAAGATTGGAAACAAAAGTCGATGCAATTATTAATTTCTTATCTAATGCTGAATTAAATAACCCAGAGGCATTACAAGATTTGAAAAGTTATGTTTCGAACCATATCAAGCAAGAAACAAATACTATTGCAGAGAAAGTAATTAGCCTTATAGGAGGAGACAAATAAATAAAGTTTATAGTCTCTAACATAAGTAATCTTGAAGCTGTTATTCGCCTGTATGGTAATGATTTATATTACCTCAGTATATACGTATATATGTATATATTTCATTACAATTCAACTTTAATAGCCGCAATTAAAGATATCTGATCCAAAAAAAATACTATCCTAAATCTATAGTTAAAATAATCATTACTTTTTTATTCATAAAGCTCAAGTTGTAACTTTAAACTTAAAATTAGTAACCGATTTAGTAACTAGATTTATCCAACAAGATGTAAAGCATTGTCACATTTAGCTTTCATAAGTAATATATTATTCCTGTCGGGACTACTAGCCTGCCGAAGCTGAAAAGCGAAGGTGGGCTTTTTTATTGTTGGGACTTTCCAAATGTTTATACTCATGCATAAGCAACATGACGGCCAGAAAGTTTAGCACTCCTAAACGCCGATAATACTTCATGCATACATCTTACTTTCTCAGTCAAACACAATAGCTGATCATAGCTGATGGTATAATCTGCTTTATAGCGCGCATCACTATATGCTTTTTGCAAAAGTTGGAACAACTGTTTATCTGCTTCCGTTTTTTGTGGGAAGAGATCAGACAATTGATCAGATACAAGACCTGCATAACGTAATAACCTATCGATATTATGTGTGTTTGCATGATAGCCAGTACCTACTTTCAATAAAGTATGTAAAGATTGCTCTGCCGATTGATGCAACATAAAAGCCGCCATCGCAAATTGTTTTCTGATCCTATACAGTTCTGAACCGGCTAAGAATTCTTTGGCTCTTGTGATTCCATCTCTCCAATATTTTTCAATGCCAATCTGTTCATCATGGGGCGTTGCTGTATGTGAAGCCTGTAATTGCAGGCTTCCCGAATCATAGAGAATCTCAGCAGATTGTTGTACGTTGATAGCAAATCGATGTCCTGCTTTCAACCACTCATTAAATGTATACACAGATAATACGATGCTGGTTACAGGAATCCCTTGGTTTTCGATCTTATCCTGCCATTCATGCGGTTCTTTATTGTTCAGATTTTCCAATAAAACCAGTACAATATAATTGCTCATGTACTGTGAACCAACTGCTGAGGTTTGAAATATACTCTTAATGCTTCGATGATACACAACAGCACCCAACAGAAAAATCATTTCAGGCTTTACTGCTTTTACAATGCTGTCCACTAAACATTGCTGATAAGTAGACTGCGAATATTGATTCATTGCAAATGGTTGCATACATCCTCCTTTTCCTAGAGTACAAGTCTTGACTTTCTAAACCATTTCTTAAAAAATAGTGCTGATATTGATCCTGTCAGTTAGCATATTCATCCATCCATTTCATTTTGCCATACTTTTGATAACAGGATAAATTTAATACCAATATTTGGATATTATCCATATCTTGATATCAAATATTTGTTCACAATCACTTATTACTGTGAAATTGCTAGCTAATAATTTATACTTCCTCAGACGGAGCCGTCAGATTCAACAGGCACAAATACCTGCTGTACTTGGAATTCCACAAAGTTCCTGGTCGAATTGGGAGAATGGAAAAAATAATCCGGATATTGATACCCTGATTTCGATATCGAATTTTTTCGAAGTCAGCTTAGACGATTTGGTCAAGACAGACCTACAGGCTTCAGGACAGGTGATCGTAGCTAAAAGCCTACCTAAAAAAAATAAAATAAAACCACTTTTAGAAGGGTATCCTGAGCTGCTAGCCAGCTTACAAAAAACGAATCCGCAACTTAGTCAGCTGTTGGCAGAAATGTGTGAAAGCATTGATCAGTTGCGTAATTCAAGATAATCAAGTTTATCATTATTAATCCACGCCATAGTTGGTCAGGCGACCAACTATGGCAGAAGTAGATCGTCAATCCGTTATCTCCACCACTTTCTTATTCCGCAATTGCCGCATTTGTTTAGGTACCATTTCGAGGATTTCATCTTTCAAAGTCTGAATGAGTTTGGTTTTGATATGATCACGGTGTGTCACCAAACTTACCTCGCGTGCCGGTGCAGGATCTTTTAATCGCTTTACCAGCTTCATCTGATTTTTATTGAATTCCATCACAGCCAATTCAGGTAGAATGGTAAGCCCATCACTTTTATCAACCATTCGTTTGAGTGTTTCAATATTACCGGTTGCATATTTGAAATGCAGGTCTGCACTTTTACGCAGCTCACATAAATTCAATACCTGTGAACGAAAACAATGCCCTTCTTCCAATAACCACAACTGGTCTGGATTGATATCATCTGGCAACACATATTTCTTATCATACAACGCATTCTTCCGGGAGACGTACACAAACAACTCTTCATAAAATAATACATCCTCTTTAATAGAGGCATCTTTCAATGGCGTTACCACCAACCCACAATCCAATCGATTATTTTTCAACTCATGAAGCACTTCTTCCGTAATCGTTTCCTTGATCACCAATTCCAGTTGCGGGTATTTGGTGCGTATTTGTTTGAATAAAGTAGGCAATACATAGGGCGCCAATGTAGGAATGATACCAATTCGCAATTCACCCGTCATCACATTCTTTTCACTATTGATCATTTGTTGAATCCGTTCTGCTTCACGCAATACCACCCTGGCCTGCGCAATAATTCTGGTACCAATTTCTGTAGGTATCACCGGCTGCTTGGTACGGTCAAATAGTTTCACGCCCAATTCCTCTTCCAGTTTCTGTAACTGCATACTCAAAGTAGGCTGCGTTACAAAACATTTCTCTGCAGCCAGTACAAAATGACGGTAGGTATCTACCGCAACCATGTATTCCAATTGGGTGAGTGTCATAGATAAAAACTATATGTTTATAAAGATAATCAATTTGATTTATTTGATAGGTCTGTGTAATCTTGCGTTGCAGAAGATTGTATTTTACTATACAATCCATTTGTTTCATTCGATAAAAAATCTAATCATATGTCAGCACAACAACATCCTGCCGGAGACATCAGCAAATGTCCGTTTCACAACGGCTCGCTGAAACAGGTAGCCGGTAGCGGTACCCGTAACCGCGACTGGTGGCCTAATCAACTCAACCTCAACATCCTTCGTCAACATTCTGAATTATCTGATCCCATGGATCCTGATTTTGATTATGCTAAAGAGTTCCAGTCACTGGACTTAGACGCGATCAAAAAAGACCTGACTGATTTGATGACGGATTCACAAGACTGGTGGCCGGCAGACTATGGTCACTATGGCCCTTTCTTTGTTCGTATGGCATGGCATAGTGCCGGTACCTATCGTACTTATGATGGTCGAGGTGGCGCCGGTGCGGGTATGCAGCGTTTTGCCCCATTGAATAGCTGGCCTGATAATACTAACCTCGACAAAGCCCGTTTGTTATTATGGCCTATTAAGAAAAAATATGGTAAGAAGATTTCCTGGGCTGATCTCATGATCCTTGCAGGTAATGTGGCGATGGAATCCATGGGTTTCAAAACTTTTGGATTTGCAGGTGGACGTAAAGATGTGTGGGAGCCTGATGAAGATGTATACTGGGGAAGTGAAAAAGAATTTGTTGCCAGCCACAGAAATCCGGAAAGCCTGGAATCACCATTGGGCGCAACAGAAATGGGATTGATCTATGTAAACCCTGAAGGACCTGATCGCAATCCCGATCCAATCCTCGCAGCAAAAGCCATCCGCGAAACCTTTGGTCGTATGGCGATGAATGATGAAGAAACAGTGGCGTTGATTGCGGGTGGACATACATTCGGTAAAACACATGGTGCTGCTGATCCTGGTAAATATGTTGGAAAAGAACCAGCTGCTGCCGGCATTGAAGAACAAGGCATGGGTTGGACCAGCTCCTATGGAAGCGGAAAAGGTGCAGATACGATCACGAGTGGATTGGAAGGTGCATGGACCACCACACCCACACAATGGAGCCATAACTATTTTGAAAATCTGTTTGGCTATGAGTGGGAATTGACCAAGAGTCCGGCAGGTGCTCACCAGTGGAGACCGAAGAATGGTGCCGGTGAAGGATTGGTTCCTGATGCACATGATCCGAATAAGCGTCATGCTCCATTTATGTTGACGACGGATCTTTCTATGCGTTTCGATCCGGCTTATGAAAAAGTTTCTCGTCGTTTTTATGAGAACCCGGATGCATTTGCAGATGCATTCGCTCGTGCTTGGTTCAAACTGACCCATAGAGATATGGGACCACGTGCACGTTATCTTGGAAAAGAAGTGCCCAAGGAAGAATTGATCTGGCAAGACCCTATCCCTGCTGTAACACATGAATTGATCAATGATGCAGATATCGCTTCTTTAAAATCAAGCATTCTTGCGTCTGGTCTAACTGTTTCTGAATTGGTATCTACTGCATGGGCTTCTGCCTCTACATTCCGTGGTTCAGACAAACGTGGTGGTGCGAATGGTGCACGTATCAGACTGGCTCCGCAGAAGTTCTGGGAAGCGAACAATCCTACACAGTTGAGTAAAGTGTTGGATGCACTGGAAAAAATTCAGCAAAACTTCAATGCAAATAGTGGCAAAAAGCAAGTGTCTTTGGCAGACCTGATTGTATTAGGTGGATGTGCAGCCATTGAGAAAGCAGCAAAAGATGCAGGACACAATGTAACTGTTCCTTTTACACCGGGACGTGCTGATGCTTCACAAGATCAAACAGATGTTGAATCCTTTGCAGTATTGGAACCACAGGCTGATGGTTTCCGCAACTATATCAAAGGAAAACAAATGGCAACCGCAGAAGCTATGCTGATTGATAAAGCACATTTGTTAACACTCACTGCTCCGGAACTGACTGTTCTGGTAGGTGGTATGAGAGTTTTGAATACCAATTATAATCTATCAAAGCATGGTGTGTTCACAAATAAACCGGGTGTGCTGACCAATGATTTCTTTGTGAATTTGTTGGATTTTGGTACTAGTTGGAGTGCTACTGCTGATAGCCATCAACAAGAATTTGAAGGTCGTGATCGGAAGACTGGAGCAGTTAAGTGGACAGCGACCCGTGTTGATCTGATCTTTGGCTCTAATTCAGAATTGCGAGCACTCGCTGAAGTGTATGCTTGCGAAGATGCTAAAGAAAAGTTTGTGAAAGACTTTGTAGCAGCATGGAACAAAGTGATGAATCTCGATCGTTTTGATTTAGCATAACCAATGCAAAAAACAATGAAAGGTGACCAAGAATGGTCACCTTTTTTTTGCTTCAACCTATGTTTAAAAAGAACTGACGAACTAATTCCAAAGGGTACCGTTTAAACCCAAAACAGAACCTAACCAAATAGCAATCACATACCCAACAAGCCCTACCACTGTTGCAATCAATTTCGCCCACACATTATTTTTTACAATTTGAGTCATGTAGTAAAAAAAAGCCCCGCCTCCTGCTCCTGCCAGCGGAGTGATGAGCATGGGCTTCAGCATCCATAAAGTTCCCCATTCAGGCTTGGGATCTTTTACACTGAGTAATAAGCTAAGGATTAAAGCAAATGCAATGGCAGCGCCAATAAACATGCGCTTAGCAGCTGCAATCGGGTTTACCTGAATAAAGTTTGCGTCGTTTTGTTGTATCATATTGATTGTTTTAAAAGTACTTTGAATTACAAAGTAAAAGTATAAAAATCAATTCCCAAAATTTTTATTGCCAGGACCATGGTTTTAACAATACCAATACTTCTAAAGGCAGATTGATGAGCCATTGGTTCCAAGTCCTATCTATCTTTGCAAAAAATGGCGTATGGAGTTAGGCATTAGCATGTTTGGAGATATTCATGTCAACAAAGATGGAGTTCAAGAACCCACTGGTAATCGTTTGAAACAAATGATCGAGGAAATAAAGCTGATGGATGAATTAGGTCTTGACTTCTTTGGTATTGGTGAACATCATAGACAGGAATATGCTGTATCTGCTCCGGAGATCATATTGGCTGCGGCTGCTCCGGTAACAAAAAATATCAGACTGGGAAGCGCGGTATCTGTTTTGAGTTCTGCAGATCCTGTGAGATTATACCAACAATATTCCACGATCGATCAACTTTCTGATGGCCGAGCAGAATTGGTTGTAGGACGTGGCAGCTTTACAGAATCATTTCCCCTTTTTGGTTTTGATCTCAGAGACTATGATGTTTTATTTGAAGAGAAACTCGATCTGCTATTCCAAATTAATCAGCAACAAAAAATAAGTTGGAAAGGCCAGTTCAGAAAACCATTAATTCAGCAGGAAGTATTTCCAAGGGCATTTCAGGATAAGTTAGACCTATGGATTGCTGTTGGCGGCACTCCGGAATCGGTATTAAGAGCAGGCACGTATGGCATCCCCGTGATTTTTGCGATCATTGGTGGGAGTCCGGCCCAATTCAAGCCACTATTCGATTATTATCATAAAGTCTGTACACACTTCAAACATCCTGCGTCACATCAAAAAACCGGTGTACATATGCATGCTTTTTTTGGTAAGCAAGGTGAAGTTACTGCTGATCAATATTTTCATCAGTATGCACAGCAGATGAATAGAATTGGTCGGGAAAGAGGATGGTCTCCCTATACAAAAGAACAGTATGAAGCAGGAAGAGGCAAACATGGGGCCTTGATTATTGGTGATGCCAATGAAGCCATCGACAAAATTCTTTACTTACATGAAGTACTTGGATTTGATCGCTTCGCTGCGCATATGGATGTGGGTGGACCTTCGCACAAGGATTTAATGGAATCGATAGAAATCTTCGGAACCAAAATTGCTCCCGCTGTGAAAGCAGCTTTGAATACTACCAACTAAACATCCGTTTCATCAAAAGATAGATGTAATTGTTGCATACGTGAGATCGCTTTGCGATAACTGATACCAGCTGTATCCAACATTTTTTTGGAAGCGATGGATGTATCCGATCCATTATACTTATCTGACAAATACACTACTTCCTTAATCCCTGATTGAATAATGGCTTTTGTACATTCATTACAAGGGAAAAGAGCTGTATAGATTTTACATCCTTTTAAATCCATTCCAATATTATTCAGGATGGCATTCAACTCTGCGTGACAAACATAGGGGTACTTGGTATCCAGGAAGTCGCCTTGCTTACTCCAGGGAAATTCATCATCATTACAACCGATAGGTAACCCATGGTATCCGGTTCCTACAATTTTATTCTGTTCATTCACAATACAGGCACCCACCTGGGTATTGGGATCCTTGCTTCGTTTGGCAGACAATAAAGCAATACCCATAAAATATTCATCCCAGCTGATATAATCTTGTCGTTTTGTCATCCAATAAATAAATTATTGCTTATCGTTTACCTTCAAAAAATCCTTGCTCTTTTAAGATGCCTTTTAAGATATTCATTCTTGCATCCATCATTTTAGCATCAGCAGGTCCTTCCGCATTCAGTACAAAGAAATAAGGATGCTTGTTTTCTTCAATCCATCCAACAATCCACCCAATCAGATTGCCATTTTCCTTAAACCCTAATCCGGTCTTGTATGCCAGCTGATAATTCGCATTATTTTCTCTGATCATCATTTTTTTGACGATATCTTGGGTACGTTTTTGAAAAGGCAATTGACCGAAGTACAATCGTTTTACCAAGCCCAGTTGCTCATCCGGAGAAATTTTCAAGGAGTTATTGATCCAAAAAGAATCAATAGCTGTACCTAACTGTTTGTTACCATACTGCAAACTATCAATCCAAATCTGCATGGTATCTTTCCCAATTCTTCGAGCCACTTCCTGATAATAAGGCAAAGCCGAAGCTGCAAAAGCTTCTTCCATGGTCAAATCCTTGTTCCAGCCATGCGCAGTATCACCACCCGGCATTATGCGAACCAACCCATCCCATTTGATCACCATTTTTTCATTGCTCACTCTTCCGGTTTCAATACCAATCAATGAGTTGACAATCTTAAAAGTGGAAGCTGGTAGATAAGAAGAGTCTTTGAATCGGGATAAATTATAGATGGTGAATTGTCCGGTACCATTATCAAATAATCCGAAAGTGCCCGTCACTTTATTTTCATCGAAATATTTTTGATACCCGTTTTCTACGGTTACATTATTGGGTGAACAAGCAACAAATAGAACCACTACTAACGTAAATGCCGAAAGCATTTTTTTTGAAAAATTCATACAGATAGATTTAGCCACTTGGAGTGGATATTATTTCAATACCTTCAATTCCTTTCCTACTTTAATGAAAGCTGCAATGGCTTTATCAAGATGCTGTTGTTGATGTGCAGCACTTAACTGAACACGTATACGTGCCAGCCCTTTAGCTACCACCGGATAAAAGAATCCAATTACATATACTTCTTCTTCCAGCAATTTTGCCGCAAATTGTTGTGCCACCACCGCATCATACAACATAATTGGCACGATGGGATGATCTCCGGGTTTGATATCAAACCCTGCTTCTGTCATTTTTGTACGGAAGTACTTCGTATTATACTCCAGTTGATCTCTCAAAGCGGTTGTCTCCGTAAGCATATCCAATACTGCAATAGATGCCCCTACAATGGAAGGAGCTACCGTATTGGAAAACAAATAAGGTCTGCTTCTCTGACGTAACATTTCGATGATCTCTTTTCTACCGGAAGTAAAACCACCACTGGCTCCACCTAAAGCTTTTCCTAATGTTCCGGTGATGATATCAATCCTACCCATTACACCTCTGTATTCATGGGTTCCCCGTCCTGTTTTACCTAAGAAACCGGATGAATGACATTCATCAATCATTACAATGGCATCATACTGATCAGCGAGGTCGCATATTTTATCTAATTGTGCAATCGTTCCATCCATGCTGAAAGAACCATCTGTTACAATGATCCTACTTCTACAGCCGGCACTCTCTTTCAACTTCGCTTCCAGATCTTCCATATTGTTGTGCTCATAGCGGAAACGCTGGGCTTTGCACAAACGAACACCGTCAATAATAGAAGCATGGTTGAGCGCATCGCTGATAATGGCATCTTGTTCATTGAACAGTGGTTCAAAAACGCCACCATTTGCATCAAATGCCGCTGCATATAGTATAGTATCTTCTGTTCCGAGAAACTCAGCCAGTTTTTTCTCCAATTCTTTATGGATGTCTTGTGTGCCACAAATAAAACGAACACTACTCATACCATAGCCATGTGTATCAATAGCTTTATGGGCAGCTTCGATCACTTTGGGGTGTGAAGACAGACCTAGGTAATTGTTGGCACAAAAGTTTAAAACGGTTTTCCCATTCACTACAATCTCAGGACCTTGCTCGCTGGTAATAATACGTTCTTTCTTAAACAATCCGGCTGCATCTATTTCTTGTAATTCTTCCCTGATACGGGTTACAAACTTTTCATTCATAGCTTGGCAATTATGGAATGCGAAGGTAGGAAAAGTAGAGGGAACGTTGATAGTTGATAGTGGGCGGTTGACAGGGAAAGTTGGGGAAGAGTCGGGTTGACAGTTGCTAGTTGACAGTTGACAGGAAAACCTTCCTGCTGTCAACTAGCAACTATCAACTAAAATTAGACAACGAACCGATACCCCACCCCTTTAATCGTGATAATTTCAAGAGAGGGGTCTTCTTTCAGGTAGCCCCTGATTTTAGTGATGTATACATCCAAATTACGGCTATTAAAAAAAGAATCATTGCCCCAGATATGGTTTAATAAATCTCTTCTGTCGATTACATCATTTTTATGACGATAGAGATACTTCACCAGTTCTGCTTCTCGATAAGAGAGTTTTCTTTCCGTAGAACCGTTGGTAAGGACTTGCTTATTCAAATGGAACTGGTATTTACCCATGGTGATGCTGTCCCCAGTTTCGGGGATCAATACTTCTTTTTTTACACGCAAAGCATTCTCAATACGAACGATGAGTTCTTCCATGCTGAATGGCTTCCTGATATAATCATTGCCACCTATTTTAAATCCTTGCACCACATCTTCTGTTTGTGTTTTGGCGGTAAGAAAAATTACAGGTACATCATCATTCAGTTTGCGAATATCTTCCGCTAACTCAAAACCACTTTTATTAGGGAGCATGACATCCAGTATGCAGATATCAGGATTTTCATCTTCGAAGCTGCGGATCACATCGGCACCATCAGACTCCATGATCACTTCAAATCCTCTTGTTTCAAGGGTTTCCTTCACAATCTTACCCAAAAACAACTCATCTTCTACATATAGTACTTTGATTGGCATGATTCATTATTTATGACTAACCGGAAGTGTTACCGTAAATGTACTTCCTTTCTCCGGTTCGCTATCCACTGAAATGGAACCCTTATGGCTTTTGATCACTTCTGCTACATAACTCAAACCCAAACCATAACCTTTGATATTATGTTTATCGCCAGTAGGCACACGGAAAAACTTGTCAAATATTTTACCCTGGTATTCAGGCGCAATACCCATCCCATTATCTGAAACCTTTAATACAATTGATTTATGATCTACTAAGTCTAGGTTTACTTGAATCTGTGCGTTGTTTTTACTGTACTTCAATGCATTGTCCAATAAATTATAAATCACACTAGTGATATGCAATTTATCCGCTTCCAACATAAAGCTATGGTCACTGGAGGTAAATGTTACCGATGCTTTTTGTTTATCAAACTGAAGCTTCATGATTTTTAATGTCTCTTGCATCAGTTCTTTCAAATCAAAAGGTTCTTTATTCAGTTCAATCTGTTGTTTTTCAAACATCGAAAGTTTTAATACTTTATCTACCAACAGACTCAAGCGTTGTAATTCAGCAGCAGAAATATCCAGATATTCTTTTGTTCTTTCCGGACTTTGCATCGCATTAAAATTTCTCAATGCTTCAATCGCTACACCCACTGTTGCAATAGGTGTTTTGAGCTCATGCGTGATATTACTGATAAAATCGTTTTTGATTTCTGCAAGTCGCTGTTGAGCTAATAGGTTACGATACAATACAATAAAAGAACCAGCCACCAATAACAATACCAATAAAGACCCCCCTATCTGCATTTGCATTTTTCCCAATACATACATATTAGTGTCTTCAAATTTCGCTTGGTAAGCATAAGGTGTAGTATATCCTACAAAAACCTTATCAGTTACGACTGCATTTGAACTGTCGCGTTTAAGATTCCATATTTTTTGGCTGCTGTCTTTATAAGACTCAAACTGTATTGAAAATTTTAATTGCTTATTGGTCTTATTCAATTCTACTCTATAAGCGGAGTCTACAGTTTTAACAGGAATGGAATCGTTGATCGTTTTATTACTAGAAAGAAAACGAATGATGGGTGAGCTTACAGTCTTTTGTACGGGAGATGGAAACTGTAAAATGGTATCCGCCGGTGGGGTGATGGCTTTTGTAAAACGGATACTATCTGTTCTACGCATCCTATCTTCCAATGTTTTTGCAGCTCTTAACATAGGCATTGTGAAAACCCTGTTTGACAATTTAGCCATACTATCACCCAGCATTTTCAGTCCCGTAGTATCTTTTCCTTGAATACTAATGGTGACCCCATTACGTCTTTCAAATGTTCTTCCATCTAAATTTTCATGAAATGCACTATCCACTCTAATGACAATTCTCCGTGGAGAGTCAATAGCATTTTGTGATTGTTTCATGATCAACTCAATTAAAGCAGGATTAGGTGCCCCCTTAAAGCTAAAACCGGAAGCTGCTCCTTTCAATACTGTAACCGACTCAATGGAATCTGGTGGAATTTTTTTCAATACATCTGATGGGGTAATTGACCGGTAAACAAAAGTAGAAGGTCGGGCATTCTTTTTAACTGATGCATCCGATTGAAAAGTAGTATTATTTTTTTTTGAAGTCAGTGTCGTAGTAAATACTTCCCCTACCAGTGCTGTATCTTTTTCAAATCTACCTAGCTGGAGTTTATTCATGGTTTCCCGAAAACTAACATCCACTTCTTTGCGTAAACCATCATATTCGTCTTTGTATAGTTTATGCAGCCAATAACCTTCGAATGCAGCCAACAGTAAAATGGTGGCCATCATTAATAAAAGGGTAAGCTGTACTTTTTTCATGTTGTTATAGTGAGCAACAAAGGTAAAGGGTTCGACTAGGTCCAAAGGCATTTCATTAACCTAAATTAACCTTTGAGCAAGAATGCTTAACAAAGGCTAGGATTAGCTTTGAGGGAATTTATACGCACACACAAACAATTTGTTTTATTATTAAAAAAAGTAAATCGTAACCTTCATGAAGAAAGCATTTTTATTGATATCCGCTGCGATGGGTATCAGTGCATTACAAGCCCAGATAAAAGAGGGCACCATTGTTTATGAACGAAAAATAAATACGCATCGTAACATGCCCAACGAACAGATGCGTGCGATGGTACCGGAGTTTCGTATCTCCAAGCATTTGTTGATCTTTAGTGATAGCATCTCTGTGTACAGAATGATTCCTGAGAATGAAGCTCCGGATCCATTTGCAGGAGGTGCCGGTGCCGGTGGCGGTGGTGGTGTTCGTATGTCATTCACCATGGGTGGTAGCAATGATGCTGGAGATCTGTACAAGAATTTCACACAATCAAAATCAATCCTTAGCTCTGAACTCGCAGGCAAAAGCTATCTGGTAGTAGACTCTATCACACAGCAACCTTGGAAATTAACCAATGAAACCAAACAAATTCTTGGTTATACCTGCTTAAAAGCAACCAGAAAAATCACCGTACAGGCTGCACCCATGAGAATGATGGTCATCAATGGTCCGGGAGGAAATACAAATCGTGATACCTCTCGTCCTCAACCACGTGAAATAGAATTGGTTGCCTGGTATGCACAAGATATTGCTAGTCCGGTTGGACCAGAAAATCATGGCCAATTACCCGGAGTGATTCTTGAACTCGATACGGACAATGGTGCTACTGTTTACAAAGCTTTAGAGTTTAAAAAACAAGTAGATCAAAAGCAATTGAAAGAACCTAAAAAAGGGAAAACAGTAACTGCAGCTGAGTTTTCAAAAATGAGAATGGATCTGATGCAACAGCAAATACAAAATGGTGGTATCAGAATAGGGGGTTAATTCTCGTTTAACTGAATCTTATAGAGGCTGTATCAAATGTCTGATACAGCCTCTTTTATTTAAACTAGTACCAGAGTCTTTCTTTTACCATGGACTATGGTCAATGGTCCATAAGCTATGAACTATAAGTCATCAAAAGAATCTCAATGCTCCTATTTTACTTTTGAGATACCCTTTTTTTATTTGCCTGCTTATATCGAATGATGGGACGCGGATCATCTCCACACGAGTCCTTTGGACATGATTGTTATGATTGGCGCAGATAAATACTCCTTTAGTTTTATAACGACCTTGATATAGATTTATTTAATAAATTATTCTACTAATATGCTTTACGTGATTAAACGTATACGAATCATATACTGCTTCTCAACGTCAAAGCACCTGACTTTTAAATAGCTCACTGTACTTTAGAACGTGCTTACCTGTTTTCAGCGTGAGTTTATTTGATTCGTACTAATCCAGCTTGTGATCAATTATTTTCGGGGCTTAGCATGGCAATAAAAAATCCCCTCCTAGACAGGAGGGGAGACTGATAAATATGAGAAAAGAAAGATTGAATTAGAAAGTTCTGGTAATAACCCTTGCACCTCCTGTTGTAGCGGCTTTATTTAAGCGATAAGTAAAGCTCACCAGGAAATAGCGTTGTAATACATTGTAGCGGGTATCTTCAATGTAGTTTTGATTGGCATTACGATTGATACCTACATTCTTGTTCAACATATCATACACCGTAAGCTTTATCTCACCTCTTTTATTTTTCATAAAACCCTTAGCCAACGAGGCATTCCAATAAGGTACTCTGGTGTTGAATCCATCTGCACGACCGGTATTCACGATGTAATTAAAATTGTTATTCATTACTAGGCCTAAAGGCAGGTAATTATTCATTTCGAAATTATAGGTCTGTTGCAGGAAGTTGGTATTCAACATGGGTTGAAGTGAATAAGTGGCTTTACTGATATTCAATCTTGCACTTGCCGTAATATCCATCAAGCCATCTTTATTAAAACTATAATTCAGTGATGGTCCAATACCCGTGTTAGAGATGTCGTTTCTTTTACCATTAAGGAACGCAATATTACGCTGGTAGTTGGTTCCGATACCAATATCGATTCTTGACTTCAGTTTCTTTAAAGGAAATCCGGTACTGATATTACCAAAAATAAAGTATTGTCCGTCCGCATTCACCGGCATAGAAACCCTTGCACCATTGGGCTGTATCACATCAGAGTTCACGATGGCATTATCTGTCTTAGTCGCAGAAATGAATGCGAATAAATTTCTTTGGGTATAAATATTGGTAGAAAAGAAATTCAGGTTGATAGACTGAACATAACTACGTTTCAGATTTGGATTACCGGTATAAGTATTCAACGGGTCACTCACATCAGCAACAGGCTGTAATTGTGCTGTAGAGGGTTGATTGGTTGAAGTATTCAGGTTCAAAGACAATGTTTTTGTTGATGTCATTCGATATTGAATGTTCATACTGGGTAGGATATCCGAGAACCTTTGCTCTATCACATTTCCGTTGGTATTATTGGTGCTTCTCAAAGTTGCTGCCTGAAAAGAAGATCCTACGGTAAGTGCCAACTTATTCATATTCGATCTGAAATTCAGTGTACCGCCTCCATAATTATAGCTGCTGGTAAAATCATTACTCAAAATGGTATTGTAGCGATCATATTTTCCCGAAGTGCCATCAAAATCAAAAGTCTTACGATCACTTTGTCCGCTATTGGTATTGTAGAAAGAAGTGATTTCTAATAAAGATTTACGACCAATAGGCTCTGTATAAGTCACCATCGCACCAAAGTTTCGGGTTATGGCATTACGACTATTCTTTTGATTGGTAATAGAATCACGTAAGGCTACTCCTGCTGCATAAAAGGTATTTCTGGTATACAGATCACCGGTTTGTTTACTATCATTATAATTCACACTGAAATTACCGGATAAGGTCCTTCCTTTTTTCTTTAAACGTTGACGGTACAATGCATTCGCAGAAAGATTTAAAGCCTCTGAACGTGTTTTACTATCACTAAAACCATCATTGATTTTTTGTCCGTTAGCATTGGTAGAGGCATAACTACTGTATGTATTGGTATTATTCTGTTGTGCTGAAACCTGTGGCGTGATCTTCAAAGAGATCATCGTATCAAATTTATGGTCAATGGCACCATTCCATCTTTGCTGCTGTACTTTTCTGGCTGAATTGCTATTGCTTCTATAATCAAAATTATTTCCCGGTAAAAGGTTTTGTCGGTTTGTAACACGGTCTGTCAGCAGATCAATATCACTGAACATACCACTGGTATTTACGTTGGATTTTTTATTCCAGGTATCATTATAGTTGACACCTCCTGCATAAGTGGTAGCAACACCTTGTTGGTTTTGTCCCAGCCCTGTAACAGGCAGCCCATTATCCGAAGGACCACCTCCAATTGAAATATTTACACCCCCACCATTTCGCATTCCTCTTGCTAAATCACCTGTAAAATTCATGATATCATTCAACGTAAAGCCCTGTCGATTGGTATTATTACCCATTCCCAATAAAGACAATTGTTGATCACCATTGAAACGATTCACATTGGTTTGTGCATCATATCGCCCATCATCACCTCCTGCACCTGCTGCAACTCGCCCAAATGTGGATTTATTCCTGTCTTTTTTTAGTTTCAGGTTAATGGCTTTTTCTGAATTACCATCATCAATACCTGTAAATTCTGCTCGATCGCTTTTTTTATCGAATACCTGCACTTTATCTACGGCATCTGCATCCAGATTCTTGGTAGCGATCTTGGGGTCTCCTGTGAAAAATTCCTTCCCATTTACCAATACCCGATTAACCTTTTGTCCATTCACACGAATGGTTCCATCATTGTCTACCGTAACTCCCGGTAAACGTTTCAAAAGGTCTTCCACCACAGCATTGGGTTGTGTTTTAAAATTCTCCGTATTGAATTCTATCGTATCGTTATTGATAGTAACAGGCGCACGTCTGGCAGTTACCGTAACATCGCCACCATGTAAGAGATCAGTCATAATGATCTGTCCCATATCAAGCTCTTGTCCGGTTTTCACTTCAATACTTTTCCAAACAGGTATATAGCCTACATAAGAGGCAGAAAGAAGATAATTGCCTTTGTCCAGAGATTTAAAACTGAACTTGCCCGTGGAATCTGCACGAGTAAAGGTTACAAGGGTAGAATCTTTTGCATGAACAATTGAAATAGTGGCATACGCCAATCCACGTTTAGCAGCCGTATCATATATATTTCCTTTAACAGCTGCAGGTTGTTGAGCTATACTTAAGATAGGTAAACTAAAAAGAAAGAGTAAGGTAGCAAGGTATTTAAGCATTTACTTCTGGTTTTAATCCATCAAAAGTAGATGTACATCAAAGCAAATGCGGTTAATGAACTTTAGGGAAAGGTTAATGAAGGTTAATAGAATATAAAAGTCCTTTATACTTTCCAGCATAAAGGACTTTTGTAAAAAAGTCAAACTTATTTTTCGATCGATAATAATTCAACTTCAAAAATTAAAGTGGAACCCGGACCAATCTTAGGTCCCGCCTGCTGATCGCCATAAGCAAGTTCAGAAGGAACATAGAGTTTCCATTTGCTACCCACTGTCATTAATTGCAGTGCTTCCTGCCAACCTTTGATCACGCCTCCAACTGAAAATACAATCGGCTCGCCTCTGTCTACTGAACTATCGAATATGGTTCCATCAATCAGTGTACCATGATAATGGCATTTCACCTGATCAGTAGCAGTAGGTTTTACACCACCCGGATTATCTTTTAGAATCTCATATTGTAACCCGCTCGGCAAGGTAACTACCCCTTGACGTTTGCCGTTTGCAGTTAAAAAATCTTTTGATGCTTTTTTAGACTTTTCCAATTTGGCAGTATTTACTTCATTTGCGAATGTTCCGATACAACGATCCAAAACATCCTCTTTGAGCAATAACGGCTTCTTTTGCAACATATCATTCATTGCCTTTTGTAACATTGCTACATTCACAGCATCTAGTCCTTGTGCCTGTAGGTTTTGTAGAATTCTGATACCTAAAGCATAACCGGCAGAATCTTTATTATTTTTTAAAGGATTCAGAGCTGCTGTATTTGATTTGACAGGTGCTTTAACGGCAGCTTTTACAGGAGTTTTTGTTTGTCCATAACTAATAACAGACAAAGTCATAATAAAAAAGAATAGAACTAATATTCGCATCATTTCAGGTTTAATACACCCAAAACAACAATATTTCCCGCACTATGCCAAGAAAGAATAAAAGGAATCGCTACTGTTTAATTTTCCAATAACATTTGATAGGCTTGACTGATTTTCTCAAAATGAAAGGCATTAACCGCTGTCTCCATCATGGAGCCAATTTCCTGATTACACAGATTTCCGATACTTCCTTCATGCGTATGATGCAAGTCTCTAGTATCCGATTGAAAATGACCTGCTTCAATAGCCGCCCCTACCTGTTGATAAGCGTCTCTAAACGGAATACCTTTTAATACCAGCTTATTAACTTCTTCCACACTAAAAGCATATCGGTATTTTTCATCTACCATAATATCTTTTTTGATCTCAATCGAAGACAGCATAAGACAGGACATTTGTATACATTGCTTCAGCGTCTGAAAAGCCGGAAATAAATGTTCTTTCAATAATTGTAAGTCGCGATGATAACCGGAAGGCAAATTAGTGGTCATCATCATGATTTCATTAGGCAATGCTTTAATCCGATTACAATGTGAACGAATCAGTTCGAAAACATCCGGATTCTTTTTGTGCGGCATGATACTAGACCCAGTTGTAAGCTCGGCAGGAAAGCTTACAAAATCAAAATTTTGATTGAGGTATAAACACATATCCATGCTCATTCTGCTTAAGGTATCTGCCAAATTCGCCATTGCCATGGCAGTGGTACGCTCTGCTTTTCCTCTTCCCATTTGAGCGTATACAACATTATAATTCAGATCGTCAAATCCAAGCAATTGGGTAGTGAGTGTGCGATTGATGGGAAAAGAAGACCCATATCCTGCTGCAGACCCCAATGGGTTTTTATTGACTACTTTATATGTCCCTTGCAGTAATACGGTATCATCAACCAGACTTTCAGCATACGCTCCAAACCATAGCCCGAAAGAAGAAGGCATGGCCAATTGTAAATGTGTGTAGCCAGGCAACAAATGGTTCTTATATTTCTCACTTTGCTCTTGTAATACAACAAAGAGCGTTTGTATTTCCTCCACCAAGGACCGGATTTCATTACGAAGAAACATTTTGATATCTACCAGTACCTGGTCATTTCTGCTTCTGGCACTATGAATTTTCTTTCCGATGTCACCCAGCTTTTGTGTAAGTAAGAACTCTACCTGTGAATGAATATCTTCTACTGATTCGTGAATGGTGAATTGTGAATGGTGAATTTGTTGGTAGATACTTCTTAGCTCTTGTATGAGTAAATCTGCTTCGGATTTTGTTAGTAGCCCTACTTCTGCCAACATCATCACATGTGCAATAGATCCCAATACATCAAAAGGGGCAAGCAGTAGATCCATTTCACGATCATTGCCAACAGTAAAGCTTTCTACTGCAGATGATACATGGGTATTCTTTTGCCAGAGTTTCATACGGTTTGTTTTTGCATGATTTGAGCCAATAGGGTGATGTATAATTCAATACCTTCTTTTATTTCATCCAGATAAATAAATTCATCTGCAGAGTGACTCCTTGCAGAATCACCGGGACCCATTTTCAATGTTACAAATGGCATCAATGCTTTATCAGATGTAGTAGGAGAGCCATAGGTTTTTCGTCCAATCCTAGTCCCTGCTACTACCAAAGGATGATGCTCGGGTATAGCGGTTGACTTTATTCTTACACTTCTGGGCACTGCTGTTGAAGAAATATGTTGCTGAATGGTTGCCAGAATCTCTTCGAAAGTATACAGTTCATTCACCCGTATATCCACTACAAATTTACATTGATCAGGCACCACATTATGTGCTTTGTTTTCTGTTTCAATCACTGTTACAGACATTTTCACAGGCCCGAGTAAATCAGAAACACGTTCAAACTGATACCGACTGAACCATTCAATATCTTTCAATGCTTTGTACAATGCATTCTCACCCTCATTTCTGGCTGCATGTCCGGGTTTGCCTGTTGCTGTAACATCAAGCACCAACAATCCTCTTTCTGCTATAGCCATTTGCATTTGTGTAGGTTCTCCAACAATACCACAATTGATACTGGGTAACTGTGGAAGCAGTGCTTCAATACCATTCTTACCCGACACTTCTTCTTCTGCTGTTGCTGCGAACAAAAGATTATAAGGCAAGTCTTTTTGTTCGTAGTAATATAAAAAAACCGCTAATAGTGATACCAAAGCACCACCTGCATCATTACTACCCAAGCCATATAACTTACCCTCTTTTTCTATGGGCATAAAGGGGTCTAAAGTATAAGCAGGATTGGGCTTTACCGTATCATGATGTGAATTCAATAATAACGTAGGCTTTACAGGATCGAAATCATGATTGGTTACCCAAATATTATTTAGGAATCGATGAACCGGAATTTGCTTTTGCTGGAAAAATTGTTCAATGAGGTGGGCGGTAGCATCCTCTTCTCTACTATAAGAGGGAGTGCTGATCAGTGCTTTAAGCAACTCTATACTATCCTGAAATAATATATTGATATCCGGCCTCATGTTATGATTGGATAAATGTTCCTGTTTTACCTTCTAATAATTCCTTCAACTGCTCTGCCTGACCAATGATCACTTGTTTTACTCCAGCTTGAATTGCACTAAAAGCATTATCCAATTTAGGAAGCATCCCTGCAAAAATTTTATTGTCTGATTTCAATTGTTGATAAAGCGCAGGAGTTATCACCGGTATGACAGAATTCTCATCATTGATATCCGTTAACACACCTTTCTTCTCAAAAGAATAAATCAAACTGGTGGCATACAAATGACTCATACTTTTTGCAATCTCTTGGGCAATGGTATCAGCATTGGTACTTAATAGTTGTCCACTTCCATCATCCGTTATAGGTGCTAATACAATCGTCAAATTTTGTCCGATCAGTTGGTGTACTTTTATTGAATTTACTGCATCAATATCTCCAACAAACCCATAGTCAATCGTTGCGTGCACTCTTTTATGTGCTTGAATAATGCCTGCATCCGCTCCTGTAATCCCAATAGCATTGGTGCCCTTTGATTGCAATTTGGCAACGATGTTTTTATTGATATATCCGGCATACACCATGGTCACGATTTTCAAAGTCTCTCCATCCGTAATCCTGCGACCATCTACCATTTGTTGTTGAACACCCATTTGTTCAGCCAACTTGGTAGCCAACTTCCCTCCTCCATGCACCAATATCTTATGTCCTTGCACAGCAGCAAATTGCTCCAGAAAATGCTCCAGTCTGTTTGCATCATCTATGATGTTGCCACCGATTTTTATGACATACAATTGCTCCACCTTACGATTGTTGATGTGTTAATATGGTTTGTAAAACAGCCTGCGCTGCCCAAACACGATTACCTGCCTGCTTGGTTACCAGACTATGTGAGCTATCCAATATCTCATCACTAAGTTCTACATTTCTTCTTACCGGCAAACAATGCATCACTTTTGCAGTATGCGTATACTTCAGTTTTTCTTCTGTTAACATCCAGGCCGGATCATTTTCATAAACTTTACCATAATCAGTATACGTACTCCAGTTTTTAACATATACAAAATCAGCGTCTGCTAAAGCGGCATTTTGATCATGTGTAATCACTGCCCCTTTTGTAAACTCAGTAGACAATTCATACTCATGTGGATGCGTGATGACAAAATCAGCTTCACCCCATGCATTCACCCACTGTGCAAAGCTATTGGCCACACATTGGGGAAGTGGTTTGATATGCGGCGCCCAGGTAAGTACAATTTTAGGGCGACGATTGATTTGTTTCATCTGCAACTCTTCGGAAATGGTCATCAGATCGGTCAATGATTGTAAGGGATGTAAAGTGGCGCTTTCTAGGCTCACAACCGGAACTCCTGCATATTTAATGAACTGATGAATAAACATTTCACTATAATCATCTTCCCTATTTTTCAATGACGGGAAGGTTCTGACACAAAGGATATCAAAATATTGTCCAAGAACCGGCGCTGCATCTTTCACATGCTCTACGGTATTACCACTCATGATCGCTCCTTCTTCAAACTCTAATGCCCAGCCTTCTTTGTCAACATTAAAAACAATGGCTTCCATACCCAGATTACGAGCTGCAACTTGTGTACTTAATCTTGTTCGAAGGCTTGGGTTCAAGAATAGTAATCCAATACGCTTACCCATTCCTAGATCTTGATATTGCAAAGGGTTCGCTTTACATGCCATTGCCTTTGCAATAAGCGCATTGATATCCGGCACATCATTTACAGAAATAAATTGTTTCATGTGTTTGTTTCAGTAATTAAGATGAGGGGTTAGCAGTTTGTATGAATTGGATGGCTTCACGAAGTCTGTAAAGGAAATCGTTAGCTTGATTTTTATCTAATGCAAGAGAAGGTAATAATCGTATCACATTAGGCTTCGCTTCTCCCGTGAATGTTTTGTATTCACTCAATAATACTTTTTTCAACTCTTTAATTGTGTCAGGAACATCAAATCCGATCATCCAACCTCTACCGCGTACATTTTGGATTTCAGGAATGGTTTTCAATTGTTCCATCATATAAGCCCCATTCACCGCAGCTTTTTGCATTAAATCTTCTTGTTCCATGATTTCCAATACAGCCAATGCCGCAGCACATGCCAAATGATTGCCACCAAATGTTGTTCCTAGCATACCATGTTTAGGTCTGATATGCGGTGCAATCAGTATACCACCAATCGGAAAACCATTTCCCATTCCTTTTGCCATAGAATAAATATCTGCATCCACACCCGCATGATCATGCGCAAAGAATTTTCCTGTTCGTCCATAACCACACTGTACACTATCCGCAATGAATACTGCACCATATTGATTACATAATTGTCTGATGGTTTGTAGAAAATCATCAGCAGCTACATTGATTCCTCCTACCCCTTGTATGCCTTCCGTAATAACAGCTGCAATAGTTTCGCCATGTTGTTCAAAATATTCCCGGAGTGAAGCAGTATCATTAAATGGCAGAAATACAATATTATCTGTTTCATTGACAGGGGCTACAATAGCCGGATTATCCGTAGCTGCCACAGCCAATGAAGTTCTTCCATGAAATGATTTTTTAAAAGCAATGATCTTTTTTCTGCCGGTATGAAAAGAAGCCAGCTTCAAAGCATTTTCATTGGCTTCAGCACCACTATTACACAAAAAAAGTTCATAGTCTGTTTTACCACTCAGTTTCCCCAGTTTCTCTGCCAGTTGCTGTTGTAGTGGTATGATCACAGAATTAGAATAAAAAGCGATCTGCTTTAACTGGTCTTCTATTCGTTGAACCCAATGAGGATGTGTATGTCCAATACTGATCACTGCATGCCCACCATACATATCCAAATACTGATTTTCCTGATCATCCCACACATTGGAACCATCGGCTCTGGTAATGGTGATATTATTTAAAGGATATACATCAAAAAGTTTCATACTGATGACTTGGTTGATTAGAAATAATTGGCTTTTAATTCCAGTCCTGTTTTTTCATCCAGACCCAACATGAGATTCATATTTTGTACGGCTTGTCCGCTCGCACCTTTCAATAAATTATCAATCGCACTATGAACGATCAGTTTATTGCCCTGCTTTTCAATATGCAAAAGACATTTATTCGTATTCACCACTTGCTTTAGATCGATCATCGTTTCACTCAAAAAAGTAAAAGCTTGTTTCTGATAATATTCTTGATACAGTTCCTTTACTTTTTCTAATGGCAAACTGCAATCAATAATAGAGCTGGTATAAATGCCTCTTGTAAAATCGCCTCTCCATGGAATAAAATGTATCCCCGGACCTTCTCCTGAAGCTGACAAAGGAGAATCTTTCTGTAATTGATTGATAGATGCAGTGATCTCTTGAATATGCTGATGATTCAGTGATTTATAGGCTTGTACATTATTGGCTCTCCAACTAAAATGAGAGGTAGCGGTCAGCGATTGACCGGCTCCTGTAGATCCGGTGATGCCCGTAGTGTGTACATCACTCAATATACCCGCTTTCGCCAAAGGCAATAATGCTAATTGAATAGCTGTAGCAAAACAACCGGGGTTGGCAATATTTTGAGCGGTTCTAATGGCTTCCCCATTTAGTTCCGGTAATCCATAAACAAAATTTCTGTTACCAAATATTGATGTAGGTGTTAACCTGAAATCCTGCGATAGATCGATGATCTTTACATCATCAGAGATGTTGTTCTGTTCTAAAAAATTTTTTGCATCACCATGACCTACACATAAAAAAAGTACATCTACCTCTGTAAACGGCTGATCTGCAAATAGTAGTTCCGTTTCTCCAATCAGGTCTTTATGAACTTCATACAAAGGTTTTCCCGCATTACTGGAACTGTGTACACTTAACAGATCTACTGCCGGATGACGCAATAACAAACGGATCATTTCTCCACCTGTGTATCCTGCGCCACCGATGATTGCTGCTTTGATCTGACTCATTTGTTATCGGATTTAATGTTGTGATAAATAGCGGTCTGGTTACCAAAAATTTTGGAAAACCCTCTCACATCATCTCCTGTCCAGCCACTGTTCATTTCACCATACTTCCCAAATTTGCTGCTCATTAAATCAAAAGAAGATTCAATACCCATGACTGCAAAACGATAAGGCAGTAATTGAATAAAAACCTCACCGGTTACATGCTCCTGAGATTGTGTAAGGAAAGCTTCTATATCTCGCATCACAGGATCCATGATTTGTCCTTCATGCAACCAATTGCCATAAAATTGAGCAAGCTGATCTTTCCAGTTCAATTGCCATTTGGTCAATACATGTTTTTCCAATGCATGATGCGCTTTGAGAATTACCATGGGTGCCGCAGCCTCAAAGCCAACACGCCCTTTGATACCTATGATGGTATCACCCACATGAATATCTCTGCCAATACCAAATGGGCCTGCAATGGACTGCAGGTATTGTATAGCATCTGTTGGATGACCAAATTGCTGATCATTAATGGTTTTCAATTCACCTTTCACAAATCCGAGTTTCACTTCTTCAGGTTGCGATTTTGAAACCTGTGTAGGCCAGGCTTCTTCCGGGAGTATTCCTTTGGAATACAATGTTTCTTTTCCGCCTACACTGGTTCCCCATAATCCTTTATTGATAGAATAAGTTGCTTTTTCAAAATTCATCGTTACACCCTTCGATTGGAGATAATTGATTTCTTCTTCTCTGCTCAGTTTCATATCTCTGATCGGAGTAATGATCTCTGTATCAGGAATCATGATATGAAAGATCATATCAAATCTTACCTGATCATTTCCGGCACCCGTACTACCATGTACCACTGCTTTAGCATTCAGTTTTTTTGTGTGCTCGGCTATATGCAAAGCCTGACTCAACCTTTCTGCACTCACGCTCAGTGGATAGGTATTGTTTTTTAATACATTTCCATAGATCAAAAAACGAATGATGCTGTCATAATAACTTTTTACTGCATCAACAGTCGTATGGGTTTTCACTCCTAAATTGTATGCATGTGTCTCTACCTGCTTTAGTTCTTCTTTTGAAAAACCACCCGTATTCACAATAACGCTATGTACTTCAAAGCCTTTTTCTTCAGTCAAATATTTAACACAAAAAGAAGTATCGAGTCCGCCGCTAAAGCCTACTACTACTTTTGTACCCGCCGGAAGATTTGTTGGAAGCTGATTCATATAATGGATTACTTAGACGATTAAAAATGAAAAAAATGATGAAAGAAAGATTTAGGCTTTGTGGTTCCACCACTTTCCTTCTTTCGGAAAACACGCAATAACTTATGTTGCTTCACTTTCATGAAACGCTCGTACAGCTTGGATTTCTTTTTGAATTCAGTAGATGTTTCTTCCGGTTCATAATGATCTGCAGGATCATACAGCATGGCTGTACAAAAACAGTTCTTACGATCCTTGCTCATCAGTATTTCATAGTTGATACAACTTTTACAACCGGCCCAGAATTCTTCATCATCGGTTAACTCACTGTATGTAACCGGTTCATAACCCAGGTCGCTGTTGATCTTCATGACAGCAAGACCGGTGGTTAGACCAAATATTTTGGAAGTTGGATATTTTTCCCGTGATAAGTTGAAGATGGTTTGTTTGATCAGTTTAGCCACCCCACTTTTCCGAAAGGGTGGTGAAACAATCAAACCACTATTAGCCACGAATGCATCATGTCCCCAGGCTTCTATATAACAAAAGCCCACCCAGGTGCCATCTGGAAGGAGTGCAATGACTGCTTTACCCTCTTCCATCTTACGTGCCACGTATTCAGGACTGCGTTTAGCAATACCGGTGCCACGCGCTTTGGCAGATGATTCCATTTCATCTGTAATGGTTTGTGCATACTGCGTGTCGCCACCATTGGCTACACGAACAATGATATTTTGTTCCAACTTATAATAAATTAAATAACGTAAACGGGTAGACAGCTCTCTGTCAAATGATTGATTCCGGGGGATTTTTCACTGATAGGGGCAAGTGCCAGTTGCTCGTCCTATCAGCAACCACGTCGGGGTCGCGGCAAGAAGTTGAAAGCAGCTTCCATAGAGAATACCTGAATACGGGTATTCAACAGGAGGGATAAATATTGTGTGAGTATCTGCTTCACTTGTTTGACAATAATTTGCTTTAGGGCTGTAAAAGTATATCAGTTTGCGGGATATCGTTCAAAAAATTTTTTGAACGGCATATTAAATCTTTGCTAACAAGTGTAAGCATAAAAATAGCCGTCATGGAATCATGACGGCTATTTACGTATAGATAAGGTCATTCATTAAAATCCACGACCACCCCTCATCATCTGCATTTGTCTGCCACCACCGCCCGGCATCATCATATTCATCGGACCACGCTGTTGCTGTTGATTGCCTCCGAAACGACGCAAATTATAAGTGAAGCTTACCATGACGTATCTGGTCAGCACCCTTGTTGATACGTCTTGAATAGTATTACCAGTGATATTTCTGGTAATGCTTACATTCTGATTCAACAGATCAAACATATAAAACTTCAACTCACCTGCTTTATTCTTAAGCATTTGTTTAGAGATGCTTGCATTCAACAATGGAATACTGGTATTAAACCCTTGCGCTCTTCCTGCATTATAGATATAATCAAAATCAAGTGAGAATACCCAGCCACTTTTTGAATAAGCGGTTGCTTCTGTTGAAACTGTTTGGGTAAAGAAGTCCCCATTTTGCTGTGGCTGTAAAGTGTATCTCGCCATATTGAAAGATGAGTTGGAAGAAAAGTTCATATCAAACCCTTCTTTCAAGTTGGTTGTCCAACCTACTTCACCACCCAAAGTAGTATTGCGTGTATAGTTGTTGGCATTATTGATCAAAGTTTGTGATTGATCTCTGGCAATAATCGCTCTTAGGTTAACAGTGCTCTTTGGTTTTTTTAATGGGAAACTATAATTGAAAAATCCATTGATCCTGTACGTTCCATTTAGATTTACCGGCATTGTTAACTGTGCACCATTAGGCTGGAATACCGTTGAATTTTGAATATCATTTTGAATAAAGCTGGCATTTACAGTAGCAAAAATTAATTTCTGTGTAAACACATCAAATGAATTATATAAGAACCTAAAGCTATGCGTGAATTGTTGTTTCAGATTTGGATTACCGGTTCTGATGTTCAAAGGATTACTGTTATCAGCTACAGGTTGTAACTGCTCTGCTGTAGGCTGAGATGTACGTCCGTTGTAAAAGAATCGTAAACTCTTGGTCTTAGAAAACTCATATCGGAAATTCGCAGAAGGGAAAAGGTTGACAAAGTTTTGCTTGATAGATGTGTTTCTGGTGATGTTATTACTTACCAGCTCACCTACTTGTACACCTGATCCAATACTAAAATTGTATTTCGCATTCTGTAAACGATAGCTCATAGTGAACCTATTAGAGCTGAATGTATTTTCAAAAGTATTGGTTAAGTTAACAACCGGTATTTCATATTTACCACTGCCGGCATCATACTCCATGGTTTCTCTACCGGAATTATTTTTATTATAAGAGTAGTTATAGTTGAATTCAAGTTGCTGATTTTTAGCAAGTGGTTCTGTATAAGATAAGGTACCGCTAAAATTTCTCGTATCTCTGTTGGTAGTATAAACCTGGTCAATGGTATCAATATAAGAAGGTCTATTCGGAGGATTGAATTGATTTAGCGAATAATTCGATCCTGACCCATCATTGGCACTACCCCCTGCATTGATACCGATAGAATAAGTTCGACCTCTCTTTGGAAAACGATGACGGAAAGTTGCTTCAACACTACCATTGTATCCATTGTTCTCGCGAATAGATCTGGCATCTGAGCTATTCAGTGCCGTAAACTTACCTTTTGTTGAAGAGGTCTGTTGTAAGGTTTGAGACCAAGTATCCTGAAAACTAATATTGGGTCTAATTATCAAAGAATTGGAAGAATCAAATTGGTGTTCAATATTAAAATTGATCCTATGATTATTGTTATAAGTTTTAGAAGAGTTCGTTTGATCATTGAAGATCGATGAATCCGGTGCACCGGGTATCAGGTTCTGAACCAGACTTTTCTGATCACGGTATGTCTTCTGATCATTGTAGAAATAACTTCCTGAGAATTGTGTTTTGGGACTCCAAGTATCTCTGTAGTTAATACCACCCGCCCAAGTATTCACCAATCCGCCACCACCACCGCTTCCAGTAAAAGCAGGAGCACCGCCACGTCCTCCACCTCCACCGCCCATATTAAAATTGCCTCCACCCAGAGAACCCAACATATCCTGTACCGAGAAATTCTGCTTATTGACATTATTCGCTTGGCCGGTGAAAGTAATTTGTCGATCACCATTAAAGCGACTTAAACTAAAACTATTATCATACAATCCTTCGTCAGCATTGGCACCAAAGCCTAGTGTACCTCTACCAAAATATCCTTTGCGTCTATCTTTACGTGTGGTGATATTGATGGTTTTTACACGATTACCATCATCAAAACCTGTGAAAGCGCTTTGATCACTGGCTTGGTCAAATACCTGGATTTTATCAATAACATCCGGAGGAAGATTACGGGTAGCCATTCTGGGATCATCACCAAAGAATCTTTTCCCATCTACCAATATTCTTTGTACTTGTTCTCCCTGTGCAGTGATATTACCATTTTTATCGACCTGAATACCCGGTACTTTTTTCAGTAAATCTTCCGCAACTGCATTCGGTTTTGTTTTAAACGCCGAAGCACTGAATTCAACCGTATCATTTTTCATTCGTACTGCAGATTGCGTAACAGTAACATTACCCAAATCAGTAGCTGCAATGGTCATATAGATATTTCCAAGATCGACCATACTATTGGTCTTGGAAAAAGTAATCTTTTTAGAAATGGGCTCATAACCCTGAAACTTGATATCAACGATCATTTCACCAAATGTGATATTGCTGATCAAAAAACTACCATCTGCTTTGGTTAGTCCAAAAACGTCCAATGTAGAATCTTTAGCATCCAAAATAGAGATTGATGCATCTTTTAGTGATTGTTTTCCTACCGAATCTACCAGTTTACCCTTCAAGGTTCCACTGGTTTGCGCCTGCACGGTAAATGCAAAGAACAAACAGGTAATGGCAGCTAGAATTTTGGTCATGCTCAAGTTTATTATGTTATACGAAGCTATGCTTTGGTGTTTGACTCGGTTGTTAACAAAAAGATTAACGGAAAGCTAGCAGGATGGTTGGGAAGCTTCTTGTTAAAATCGGTGAAAGACAGGCGCTGATAGGTCGCTCGGTCAATAGGAGCAATCAATAATGTATACATAACCGCCTGACAAACAATTGTTAACTGAATAAGTACTCCACATCCTCACGTGTTAGGTTCTTCACAAAGCCTTCATCATCAGTGATCAATTCACGAGCTAAACTTCTTTTGCGTTCTTGTAATTTGAGGATTTTATCCTCTACTGTATCAGTACAGATCATTCTGTATGCAAAAATGTTTTTGGTTTGACCAATACGGTGTGTTCTGTCGATCGCCTGTTGCTCCACTGCAGGATTCCACCATGGATCTACAATATACACGTAATCAGCAGCTGTTAAATTCAAACCCACACCACCGGCTTTCAATGAAATAAGGAATACGCGACATGAATCATCATTTTGGAAACGTTGAATGGCTCTCTCACGTTCATTCACTGTACTACTTCCATCAAAATACTCATAATCAACCCCCAATTCCTTCATCTTTTCTTTGATCAAAGCAAGCATGCCAAGAAACTGCGAGAAAATTAATGCCTTATGATTACCAATATTTTCAGTGATCTCACGACCCAACTCCTCTAACTTCACAGATGCATTAGGGAATTTTTCTTCGTCTTTGATGATGGCCGGACTATCACAAATCTGTCTGAGTTTCATCAAACCTTGTAAAATGGTGAGTTGCGATTTTTGTATCCCTTGATTATCTACTACACCCAAAATCTTATCGCGATAATCATTCCTGAATGCATCATAAATACGACGCTGCTCATCACCCATTTCACAGAACAGCACCATCTCTTGTTTTTCTGGCAGGTCTTTGGCAACCTGTTCTTTGGTTCTTCTAAGAATGAACGGGAATAATAGCTTGCGTAAATGTTCTTTTTGCTCTTTTTCTCCAAACTTATCAATGGGAATTGAAAACTCTTGTTTGAAGAATTCCACACTTCCCAACATACCCGGATTCAAGAAATTCATTTGCGCATAAATATCGAATGTATTGTTTTGGAGAGGTGTACCACTCAGACAAAGTCTGTTTTTAGCTTTGATGAGACTCGCTGCTTTTGTGACTTTGCTGGAAGGATTTTTAATAGCCTGACTTTCATCCAACACTACATAATCAAATGCTACTTCTACAAATTGTTTGATATCACTTCGTAAAGTGCCGTAAGTAGTAATGATTACATCTGCATCGGTAGCGGCAAGACTATCCCGTGTTCTTTGTGCACCATGGTGTACATAGAACTTAATCGTTGGTGTAAACTTGCCGATTTCATTCTGCCAGTTGAACATCAGTGTTGTTGGACAAACCACCAAGGCTTTTAAGGATCCATTTTCTTCTTTGAGATGGTGTAGGAAACTCAAGGCCTGAATGGTTTTACCCAAACCCATATCATCGGCCAGAATACCACCCCACTGTACTTCGCGCAGGTAATTCAGCCATTGGAACCCACTTTCCTGATAAGGACGTAATATGGATCGAAGATGGGCTGGCGCCGGGATTTCTTTGATGGAATGATTTTCTTTGAGTCGGTCATATTTTTCTTCCAACTGAAAAAATAATTCTTCCTCATCACGCTGCATATACAATTCCTCTACTACACTGAAATGGTATTTGCTGAGTTTCATAGAGCCGGACTTCCCTTCTCCTACCCTGAATAACAATGAATATTTTTTGATCCATTCTTCAGGTAAGATTCCTAAGGTACCATCTCCCAATTGTACAAACTGCTGTTTATTACTTAACGCTTTTTTCACCTCATCTACCGTCACTTTCTGGTCACCAAAATTAATTTCGATTTTGGCATCAAACCAGTCGGTATTGCTACTGATATAGATTTTGGTAGAAGGTTTCGCGGTATTGAATCTAAAGTTCTTCAAAGCTTCAAATCCGTATACCGGAATATTCATTTCTTTGATCGCATCTACAAAAAGGAAGAACCAGTTATTACGCAATACTTCTGCACCTTTCAAAGCCAATACGTCTCCTTCAGCAGGTCTGATAAAATGAGAGTGCAGCGATTCTATCTTTTGAATGAATTCTTTTTCGGCTTCCAAATTTCGTTGAATGACCAATATTTTATCGGCCACAGGCATGATGATCTTTTCTTTATCTGAAGTACGTACATCATAGCCCCGATAATTGAATATGGGCTGGAATAATAAATATTCTCCCTTCTCTTTCAACAATACTTTCACTTCCGGCTTTACATCTTTCACTTCCTCTTTCTGCACATTTCCGAAATGAACATTGTATTCTTTGGATAGCGGTAATATGAATTGCTGCAATTGCGCCGACCAGTCTTCTGCCGGGATAATAATTTTTCCGGAAGGAAGAAATTTCTCCAGTATCAATATATCTTCTGTTCTTTTCCAGGTAAAAAACTGTTGGTGGTATTGAAACAAAAGTGCTGAGCTACTTTCATTTTCTGAAATATTCAAATCAGCCAATGGTAGTTTCACCCGACAGTCTACTTCATATTTACCCTTCTGGTAAGTGACTTCGAATTCCGGACTAATAAAGTCAGTGATCAGTTCTGCTTTTAAGAGATTGGCGGTAGTGAAGGGTTTCTTTTCAGGTAAACAGAAAACGAAATGACTGCTACTGAGCTCCGTAAATAATTTTTTTACTTTAGGATGTAGGTATTCATTGATCAAATGACGGGTTTCTTCCGGAAGCTCATCATCATGTTGTTGGATGATATTTTCCCAGATACCACTAAAAGGAGAGTTACGATCTAAATAACGACTCACTTCTGAAGGCATCAATTTACGTAGCTGCTGTAATAAGCCCTTATCATCTTCATCAAATACTTCTGTATTGATAAAACGACTGAGATCCAGCTTAGCCACTTTACCTGTGTACTTAGTTTTCTCTTCATCTGCTTCTCCCTGTACTCCTTCGAATTGAATATAAGGATACTGTTGTTCATTAAAAGTGAGTACGAGTCCCAGCTTTAGCCACTCTTTCGTATGCTCTTCAGGTTCCTGTACTACGGTAGTGGTAGCAGTTGGCTGTTCTTCCTCTCTTTTGGGTTTTAATTCCGTATTTGGATTCAATGAAACTCTTTTAATACTGGTATCTAATACCCGCAAAAAGGGCTTACCATCTGTATACGTGAATTCAAATTTCCCTTTGAGATCATCATTAAGTGAGTACCCATACAGGGCCAATAATTTATTCTTCTCTTTGTCCCAGTTACGAATCGAATCAAAATAACCCGGACCATAATTATGGAGTAATTGCAATAAGACGATGTCTTTGTGTACACAGAGTGGATGTTCTTTATCGGAAGAACAGGTGCAACTGGTATCAAAATTTCTTTCCTCATTTTTTTGAAGAAGAATGCGAAACGATTCGCCTTCGTACTCAAGATCAGCAAGTACACGTTCATCTTTGGCCTCAAGAATATTGGAACGATTGCTACGTAAATAATTTTCCGCTTTTTCAAAACTCTCTTGCGAAGAAAGCATCTTGATCAGTTTAAGATCGAGCTGCTTCATTTTCACCACCGTATGTTTTTGATCATAGCTGGTTTCTTTTTCACCGAGCTGATTGCGATCTAAGAGATCTTGTAGATGAAACAAAGCACCCGCTTTATGTCTACACACTTCTGATAGATTGTATGGACAACTACAACGCAGTGAAAGTGTTTTGGGATCTTTGAATTGGTTGATGTGTACTTTATAAAAAGTTGCATAACCATCATCTTTCACACGAAAGACAATGTTAGCCATGAGTTCATCATATTCAACCAACTCTACATTTCCGAGTGCATGAATTTTTTTACCCCTGCGGATAACTTCTTCTGTACCGCTATTATAGATATGTTTAACCAGATATGGAAGTGCCATACAATCAATCAACAATTAGTGTAAACAGAAGAGCTGCATTAGGCATAACTACATTCTGTGTACCTGTTTAGCAATAAATGCCGCTCCGAAAAGGGCAATTTGCAAAAGTAAAGGAAAGCAATCCAGTAAAAGAAAAGAAATGGGAGGAATGTGGATGAAATGTTTGTTAAGGTTGGACAATAGTCTATAGCTAATGGTTCATAGCAAATTGTAAGAAAGGATTCAGCATAAAATACCATCTATTATGATCTACAAGCTATAAGCCATGACCCATAAGCCATCTGCTACCCACAAACCAAATCCCCATTCCTATAAATAGGCAGTACATTGGCGATATCGGGGGTTACACAGTATTCCAGGTCTTTTTCCAGTCCGTATGAGGCGAGTCTGTGCCAGTGGGTGGTTCTGCGAATGAATTGTTGCATATCGTGTTGGTGAAGACCATACATATCTGAAGCCATCAGACTGCTATCGCAGTGGATGGTGAAATGATCTTGCACCCTGTGAATGACTGCACCGGCAAACATGGCGTCTTCCAAATTAAAACGGTCTTTCCAGGCTGAACAACCCAAGATCACATTCTTTTGTTGTGCGATGAGATAATCGCAAACAGCTGAAATATTAGGGAATGAACCTGTTATTACTTCAGATGCTCCACTATTCAAAGCCATATGGAGTAATTTGGTACCATTGGTAGTCGTGAGCACCAGTGTTTGTCCTTCAATAAAGGAGCGGGGATATTCCGCAGGAGAATTACCATGTGCCAAACCCGGAATCACTTTACCATCTCTTTCACCGGCTGTAATACCGCCTGTTTCTTTTCCAATGGCAATACATTTATCTACTGCATCTACCGGAATCACTCTTTTTGCTCCATTGTATAAAGCAGTAGCAATGGTAGAAGTAGCACGAAAAACATCAATGATCACAACAATACTGTCTGATACATCGTATATATCCAGTAGTCGAGGAGAAAGAATGGTATACAAGGTCGGTTTCATGCTCATAAGACTGCAAATATACGCCCAAACAGAAAGCCGCTGAAGCATGAAAAGGCCAGCCTAGAAAAGCCGGCCGCTCAGAAAGAAAGGCTACTACTTCTTGGGGGTAATAATCAGTAGTTCATGTACATGAATTTCTGTGACAGATCTTTTCACACCTGTCTTATCTACATACTGCCGATTCACCAGTTTTCCATCCACCGCTACTTGAATTCCTTTCACGAGGTATTTTTCAGCAAAGTCTGCCATCTTACCCCATGCTACTACCTGATGCCATTGTGTATCGGTTACTTTCTCGCCACTGGCATCTTTATAATTTTCCTTGGTAGCCAAACTCATACTAGCTAATTTTTTACCGCCTTCGAATTTTTTGATTTCAGGTGTCTGACCCAAATGACCGATCAGTTGGACCTTGTTTTTGATCATATTCATATCAGATGTTTTTATGAAAAAAGCTTTGTATTATTTCAAAACGAATATCTGATTGATCGCATCTTGTAGCCGGAATGTATCCGCTTATTTCCGTTTATAATCGCTTATTTTTCACGCGCTTTGTATGAGTTAAAGTCTATGCCGATTATGAAGTGTTTTTAGGTATAAATACAGTTTCATAGCTTGTACAAATACCTGTTTTTGTTCATGAAATGAATATCCTCCTCAATTGCAGGTATTTTCATAACATAAACTGATGCTTATGTCTGTCAATACCAAACATTGCCTGACCTGCGGACATCCTTTACGTGGCAGAATAGATAAAAAATTTTGTGATGACAATTGCAGAAGCATATTTAACAATAAGAAGTACATAGATGAAAAAGGCTTTGTAAAAAGCGTCAATCACTTATTATTACAAAATAGACGTATTCTGGCTTCGTATGTAAAGGGTAGTAAGGGAACAGAAAAAGTTCCGAAAGCATTATTGTATCATCGCGGATTTCGTTTCAATTATTTTACACATACCGCTATCAGTAAAGAAGGAACTACTTATTATTGTTGTTACGACCATGCGTATCATGTAGTATCGGAACAGGAATTACAAATTTGTAAAGTTTCGATCATGAAAGATGTAGCAACGGCTATTCCTGATAGCGAATTCTAACAGGCATCGAGATTACTTTAGTTGTATCTAATTTTAGGGCAGCCGCTTTACTCAGCGCTATTACTTGTCCGCTCCCCGCCAAACCACGATCAATGATTTTTACTGTTACAGTTTTCCCATTGAGTGTGTGCGTCACCAATACCTTTGTACCAAAGGGTAAAGTTTTATGTGCGCCGGTATAACGCGTAGAATCATATTTCTCACCACTTGCAGTAGCAAGTCCGTGTAATGCTGACGGAATAATAATGGCATGTCCTACTTCATTTCCCAAAGAACCAATATCCGGCATGGAAGGTGCGGTATACTGTTTGGGTTTACAAGAAATACCCACCAACAAACAGAGCAATACATATGTCTTTTTTGGGGAAAACATTTTTAAAACTACATACAAATCATAAAATCATTGTCATCATGATGCCATAACCGGATAAAAAAAGCCGTAACTATAGATTGTTACGGCTTTATTACATCAACAAATATTTTTAGGCAAAAGGGAATTTTACAATTTTCGCTTTCACCGGTGTGTTACGGATTTCAATAAAGATTTCGGTATCTACCGCTGCAAATGCAGTATTTACATAACCCAATCCTACTGCTTTATTTAAAGATGGTGCTTGTGTTCCTGAAGTTACTTTTCCGATGGTATTTCCTGCGGCATCTTTGATCAGATAATCATGTCTAGGAATGCCTCTTTCCATCATTTCAAAACCAACCAATTTACGGGTTACACCTTCTGCTTTTTGTTTTTCCAGAATAGGTCTTGCTGTAAAATCTTTGGTAAACTTAGTGATCCAACCCAAACCTCCCTCCAATGGAGAAGTGGTATCATCAATATCATTGCCGTATAAACAATATCCCATTTCCAAACGAAGGGTATCTCTTGCACCCAAACCAATAGGTTTCATTCCTTGTGGACCACCCGCAGCAAAAATGGCATCCCAAATTTTATCTGCAGCACCATCCACATCTTCAAAATAAATTTCAACACCGCCTGCTCCGGTATAACCTGTTGCACTTACCAGTACATTGTCTACACCGGCAAATTTTCCTTTAGCAAAAGTGTAGTATTTCAGGTTCATGATATCCATATCGGTCAGTGGCTGTAATATCTTGGTTGCATTCGGACCTTGAATAGCTAACAAACAAGTCTTGTCACTGATATTGTGCATCTCTACATGCTCTGTATTGAACTTGCTGATCCAGTTCCAATCTTTTTCAATATTCGATGCATTCACTACCAGCATGTATACTTTATTCTCTTCAATACAGTATACAATTAAGTCATCAACAATACCTCCTTGTTCATTGGGTAAACAGCTGTACTGCGCTTTTCCATTGGTAAGCTTAGAAGCATCATTGGAGGTAACACGCTGAATCAGATCCAGTGCCTTATCACCTTTGAGGATGAATTCACCCATATGACTTACATCAAATACACCGGCATTGTTACGAACGGTTGCATGCTCATCATTAATACCTGAATAACTGATGGGCATATTGTAACCCGCAAACTCCGCCATTTTAGCGCCGAGCGCGATGTGTTTTTCTGTAAAGGGTGTATTTTTCATATCTGTACTTTATCGTGCCGCAAAAATAAGAGAAAGGAAGATGGGAAATACATTTGTTTTGGTCCCTTTATAGAACAACCCTTTTGCAAAGTCTTTATCAAATCTTTGCAACAGGGTTGTCTGGTTTTTCAGAATAACAATCTCTTCTTTCTATTGACGGAACGCTGGCGACACGCAATACGCATGACTGGAGCCGCAAATCAGGAATACCCGTTCTCCTTTTTGTGTTAATTCCTTTACAATGGTGACCAACTGTCTGTTACGAATATCATTGGAAGTTGTCATGATTGCCGCAAGATATCCGGGTAAAGCGTACTCATCTGAGGTATCGCGCCAATCAGGTCCGGCAGGGAAATATTTTTTCCATAAACGATCTACATCTTCCACCGAACGGATACTGTCTTGAAGTCCAACATACGATGCCCGCTTCAAGTATTCCTTGATAAAATTATCTGGAGAAGTCGGTTTACCGAAACGCAGGTTACCGAAATAAGGATTCAGAATTTGTTGTAATGCAATTTGTTCTTTGGTAAAATACTGTTGTAATGAGTCTGCCAATGTTTCTTTAGACAAATCCCAGTTCATGATCTTTACCCCGTCTTTGTGTGCCAGCGCTTTTACCCATCCACCTTCTCCTAATTGTTTTACCGGATTCATGAATAAAGGGAGGAGAAATCCCAATCTACCTTCAACCAATGCAATCGTAGGATGAAACTCTGCCCACAGCTCCTCCATCTGTGGTATTTGTGGATCATTGGGATCTTTTGTATGTGTGGCACCAAAGATCAATGCTCTTTTTTGTTTGATGATAAAGGGTCGCTCATGTTCACCCGTATACTTTTCAAAAGGAAGGATGGAGTCAGCTGTATTGTAAGATGTTGTTGGGATATAATATTGGGGCGACTTCCATGCCATCAGGTAAGCAATGGCAAGTAGGAGTATGATCACAAAGATGGACCTCAAAAGCGTTCGTTTCATAAAGATGATATTATGATGGACTGAATGAATGACATAAGCATGCCATACCTCATTAACCATCGGTTAATTTGCGGTTGCAAGTGGGAAAATCATCTATGTGCAGTAGGAAAATTAGCGCTGAGCCTGTTCTGAAGTAATGACGATCTTGATCTGATCTGCCAGTCGTCTTACACGATTATAAGTAACTTCATCATTTTCATCCTTATCCAATCGAATTTTAAGACGACCTTTTCGAAGTCTTACGAATAATTTATCGTCGTCACGAATAGTAAATGTGGCAGTATGAAGCTTTTCATCAGAAGTATTATGATCCAGTTCTTCTTTGATGATACGAGCAACTTGATATGTTTGAGAGCGTTTGAATTTTGCATCGATTCTCAATTGGTGATCTGATTCTTTCACCGTAACAGAGATCCTGCCATGTCTTACCCTGTCTGTTTCATAACGGATACAGCCGGAAAGCAACATGATAAAAAGGCAGATAGCTACTACATATTTCATTTTCATGCCGGAAGTTTTAAGGGTTAAGCGGATTTTTAAGAGAAGGGAAGAACCTCATCATGAGAACAAGACGAGGTTCTTATTTTCCCAACTTCAACCGTCTTTAGTATACCATTTGCATCATCAGTAAGCGAGATGCCTCGATGGGCAGTAGCTGTTCTGACTTGTTATCTGTTACTTCTTTTACTTCAGTACTATTTTGTACTGTTTCTTTTTTGTAACGATAGCGTGTGGTATCAATAGGTTTTTCTAATTCTTTTTTTAGCTCTTCTGCCTCTTTTTGCTTACGCTCATATTCTTTCTGCAGTTCTTCTTTGCTCTTCTTGTACTGTTCGATAGTTTTTGATTTATTGTCTACATCAGAAGTTCTATCTCTATCACGGTACTCTTCTTTATTCACTCTTTCCAATCCACCCGGTGTCATGATATATTCTACATCAGAGCTCCAGCTTTCATAATCGTTGTTCCACTCTTCTTCCCAATCCCAATCGTGGTTAGAACCCAAGCTAAACCAATTCAATCTTCTGGAAACATTTCTGTCGATCAAGATTCTCTTTCCTACAGGCACCTGTACAGTTACCTGTACCCCTTGGTTACGGAAACGAGTTCCTTTTTTCAATGAGAATCCACGATCCAACCAAATGGTACTGTCAGATTGATTGATACCATATGAAATCTCTCTGATATTGCTTAAGGCAGTTCCTTCATCCTTACCACTGCTGTATTTGAAAGCAGAGATATGATAAGCAGAGTCCTGACTTTTTACAATACGTACTCTTACATTGTTCAAGAACAGACTATCATCATTCATGCTTACAATACCATCCATTTTAAACCAACGACCATATACTTTCACTTTGGTATCAGGCACTTTGATGATGAGTTTACTGGTTGTAGGTTGTTGAATGGTGAAGTCTTGTTTTTCTCTCGCTCTTGCATCGAAATTGGTAGCGATAGAATACACGAGGATACCACCGCAGATCAAACCAATGAACCATAAACCACCGAAAGTGAATCCGAGATAACGGCTACCTGATTTTACACCCATGATTCGACGAATCAACCATGTAATGAATGCAACTACCGGAACACCCAGGAATAATAAGAGTGTTGCCCATGCCAGGAAGTTTTGTCCAAAACCTTCCAAGAAGAAATTCTTCAATGGGAATACACCCACACCGGCAAACATCAAGGCTAAAACAGTAACTAGTAAAGCAAAAGCCAATATACCTGCGATGAATAAAAAGAATGCTTTGAATAAGATGGCAATGATACCACCCAATCTTCTACCACCTCTTTTCAGTGCTGATCCTGTTTCTGCATTAAACTGCTGACTTTTTTGTCCAACAGTCTGACCAAATTCTTGTCCGAACTGGGTTGCTTTATCTTTGAATTCGCCGCCCCATTTTTCAGCGCGACTTTTAAATCCTTCCAAATCTTCTTGAATCGTATTCTTAATAGTGTTAAGATCTACTTTCTCACCACGCATTTCCAATTTTTCTGAAGCACTTTTGGCTTCCGGAATCACCGCCCACAATACAGCGTACACTACAAATAAGGTTCCACCGAATGAGCCGAATACGATACCGGGGAAGAAGTCATCATCCATCCAGAATACACCTCTGAAAATTGAGCTGATGATACCGATTACCAATGGGAAAGCAAAGATTAATCTTGGAACCCAAACAGCGATATCAAAATAAGAAGCAATACCACTGGCTACACCAGCAATTACTTTTTCTTCCGGATTACGGTACAAACGTTTGGTAGAAACGATATTGTCTAAAGGCTTTGACGGAAGAATGATCCATAATAAGATGTACAACAAGATACCTGAGCCACCCATAAAAGTAATGAGTGCAAATACCAGACGTACAATGGTTGGATCAATGCGGAGGTAGTTAGCCAAGCCACCGCAGACACCACCTAATATTTTTTCATTGTCATCGCGATACAATCTACCTCTGGGAGAAGCTTCAGTAGAAGCAGTGCTACCGCTATTGGCAGACTGTCCACCTTCACCGCCCAATTGAGCGTGTACATTTCCTTCTTCGCCTTCAAAGTCTTCAGGTCTACCCATGCTTTTGATGATTTCGTTTACGGTATCATCGGTAATGCAGGTAGCACCTTTTTTCAGGCTATCGCCAAACAGTTCGGCTATACGACCTTCAATATCATTGATGATCTCATCACGACCCTCCTCGTTGGCAAAGAATTTGCGCAAACTTTCTACATACTGCTTCAGCATGTCATAAGCAGACTCCTCAATGGGAATTACCCTGCCCTGAAAGTTTATATTGATTACCTTTTTCATTTTCTGTTCAGTTTTGTTGGTTAAGGTTGGGTTGGATTTTCTTCGGAGGCCGTTTCAGTTTGGGAGATGGTCAGTGCGTGTACTGCATCAGCCAGTTCCTGCCAGGTTCTTTCCAGTTCATTGTAGAACTCTAAACCTTTATCGGTCATCACGAAATATTTTCTGGGTGGTCCACTGTTACTTTCCACCCAACGGTAGGTCAGTAAGCCGGAGTTTTTTAAACGTGTCAGAAGCGGGTATAATGTACCCTCGAGGATGTGCAGGTTTGCAGCTTTCATTCGGTCCACAATATCACTCGGGTAAACCTCACCCTGTCTGATGATGGATAAAATGCAAAACTCCAATACACCCTTTCGCATCTGACTTTGTGTGTTCTGAATATCCATAGCCGGAGTTTTTGTTTGTTCCTAAACCTTTCGGGGGGAGTGGAACAATCGTTATTAAAAAAGATTCAAATTTTGATTAAGCAACCAAGTGTCTTCTAACAATTCTGTTTCTACGGCTGCGCTGTAATTTGTAGTAATCAACGGCACCGAAAACTGTTTTGTTGTGCTGAAGGTTTACAGTAGTTGCTACGGTTTCCTTTACTTCTTTTACCAGATTATTCAGGTGTTCCTGTCCCAGTTGTTGTAAGAAGTTTGCGTTTTGCGTTTTCATGACTTAATATTTATAAGTGTTTTTAATTTTTTCTTTTCCAAAGGTCTTCCGGGTAATCCCCTCATTCCCTTCTTTCATAACACAAAGATGGGGAAACTTTTGGTACTATGCAACACATAGTACCAAGTTTTTTTAGGTAATGGGCAGAACTTAATAATAGGTAAAACTTAAAATATTGATTTTCAGCTATTTATATTTTTTAAGGTCAAAGCTAAAAGGATGAATGGTCATATTTCTTGAATAACGGCGATTCCTCACTTTAGTCATTGTACTGCCTATAATAGAGATAGTACAGGCTCGAAAAGAGGGCTCAGGCTGACCACTTTATTCTCGCTGAAAAAATATTTATCGTTTTTGTACGATGAAATAAAAAATTACCGTTACTTTGTCTTATCGTATAAAAACGATAATAGAATGGCGACACCTAAAACAGAAGCATTTTCAAAAAAAGAACAAGACTTAGCAGCATTTGCTAAAGCCATTGCACATCCCGCACGCATTGCGATACTCAAAGTACTGGCACAAAAGAATGAATGCATTTGTGGTGAGATCGTTGAAGTATTACCATTGGCACAGTCTACCGTTTCACAACATTTAAAAGAATTGAAAGAGGCAGGACTCATTGATGGATCTGTTGATGGTCCACGTAGTTGTTATTGCATCAATTGGAAAGCATTTGAAAAATTCAATGCAGAGTTCACCGGACTATTCCACAAACTAAAAGATCAGCATACGAAATCCTGCTGTTAGTGATCATCACTGTGTGCGGGCGATCGATCGCATACAATAGTGATCACGAACAGCTATTCATAACAATAAAAAGAAAGAACATGCAAACAGAAACCGCTTTAAAAGCACTGGTAAAAGAAAAATATGGTGAAATAGCTGACCAGTCGCGCGAGAACAATGCTGCTTCCTGCTGTGGTGCAGGTGGTTGCAGTACCGAAGTATACAATATTATGGCAGACGATTATACGCGTTTGCAAGGATACAATCCGGATGCCGATTTGGGATTAGGCTGTGGTTTACCCACCGAATTCGCAAAAATCAAAAAAGGTGATACCGTTATCGATCTGGGCAGTGGTGCAGGTAATGATTGTTTTGTAGCACGCGCGATTACCGGTGAAAATGGTAAAGTGATTGGCATTGATTTTACAGAGCGCATGATCGATAAAGCAAGAGCCAATGCCGAGAAACTTGGATTCAACAATGTAGAATTCCGTTTTGGAGACATTGAGCAAATGCCGGTATCAGCCAATGTTGCTGATGTAGTAGTGAGCAACTGTGTATTGAACCTGGTTCCCAATAAATTCAATGTATTGAAAGAAGTATACCGTGTTTTAAAACCCGGTGGACATTTCAGTATTTCTGACATTGTATTAGAAGGTGAATTACCAGCTAAACTCAGAGAAGCAGCAGAAATGTATGCCGGTTGTGTATCCGGGGCTATTCAAAAAGAAGTATACCTCGAACTGATTCATGCAACTGGTTTCAAGAATGTAACCGTACAGAAAGAAAAAAGCATTTTATTGCCGGATGATATTCTTCGTAATTATTTTTCTGCTGAAGAAATTCAATCATTCAGAAACAGTAATGCTGGTATTTATAGCGTAACGGTGTACGCAGAAAAACCATTAACCGAAGAAGCAGCAGCATGCTGCGCTCCGGGATGTTGTTCATAGTTTAATGTAAGATCTATGTCTGAAAAAAAGAAACTCCTATTTGTTTGTGTAGAAAACAGTAACCGTAGTCAAATGAGTCAGGCTTTTGCCAGCATACATGGCGGTTCATCTGTAGAAGCCTATAGTGCAGGTAGTAAACCCAGTGGTATTGTAAATCCCAAAGCCATCGCAGCTATGAAAGAGCTGGGTTATGACCTTAGTACACACGATAGCAAATCTTTGCAAGAAGTAGAAGCTTTTGCACCTTTTGATGCAGTGGTAACCATGGGCTGCGGGGATGCTTGTCCGTGGATGCCCGCCAAACAATTCATCGACTGGCAAATTCCGGATCCAAAACATATGGAACCTAAGGAATTCAATGAAATCAGAGATATGATCAGTGAGAAAGTAAAAGCGTTGATCAGTTCCCTATAAACACGCTGCAAATCTTCTTGGTCTCTGTGGCAAAAAAATAACCACAGAGACCGCAAAGTTTGGCACAGAGGCGCTCAGAGTTGTTCAATAATTAAAGTATCCCTTTTTCTCCACGCAACTCTGCGCCAAACTCTGTGTCACTGCTGTTGAATTTTACCGCAGAACAAGAGAAAAATAGTTACCACTGAGTTTTAGCTTTCAGTTTGCTCTCCTCCTTTACCGAGAATAGCTTCGATGATGGAAGTAACAAATGATACGAGTAAACTAAAGAATAAAGCAGATACCCAACCATCTACTGTAAAACCTGGCACTAAAGTAGCCGCCCATTTTACAATGATGATGTTGATGACGAATAGGAATAACCCAAGTGTAATCACCGTAATAGGAATCGTCAGCAGAATCAGTACCGGTTTAATAAAACTATTGAGCAAGCCCAGCACCACTGCTACAATCATGGCAGTTAATGGATCCGCCACATCAATTCCTTTCAAAATATACGCTGCCAATAATATTGCCAATGTACTGGCAATGGTTTTTGTAAAAAATCTTCCCATGATTCATGCATTCAGAAGAAACAAAATAGTATTTATTTTGCTGAAGTCCATGTATACATAGAATTTTAACAGCAGCTATGCAACACGACAATCTAAACCACTACCAATTCATAAAATTGCTCAGGATTCAAATGTTGTTGAGCCAATGTCTGTAGCTCTTCTGCCGTTACCTTTCGAATGGTATCAATACTATTGTAGAAATATTGTTCATCCAATCCATTCAGGATATAGGTTTTCCAGCGACCAATGATTTGAAACGGACCATCCAGATCTCCCAATAATGAACCGATCATATAGTTTTTTACCAGATCCAACTCTTCCTGTTCTACCAACTCCTGTCGCAATAATTCCATTTCTTTATACACTTCTGTAATCGTTGCTTCACAAACATCTCTGCCTGCTTCTGTGCTAATCATCCAGGCACTGTGGTGTATATGGTTTTGTAAATAACTATGAATACCATAAGTATACCCTTTGTCTTCCCGAATATTACTCATGAGTCTTGAGCCAAAGAACCCGCCAAAAATATTATTCAGCACCTGCACTTTCGGAAAATCAGGATGATGTCTGTTGAAGAAAGGTTGTGCAATTCTGATGGCTCCCTGTACACCTTCTTTGTCATTGATGATCCTGTATTTTTTTTCTGCAGCAGGACTCAAGGAATAGTTCACCTCAGGTAATACTGTACTATTGAGTGGTAAGGACCCAAATACACGATTGAGTTGCTGATCCAAATCAGCAGGTAATTTTCCCGCTGCAAATACCATACATGTACCGTTCTGATAAAACTGATTGAAAAACTTTTCAAGTTCAGTTCGCTCTACTGCATCATAATCTAATGTGGATGTGTATTTGCCATAGGGATGACCAAATCCATAAACATACTCATCAATCAATCTATTGGAAACAAAATCGCATTTCTTTAAGTTAACTTCCAGTCTTTGCTTTTGGTTTTGCTTATAGATCGCCAATTCCTGTTCGGGAAAAATACTCTCTGTAAGCAGTTCAGCCACCACCGGTAATAATTCTGCCACATGTTTACTTAAACAATGCAGTGTTACAGTAGCCGTTTCATTGTAACAACTTCTATTCAGGTACGCACCATAAAATTCAAAATATTCATTGATGGAGTAGGCATTGCGTTGTTGGGTTCCATTCTTTAACAAGAAATTGGTGGTACCGGCAATGATATTTTTCGACTCATACCAGTTTCCTGCATAAAATACCCATTCAATCATCACCACTTCCTGTGCACCAGCATTGATGGCATACACGGGCACTTGATTATCCAAAGTATAACGATCGCAAGGTTTCAGGCGAAGATCAAAAGCTACTGCGTCTGTAATCGGTGGCGCTACGGTTCTATTTATCATATCTTCTTTACTATTCAACTAAATGATCAGTTGGCAAAATACAACAACGTATTACTGTTGTGGGGTTGAAATATTTGTTGACTATACTCTTGAATATCTTGTACTGTGATATCCTGGTACTTCTGTAACTCTGTATTCATCATAGAGGCATCACCCAATAGCTCATACATGGCCAGACTATTCGCCCTACTCATGATGCTCATATCTTCAAATGCAATGACACTCTCTGTTTTATTCTTGATCTTTTGTAATTCCGGTTCTTCAATGAGTGAAGTAGTTAATTTTTGTATCTCTTCATCTATTGCAGTTACTGCATCTTCCATTTTCACTCCTTTCACCAATTTACCTTCCACCGTAAGCAATCCGGAATCGATACTTCCAAAATGATAACAATCCAGATTTGAGAAATACTGTTTTTCTTTCACCAATTTCTGATACAATCTGGAAGACCCTCCTCCTCCCAATATCTCGGTGATCATATCTGCTACATAATATCCTTTATCCAAACGTGCATCCATATGCCAGGTCTTGATCAATGCATCCAATGGCACAGCAGCATGTACTTCCTTTACACGTTTTTCTGTCTGTGGCGGTTCCTTTGGCAGGTTTCGTAAATATGGATCTCCCATCGGTATATCCCCAAACCATTTTTCAGCCAATCGCTTTACTTGTTCAACAGTAACATGTCCGGCCACCACTAAAATGGCATTCACCGGACGATAATGTTTGAAAAAGAATTGTTTTACATCATCGATATGAGCGTTCTCAACATGACTCAATTCTTTTCCGATGGTCATCCAGCGATAAGGATGTTTTGTATAGGCGAGCTCACGCATTTGATGCCATACATCACCATAAGGCTTATTTAGGTAGTGTTCTTTGAATTCTTCGCAGACTACTTTGCGTTGTACTTCCAGGCTTTTTTTACTGAAAGCCAAGCTCAGCATACGATCACTTTCCAGCCAGAAAGCAGTTTCAATATTTTCAGCAGGTATCTGACAATAATAGTTGGTGAGATCATTGGTCGTATAGGCATTGTTTTCTCCGCCTGCTCTTTGCAATGGTTCATCATAATCAGGAATATTGATACTACCCCCGAACATCAGGTGTTCAAACAAATGTGCAAAGCCTGTTTTATCGGGATTTTCATCTCTAGCCCCTACATCATACATAATATTAACAACAGCCATCGGGGTAGAATGATCTTCATGTACCAATACTTTCAATCCGTTATCCAGCACAAATCTTTCAAATGTTATCATAGTTCAGCTTAAAAGGCGAAATTAAGTGAAATCAAATCATGGCGATTCCGAAACACGGAATACTGCTTATCGGTTACGACGAATGTCTTTGATATTAATGGTCAATATCAATGGTTTCTGATCGCGGAAAATGATCACTTTTACCTTACCGATTGAGTTTTGGAACAAAGTTTTGTATGTCTGGATATTTTTGGTGTAGTTGTTTTCAACAGAGAAAATAATATCACCCGGCTGAAATCCGGCTTTATCACCCGGTGAGCCTTTAATAATATCAATCACCCTGATCTCACCATCAATCAAATAAATACCCAATCCGGTGTATGCATAATCAAAATTTTCCTGGAAATGATTATTGGGTTTGATATGGATAGATCTTTCCGGATAATTCAGGATCACATTAAAGCGACGCATGATATCATTACCAATCAATCCACCTAACATTGGATATGACGTTACATTGAACTCATCATCAAAAACATGGATCGGTACATTTCGAAACTTATAAGGCCCAATTCTGATTTCTGATGCCACGGTAATATCCATCATCTTCTTTCCACCCAAGCCCTCAGCCTGTGTGGGGTAAAATTTCCTTTTCCGTTTAAAGATCACACTGTCTTCCACAAATTCTTTCGACAACAAAAAAGTGAGTCCGGCACCTGTATCAAAAATAAATCTACCCATCACCTGCCGCTCATCTTTCACAGAAGCCAATTGCAAGGGAAGGGTTGAAAAATCCGGACGAAGTAAGTATCCCCCTTTGGGGTATTTGAATCTACCGGGTGTATATACTTCTATCACCTGTAGAAGTCAAGATTTAATCTGACAGTTGGGATTAATTTTAAGTAACCACACTT
>JACBFI010000024.1 GCA_013391385.1 Sediminibacterium sp. Gen4 | reverse complement strand
CTACCTGGTCTCTTTCCCTCGTTAATTGTCTCAATGATCGGTAAACACCTTTGGGAGGCTCCCAGTTATCCAATTTCCTTTCTAATCCAAACCGGGTGATCGCTTCAGAAGCGGTCTTGTCCGTTACTGTCTTTACATCCAATGTCCTGCTGTAATTGCTGATCTTATTGGGTAAAACAATACTCAAACGATCCCCTCGATCTGATAGATAGTAAGCTAAACTTTCATGGTATACTCCCGTAGCTTCCATGACATAGATGAGCTCAACATCTGCATTTGATAATTTACTTACCCAGTTGGTCAGTAATTCAAAACCTTTAGCTGTATTGCCAAAAGTCTTGTGACTATACAGCTCTAGCGTCAAGTCTTCATACATACGACCCATGCAAACCACTAACTCATCTTGGGCTACATCGATTCCCACAGCCTGTTTTACAATCCTTTTCATCTTTACTTCTGTTTTGAGGTTAATAAAGTGAAAAATCTCCCTTCGTTTTGTCTCCTAATTGGATATTCTGGATATATAGTACCTGACCATATTCCTTACATTCTGTTCAAACTCGAAGAGATCAAAAAGGATGAGGTTATATCTCTGTGACAATATGCTTTAAAAGCTATTTCTTACACGATGTACTCTCAACCCTTTTTCACCTTTATTCATCAAAACTATTATCTTATTCCAAAGAACTTTTATACCCCTGTTTTCATTACTTTGTAAACATAGGAGTTGCACGGAGTTAATGCGAAGTGTCACAGAGTTTTTCTGAAATTGCTTGAATAGCATTTCATTAATTATAATATGATAGTAAAATCAGCCCTTCTTCTGTTAAAAAGTGACCTTAAACACAAAATACCCACCATTTGTTTGCGGAAAGCGGTAACATTTTTTTAACTTTGCACTTCTTTTGTTCATCCTTGTAAATTTCTCTTTAGGCATGTCAAATCAGACGATGTTAGAAAAATTACAGCTGAAGGATGAGAAGAACCTGTTAATCCAGGGTCTTCCTTCAGCCATCGAAAAGCAGTTTGCCAAATTAACCTACGCCAAAAATGTCACCCCGCTACTGAGAAGTAAAAAGGTAGACTTTGCCTTGGTTTTTGCCATTAGCCAACAGCAGTTGAATGCGGTTTTGTGTGAAGTGATACCGGCTCTGCATGAAGACAGCAAATTATGGGTGGCTTATCCTAAGACAACCAGCAAGATTGTCAGCGATTTGAACCGCGATTGCAGTTGGGATTGTTTGACCAAAAAAGAATATGAATCTGTACGCCAGGTGGCATTGGATCATGTGTGGAGTGCGATTCGTTTTAAAAAGACTGATAAAATTCCTAACCGTTCCAGGGCTTTCTCTGAAGTAAAAAGTCAGGAAATGGGTGTAGATTTTGAAAAACGTTTGGTGGTGGCACCGGTTGAACTGGAAAGGCTATTTACCAAACATGAAGAAGCCAAAGAATTTTTCACTTCTTTGTCTTTTACCAACCAAAAAGAATATGTGACCTGGATTCAGGGAGCTAAAAAAGAAGAGACTCGTCAACGAAGACTGGAAACAGCGCTGGAGAAATTACTGGCGGGGAAGAAGAATCCTTCGGAGAAATAATGAATATCCAACAGAGGAATATTGAATGTCGAATGTAATAATACGTTCGACATTTTTTTTTATCAATCATAATCAATCATGATCATCTGCGGCCTATTGGACTTGATGTAAAGCCTGCTCCATCTTCTTTTTTTGATCCTCCGAAAGCGACGCCTCACCATGTAAATGTTTGGCTTGCTTGCTGATGAATTTAGATTGCTGTTCAAATAACCTGCACAAGCTACAGATGGCCATATGCGAACGCAGCTGAATACTTTCAATCCAGTTCAACTTACCTTCTTCCTTTTTTGAAACCAGATAAGTGGCTTTTTTACAACTGATAGTAAATAATCCCATGTTGATCAGGTTATTATTTGAGGTTGATCCAATTTTTCTCCAAACAGGCTCTGAGTCCGAGTTTGGCTCTGTGTATCAACACCCAATAGTTAGACGATGTAATGTTCAATGCCTTACAAATTTCATCCGCATCCATGTCTTCCATGTATTTCATTACAAAAACGGCTTGCTGCTGCTGTTGTAATTTCTTCTTACAATTTTCCAGGACTTGATAAAACTCTTTTTGTTGTAATCTGTCGGCTCCCTCTAATCCCCAATTCAAAGGTTGGTCTTTTTCTGTCCAATGTTCTGCATCATTAAAGAAATAATCTGTAGCGTCTTGTCCGGTTCCTGTTTGAATGATGTCTTTACTTTTCTTCCGATAATGATCGATGATCTTATTTTTTAAGATCGTAAACAACCAACTTTTTTCAGAAGCTTCTCCCTTAAAGCCATCTCTGGCTTTCCAGGCACTCAAAAAAGTTTCCTGCACCAAATCTTCTGCCAACTGAGCATCATTCACCCTTGGTTTTGCATAAGCATACAGTGCATCAGCGTAGTTGGATATCCATTCAGAGGGAGAGAGGGGCATTTTTGATCTATGATTTTTTGATCTGTGATTTTTTGATTTGTATTAATTGACTTTTGACTTTTGATTTTTGATTTTCAAATTAAATCAACAAATCAAAGATTCTTCAAAGCATTGACCAATGCATCCAATTCCTGTATAGTAGTATACACATTGGGTGTGATGCGACATCCTTGTACCTGTGCAGCAGGTCTATCTATGCCAACAGTATATATTTTGTATTTGTTCATTAATGCAGCTTCCAATTCAGCCGGTTTCATCCCTTTGATCCCCACATTCGCAATAGCGCAACAACGATTAGGGTCTTCCGGTGTATTCAGGATCACATTTGGAAATTTGCGTACTTGTGTGGTCCAGTATTGTTGCAGGTATTTTAAACGTGCTTCTTTTCTTTCTGCGCCAATCATCTGATAATGTTGGATGGCAAAAGGAATCGTGATATCTGTTGCAACCGGATGTGTACCGGTATGATTCAATCGCGCAAGACTTTTTTCTTCCCCTTCTGAAGGTCCGAGTAATGGCCAATTCTGGTGTATCAGGTCTTTTTTTACATATAAAATGCCCGCACCCAAGGGCACACTCAACCATTTGTGTAAGCTGGCGCCATAATAATCACAATGTAGATCCGGTATTTTAAAATTCAGTTGAGCAAAAGCATGCGCACCATCTACCAATACCTGCACGCCTTTACTATGTGCCATATCGCAAATCTTTTGAACAGGCATGACTTGTCCGGTGATATTGATGACATGACAAACCATTAACAATTTGGTCTTGGGCGTAATGGCGTTGGCATACACTTGAACGATCTCTTCGTCTGATTGCGGATTGTTGGGAACAGATACCATTTTATTCACCACACCATGCCGTATTGCTACTAAGCGAAACATATCCAGCATGGCACCATAATCCTGATAAGCCATTACCGCTTCATCACCGGGTTGCCATGGAAAGCCGCCAATGATAGTATCTAATGATTCGGTGGTATTTCTGGTGATGATCAATTCCTCCGCACTACAACCCGCAAGCGCTGCGAGTTGTTCCACACTTTTCTTTTTGTTCTCTCCCTGAACGGTACGCATATAAAATGCGCCCTGCTTGTTGACTTCCCTGATATTCTGAATATAGGCTTCGAGAATATTTTGGGGCAGAAAATTATAGTAACCATTTTCAAGATTGATATAATCCGGTTTCAATATATATCCCGAACGGATGACCGACCAGAAATCTTCTTCGGTGGCTAATTTTTGTGCAGACATATCTTCATATTTACTGACCCATTGCTCCATGGCGAGTCCACTAAAGGGTAAAGAGATACCTGCTAGTGAAAGGGATTTCAGGAAGTCGCGTTTGTGCATGGGGTGTTGTTTGTACCAAGGTATTGAATATTAGCGTATGTTTTACAATGATCGATGTGTAATATCTTTAAGATAGCATCTATATAGAAAGGGACACTATGAGACTGTTATTGACTATTTTTTTTGTTTGTATAGGACTGTCAGCCGATGCACAGGATACCCTCTTTATCAAAAGAAGAATAGCTGATACCCCTTACGCGTTCTATCACGCCATTTTCATTGATACTTCGAAAAATTCTGTATTTAGAAATCGTATTACCGATTATCAATTTGAAAAGTATGACTCCACAACTTATTTTGGTGGACTTCAATGTCTAGAACGACCCAGAAACATACAAAAATTGCCACGCTTAAAATCTTTGCCTCGTAATTGGGTACCGCTTTTCCAATACCAGGGGAAATATTATACGTATCATGCTTCAGACTGGTGTTGCATTTTTCGATTTCGTATCACTGATACCACCACCATGGATCATGGTGTGGAAGGACCGGAACCCTCTTGGATCAAACAAATCAAAGATCATGGAAAAGGAATGTTTACCATTGAAAGGAGTAGTTTGTATGGGGGAGATACCGTAACCATTCATATGATTGATCCCAAAAGAGGGATCGCTATTCTTAACTTTTCTTCGTCTCGATATACTGGTGGTCATCAACAACTCATGGTAGATGCCAATCGAGCCCATTTATTCCCTACAATTGTTAATTACTGTGTAACGGATCGGATGGAGGAAGTAGAATTCGATCCTATTGATTTTTCAAAACTGTTAAAGCAGTATTCTTCCCCTAGAAAAATACACCATTAGTGAATCATTAATCCCGTAACAATCGCTAATCCGATGCTAAGTAATGTTCCAATGACGAGGTATTCTGTTTTCGATTCTTGCCGGTCTTTCTCAGCAAAACGAATAATGCCTTTAGCTGTTACCAGTAATCCAATGGCAGCATATTGCCCTTGAATAACTAGGATCAATACAATAACACGTTCAGCAATACCTATCCATTTTCCTGCATTGACCAGACTTTCAGTTTTTTCGGCATCGTCTGTTTGTTTGATTTTATCGCTCCACTGTTTTGTAAACTGACCAATGATAATACCTGCAGGATAGGTAACGAAAAGAAATCCAGCTATCAGTTTCCAAAGGGGGAGGTTATTAGTGAACGCTTTCCAACTCATAAGGGTGTCTTTCCATTCGATAAATGAAAAATACCAACAGGCAAAAATCACGATCAGGTGAAGTAGTTGATCAATAATAAAATAGGGGGTGCTGTCTTTTTGATAGGATTTCCATCCATCAATGATGGTATGTGTTGCAAATATGATGATTGCTACGAGATAGTATTGCCAACCTATCAATAGCCAGGCAACTAAGGCTGTAATACCTCCATGTAAGTATAATTTACCTGAATTGAAGTGTTTCAGTTTTCTTTCTTCAATCCAGGATCTGGGTTGAAGTATAAAATCAGTCATTAAATGTGCGATCAATAGTTTGATTAACCACAATTCTTCAATGATCATTTGAGCAGTTTGATGATGTTTCCAAATTTTGCAATCACTGACTCAATTTCAGACCATCCGGCAGTGTTCACAAGTTGGGAAATAGTACTTTTTGATTTTCTGAATTGATCAGCTATTTCCTGTTGCGTTTTTCCTTTTAATAATTCTGCGATCACTGCTGCCTGCTTTGCTGTCATTTTTTTGAAAATGCTATCAGTATAAGTTGCAATCAAATCTAACGCAATCTCATAAATCTTTTTTTCTTCAGTAGTATTGATTACAATAAATAGTCTTTTGTCTAATTGACTCATCATGTCAAATGCTCTCCCGGATAATATAAATGCTTCTCCTTTGGCTGTAGACAGATTTCTAACAGGAGTGGTCACATTTCCCAATCCAATACTTGCTCGTATATCACATTGAGCTGTTTTGCTAACACTGATAGCTATTGCTCTGCAAAGTAGTATCCATTGTAATGCCTCTTGTGGATTTCTGACGTATACCTGAAAGCTGTCGCCTCTATAAAACTCATACTTCAGTGGTGCAAGTATTTTTGTAATGGTGGTCAGAAGATTTTTTGCTTCAGCTGATTTCAATCTGGTTGAATTGACAATATCCGCAGTGATGACGGCACGACTAGACATATCATTAAGTTTGGTTAAAAAAGGCCTTTTTGAATAGTTCGGTTAAATATACGAACTTTTACATAGTTCGGTAAAATATACGAACTTTTGAATAGTTCGGTTATTTAGCCGAACTTTTACAGCTAAAAATTTCGAGTAGAATGAGCCTTGCTATTATTTTAAGAAACGCTTCTTGAATAACCGATATAAAAAAAGCAATTACACAGGGTGTAATTGCTTGGTGATTTTTGTGCCCAGAACAGGAATCGAACCTGCACTACCTTGCGATAACCAGATTTTGAGTCTAGCGCGTCTACCAGTTCCGCCATCTGGGCTTTTTATCGGGCTGCAATGATACGATAAAATTTGATCCACCAAAGGCGGATTGTAAATATTTTTTTGTGCCAAAGGCACAAAAAATCGATTAACGTAGTTGTTCTGAGGCTTTAGATAACCTCATTTTCAATCCGCCTTTGGTGGATCAAATTTTATCCAAATACTTCTTTTTAAAATAGTACTCCTTTACTTGCAACAACTCTTTTTCGGTAGTAATACCCTCCTGATAATTTGTAATAATCGCTTCCACAGGCTCATAGATCTGCTTTTTTAGTTGATCAATAGTGGCGGTAATACTGTCGGTATCACCCTCTTCTTTTAACTCATTCAACTCCATCATTTCCATTAAAAAATCGGGGGATAATTGGTATTTTTCCTCCTCCTCCAATAATCCCTTTAATTGTAATACATATTTGATGGTCTCGTCATGGTCTTTTAAAGTTTTGAAGGCTTTATTGATCTGTGCCGATACCTGCAATGCCTCTTCCTGATCCTCCTCTGAAGCCTGTACATACCGATCCGGGTGATACTTTCGCTGTAACTCGAAATATTGTTTTGATAACTGACTGGTATCGGGTCGCAGGGTGATAGGGATGTTGAATAATTCGAAATGGTTCATGGGCGTGAAAAGTCAAAAGTCAAAAGTGAGAAGTCAAAAGTGAAAAGTCAAAAGTGAAAAGTCAAAGGATTGTATAATATTGAATCCCTTTTCACCTTTCTCCAAAGGAGTCCTGTGGACACTTCTCCCTTTTCACTCCTCCTAAAACATTATCTTGCTCAAAATTACTCCAATGCTCGTTATCGGACTTATTAGAGAGGGAAAAATTCCGGCGGATAATCGGGTGGCGCTTACGCCCGGACAATGTAAATGGCTGCAAAAAAATGTGCAGGGGCTGAAAATACGGGTACAACAATCGCCTAACCGATGTTTTTCTGATCAGGAGTACCAAGATGCCGGGATTGAAGTGACTGATGATTTATCTGACTGTTCGATTTTGCTGGGTATCAAAGAAGTGCCCGTGAGCATGCTGATTCCGAATAAAACCTACCTGTTTTTTTCTCATACCAAGAAAAAACAGCCCTATAACCAGGCTTTATTACATGCCATGATGGATAAAAATATCACATTGGTTGATTATGAATGTCTGGAACATACGGATGGACAACGCATCATTGGCTTTGGATTTTTTGCCGGTATTGTTGGGGCACATAATGGCATCATGTGTTATGGAAAAAGAACGGGCGCTTATCATTTAAATAGGGTAGTGGAAGTAAAAGATTACCGAGAATTGATTCATACTTATTTCGGGCTCAAACTACCCAATATCAAAATTGCTGTAACCGGGAGTGGGCGGGTTGCTCATGGTATTTTGGAGATCATGAACCTGATGGATGTACAGGAAGTAGAACCCGATGAATACCTGAACCGCTCATTTACTTATCCGGTATATGTACATTTGAAGGGAAGCGATTTGTACCGTCATAAAGTCAATCGCACATATCAGCGAGATCATTTTCACAACCATCCGGAAGAATATGAATGCATTTTCAAACAATATTGTGCTGATACGGATATTCTCATGAATGGTATTTACTGGGATCACAATATTCCTCGACTCTTTGAAATGGATGACCTGCGTGCTGCTGATTTTCGCATTCAAACCATTGCAGATATCACCGATGATAAAGGTGGTAGCGTTCCCTGTAACCTGGGTGATGGTACTATTGATGATCCGGTGTATGGAGTGGATCGATCTTCATTTGAAAAAACTGCACCTTATTTGTCTGGCAGTATAGATGTAATGGCAGTAGGTAATTTACCCAATGAATTGCCTCGTGATGCCAGTAAATATTTTGGTGAACAGTTGATTAAATATGTACTGGAAGATATCAGAAATGGCGGAAGTGAAACCATTGATCGTGCTACGATTCTTTCAAAAGGGAAGCTGACTACTTATTTTGATTATTTAGCGGATTATGCGGCTCATTAATTTGATTGCCACTGAGGGCACAGAGAAGCACTGAATCGTTTCTGTGTATTTCAGTGTCCTCAGTGGCAACTAAAATGCTAAATAATAATCCCTCAACAAATCCACAAAACCCTCAGTATACACTCCATTTTCTTTGATCTGCATTCTTTTTGCTTCACTGGCAGCAATACCTTTCTCAAACCAAAACATCGCCCGAAAAGGCGTATGTTTTTCTGTCTGACAAACTTCTACCGTTTCAGTTGCTATCCAGTCATATTGTTTTGCCAGATCCATGGCTTCTGTTCGTCTATGTGCGGGTAGCAGCAATGCAAATCTGCCATGGGGTTGTAGTAAACGGGCCACCTGTTCAAATAATGTAACCAGGGTTAATCCGCTATCATGTAAAGCCAGGTTGCGATCTGTATCCGGACTTTTAAGATCGTTCTCATAAAAAGGTGGATTGGAAATGATAAGATCATAAGGTTCGCTCTTCCACTCCAGTATATTGATAGTGTGTACGGTTATTTGATCCTTCCATTTGGAATCTTGTATGTTTTCTTCTGCTTGTTGAGCAGCGGAGTGGTTGATGTCGATGGCATCAATCCAGCAATCGTTTTTTTGCGCAAGCATCAAGGACAGTAATCCCGTACCCGTTCCAATATCCAAAGCCCTACTATAATTCTTCCTGTCAAAGGTCATCTGCCAACTGCTCACTTTCCTCCCCACCCAGGCTCCGAACAAACAAGCATCCGTACACACTTTCATGGCACATCGATCCTGATGAATCGTGAATTGCTTGAACTGGAAATAGGAGTTAGGCATGGTGCAAAGGTAACACTGCGGGGTTTTGAAGCGGAGTTATTATCTTAGAGAAGATGAAAACAAGTTTTTTCAATAAATACAAAACGGTTGGATTGTATGGGTTATCGCTGGCGATTCTCTTGCTATTATTAAGATGGTTGGAGTTGAAATTCCTGATCTATGAACATTCTTTTGAGATCTATGCAGGAATCATCGCTTTATTTTTCACCGGATTGGGAATTTGGTTATCCCAAAAACTTACGCAGCCTAAAACAGAAACCCGTATCATAGAAAAAACAGTGTATCGTGATCCTTCCCTTCCTTTTGAAATCAATAGAAAAGAAATGGAGGAATTGGGTATCAGTGAAAGAGAATTAGAAGTTTTGCAATTGATGTCGCAGGGGATGAGTAATCAGGAAATAGGCGCTCAATTATTTGTATCGTTGAATACGGTGAAGACCCATGCAGCACGAATTTTTGAAAAACTGGATGTGCAAAGAAGAACGCAAGCAGTTGAAAAAGCAAAAAAGATCGGTTTGATCGCCTAACAGTTCATGCTTTTGGATGATTTCCGGACAGGATCATCAAAATCACCCGAAAGTATGAACGAAAAGATAGGTAGACATCCGACTTTAGCAGTTCATTTATCACCCTAAACCAACACATATGAAAAAAGTGGTTCTTGTCAATGGCATTATTGCCGGATTGATCGTCAGTGTATTGATGGTAGCTTCTACCATGTATTTTAAATCTTCCGGCGATCATGAAAACGGAATGATCTATGGATACGCATCCATGATTCTAGCCTTTGCTTTTATTTTTGTCGGTATCAAAAGCTTCCGCGACCGATACAATAATGGACTGATTAGTTTTGGAAAAGCCTTTAAGATCGGACTATTGATCGCATTGATCGCCTCTACTTTTTATGTAGCTACCTGGTTGGTAGAATACTTTTATTTCTTCCCTGATTTTGCAGAAAAATATGCAGAGGTAGAGCTTGCAAAAGCAAAAGCTGCTGGAGCCACCGAGGCTGAGTTGGCCAAACAGACAGCCGAAATGGCCAGTTTTGCAAAATGGTATAAAAATCCGCTATTCAATGCCCTCATGACCTATGCGGAAATTTTACCGGTAGGATTGTTGGTTTCTTTGGTGAGTGCTTTTTTGTTGAAGAGAAAATAAAAGAGGGCTGCAAGCTTCACGCTTCAAGCTGCATGTGAAATATTGATACTTCTGTGTACTTATATCTGAATAAAATGAAGAGAGCACTTGATAATTCAGGTGCTCTCTTCATTTTATTACTTGCAGCTTGAAGCTTGCGGCTTGCAGCTGTTTACTCCGCCGTCAAACTCGCCATCAAATACTCCTGATTCAAGCGAGCGATATTGCTGATGGAAATTTCTTTTGGACAAGTTGCTTCACAGGCACCGGTATTGGTACATGCGCCGAAACCTTCTTTATCCATTTGCGCTACCATGTTCATGACACGGGTTTTACGTTCTGGTGCACCTTGTGGTAATAATGCGAGGTGCGACACTTTTGCACTAAGGAATAACATCGCTGAACTATTCTTACAAGCAGCCACACAAGCACCACAGCCAATACACATCGCCGCTGCGAATGAACTGTCTGCTTTATCTTTTTCAATGGGTAAGGCATTACCATCTACAGCATTACCGGTATTCACGCTGATATAACCACCGGCTTGAATAATGCGATCGAAAGCAGAACGATCTACCATCAAATCTTTGATCACAGGGAAGGCATTGGCTCTCCATGGTTCTACTACAATCGTATCACCATCTTTGAAAGCACGCATGTGCAACTGACAGGTGGTATTGGCCTGCCATGGACCATGGGGTTTTCCATTGATATACATGGAACAAGCTCCACAAATACCTTCACGACAATCATGATCAAACGTAACAGGATCTTCTCCGTCGCGGATGAGCTGTTCATTTAACACATCGAACATTTCCAGAAAACTCATTTCAGAAGAAATGTTTTCAACTCGATATAATTTAAACTCTCCTTTTGATTGGTTATTCTTTTGTCTCCAAACTTTGAGATTCAAATTCATGTGGTAGTGTTCCATATCACGATGTTATAAGTGTTTCTTGTATTTATTACTGAAGACCTTTCTCTTAAACTGTGGTGTTTTACCAAAGTTAAGTAAGAGTCCGACTTCAATGTTTGTTGCTTTCAAATAATTAGTTAATTGCGCTTCATGAATTTCAATCAATCCTTCAGCAGCTTTAACTTCAATGATAACTTCATTTTCAACAACTATGTCTGCAAAATAATCACCTACTTCTATTTGATTATAAAACACTTTTAATTGAGTTTGTCTTGATGCACTCAAACCTTCTTTTCTAAGTTCTATTAAAAGTGCTTTTTCATAGACCTTCTCTAAAAAACCAAACCCAAGATGATTATAAACAGTGTAAAAGCATTTTATTATCTTATTTGTAAGAGCTGTGTGTTTGAAATTTTCATCCATAGATAGGAAATTTTAGGTAAGTAATAAATCACTCGCCTTTTCTTTCCAATGGATTATTTATGGGCCGCAGATTTTTATGATTCATTATGATCATAATCAATCATAAAAATCTGCGGCCTATCATTCTACTTATAATTCCGCTGACTTGGCTTAATTACATCATAATTCAATGCTTCTTTGTGTAGTTCCCAGGCATGTTCACCTTTGAACTCCCAGGCAGCTACGTACATAAAGTTAGCATCATCACGCAAAGCTTCCCCTTCTTCTGTTTGAGATTCTTCACGGAAGTGACCGCCACAACTTTCATTACGGTTCAATGCGTCTATACACATCAGTTCTCCTAACTCAATAAAGTCTGCAACGCGATTGGCTTTATCCAACTCCGGATTCATTTGTTCAATTTCACCCGGTATACGTACATCACTCCAAAACTCTTTCTTCAATGCCTGGATCTCTGCGATGGCTTGCTTCAATCCTTGTTCGTTTCTCGCCATACCGCATTTATCCCACATGATCTTACCCAAACGCTTATGGAAGCTTTCTACAGTTTGTTTTCCTTTAATGTTCATCAACTGATGAATACGATCATTCACCGCTTTTTCTGCTTCCGCAAATGCAGGATGATCAGTAGCAATTGCTTTGCTATAAATTTCGTCTGCCAGATAATTACCAATGGTATATGGAATCACAAAGTAACCATCAGCCAATCCCTGCATCAGTGCAGAAGCACCCAAACGGTTGGCACCATGATCACTAAAATTGGCTTCCCCTAAAGCATACAATCCCGGAACAGTGGTTTGTAATTCATAGTCTACCCACAATCCACCCATGGTATAGTGAACAGCAGGGTAGATGCGCATCGGAACTTCGTATGGATTTTCACCTGTGATCTTTTCATACATATCAAACAGGTTGCCATATTTCTCTTTCACCACTTCTTTACCCATCGAAATGATCTCTTCCATGCCGGCATTGCTCTTTCCTTGCTTATTGGCTTCTGTGCGTCCGTATCTTTCAATGGCAGAAGCATAATCCAGATAAACAGCCTGCTTTGATGAACCTACACCATAACCCGCATCACATCTTTCTTTCGCAGCTCGAGATGCTACGTCTCTTGGTACCAGGTTGCCGAATGCAGGGTATCTTCTCTCCAGATAATAATCTCTTTCCTCTTCAGGAATATCCGTCGCTTTTCTTGTATCATTTTGTTTTTTAGGCACCCAGATTCGACCGTCATTTCGCAGCGATTCTGACATCAATGTCAATTTAGACTGATGATCTCCACTCACCGGAATACAAGTTGGGTGAATCTGTGTAAAGCAAGGGTTGCCGAACAAAGCCCCTTGTTTGTGTGCTTTCCATGCTGCAGTTACATTACTTCCCATGGCATTGGTTGACAGATAGAAGACATTACCGTAACCACCTGAACAAAGCAATACTGCATGACCAAAGTGACGTTCCAATTTACCACTCACTAAATCGCGAGCAATAATACCACGTGCTTTACCATCGATCTTAACGATCTCGAGCATTTCATGACGGCTGTACATCTTTACATTACCCAATGCCACCTGACGCTCTAAAGCTTGATAAGCACCTATCAATAATTGCTGTCCGGTTTGTCCGGCAGCATAGAAAGTTCTTTGCACTTGCGTACCACCAAATGAACGGTTACTCAATAATCCACCATATTCACGTGCAAAAGGAACACCTTGGGCCACGCATTGGTCAATGATATTGGCACTCACTTCAGCCAGACGATGCACATTGGCTTCGCGGGCACGATAGTCGCCTCCTTTGATTGTATCATAAAAAAGGCGGAAAACGCTATCGCCATCATTTTGATAGTTTTTGGCAGCATTGATACCACCTTGTGCAGCGATCGAGTGAGCACGACGAGGTGAATCTTGGAAGCAAAATGCTTTCACTTTATAACCTAGTTCGCCCAAAGATGCGGCAGCAGATGCGCCGGCAAGACCGGTACCTACGATAATCACTTCCAACTTACGTTTGTTGGCAGGATTCACCAACTTACAATGTCCTTTGTAATCTGTCCATTTACTTTCTAAAGGTCCTGCGGGAATTTTCGCATTCAGCATACGAGACGATTTTTGAAGTGAAAAAGTGAGTGGTGAATGGTCAATTGTGAATTGTGAAATTTATTGCTACTCCATTCACAATTCACAATTGACCATTCACCTATTGAATCCATTTAAAATAAAAACTAATAGGCATCATCGCGAAAACCAGTGGAACAATCACTGAGAATCCATATCCGATACTTACCAGCATTTTGTTATACTTTTTATTGTGAACACCAAGTGTTTTGAAAGCACTCTGGAATCCATGTGCCAAATGATAAGCCAGCGAAATACAACCGATCACATATACAATGACAACCCACAGAACGCTGAACTCTGTTTTCATTTTTTCATATAAATTGATTTCCGGACCTAAAAGGAATCCTTGATTGGATCTGTTAGGAAACCAGAAATGAGACATATGCATGATCAGGAATAACAAGATCAATGTACCCAACAGTCCCATACTACGGCTATACCATTTGCTGCCATCGCTGTAAGCAACTGCATAACCTACAGAGCGTTTCTTTCTATTCTCAACAGTTAAGAGGTAACCCTGATAGATATGGAGGATAAACCCTACAAAAAGTCCGATCTCAAGAATGCGTGGAACCCAGTTACCACCCATGAAATGGGCTGCATGTAAAAACATTTCACCTCCATCATTGGCCCAAATACAGGCATTCAATCCGGCATGAACGATTAGAAAGAGGATCAGGAAAATACCGGTAAGTCCCATGACCAGCTTCTTTCCAACTGATGAAATAAATACTTGTTTCCAGGTCATATCGCAAGTTTATGTTTTAAGAAATCGCTGCAAAAATAGCACAGAAGGAGATAGCTATTTCTCAAACGAAAAACTTTTTTCATGCATAATGTTGATAAACAATAGGAAATGAGCAATTGTTCTCGTTTTTATGCCTGTTTTTTATGTTGTTGAACTTGAAATAGCCTTGTGGTCATGCTCTTTGAACATTTCAGTTACATGGAAAGCAATACTTGTCTTTTTATGCTTTCCCATCCATAAAATTCTCACCATCTATTCCTGTTCACACCTTACATTTGGATATGTTTAAGCTGCTCAGCATATTATGGAATAGTTTCCGGATGGCACTTCAAGAGTTGAGGGTCAATAAACTACGTACTTTTTTATCGCTGTTTGGCATTACCATTGGTATTTTCTGCATTATTGGTGTATTGGCGACTGTAGATAGCCTAGAAAGAAAAGTACAGAATGATATCAAAGCATTTGGTAATAATACGATCTATATTGATAAATGGGATTACAGTGGCGGTGGTCCCGATTATCCTTGGTGGAAATTTGTGAAGCGTCCGGCCATGAAAGAAGCGGAGATGAGCTTTATCAAAACAAAAAGTCAGTTGGCCAGTAATATCGCCTTTTTTGTATCTACCACATCTAATATCAGTTACAAAGACAATATTCTCAGCAATATCAATCTTTATGGTATCACACAAGAATACAATGCTATTCAGACGATTGAGATCGACCAAGGACGTTATTTGAATGAGGCAGAATTTTTACGTGGTACAACCTCTGCGGTGATTGGATTTTTTGTTGCTGAACAATTATTTGGCTCTCCTCAAAAGGCAGTAGGTAAACAGATCAGCTATAATGGTAAACGATTGAATATAGTGGGTGTGGTGAAGAAGCAAGGTCAAAGCTTTGTGGGAGGATTTGATTATGATCAATCTGTATTGGTTTCCTATAATTATTTCGCCAGTGTGTACAATCCGGATTTGAATAGTCCGGTCATCATGGTACAAGGTAAACCCAATATCTCTTCCGCAGCATTGGCAGATGAACTAACGGGTGTGATGCGACAACTGAGAAGGTTGAGTCCGGCAGAAGAAAACAATTTTTCCTGCAATGATGTGGCACAATTCAGTGAGCAGGTAAGTGGTTTCTTTGGACAAGTGAGTGCAGGTGGTTGGGCAATTGCGGGTTTGAGTTTGATTGTTGGTGCATTTGGGGTAGCCAATATTATGTTTGTAACGGTAAGGGAAAGAACCAGTCAAATTGGATTGAAAAAAGCGATTGGAGCGAAAAGAAGGACCATTCTTACTGAGTTTTTATTAGAGAGTGCATTCTTATGTATCATAGGTGGATTGATCGGACTTGCATTGGTTTGGTTGATGTCCTTGGTGTTGAGTGCGGTACTTCCATTCCCCATTTATATTGCACCCAATATTATCATTCTAGCGTTGAGTATTTGTATTGGACTAGGGATTATTTCAGGAATTATTCCGGCATCTATCGCAGCAAGAATGGATCCGGTGGTAGCGATTAGAACAAAATAATCAGGATCAACTCTTTTCTTACTGTAATTTTGCAGGCTTATTCATGAATGCCTGAACTTATTAGTCAGCCCATTTCCATATTAGCCATTGAGTCATCTTGTGATGAAACCTCCGCATCGGTATGTGTAGATGGAAAGATATTATCCAACTTTATCGCCAATCAAACCATTCATGAACAATATGGTGGTGTGGTACCTGAACTCGCGAGTCGTGCCCACATGCAAAATATTGTACCGGTTGTGCATCAGGCACTGTCAACCGCCAACTGCCAACTGTCAACCATCAATGCCATCGCATTCACCCAAGCCCCAGGGTTGATCGGTAGCTTACTAGTAGGAGCCCAGTTCGCAAAATCCATGGCATTATCATTGAATATCCCATTGATAGGGGTACATCACATGCAGGCACATGTATTGGCAAACCTGATCATGGAACCGGCACCTTCTTTTCCTTTTTTATGTTTAACGGTGAGTGGCGGACATACACAGATCGTATTAGCCCGTTCACCATTGGATTTGGAAGTGATCGGAGAAACAATTGATGATGCTGCTGGAGAGGCCTTTGATAAAACGGCTAAGCTCTTGGGATTACCCTATCCCGGCGGTCCGTTGATTGATCAATATGCAAAAACAGGAAATCCTCAAGCATTTCGTTTTGCAGAACCACAGATACCTGAATTGAATTTCAGTTTTAGTGGGTTGAAGACATCAGTCTTGTACTTTTTACAAAAACAATCGCCTGATTTTATCCAAAATCATCTCCATGATCTTTGTGCTTCTGTTCAGTACACAATTGTAAATATCTTGATCAAGAAGTTGAAAAAAGCGGTTCAGCAAACCGGAATCAGACAAGTGTGTATAGCAGGGGGGGTGAGTGCCAATAGTGGTTTGCGTGAAGCATTGAAAGAGGCGGGTCAAAAACATGGATGGCAAACTTTTATCCCTGCTTTTGAATATTGTACTGATAATGCTGCGATGATAGCCATTACTGCGTATCATAAATACCTACAACGGGAGTTTATTGATTTAGATGCGAGTCCAACAGCAAGGGCTATTTATTAAATCGGAACAGGATATTGTTAAGAACTTCTAAAGTCCTATATTACAACGCTTTGTGCTTATTTATTCGCAAACAAACAACACGTGAGAAAATTAATGCCGCTTATTCCAACATACGCTTTCTATAACGCGCTTCCTCTTATTTCTTTAATATCATTTTATAACGCAGAACTTTTCTGATTTTATGATGCGTTGTTTCATTCGTATGGTTTGTATTATGGTTTTGTGTCATGCTGAAGTTCGTGCACAGTACCCATCTGAAGGGGATCTTATCATCGCACTCAGGAAGTATCCCAAAGCAGATTCTGTCAAATTGAAGCTGTATGATCAAGTATTCAGGTATTATGGAAGTCGTCAACAATACGATCCGATGGAGTTGTATCTTGATAGTGTTCGTATACTTTCTGCAAGACTCAATTTGAAAAACAAGCTTTATGATGCGCTGTATAGAGCGGCTTTGTTTTATCATAGTAAGACCCGGTATTCAGAAGCGCTGGCGCACTATCAAGAATCATATGCTATTGCGGATGCTTCAAATAATACTTATGGTATGGCTCGTGTTCTTTTGAATACCGGCGCCATTTATATGGATAGTAAGGACTATGTGAAGGCACTTGAGAAAAATCAGCAAGCCATTCCTATGTATGAAAAATTAGGAATGAAAAGAGAAGTGGGCAGTTGTTATATGAATATCGCTGAAGTGTTTACAGACTTAAATCAGATTGATAAAGCATTTCCTTATCTCAATTTAGCACTTGGGTTATTTATTCAAAATGGTCCTAATTCAAGAGGAGTAGGGGTTGTTAGTGAGGCAATGGGGGTTGCTTTTATGAAGGCGAAAGATCAGGATCTCATCAACTTGGGTGTATTGCCTTCACAACGGTACAATCATGCACTAGAGCATTTTAAAAAAGCGCTTCCTATCGCATTTATTGAAGACGATCCAGCTTTAGCAGCGTCTATCAATGCGAATATTGGTGAAGTCTATGGGTTATTGGGTGATCATACAAAAGCCAAACAATATTTTGAAACCGTGATGAATCTGGATCAGAAACATGATTATCATGTTTCTTCATCCAAAAATAAAATCAGGTATGCGCAATATTTTTTTTCGCAAAAAAACTATACTGCCGGATTGCAAATAGCACGTGCTGCAGTGGCAATTGCTGATCGATATAAAATTCCAGGTAATCTGCAAAACGCCTATGAACTCATTAGTAAAATATATGAGCAATCTGGGAACTATGATAGTGCTTTGCTTTATTATCAGCAATATGTAGTCATAAAAGACAGTTTATTCAATGCAGAAAAAGAAAGAGAAATCACACGAAAGCAGTTGGTACTTGATTTTGAGGTTAAAGAAAAAGAATACAGGTATAACAGGCAATTATTGGATAATGAACTGAAACAACAAGTATTATTAGCTGCAACACAAAGAGATCAGTTAGCACTCGCAAAAAAAGAAAAGGATGTACAACAGTTGCTTTTTCTACAACAAAGAACCAAGTTGCAGAATGAAGCCGGTTTACAAGCTGCTGCGTTTCAACAGCAAAAAAATAAATCTGACTATGATCGTGCCATTGCGAAAAAACAAATCGATAATCAGCAACTTGAACTCAGGTTTAATAAATACTTGAATCTATTTTTTTTGATTTCCGTGATTGTCTTGCTCATCGGTGGTACTATTATTTTCTACAGTCAACGAAAGGCCAAAAAACTAAACCTGATTATCTCAGAACAAAAAAATTCACTTCAAGAATTGTTGCATGTAAAAGATCAGTTATTGGGTACGATCAGTCATGACATGCGGACGCCGATTAATTCTTTGATTTCATTTACCCATTTATTGGAAAACAGTCAGATTTCACAGGAAAAACTTAAAGTATATGCATCACAATTGAAAAATACTTTAGGTTATACTCAAGGACTAATGGATAATTTGTTGAAATGGGCGAGTATACAAATGAAAGGATTCTCACCTCAACTCATTCAGCTTCATCTCAATGAAGTAATACAACAAGCGCTTTCAGGATTTTCTGATAGTATTTTACAAAAGCAATTAAAGATTCAGCAAGACATTGATATAGATGTTGATGTATTGGCTGATAAAGAAATGTTGTTATGTGTAATTAGAAACCTAATAAGCAATGCTATTAAGTTTAGTTATCAAAATGGCACAATACGAATTCATACCGCAAAAGATAGTAGGGGAAGTTATTTGATTATTCAGGATGAGGGGATTGGTATCCCGGCAGATAAGCTAAAATATATCAATGACCCAGTTGCAAAAGTGGTGAATTCTTCTTTAGGCACTAGCCAGGAAAAAGGAAATGGTCTTGGAGTATTATTGTGTAAATCCTTTGTTCATTTAATGAAAGGATCAATTCATTTCAACAGTTCATTAGGGCATGGAACAAGTGTTCGAATTGATTTTGAAAATTGTTAATCTCCGAAACGTTTTAAAAGTTTTTTGTCCAATACTGATTCAATTAAATTTTGTCTATAAGACATGCTCAGAGGGATTACACTCTTATCTGACAAAAGAATCTCATTATTATTGACAGTATTGGTTTGAAGAATATTAATGATGAATTGCCGATGTACGCGTTTGAATATTTTTTGAGTCAGTTGCCTTTCAATATTCTTTAAGCTAACCAGTACTACAAATTTTTTTTGTCCGGTTGTATGAATTCTAGAAAAATCGCCCATACTTTCAATAAAAGTGATGTCTTGTATGTTCAACTTTGTATAGTTATTATTTTCTCTAATAAAGAAGAATCCATCTGTTGAGATATGACTACCGATTTCTTCCAGTGTAGATCCTTGCTGAATTTTATCTGAGTAATGATGTGACTGATTTTTAATCTCAATGTAGTCTATGGCTTTATCAATAGCTTTTTGTACTCGCTCAAGAGTAGCAGGTTTAACAATATAATCGATGGCATCAAGGTTGTAGCTTTCTGCTGCATATTCTGTATAAGATGACACAAAAATAAATACGGGATGTTGTTTTAATTCTTTCAATAAGCCAATACCTGTCATGCCAGGCATATCAATATCAGAAAGAACAATATCAACTGTCGACTCTTTGAGATACTGAAGTGCTTCTTCTCCTGAACTACAAATCGCAACTACTTTTACTTTTTCAATGGAAGAGAGGTGCATGAAAAGCAGATCTCTTTCAATGATATTATCATCGGCAATCAAACATCGGTACATAGAGGGTATATTGATCTTTCAACGAAGTTGTAAATATAGGGTATGTATCAACTGGTCTTTTCAAAAACGAATAGTATTAATTTAATTTAAAGAGGCTTAAATATACATTTAAATTGTTATTTGTATATTTTTTTTAAGACCACAGAATTATTCATCTACTTTAAAACCCCCTTTGTCGACTATATAATCAGCCTGTTCGAATTGATATATTAAAGAATAAAATTTCTATGATATTGTATTCAAATCCATGTCTGCGAAGCAGGTGTGGATTTTTATTTATACCATCTGGTTAATTGGTTCTGATGAATAATTTGCCTGATGGGTTTTCATAACCAACTAACAAAACATCATGAGAAAATTGATGCTACAGGCAATCTGCTTAAGTCTGATTGTATTTGTACTTGCAAACAATGCCAGTGCACAAGCCGGAAGAGAGCGAACAAAGATCCCCGTTCCTGTACAAGAGGGATTTGCACCTCCGGGTAAAGAACAGCAACTGAAAAACTTTCAGGAAAAAGTACTTCCTAGGATTCAACTCTCTCAATCACAAAAAGTGAAAGTTGCTAAAATCTATGACGACTTCTTCACAACCATTGAAGTACAGAAAAAATCGGGTAACCGTATTACAAAAGATTTAATGGACAAAACAATTGCTGCAAAGGACGCTCAATTGAAGGCAACACTTACTGCTGAACAGATCAAAGATCTTGTTCGTGCTGAAAGAAGTTTGCCGGTTGTAAAGCCTCATGAGCAAATGCAGGAATACTTTAAAAAACAAAGTGCTCCTAAAAATGCACAAATGCGTAAACCTGAAAGAGGATAAGCGCATCCGTTTATTTACACTTAAATCTTTTGTAATGAAAAAAATATTACACATATTGACTTGTTTCATGCTGTTAATGATACAGGTCGATCAATTACATGCACAAGCCGGAACCCTTGATAATAGTTTCAATGGGAATGGTATTAAAGTTATTCAGAATCAAAATTATGGCAACGCAACTGATGTAGCTGTTCAGTCTGACGGCAAAACAGTTTTGGTAGGTAGATTGGATGATAACAATTATAACTACAATCAATATCCATTTACCATTGTACGATTAAACCAAGACGGAACGGAAGATCAAAGTTTTGGCAATAATGGAGTGGCTAGGGTTAATATTTATAATAACAATAATTATTATTATTATAACTACAGTGAAGCAAGAGCTGTTTCGATACAAAGCGATGGTAAGATTGTGGTTGCAGGTAATGCTTATTATCAAGACTATAATTATAATTATGGTAGTTATGTGTTTACAGTTATTCGATTAAATAGTGATGGAAGTATAGATAACAGTTTTGGAGGTGGAGATGGAATTGCACAGTTTAATCCTTCTTACAACAATAGTTATGGATCAGAGGTTACAGATGTAGTGGTTCAAAATGATGGTAGAATTTTAGTGGCTGGGTCAGCTTATGACTATACGTATAATTATTATGGTTATACAACTTGGTCTTATGCAATGGTAAGATTCAATCCGGATGGTACCCATGATAATAGTTATAATGGTGGTACCGGCGTTTTCAGGTATTCATTCGATCAAGATAATTACTACGATCCTTACTATGGTTATTATTCACCATATGCATTTTGTCAAGATATTGCATTAACGAATGATGGTAAAGTAATAATGAATGGGGTTGCCCGAACCTACAACAATCAGTATAACTATAATTATTATAATGAGCGTTATAGTTATGGTGTTGTAAGGGTAAATACAGACGGCACTCTGGATCCATCTTTTAATGGGTCTGGTTCTGTTAAACTAGATGTATTCCCTTATGACTATAATAATTATTACTATGGGTATGCTCAAGGAAGAGGTGTCACAGTTCAGGCCGATAATAAGATTGTCGTATCCGGATTTGGATATGACTATAGTAATGGAGATTATACCAGAGAATATTATGTAGTAGGTGTATTTCGTTTGAATACAGATGGTAGCCTTGATAATAGTTTTGATGGTGATGGACAGAAAAACTTTAGTTTGCGAAGAGGTGAATTGACAAATACGAATGATTATAACACATACACTTATAATCATCCCTATTCAATATTGATTCAAAATGATCAGAAAATATTGGTAGGAGGTACTATTGAAGGTCAAGAGTATAATCCTCAATTTGGGTATACATATAGCCAGAATTTTGCATTAGCTAGATTGAATGCTGATGGTTCTTTGGATAATACATTTGGTCCTAATCAAAATGGCGTAAATACTTATAGGCTTCATCCAAACAATAACTACAATTACAGTTACTCATGGTCTGAATCCATGGCAAAAGCCCCGGATGGTCGTATAGTAATGGCAGGAAGATCAAATGATTATTCTACCGGTGATAAAATGGGAGCCATCAGAATACTGGTGAATAATGATTGTCCAGCATCTGTTTCAGTGAATGCACCTGCAAATGCATGTTCAACAGTAGTCAATAATATTGCTTCTCATTTCGAATTGAAGCAAGGGGAAACATTAGGACTGGTAACATACACTATCAATGGAGCTACAACAGGTTCCGGTGAAGGTGATGTCAGCGGCACTACCTTTAATCTTGGAACTTCATACATCATTTATACAGGCAATATCATGGGTGCTGATGAGCAGTATTATCAGCGTCAATGTACATTTACTGTGACAGTAAAAGATGTAACCCCGCCGGTAATGACCTGTCCTGCCGAGATACGCGTTGCAGTTCAGCCTGGTAATAACTTTGTGTTCTTATCTAGTCTTACTGCGCCTACAGCCACTGATCTTTGTGGAACAGCAACAGTTACTAGCAGCAATTATCCATATTTATATGCTGGTGAAAATTATGTAAACTGGACTGCAACAGATGCTGCAGGTAATACCACATCTTGTACGCAAAAAGTAATAGTAGTGCTTGATAACGAGCCTCCGGTAATTACTTGTCCGGCACCAATCGTTGTGAGTGCTGGTGCAGGATGTGCCACCAACGTAACTTATCAGGCTACTGCTACCGATAATAGTGGTACTGTTAATTTATCTTACAGTATCGCTTCAGGTAGTTCATTCACTAAAGGTGTAACTACTGTTACGGTAACTGCTACTGATGCGGTAGGTAATCAGTCTACTTGTAGCTTCTCCGTTACAGTAAATGATAATACTGCACCGGTATTTACAAGTACACCTAACGCAATCACTGTATCTAATAATGCAGGTTTGTGTGCTGCTACGGTTCAGCTGACTGCACCTTCTGCTACAGATGAGTGCGGAGTAGCATCTGTTACCAACAATGCTCCTGCTACATTCCCGGTTGGTACTACAGAAGTTACCTGGACTGCAACAGATGTGAATGGTAATACTAGTACTGTTAAACAAACGATTACTGTGAATGATACAGAAGCACCTGTTGCTAAATGTCAGCCGGTAACTGTTCATCTTCTGAATGGTACCGCTACCATTACTGCAGATGATATCAATAATGGAAGTACAGATAATTGTGGTATCGCCAGCATGACTATTTCTAAGTCTAGTTTCAGTTGTGCTGAGATTGGAACACATAATGTAACCTTAACTGTAACAGATGTACACGGTAATCAGTCTACTTGTACAGCACAAGTAACGGTGACAGGTAGTATTCCAACTGCATCTATCACTGCTATTCCATCATCCAATGTGTTTACTGGCGGAGTGCCCACCAATATTTATCTTGGTTATGGTGCGCAGAGTGTTACACTATCTGTAAATGCATCGAATGGTGCGCCATATACTTACCAGTGGACAGGTAATGGTACATTGAGTAATAATAATACAGCGAACCCTGTATTTGCACCAACAACTGCAGGTAACTATACATTTACGGTGATGGTAACCAATGCCAATGGTTGTGTAACAACGTCTACCATACGTATTTGTGTGAAAGACATCAGGGTACCGGGTACTGCGGGTAAGAAAGTATATGTATGCCATGTGCCTCCGGGTAATAGTGGTAACCCACAGACTTTGGAAGTCAGTGTAAATGCGGTTTCTGCTCATATAGGAGCTCATGCATCTGATAAACTGGGTACTTGTGCAGATCAAGGCTGTGCTGTCGTAAGCAATGCGCCTCAATCAACCACACAAAAAGCACAGGCATTAACAGAAACGATCCAGAGAAGCGGAGAAGAAGAGGCACTCAAGGTAGTTGTGATGCCAAATCCAAGTGCTGATGCATTTACGCTGAAACTGGAAAGTAAAGTACAGGCACCTGTTCAAATGCGTATTACAGATGCGTCTGGCAGGGCTGTGGAAAGCAGGGCTAACCTGGCTCCAAACAGTACTCTTCGCGTAGGTACTAACTTCCTGAGTGGTACTTATTATGCAGAATTCATACAAGCCAATCAGCGTAAGGTGGTTCAGCTGATCAAGGTAAAACGATAATTTTCTAGTAACCCCTATGTAAAAGGGCTGCCAGTAATGGCGGCCCTTTTCGTTATATCGACTGCCTTCATCGTATAAGAGATGGAAATACCGTTTAATCAGCGTAATTTTGCCGCCTGAAAAACAAAGCAAGCAATGATCAGTGCAAGAAATATCACCCTGGCTTATGGTAAAAGGGTATTGTTCGATGAAGTAAATATCAATTTCATAAAAGGGAATTGTTATGGTGTAATTGGTGCCAATGGAGCCGGTAAATCAACTTTTCTCAAAATATTGAGTGGGGAAATTGAACCCAATAAGGGATCGGTTGAAATTACGCCTGGTGAACGTATGTCATTCTTAAAGCAAAACCAGTTTGAGTTTGATGAGTGCACCGTTCTGAATACCGTGTTGATGGGTCACAAAAAAATGTGGGATATCATGCATGAGCGTGAAGCTATTTATGCTAAAGCTGATTTTTCTGAAGAAGATGGTATCCGTGCGGGAGAATTAGAGGCCGAGTTTGGTGAAATGGGTGGTTATACTGCTGAAAGTGATGCTGCTACCTTATTGAGTAGTTTGGGTATCAAAGATGATATGCATAACAGTCTGATGAAAGATATCCCATCCAACATGAAAGTGCGCGTGTTATTAGCGCAGGCATTGTTTGGAAATCCGGATATCCTCTTACTAGATGAACCTACCAACGGTCTGGATATAGAAACCATCGGATGGTTAGAAAATTTCTTAGCCGACTATGAGAATATTGTATTGGTGGTGAGTCACGACCGACATTTTCTGGATACAGTTTGTACACACGTTGCAGACGTAGATCGCTCGAAGATCAAAGTGTTTACGGGTAACTATACTTTCTGGTATGAGTCATCACAGTTGATGAGCCGACAGATCAACGATAAGAATAAGAAAGTAGAAGAGAAGCGTCAGGCTTTATTGGACTTCATTGCCCGATTCTCTGCCAATGCATCAAAAAGTAAGCAGGCTACATCCAGAAAGAAAGCCTTGGAAAAATTAACGATTGAAGAGATTGAACCATCGAACCGTAAATATCCGGGTATCATTTTCCAGCCCTTACGTGAAGTGGGTAACCAGATATTGAATGTGGAGAATCTGAAAAAAGCAGTAGATGGACGTGTGCTGTTTGATAAAGTGAATTTCAGCATCAATAAAGGAGAGAAGATAGCTTTTATTAGTAAGGATCCATTGGCTGTAACCAGTTTCTTTGAAATCATCAATGAGAAAATACAAGCCGATGCTGGAAAATATGAGTGGGGAACCACCATTACAAAAGCATATCTGCCGGTAGAGAACAATGAGTTTTTTTCAGAAGGATTAAACCTGATGGATTGGTTACGTCAGTTTGTTCCATCACATGTAACAGATGCTGATGAACCATTCATTCGTGGATTCTTGGGTAAGATGTTGTTCAGTGGGGATGATATCATGAAGAAGACCAATGTATTGAGTGGAGGAGAGAAAGTACGTTGTATGGTGAGTAGAATGATGTTACAGAATCCCAATCTGATTGTATTGGATCAGCCTACCAACCACTTGGATCTGGAAAGTATTCAGAGCTTCAACGAAGGCTGTATCAGCTTCCCTGGAATCGTATTGTTAACTTCTCATGACCATACTTTCATGCAAACGGTTGCCAATCGTATCATTGAGCTGACACCTAAAGGCATCATTGATCGTTTGATGACCTTTGATGAGTATATGGAAGATAAGCGAGTGAAGGAATTGAGAGAAGAAATGTATGCCTAATTCGCGTCTCGCGAATTCTGTTACCGTATTTCCCGCAAATCTTTTTGGAAGGGTTATTTAAAAGCAAATACTACTTAGTTTAGCTCTTAAATAACCCTTTTATATGTCTGTTATAAAAATTCCATTATTGTTCACCGGATCACTCGGGGAAAAAAGAATCTATACTTTATTTGATAGTGGAGCCAACCTTTCTTGTATCCATCCCAATTTTGTATCTGGACTAGAAATTCCAACAGAGCTAAGTGCTACCAGAAAGCTTTTAACTGCTAGTCAAGGTCATTATATCGAAGTTTCACATCGTATTATTGTTGATTTCTGGATAAATGATGTGTATGTAAGTGATGAGTTCTTAATAGTGCCTGGCTTGACTGAAGAAGCAGTTGTAGGTGCAGTGACGATGCAGAAGTGGCGTATGAAATTGGACTTCGATCATGATACTGTTCATGTGGATCCAAAAGTGATGATCATGCAGTTGATCTGATTTCTTTTTGTATTCACCTATTAAGCCATTCAATTCATGAATGGCTTTTTTGTTTTTCCTATCTTAGGCAACTTAAATAGCCATTATGAGAAACTTGCTTTTTGCTGCTGTCCTGCTATTAACTGTTGGTGTGCAGGCACAGAATTTAGATTACTATTTGCCTAAAAATGTACGGTACAATCCAGCGATTCCTACACCCGCTTCCGTGATTGGTCATGAAGTGGGAGAGTGGCATGTTACACATGATCGTTTGGTGAATTATATGAAAGCAGTGGATGCTGCTTCAGATCGTGTGACTTTACAGCAATTGGGTACTACTTATGAAGGACGCCCACAATTGGCGTTGATCATCACTTCTCCCAAAAATCATCAGAATTTAGAACAAATACGTCAACAGCATCTGCAATTGACGCAAACCAATCAATCAGGGAATCTCAATATCAATGAGATGCCTGCTGTTGTTTGGATCGGTCACAGTATTCATGGTAATGAAAGCAGTGGTTCCAATGCTTCCTTATTGACTACCTATTATTTAGCTGCCGCGCAAGGCCCGGAAGTAGATGCACTCTTGGATAAAACAGTTGTTTTATTAGATCCCTCTTTTAATCCGGATGGATTGAATCGCTTTGCCACCTGGGCGAATATGCATAAGAGTCAGACCTTGGTATCTGATCCCCAAGCGAGAGAGTTCAATGAAGTATGGCCGGGTGGAAGATTCAATCACTATTGGTTTGATCTGAACCGTGATTGGTTACCTGCACAACATAGAGAAAGTCAGAATCGCTTAAAATTGTTTCATCAGTGGAAGCCGAATATTTTGACAGACCATCATGAGATGGGTAGTAATGCTACATTCTTTTTTCAGCCCGGAGTACCATCAAGGGTGAATCCAAATACGCCGGCAAAGAATCAGGAATTAACGGCTGCCATCGGAAATTATCACGCTAAATTCTTTGATAGCATCGGCTCTTTGTATTTCACAAAAGAAGGCTATGATGATTTTTATTATGGTAAAGGTTCTACCTATCCTGATATCAATGGTGGGGTAGGTATTCTTTTTGAACAAGCGAGTAGTCGCGGACATGCACAAGACACGGAAAATGGCTTGTTGACTTTTCCATTCACAGTACGCAACCAGTTTACAGCAGCATTGTCAACTTTAGAAGCTGCAAAACAATTGCGGGTGGATATGTTGAAATACCAGCGTGATTTTTATAAAGAAGTGGAAAAAGAGGCTGCTGCCTATCCTGTCAAAGCCTTTGTAATAGGGGATCAGTTTGATCAAACCCGTACGAATATTTTTGTTCAAATGTTGCTCAGACATCAGGTCGATATTTTCCAGTTGAAACAGGATTTTTCAGCTGATGGAAAACAATTCAAAGCCGGTAAAGCATTTGTGATCCCTGCTGCGCAACAACAATTCAAAATCATTAAAACTGTTTTTGAAAAAACCTTCGATTATAAAGACAGTTTGTTTTATGATGTTACTGCCTGGACCATGTCGCTGGCTTTCGGACTGCCAACAGCAGAACTGAAAACAGGTTATGATCAATTGCTGGGGGCCAAAGTGATCAATGCAGTGCCATTGAGTCAACCGATCATGAATTTATCAGCCACCGCTGCAGCTTATGCTTTTCGTTGGGATGATTATAATGCCCCTAAAGTGTTGTTTCAATTGCAATCCAAAGGAATCAAAGCCAAAGTAGCCACACAGCAATTCAAAATGATGGTGGATGGAAAAGAAGAATCTTTTGATTATGGAACCATTGTTATTCCGATGGGAACACAAACAGTAAAAGGAAAAGAATTGGCCACATTGATCGGATCTGTTGCAGCCGGAACAGGTGTAGAAGTATTTGCGTTGCCGACCGGATTGGCTGCTGGTGGTATTGATTTGGGTAGTGCCAGTTTGAATAATGTAAAAACACCACGCATCATGATGTTTGGTGGAACGGGAACCACTGCCACCGATGTTGGAGAGATCTGGCATATGATTGATATCCGTTATCAAATGCCCGTAAGTATTGTAGATGTGGATCGTTTTAATTCAATCAATGCCGACAAATACAATGTGATCATCATGCCCTCAGGTTCATACAATAATTTGAATAAGTCTGCACAGGATAAACTCAAAGATTGGATCAGTGCAGGAGGAACTTTGGTGGCCACAGAAGATGCTACCAAATGGCTTGCTACCAATGGATTTACCAAAGTGATCTTCAGAAATGCGCAGGAAAAAAGAGATACTACTTTGCAATTGCCTTATTATCTGCGTTCAGATGAAATGCGTGCCAAAGACATGGCAGGTTCCTTATTTGAAGCACAGCTGGATCTCACACATCCACTGGCTTATGGTTATCGCCAACCGTCGGTAAGCATCTTTAAATCGAATACCTTATTCATGGATCAGAATAATAATCCCTATGACTCACCGGTGATGTATACCGAGAATCCTTTACAAAGCGGGTATTTATATCGTGGCTATAAAGAGGTGGTTAAGAAAAGTGCTGCTATCAACATCGATGCGGTAGGCAGGGGAAAAGTGATATCCATGGTCGATAATCTCAATTTCAGAGCATTCTGGTTAGGGACTTCCAAACTGTTCATGAATGCGGTCTTCTTCGGAGACATCATCAGATTATAATCCCTATTTCTGTGATTTTCAGTGCTTTCTGTGGCAATAAATGCCACTGAGGGCACAGAAAGTCACAGATTTTTTTTGAAAATTAGGGTAGCGAGGAGGCGAAATGTGGAAAAACTAACCCAAAAAATCACTTCCAAATGAAATTTATACGGAAACTGTGAACAAATTCATTAAAAAAAGAGAATTTCGTATGGATATTTTGGAGCATTTCCCTACCTTTGCCGTCCCGAAAAAAATTGAGTCATGGCAAGAGTATGTCAGGTTACTGGAAAAAAGCCGATCGTAGGAAATAGTGTTTCTCACTCAAACATTAAGACCAAGCGTCGTTTTTTACCGAATTTACAAAAGAAGCGTTTCTTTTTTGCTGAGGAAGACCGTTGGGTAACCCTGAAGGTTTCAACTGATGCTTTAAGAACCATCAACAAGAATGGTTTGGCAACTGTGATCAAAGAAATGAGAGCCCAGGGCGCTAAGATCTAATTAACAAAAAGAAAAAACTACCTAATACAATGGCAAAGAAAGGTAACAGGGTACAGGTGATTTTGGAATGCACTGAGCATAAGACTACTGGTCTGCCAGGCACTAGCCGTTATATCACTACCAAAAACAAAAAAAATACGCCTGAGCGTATGGAACTGAAAAAGTTCAATCCAATTTTGAAAAAAGTAACCGTTCATAAAGAAATCAAATAATCATGGCAAAAGCAGCTTCCAAAAACGCGAAAGTAAAAGACCAGAAAGCAGCCGCTGAAGCTAAGAACTGGACTAAAGTAATCAGAGCGGTACGTAGCCCAAAGACAGGTGCATACACCTTCAAAGAAGCTATTGTACACAAAGACAAGGTTAAAGACTTCATGTCAGAGAAATAATCGTTCTGACCTTATCATATTAAAAGCTTTCTCTTTTACGAGAAGGCTTTTTGTATTTAATTGCATCCTTAAAACAAGGTATCATGGGTTTGTTTGATAAATTATTCGGGAAGAAAGAAAAAGAGAGTCTGGATGAGGGATTACAAAAGACCAAAGAAGGATTTTTCTTTAAGATCACCAAAGCAATAGCCGGAAAAACTACCGTAGATGATGAAGTGCTCGATAATTTGGAAGAAGCTTTGGTAAGTGCAGATGTAGGAATTGATACCACGATCAAAATCATTGAAAGGATTGAAAAAAGAGTGAAGCAGGATAAGTATGTGAATACTGCTGAACTCAATCAAATTTTACAAGAAGAAATCGCTGCTATTCTTGTGGATGCTCCTGAGCTCTCTTATCAGGATTTCGAAATCCCCGAAGGGAAAAAACCTTATGTAATATTAGTAGTAGGCGTAAATGGCGTAGGCAAAACCACTACCATCGGAAAACTTGCTCACAACTATAAAAAAGCAGGAAAGGAAGTAGTCTTAGGTGCTGCGGATACTTTTCGTGCAGCAGCTGTTGATCAATTGACCATTTGGAGTGAACGAGTAGGTGTGCCCATCGTCAAACAAGCCATGGGTTCTGATCCCAGTGCCGTTGCATTTGATACGGTGAAAAGTGCTGTTGCGCGTAATGCAGATGTGGTGATCATAGATACCGCCGGTCGATTACACAATAAACTGCACCTGATGGATGAGCTCAGTAAGATCAAACGTGTGATCCAAAAAGTAATTCCTGATGCGCCTCATGAAGTGATGCTGGTGTTGGATGGTTCTACCGGACAGAATGCATTGGAGCAAGCCAAACAATTTACTGCAACAACAGAAGTCTCTGCTTTATCCATTACCAAATTAGATGGAACCGCTAAAGGAGGTGTTGTATTAGCCATAGCCGATCAATTTAAAATTCCCGTGAAATATATAGGTGTAGGAGAAAAAATTGATGACCTGATTATTTTTAATAAACATGCTTTTGTAGAAAGCTTGTTTACTATAACAGAGAAATAAGAAACATGAAATAAGAAATCAGAAAGTAGTGTTTATTTTCTGATTTCTTATTTTACATTCCTCTGTTTCTTATCTAAAAAGTATATCTAATTCCAATTCCTCCCCAGCCACCTTCAAAGTAGTTGTATCCGATAAAGTTGAATGAAGGTTGCCAGTCGAAGCTAAGATTCAATGGAGCGCCTTTGATCTTGTAATCAACACCCAATACACCATCTACACCAATGGCTAAACCATCGTTACGTGTGGGATAACGGTTACGCCAGTTATCACTCCATACTCCGAGGTGAGCACCACCACCCACATACCATTTCAATCCTTCTACACCATTAAAATCGCCATGGTACTCATACAAGCCCGTTAAACGAAAACCATCATTGGAGATATATCCAAGTCCTTCCAGTGCCACATTACTTTTCGTAAAATGCTTGATACTAATGGCTCCGGGATATACTTTCACACCTAACGCTGTTTTGTAAGTGGATCCGGTACTTTGAGACATCGCTGCATTGGCAGCCAAAACAATAAGGGTTAACAGAACTATTCGTTTCATAACAGTGTTTTTGTCTGTACATGATAAAATCGTGCCAAAAATAATCTCGTGATTCCGGAAGGAATAGTTAAGGTTGCTTTTGGTTTTATATTTAGGTTTGTAGTATGCACAGTTTTAAAGATTTAGTAACAAAATTCGCTGACCATTTTGCAGTCAGGCATTTTCCTCAACAACCTGCCAGTTTATACGAGCCCAATGAATATTTTTTATCATGGGGTGGAAAAAGAATCAGACCTGTAATGTGTTTGATGGGGAATGAATTATTCGATGAGATCCATCCGGATAGTTTTGAACTCGCAACCGCGATCGAGTTGTTCCATAATTTCACATTGATTCATGATGATATCATGGATGAAGCACCCCTTCGTAGGGGGATGGAAACCGTACACATGAAATACGGATTGAGTACGGCTTTATTAGCAGGTGATGTGATGCTGATCAAAGCCTATGATTATTTGAATAAAATACAACCCCAATACCTACATCGCATCATCCACCTATTTAATAAAACCGCCAGAGAAGTGTGTGAAGGACAGCAGATGGATATGGACTTCGAACAGAGCAGTTCTGTATCACTGGATGATTACATCAATATGATCAGCCTGAAGACCTCTGTGTTATTAGCAGCCAGTCTGGAAATGGGAGCTATCATTGGCGGTGCCAGTGAAGGAAATTGCAAACACCTCTATGAATTTGGTAAAAATCTGGGTATCGCGTTTCAGGTACAAGATGATTATCTTGATGCTTTTGGAGACCCGGAAAAATTTGGGAAAGATGTAGGGGGAGATATCCGTCAGAATAAAAAAACATTCCTCATGTTGCATGCATTGGAAGTGGCCAATGCTGAACAAAAAAATCGATTGTTTCAGTTGATGCAACAAAATCCTCCTGATAAAGTAGAACAAGTGTTGCAAATATTCCGTGATTGCAATATTGATGAATGGGCAAAGGAATTAAAAGATAAATATCTCCAAACCGCCCTACAACATCTGGAAGCCATTGCTGTTCGGTCTGTTCGTAAAGAACCCCTGCAAGAACTGGCTAATTTCCTGATACAGCGTGAATATTAACAGGATTCATTTATCTTGTCATCGATACAAATAGAGATCAATCATTTGTATCTGTTCAGATTGCTTTATACCAAAACCAACGAGCATGTCAGCTTCTTTATTCAGAAGAAAATCCATCGATAAAATTGCGGCAGAAGCCGCGGCAGGTCATACCGACGGTCATGGTACCGGGTTAAAAAAAATACTGGGTGTACGTGACCTTACTTTTATGGGTATTGCCGCTGTAATTGGCGCAGGTATCTTTTCAACCATAGGTACTGCTGCGTATAATGGCGGACCGGGGATTGCAGTTTTATTCGTCATCACGGCCATCACCTGTGGATTTAGTGCCCTCTGTTATGCGGAATTCGCGAGTCGTATTCCCATTGCTGGAAGTGCTTATACCTATGCCTATGTTTCTTTTGGTGAAGTGGTTGCCTGGATTATTGGTTGGGCATTGATACTTGAATATTCCATTGGTAATATCGTTGTAGCCATCAGTTGGAGTGGATATTTTAATAATCTATTGGAAGGATTTGGCATTCACCTACCCGGTTGGCTCGCTACCAATGCCTCGAATGCGCAATTGGGTTATGAGGAAGCAATGAAAGGCATGGCGGAAGGAAAGACATTAGAGAGCATGACCAATCATGCCAGAATGGGATATGATGCGATCATGAATGCACCTGTGTTGGGAGGATGGAAGATGATCATTAATATTCCCGCATTCATGATCGTGGCGCTTATTACTGTGTTGGCCTATATTGGTATTAAGGAAAGTAAGAAGAGCACCAATGCCATGGTAATGTTCAAAATTGGCGTGATCATTTTTGTGATCGTGATGGGCTTCTTTTATGTAGATACTGATAACTGGACCCCCTTTATGCCCAATGGCTTTGGTGGGGTATTGGCAGGAGTATCTGCTGTGTTCTATGCCTATATTGGTTTTGATGCCATTTCTACCACTGCAGAAGAGTGTAAAAATCCACAAAGAGATCTGCCTAAAGGCATGATCTATTCACTATTAATTTGTACCGGCTTGTATATTTTGATTGCTTTGGTACTAACGGGTATGGTGCATTACAGTGAATTGAAAGTAGATGATCCATTGGCATATGTATTTGATAAGCTTAAAATGAATAAGATCGGTTATATCATATCCATTAGTGCAGTAGTTGCAACCACTAGTGTATTGTTGGTATTCGCACTCGGACAACCACGTATCTGGATGAGTATGAGTAGGGATGGTTTGTTGCCAAAGAAATTCGCACAAGTACATCCTAAATTCCAAACACCTTCTTTTGCAACGATTTTAACCGGTTTAATGGCGGGTGTTCCTGCATTGTTTATGTCTAGTGGTACCATGACAGACCTTACCAGTATCGGCACTTTATTTGCTTTTGTATTGGTATGTTTTGGGGTATTGGCTTTACCACGTATCGCAAAAGCCAAAGGAAGCAATGCCTTTACATTGCCCTATATCAATGGGAAAGTATTGATTCCTGCACTGGTGGCAGTTTTTGTTTATTTCTCATGGGATCGTATCATAGCTGCGTTTCAGAATATAGGGTCAGAGGGTTATCAGGAAATCTTATTCTTGGTATTTGTATTGATAGCGCTGGTTACCGCTGTGTATAGTTTTCTGAAAAACCATTCATTGATACCGGTATTAGGAGCTTTGTGTTGTTTATACCTCATGATCGAAATACCTGCTATCAGCTGGTTATGGTTCTTTGTTTGGATGGGTGTTGGACTCTCGATCTACTTTTTTTACGGACGCAAACGCAGTAGATTGAATACGGAATCCTGATAGGATCTGATTAACTTTGCAGCGAAATTTTGTGAGACATGAAGTACCAGGTTGGGGATGATATTATCGTATTGCACAGCAATGAAGAAGGAAAAGTAATTGAACTGATCAATGATAAAATGGTCATGATTGAAGTGAGAGGAGTGAAGTTCCCCGCTTACATGGATCAGATCGATTTTCCTTATTTCTATCGCTTTACCAAAAAGAAACAGGAGCCGGAAAAAAAACTTCCTCCAAAACAATACATCGATCAGGTTCCCAAGGAAAAACCCAAGCCCAATCAGATTCAGGTAGCTGATGGAGTATGGTTGTCTTTCATTCCCAAATTTGCATTGGATGATTTTAATGATGAAGTAGTCGAATTGCTAAAAGTGCATTTGGTGAATAAAACACCTGAAGCCTATCAGTTTACCTACAAACAATTTTTTTTGACTGATCTGAATTTTGAATTGGTGAATCAGGTACAGGGCTTTCATGATTTTTATCTGCATGATATTGATTTTGAAACCGTGAATGATAGTCCGTCATTCTCTGTTGATTTCTCCTTGCTTTCCCCCAAAAAAGGAAAAGCAGCTCATTACGAAGCACAATTGAAACTGAAACCCAAGCAAATCTTTCAGCGAATTGAAGCCTTGAAAGAAAATAATGAACCTACTTTTTCTTATCAGCTGTTTAAAGAATATCCGGAGAAGAATGAAGCTGAAGATTATGTAGACCTATCTAAATTGTCCAATAAAGGCTATAAAATTTATGATGTCTCCAAAGTGCGTCAGCATTTACCTCCTGCAAGATCGGTGATTGATTTGCACATTGAAAAGTTGACAGACAAATACGATCATCTCAGTAATATCGAGATCATCGGCATTCAGTTGTCTGAATTTGAAAAATGGTTTGACCTCGCCGTCGCCCATCGTCAACCTTCATTGATTGTTATTCACGGAGTTGGAAAGGGGCGTTTGCGCGAAGAAATACATGATATTCTCAAAACCAAAAGAGAGGTAAAACATTTCATCAATCAATATGATCCCCGATTTGGGTATGGGGCTACGGAAGTGTTTTTTCAGTATTAAAGGTGAAAGGTGAAAAGTGAAACGTGAAAAGAATCATTTCTCTTTTCACGTTTCACCTTTCACTTTTGTTTACCTTTGTATTTGCATAAGCCCGAACCATCGCCCCCACAGTACTGTGGGGGAGGAAAGTCCGGACAGCATAGGGCAACCCACCGGTGAATAGCCGGCCCCCCATTCGCCTAAGGCGAATGGGAGAGAGAAAGTGCCACAGAAAATAACCGTCCCCACAGTATTGTGGGGGTAAGGGTGAAAATGTGAGGTAAGAGCTCACGTTCTGTATTGGTAACAAGACAGAAGGGTAAACCTTGGGTGCTGTAATGCCATGTATAGGAGTCTTTGAGAGCGGCTCGTTCGATTTCCGCCTCAGGCGGAAGGATTCCAGGGTAGGCAGCAAGATCCCAACAGTAATGTTGGGACCAGATAAATGATGGTGTAGGAACAGAATCCGGCTTATGAGGCTTATGTTTTATGTCTGATGTAGGATGTCGGATGTCTGATATAAAATTCTATATCAGACATCCGACATCCTACATCCTAAATTCCAAACTATGACACAAGAACAAATTAAGAGTATGAGGGACCGTGTGGTGGTTCTGAGGAGGTTTCTTTGACGTCGATAATCGTAATTACAAAGTAGATACCGATCGACAACTCTCTCTTTCGCCGGGCTTTTGGGATGATAATACCCGCGCTACGGCCATCATGAAAGAAATTAAGGTGAATGAGTACTGGCTCAGACTCTATAAGCAAGTAGAGACTGCCGTAGAAGACTTCGCTGTGTTATTTGATTTCTGGAAAGGAGGTGATGCTAGTGAAGAGGAAACCAAACAATCCTATGAACAAGCATTGGCTGCTATTGAAGATGCTGAATTCAAGAGCACACTCAATAAGCCTGAAGATGAATTGCCGGCGATTGTTCAGATCAATTCCGGTGCAGGCGGAACAGAAAGCCAAGATTGGGCAGAGATGCTATTGCGTATGTATCGAATGTATGGCGATAAGCAAGGTTGGAAGGTAACAGAATTAGATTTTCAAGAAGGAGATGGTGCCGGTATCAAGAGTGCGACCCTACAGTTTGATGGAGATTTTGCTTACGGCTTTTTAAAAGCGGAAAGCGGCGTTCATCGATTGGTACGTATCTCTCCGTTTGATAGTAATGCCAGACGTCATACTTCTTTTGCATCTGTATTCGTATACCCATTGATTGATGACAGTATTGAGATCAATGTAAATCCCGGAGATCTGGAATGGGCATTCTATCGAAGCGGTGGTAGTGGCGGACAAAACGTTAACAAAGTAGAAACGGCTGTTCGTTTGAAACATATTCCCAGCGGTTTTATTGTAGAATGTCAGCAAGCCAGAACACAAGGTGAGAACCGTGAATTGGCTTTAAAGATGTTGAAGAGTCGCTTGTATGAAGAAGAACTACGCAAGCGTCAAGAAGCGATGAATGCTACCAATGCCAATAAGAAAAAAATTGAGTGGGGTAGTCAAATTAGAAGTTATGTATTCCATCCCTATAAAATGATCAAAGATCACCGTACCGATTATGAAGTAGGAAATGTTGGTCCGGTTATGGACGGCGAAATTGATGGATTCATCAAAGCTTATTTGATGATGGAGAAAGAAGGATAGCAAATAAGAAACAAGAAACAAGGAAGTTGCAAGAGCCAATGTACAAGTTTATTGAGTCTTGAGACTTTCTTGTTTCTTGATCCTTGTTTCTTCCTTGACCCTTGTTTCCTGCTTCTTGCTTCTTATTTTTTATTTACTATTTTTTAGCCAAACATATCCTGCTAGCATCGCAATGAGTGAAGCCAGTAGAACAGATATTTTAGCGATGTCTTGTTCGGCAGGGTTACTGAATGCAAGGGTGGAGATAAAAATACTCATGGTAAAACCAATACCCGCTAATAATCCGCCACCGATCATTTTCATCCAATTGGTTCCTGATGGGAGTTCAGCTAGTTTTCGAGATACCAGGAAATAACAAGCTGCTGTAATACCAACTGGTTTTCCGATACACAAACCTATGATGATACCCCAACTTAATGAACTATTGAGTGCGCTTAAACTATCTGTTGGAAATCCGATAGCTGTATTGGCCAATGCAAAAATGGGCATGATGATAAAATATACCGGTGTATGAAATTTCAACTCATATGCTTCCAGGTTTTTTACCGGAACCATGAAGGCAAAGATGACGCCTGCAACTGTGGCATGAATACCTGAGTTGAACATCATATACCAAAGTAAAATGCCCAAACCCCAATGTACAATGCCAAACGGAATTTTTTTCTTGTTCAGAAACCATAACAATGTAATGATGGAAGCAGCTCCGATCAAATAACCAATGGCAATTTCACCGCCATAAAAAAGTGCTATTACCACAATCGCTCCGAGATCATCAATGATGGCTAGTGCGGTCAAAAATATTTTTAAAGCTACAGGCACTCGTCTGCCTAATAAAGATGCGATCCCTAAGGTAAAGGCAATATCAGTAGCAGTAGGTACGGCCCATCCTTCCATATAAGGTGTTCCCTTATTGAATAAGCCAAAGAATAAAGCCGGTGCCAGCATGCCTCCAATGGCGCCAAATACGGGTAAAGCTGATTTTTTGATTGAGGCTAACTCACCACAAACCAGTTCCCGTTTTATTTCCATACCCGCCAAAAAAAAGAAAGCAGCCATCAACGCATCATTGATGATGAGTAGCGGCGAATTGGGTAATGATAAATATCCTATATGTGCATGATGTGCATTGGTTCCATCAAAGCTGATATTCCACATGCTTCTGTATGCCTCGCCCCAATCGCCCCAGTTGGCAGCAAGCAAGGATACTGCGGTGCAGACCAATAAGGTAATTCCAATAGCACGGCTATCATGAATAAATTGCCTAAGTGGATGAATCAATCGCGTATGAACAAATTTTGGTAAGATCATGACGCAAGTTACAAAAAAGGAGGGAAGGGCTATTGTGATGACAGGATATCGTACCTGCTTTTTGGTCTCAAATTATCCAGCCATCTGAAGTTTCTGAGTTTCAAGTCTTCATGATTGACTTGACGCATCGGATACATTGTGCCATCAACACCATTGATCAATAATACGCGTTTGGCTTTACCATCAGCAAACCGGATCTCAACTACATCAGAACTGTTTTTATTGACACCGATAAAATGTCCTCCTTCATCAGTGGCATAATACACATTCTCAGAGTTGCCTTTCGATCGCAGAAATTGTATTTGTCCAGTGGTATCGAAGTATGCATTAATAGTATTGCCTTTTACTTGATTAAAATAGATGGTACTATCCACCTGACTCAAAGCCATTGCATTTTCAAATACATACAAACGTTCAGGTTTGCTGTTTTTCAAGTACATGTAAATGGTATCACCTGTCACTTGATTGGTTTGCGCCCAAACTACAGGCGATTTAAACAATCGAAATACAGAATCTTTCAACGCGTAAAACAAACTATCACCCACACTTTGCATGGAGTCTGAAAATATCTTTACGTTATAATAAGCTTCAAAATATTTATCCGTACTGTCTTCCTTAGTGCTGTCTATTAAAAATGTGAAATCAATACTGTCTCTTACACGGGGTACATTTTTAATTTTTAATAAATCAGAAAGTTTAGCCGAATAAAAAGTATCTGCAGCGATATAAATAGAGTCACGATCTTGTTTCAATAACAAAAGAGGGCTCTGGGTAGCTAATAAAGAATTTTTCTTGTTATTGGTTTTGATATTATTGGCGATCATATCAAAACCCTTTGTAGAATCCTTGCTCCGATACACGGCATTTCCTCTGAATTCACTCAAGCCGCTGATACTATCCAATGCCATATCATCAGCGGTCATGGTATAAGTGCTGTCATCAATGACCGGACGTTTGTACAATTCTGCCCGTTTATTTTTCAGATCATAATATCCGGATTTGGTTTTGATCACCAATTTTTTATCATTGCGAATGGTTGTCGGACTGGTAAATGTGGTGATTTCAGTATCGGTATTATACTGAAGTGTATCGGTGTCAATTTTATAATCGGGATTTACTAATCTTACTTTTCTCTTGAAAATAATATCTCTTGTATCACCATAATAATATCCTTCTGTACTGGTAAGGGTTGTTTTTTCATTGATCACTTTTCCGCCCTTTAAATACGTTCCAATTTTTACGGTGACATCATATTCCAATTCATCTGTGGTAAGCGTACTCTTTCCATCTGTAAGTCTGACTCTTTTTTTCAGGAATGCCTGTTTTTCTTTGGCCAGGTATTTCAAGTATTGTGCGTAGGTATGAACGCTATCGGCATCATTGATATGAATATTGCCAAAAGCTTCGAAAATATTTGTTACCGGATTCACAACAGCACTGTCTGCGTAAAAAAGTGTTTTTCCTTGTTTAATCTTTACATTGCCAGCGTAGGATATGAATTGATTGCTATCTACTTTTTTAATATTATTCCGGTCTGCTTTTAGAAACTCCAGTAATTGTCCGGCTCCCGGTTGAGTAGTAGTATCTTGTTGCTGGGCATAACTTGTTGTGCTGCTAAGCAACAAAAGTATCCCGCACAAAAACACGCAGATATAGTGAACCCTTTTTTGCATTACTGTTTACCCTTAGTAGAATCCAATGGTGCCATGAGCGGACCTGTTTTGTCTTTTTTACCGAAGACAGAAATATTGACATATCGCTTGGGATGCACACGTAGATCGTCCATAAGGATATTGGCACTTCTTACCGTATTGGTAAGGTTATCATACAGTGCTTTATCATTCAATAACTTTCCTAATGAACCATCTGTAGAAGACATTTTACCCAAAATGGTATTAAGGGTCTCAATAGAGTTTTTTAGTTGAGCAATAGTTCCATCAATATCAGCTTTAGAAAGGTTTTCAGTAGTTTTCTCAACATTACCCAGCATTCTGGTGACTTTGTCATTGTTATCAGCCAGATTTTTGGTGAAACTGTTGACATTATTCATAGAAGCGGTGATGGCACCTGTTTGCTGGTTGAGCATGGCTTGAATAGAAGCAGAAGATACTACCAGACTAGCGGTGGTTTTATTGATATTGGCAATCACTTCCTGCAAGTTATTCTTGGTAGCCGGGTCGAAAATGGTATTGATGTTTTTCAGCACACTATCCAATGATCCCACAGTGTTTTTGATCTGATCTCCAACCGGACCTAATTTATTCATCACATCACCCAATAGACCTGCATTTGAAGCCGTTAAAATGGTATCCCCGGATTTTACATAAGTAGCAGCATCACCTAACGCAATGGTTATGCTCGCATTCCCTAAAGGATTTTCTTTGATGCTGGCTATTGAATTAGCAGGGATATTGTAGTTGTCTTTTAGTTTGATGGCCACTACGATGGCAGACAGGTTTTTATCTGCATTTTCAATATCATATACAGAACCCACCTGAAAACCGTTAATAAACACACCGTTGGATACCATGATGCCCTTGGTATCGGTATATTTTGCATAAATAAAATTACCGGTCTTAAAAAGCGTTTTTCCTTTTAAAAAGTTAAAGCCAAGTATCAGTAAGGTGATGGCTACAGCAGTAAGGGCACCCACTTTTGTTTCATTCGATATCTTCATATACCACAAAACTACGGTTTATTGTGCTATCGCTTTTCGCCGACTGTTAAAGTGAACTTATTTTCGGGAGCCGGCACTGGAACTGATGCCTACCTGGTTCTCAAGCGAGTATTTATACAGGCGAATAGAACGCGTAATAACTTCACAAATTTCAATTTGCCCCTGTTCGCTATTGAGATAGTCTTCCTCTTCAGGATTGGAGATAAAACCCGTTTCCACCAAAACAGCAGGCATATTCACTGCCTGTAATACCCAAATGCCCTTTTTTCGCTGTTGCGCTTGACGACTGATACGCCCCACTTTTTGGAATTCTTCCTCGATGGTAAGCGCTAATTTAGCACTGCGTTGAAAATATTGTTGGGTGAGTATATTCGCCAACATGGTTTTGGTAGGGTCATTGGCGTCAGAGTTTTTCCTAGCCTGTAATATCTTAATAGAAACACTATCCAAGTATTCATCTAGTCCTTCACTCGCCACAGCTTTACGTTCATCTGTTTTATCTACCCCATAAATATAAGTCTCAGTTCCTTTGGCCGGATTAGGAGTTGTCCAGGTTCTGTAATCCTTTACGTTTTGTTTAACAGATTTCCCCTTTCTCTTGACTGTGATGGTTTTATAACCCACAAACTCTCTGTGCTTAGAGGGGGCAGCTGAATTCACATGTATACAAACAAAAAGATCGCCTTTGGCTTGGTTGGCTATTTCTGCCTTCTGAATGACAGAATGGAAGATATCGGTACGACGGGTCATTACAATATCAACATCGGGTAATGCTGCCTGTAGCATCTTTTCCAGTTTGAGTGATACTTCCAGTGAAATTTGGCTTTCCGTAGAATACCTGCCCCGGGCACCCACATCTTCTCCGCCATGTCCGGCATCAATAATGATTCTTTTAAGTACCTGTTTTTGTTGCGGTTTACCTGATGGACCCGTGAATGCACATAAGAAAGTGATCACTAAACTTAACAAAACAAAAGCAGCATATTTAAGACGCATCATATCAATTCGTTAAAGGATTATAACCAGAGTTCGGTTTACACGCATCAAACACTATTTTTGTCCAGTGAATATGAGCAAACGCTGTAAAATTAACGCAAAAACCATGCTTCCTATTGTGGCGTGTGGATATTTGCTCATATTAACATTTCTTATGCAGGCCAATGCTGCTGCGCACATTCCCACAAATTTTGCGCAACAACGAATAGATACGGTTCCGGGAAAGCAAAAATTAGATACCACAGGTGTGAAATCAGATAGTCTTGCCCAAAGACAGCGACCTGATTCTATATCTAAAATAGATACCATTCGAATTTCCAAAGATTCTATAGACGCACCGATCAAATACGCAGCTGCTGATTCAGGAGTACTGATCATTGATACGAAAGAATTTCTTTTATATGGTAAAGCTAAAACCGAGTACAAAGATCTACAGATGGAAGCGGCAACCATCCGCTATGATCAGCAATCGCAAATGGTGAAAGCATATGGCTCGCTCGATTCTACCGGTAACCCCATGAGTAAACCTCAATTTATCCAAGGTGAAATGAAATCGGTAAGCGATTCCATTTTTTATGATATGCGCACTGCCAAGGGGTTAACCAAGAATACTTTTTTTCAGGAGGGAGAGATCTATGTCAATGCCCAGAAACTAAAAAAAATAAGTGCAACCGAGGTCTTTGCCAGCAAAGCTCGTTTTACCACTTGTAACCTAGATACCCCACATTTTGCTTTTAGAACCAGCAAAATGAAAATTGTGAATAATAAGCTCGGTATTTCAAGTGCTGCTTTTCCGGAATTTGAAGGAGTACCCATGCCCATTGGTATTCCATTTGGATTGTTTCCGCTCAATCGTGGTCCTCAGTCGGGTTTAATGGCACCGGCTTTTACTGCGAGTGAAGACTTTGGATTAGGATTGGAAGGCCTGGGTTATTATTTCCTCATCAGTGATTATATGGATCTGACCACCAGAACCAATATTTATTCTTATGGTGGTTGGATGGCCAACTTTAATTCAAAGTATATCAAACGCTATACGTACACGGGTAATTTGAATGTGACCATACAAAATACCAAAGCACTGAATCGGGGAGGGATCTCTAAAGAGGAATTTAATAGAAGTCGTTCTTTCATGATCAACTGGTCGCATACACGTGATGGTAGAGCCAGACCCGGTACCAGCTTTTCGGGTAACGTGAATTTTGGTAGCACGCGTTTCAATCAGAATTTATTGAATAGTCCTTTACAGAATTTTCAAAACCAATTAAGTTCATCTGTTAACTATACAAAAGATTGGAGAGGTAAATACAATCTTTCCGTCAATGCCAATCACAATCAGAATAACAATACTCGTTTGGTAAACATGAATTTACCGACTGTGAATTTCAACGTTGTTACTTTTTATCCATTTCAACGAAAAGAACAAGTTGGAGAATCCAAATGGTATGAGAAAATAGGTGTTGGCTATAGCGGCAATCTCCAGAATCAATTATCGTTTTATGATACAGCCTTTACTTTAAGAGGCTTACTCGATACTTTACAATGGGGTGCACAACACAATATTCCCATTACACTTTCTTTACCATCTTTAGGTCCTGTTACAATAGCGCCAAGTGTTTCCTATGAAGAGCGTTGGTATGGTCAACGGATTTTCCGAAACTGGAACAATACTTCGAAACAGGTGGAGACAAGCGTACAGCGTGGATTTTATACAGCTAGACAAATGGCATTCGGTATCAGCGCCAATACCCGAATTTTTGGTACTTATAATGTGAAGTCGAAAGATGGTGGCAGAATCATACGACATGAAGTAAGACCCAGTCTTGCGATCAATTACAGGCCTGATATGGCAAAGAAATACTTCTACAATACACAAGTAGATTCTACCGGAAGAGTACTCCGATTCTCCCAATTTGAGGGTGGTGTTATTGGGGCTTTTTCGGAAGGTACTTTTGGAGGACTTTCATTTGGAGTCGACAATCTGCTGGAGATGAAAGTCAAAGACAAATCGGATAGTACCGGAAAGGCGACCAAAAAAATAAAGTTGATTGATGGTTTTGGATTCAACTCATCCTATAACTTTTTAGCGGACAGTTTTGCGCTTGGCAATTTTAATATTTATGCACGTAGTACTTTGTTTGATAAGATCAACATTACAGCGGGCATGAACCTGGATCCTTATGATGTTGACAGACAAGGATATCGAGTAAATCGTATTTTATTCGATCCTGCTAAATTAAAATTCGGAAGAATTACCAGTGGGAATCTGGCTGTATCTACCTCCTTCACCAGTAAGCCAAAAGATGGCAGTACGGAAAAAGACAGAGACATACCGATTGATCCTTTTATGACACCCGAGGAACAACAAAGACAATTACAGTTTGCGAGAGCGAATCCTGCTGAGTTTACAGATTTTAATATTCCATGGAGTTTGAATTTATCTTATTCTCTCAATTTTAATCGTGTATTAAAACAGGATTTCTCAGGGTTTGAAACACAACTTTTTTCAAGTATCAACTTCAATGGCGACTTTAGTTTAACGGATAAATGGAAAATGGGAGGGAATGGGTATTATGATATTTCGCAAGGAGGCTTGCAACAATTCAGTATGTTCATAACCCGCGAAATGCACTGCTGGCAATTATCGGTGAATGTAACCCCCATTGGTTTATTTCGCTCTTTCAATATTACCATCAATCCAAAGTCAGGTATTTTACGTGATCTGCGCATCAATAGAAGTCGCGTATTTTCTAATTCAGGATTCTGATAACATCAAGCATGTTCCTGATAGTAATTCCACATGATGGTAAATATTTCTTCTTTCAGTTCACCGGCTGATTTTCCTTGGGTAGAAACGGGTGTTAGAAAATGCATCTCAAGATGATGGGGCATCAGGTAAAAGAATAAGTGTGCCGGTAATACTTTTTTGGTATGCAGTAATATCACCGGAAGGACCGGTTTTCCGGTATCTACTGCGAGTCTGAAAGCGCCGTCGTAAAAGCTTTTTAAAGGATCATGGGTTCTGTTTCGCGTTCCTTCTGGGTAGATGAGCATGTCTAACCCAATGGCTAACATTCGTTTCATTTCTTCATAACTCTTTCTTCGACTTTCATCACTCTTCCGATCTACCAATACGCTGCCAAAAGTATAGATCCATCCAAAAAGCGGAATCTTGGCAAAGCTCTTTTTAGCAATCGTTTTATTAGGTCTGGGCATGAATGGCGTACTCACAGGAACATCCATCAAACTGTTGTGGTTACAAACAATCACATAATTGGTAGGTGTGGCAAAATGTTCTTTTCCGGTTACTTTCAGCGGACATCCGATCAAATGTAAATAGATCCACATCCATACGCGAGAAACATGTCTATGCCAACTGGCTTTAGCAGGATCATTTAGCAGAAAACAAGGGAGATAAAAAATAATAGCCGGTAGCATGGTAACAATAAAAAGAATCAGTGCCCAGGCTGCCATGATTCTACCTACTATCAATTTCCAGAAAGGAGTATTGTTCTTTTTTTTCATGATGGTGTTGCTTCAGTTGACAAGTTCCAATCAATGGGGGAGAGACCTTGTTTCATCAATAACTCATTGGTGCGGCTGAAATGTTTGCAGCCAAAAAATCCTTTATCTGCACTAAAAGGAGAAGGGTGAGCTGCTTTAAGTACATGGTGTTTGGTTTCATCAATGAGTATTTGTTTTTCTTGTGCGAATCTTCCCCATAGTAAAAAAACAATGCCTTCTTTTTCATCCGATATTTTTCGAATCACTGCATCTGTAAAATCCATCCAACCAATTTTGGCATGACTGGCTGGTTCATTGGCTCTTACAGTAAGTACTGCATTGAGTAATAATACCCCTTGTGTAGCCCATTTTGTGAGGTCGCCGGTTTTGGGAATGGGCATACCAATATCTTTATTGAGCTCTTTATAAATATTGCCCAATGAAGGTGGGGGAGGAACACCCTCCGGAACTGAAAAACTTAACCCATGTGCTTGTCCGGGACCATGATAAGGATCTTGACCAAGTATCACTACTTTTAGTTGATCAAATGGTGTTGTAAAAAAAGCATTGAATATTAAAGATCCGGGCGGATAGATAACAGCACCTGTAGCCCTTTCCGTTTTCAGGTGCGTGGCAACCTGTAAAAAGTAAGGCTTGGTGAATTCGTTTTTCAGAACTGCTTTCCATGATGCTTCTATCTTCACATCCATAAGGCATTGTGCTTATGCAGCGAAAATACAGAATCCTTCAGGGATATCGCTTTAGTAAATCACAGTAACCGTACCGGATACTGGTTTTAATCTTGGCGATGCTTTGATGAGATAATAATAAACGCCTACGGGAACAATACTGCCATCATTTGATCTGCCATCCCAAACACGCGTATAGCCCTTTGATCGATAAATAGATTGCCCATTCCGTGTAAATATCTCAATGGTTGATTCCGGATAATACTCAATCAATGGGATGAGCCAATAATCATTAATGCCATCTCCGTTAGGCGAAAAAATATTAGAAGGTAAAATATCGGCATCATCAATATTTACATTGATCGGTTGAACCACAGTGCAACCTTCATTACTGGTGGCTTTTACGAAGTACTTACCCGACTTTAGAATTCGTTCCGGATTGAATAAGGTTTTTGTGGTAGCACTATCTTCCCAGTAGGTGTATCTCCAGTTTTGGCTAAAAGGAACCGTTGTCATTAAGTTAATGGTCTTCGGTATTTTAACGGTGGGTGGATCTACGACGGTAAAATCGGGATAAGGATGAATCGTAATATTAGCCGGACGAATCACGGAACATCCGGCAATAGATGTCACTTTTACAAAGAGCTTTTTGGTATTGGTAATTAGAGAATTGTCCAATAATTGGCTAGCCCTTGCAGCGGCATCATTCCAATAAGAAACAGTGGCGGTGGGATCGCTTCCTGCAGCGATGTTTGCAGATGATAATACCAAAGAACCACAGGCTACCACGTTATTCACTACTGTTACCGGTGGGGGAGTAATGGTGACGTAAATAGGTTCTGTGGACGAGCACTTAAATAGATCAGTACCTTTAATGTAATAGTTACCGGTTTTTGTAATAGCGCCAGGGTTCAATAAAGGTTTGGTAGCGTTGATATCTTCCCAGAAACTATACGTCAAATCAGATCTATTGCCTGCTACCAAAGCAGGATCAAGAAGGTTAACCGTATTCGGGATACATTCTGCAATCGTGCTTAAAACACGAACGACAGGATTCTCACGAACGACCACATTAACCGGTTTGGTATCTGTACAACCCGCTTTATTACTGGCCTTGATATAATACGTACTACTATAAATGATTGATTTCGGGTTGGTAATAAAAACCGATTCGTCAAAGTCTACAAAATAGGCATAGTTCATATTCGGCGTACTGCCTTTCGTAATATCCGGATGTGTTAGGTCAACGCCCGGTTTTCTACACGCATCAATATCAGAAATTACATTGAATACAAATGGTTCTAATGATTTGGTAACGGTAGTATACAAAGTATCCAAACAACCTTGGTTAGGGAAGGGGGTAATTTCCAAAGCCAGTCTTGTACCCGGGAGTGGTGCAGGATTGAGCTTCAATGTATTTTTCTCACCCAACTTAGTAGAAAAATCCTCTGTAAACCATCGATATCCTTGAAAGCCATAAGGGGCAGTCAATGTTAAATTGGTGACATCCGTGCAAAACACATTACCGGTAATGGGTGTGGTACAGTTTTCATTGATATCAATATATGCATACCCAAAATGTCCGCCTAGGGTACAGTCATTTATAGTAAACTCCAAACGAAGCGTTTTGTCTTCAAAGCCAGGCAGTTTCAAAGTAATAGGTGCCCAGTCCTTATAATAGACATTGGGTCTTCCTGCATTTGACAATTTGAATCCTGGTAAGTTTGGTGCAGCAACAAACTGAAAAGATCCACAATCAACATACTTGTTATCTGTAACGTTAAAAACTTTTACTGAAAATACAGGCTGCTGGAAGGGCTGATGATCTCCTGGATTTTCAAGAACTACGGCGTAATTATAAATAATGCTATAATCGCCACTTGTTTTTGGAACTGTAAAAGTATAAGAAAGCCCATGTGCATCTCTTCCTCCGGTTGGAGAACCTAGTTTAACTGAGTAGCCACTTCCATTTGGACAAACAACTGGAAATCCACCGTACTCATCATTTAAATTCCCATCCTTATCAGCACTTAGTATGATATGATTAAAAAAATCAGGTGTTTGAGCAGACATTGAAATAATGCCTCCTCCATCTATGGTTCCTTTCAGGGTTTCCCAATTCTCGAAATTACCTTTTTCAAAACCGATATTCGGAGGACATTGTGCGAAAGAGTAATGGCTGATGCAGATCATCAATACCATCAATGACCCAACTGCCTTTGTTTTGCGACACCAACAATCTAACAAATACTTCATCGTGTGTTTCTTCTGATACATACTGTTATATCAGACAACCTGGTTGTCTGAAGAGTTGCATAAGTTGGATTTCAGGCAGGGGAGGGTATCATTTTGTTCATGATATCCATCCCTAAATTAACCAAATTTCATACATAAATATCATTTCTGTTTTATATAAGCGGGTTTTTAGGATGATTGGTTTATCATGGTATGCTGACAGGCTGAAATAGACGGATTATTACATCATTTTTTCAGATGGATCAATTTTGGCATCATTTTTTCAAATGAATATTTAGTCAAATCAAAAAAAATGAAAAGGCCATTATTATCCCTGCTGCTATTGTCTGCTTTTTTGTTTCAATCCTGTAAAAAAGAAACGACCAGTGTTATTCTATCGGGTCCGGTAGGTGTCAATGATCTTAGAAATGTGGGAGCATCCGCTACTGAGTTATTGGTATCTGATACCTACACTACACTAACGGTAGAATTGCAATATGGTCCGGGTATGCAATTGCAGGAACAGTCAGTTGCCAACCTGCGTAGTTTTTTAGAGCAAAGGCTCAATAAACCCGGAGGTATCACTATACAAAGTAAACCGGTAGCTACGATCGGAAAAGCAGTGGTATCTGTGGCAGACATTACTTCTTTTACCGATAAAAATCGTACAGCATATACAGACGGAAACAGAATAACTGTATATGTCTATATCACAGATGCGAGTTTTGATAAAGGCAATGTGGTAGGCATTGCTTACCGGAATACAGCTGTTTGTTTGTTTGGTAAAACCATTCAGTCTAATAGTGGTGGCATCAACCAAGCGAGTAGGGTGAAAGTGGAGTCGGGTGTGCTGTTGCATGAGATCGGACATATTCTGGGTTTGGTCAATAATGGAACCGCTATGGTAACACCCCATGAAGACGGCGATAATCGTGCACATTGTACCAATACCAATTGTTTGATGTATTATACCATTGAGACCACAGGATTGATGAATATGCTGAATAACAATATTCCTCAGTTAGATGCGAATTGTTTGAATGATTTGAGGGCGAATGGAGGGAAATAATTTTTAGATAGCTCCGGGCTTAAGCCCGGAGCTATTTGAAATGGATACTACAATATTTTAAATCGAAAGCTTGCATATAGTAAAACCGGACCCCTACGAGCTGATATATCCCAATCTTTCTAGATCAGTGATATCTTTGGTTGTATGCGTTTTTCCTTGTGATAAAGTGTAAATAGTGTCGGCAATGTCAAGAACATGTCTGTAAATATGATCCGTAATCAATAAGCCTTTGTTTTCTTTTTCTTCCTGTAACAATAGCTTGGCTTTTTCAATTTGAATGGGGTTTAATTGTGTGAAAGGTTCATCCAACAAAACAAATTGAGACTTTGATTTTACAAGTACATACATTTCCACTAATCTTCGTTCACCGCCAGATAGTCTTCCGATAGTATCTTTTTGTTTACCCATAAACTCAGGAAATCTTCCTGAAAACGCACTGTACTCCAATTCGAAATCTGTAAAGATGCGGTGCAAGGATAAAGACTTAGGTAAATAATGAAATTGAGGCAGGTATCTTATAAGGTCTGTTCTTTTATATGGTTCTTTTATAGATATGCGATCAAATCTCACAGATTTCTCACAAGCCAAACTACCATAGATAATATTCATCAAACAAGATTTTCCCTGTCCATTTCTACCTAATAATCCTGTGATCTTACCTGTTTCGCATTTAAGATAAATATCAGACAGTATTTTTCTTCCATTGAATTCCAACTGAATCCCATCCGCTTCTAATACATGCTTCATGAATATTGATTTGTTAGGATGAGAAGAACAACAAACAATACAAAATCAAATAATAGAGTAGCAGTCCAAAGCAATGTTTTTCCAATACCTAAGTTTCGATAGTAGTAATATTCTTTCTTTTTTAGTTGATTCACAAAGAAAAAGATTATACCTAATGTCAAAATTTTTAACCAAAAAATACCTGCGAAACTGGCAAAACCATATAGCCAGAATGTTCTTACACAGAAAAAAGTTATCAAGACCGAGAGGAAGCAATAGCTTTTATAAAAAGTACAGAGTGCTTGTATGGTTTTTAAATACCTAAACATGTTGTGCTTTTGTAAAATACAAAAGCTTTATGAGGGAATCCATCAAGGGTTCGTTAAATCACCTGATTCAACTAGCTCCAGGCTTAAGTCCGTAGCTAGTTGAATGGGATAGGGTTATTGTTCCGTTATCGGTGCGTTATAAGTCCGTTATAAGTCCGTTTCATGTGCGTTATACATTCACTACCTATTTGTTATCCTGCAACCTTTTATTCACAAGCTATTCGGTACCTCTCAACCCTTTATCTCATTCCCATCTTATCATACCCTACAGATAAAGGCATACTTTGGTTAGAGATAATGCCTGATAATTGCCCTTTGGAGAAGATCGAAACTTTCAAAAGGTAATTCCTAGGCTTCTTTGCTTTGTATACGAACCGAGTTGCCCTGACGTAGTAAGGGGAACAATGGACCTTGCCGATAGTAATCGGGATGTTTTATCCAATTGAGTAAAATAAAAGCCCCACATATTTGTGAGGCTTTGTGAACCGGATTGCCCTGACGTAGGAAGGGGAACCAATGACCTTCCCGACTAAAGTCGGGATGCTCTATCCAATTGAGCGTGAAA
>JACBFI010000023.1 GCA_013391385.1 Sediminibacterium sp. Gen4 | reverse complement strand
GGTAAAAATTCAACTACAACATGATAAAAGTCACGCTACCACTAAGAAATCTTATAGAACTTTAAAGCGTTATCTTTACACCTTGAATACCCCTTCCTTCATTTATCCCGTGTAACGCTTTGATTATATTTAACCACAGAGTAAACGGAGTTTAATACAGAGTTACACGGAGAAATATAGGGTGTTAATAGTATTCCCATTTTACTCCGTGTAACTCTGCGCCAAACTCTGTGGCTTCTGTGGTAAAAATTCAACTACAAATGATAAAAGTCACGCTATAGCTAAGAAATCTTATGGAACTTTAAAGCGTTATCTTTACATCTTTAATTCCCCTATCATGCCTAATTCAACTAAAAAACCTTGGTATCTCTATAGTGTACTCACCAATCGTTGTCCAAGGTGCAGACAAGGCAGAATATTCAAAAGCCAGGAAGCCTATAAATTCAAGACCAATGTAGACATGCATGAAAGATGTCCTGTTTGCAATCAGCCAACGGAGATCGAGGTGGGATTTTATTATGGCACCGGATACGTGAGTTATGCTTTATCCGTAGCTTTTCTGGTATCTACTTTTATCGCATGGAAAGTATTGATCGGTATGACATTCTCCATTGATGATAACCGCATTTTCTATTGGATGGGTACAGCCTTTGTATTGTTATTCATCATGCAACCCTTGATCATGCGATTATCCAGATCACTTTGGTTAAGCTGGTTTGTAAAATATGATCCAAATTGGAAAGAACATCCCATTGAAGAACCGGAAAGAATTGTTCCTGAGCAAATGAATAACTGGTAAGTGCTTATTGACTGTTTTTCCTCCATGTATTGATCAAAGAAGCCGTTGAATCAGACATACTGATCTTCACTGCAACACCACCACTTTTGATATATCCAATATAGTGGCAGCTGTCTTTTTGTGCAGCTATATACAGCGTCTTCACGATTTGTCCATCAGCAAAACAAAAGAATTTGGTATCATACTCACAGGGGGGATTTACTGCAAATGCATTTTTCATTTCTCTGAATGTAATGCTGTGAATGAATGCAGTATCATTCACACCAAATCTTGTATACACTTTCTGATCATTGATATCGGGAAAGAAATGCATATCAATACTATCTACTTTTTTGATCTCAGGCAAGGGATGTAATTCAGCCACCAATGAATCTGAACCGGTATTGGCGTCATCTGTTTGTTTATCAGATTGACAAGCATATAAAAAGCAAACAGCTATGACTAATGGAAACAAGTAACGCATCTCTATTATTTTAATTACAAAGAAATAAAAAAACCGCTCTGCATAAAAGAGCGGTTTTTCCATATAGAATCAAATATTATTGTCCTTTCGCAGGGAATCTTGTCCAGCTTGCCATCCAGTTCGTAGTACCAAATGCACCTACATAAGTGGTTGCACTGAAGAATGCATCCAGACCTGTAAAGTTAGCACCTGTTAATGCATCAGAACCGGCAGCAGGTAACAGATTAGGATTGGTAATAGTGAATGGAGCAGTCAATTTGATATCAGCAGCATTCGTGTACGTTTTACATCCTTCTGATTCAGCTTTAGTTCTCATTGCAGCAGCAGTCAATGTTGCTGATGTTAAGCCTGATACTCTGTATGGATCAGCTACCGCATGAACCAAGTTGTTTTTGAATTCAGAAGTACCACTTGTTCCGCTGTAGTCATTCGCAGTACCATCAGACTCAATAGAGAATCCACCTTTCTGCCAGCCCATCAGGATAGAGTTACGCAAAACGAAACGTACTGCTCTTCTCCATCTGTTACCGAAGTTGTGGTTAGCCTGTGTTCCTGAAGCATTGTTAGGACCCACAAAAGTAAAGTTACTCAATACCGGACGAGTATAAGGAGTAGCAGTTGTACCAGAACCATCATTATCTGCTTCGATACCATTACCTGCATCACCATTATCTACGAAAGCCGGATCACGTAATGCAACAGCAAACTGTATTTTACCTACATAACCGAAATCAAAATCATAATCATCATCAGCAGTTGCATAAGCCACTAAATATTTAGCGTTTACAGTTCCACCAAAGAATTCAAACGCATCATCATTACCATACACGATCTGAACATGCTCAATGGTAGTACCACTTCCTACACCACCCAAAGTCAAACCATTGATTTCAGAACCCGGGAAAGCAGCGATACCTGCATATTCAATACGAACATATCTCAATGTACCTGAATTATCAGCAGCATTTGTACCACCATATACACGATCCAAACCACCTTCAATTACAGGAGTAGAAGTACGGTTGGTAGGAGCATTACCCAAAATGATCAATCCACCCCAGTCACCCGGATTACGCTGACCTACTGCCTGACCGGAAGTCATAACAATGGGTTTATCAACGGTACCATTTGCCTGAATTTTTCCACCACGCTCAATACAAAGGGCACCTTTTTCTGTATTATCACTTCTAATAATAGTACCTGCTTCAATGGTCAATGTAACTCCATTCGGAACGTACACATAACCTTTCAGAGTCCAGGTTTTATCTGCTGTCAAAGTTTTGTTAGCAGTTAATGTACCGGATAAAATAGTCTCATTAGGATTTGTAGGTGGAGGAGTAATGGGCTCATCTGTATCATCTTTTTTACAAGACGTGATAGCAGCAACAGCCAGCGCCACTAAAGCAAGACGGGAAATCATAAGTGAACGTATCATTTTCAATGTTTTTATGCTGCAAAAGAATCGCTTTAATGTAATGGGTATGTTACGCCAGGGTTAACTAATTGTTACGTGATACGGGAGCGTAAAAAGGGTGGTTATCGGGTGATCAGGTAATCGGGTAATCAGGGTTTTAAAGTATTAAGGGTCTACAAACCCGATCACCCGATTACCTGATCACCCGATCACCTACTCTTTTATAGTACATTGATGACTTATTAACTATGGACTAAAAAAAGGCTGTACCAAACTTGATACAGCCTCACATCTATTGAATGTTCAAGCCGAATTAGAAATTATAAGAGAACCCGATACCAAAGCTGGCTCCGAATAAGTTGCTCCACTGAATTCTGTCTTCACGGCTATTATACGCTCTATTCTCTTTTTTAGATTCTACGTTATTGTAGAAGATCTGTCTGGTATTCAAAAGGTTGGCCATATTGATTTTGATCTCACCTTTCTTTTTCATCACTTTCTTAGACAGCTGAAAATCCAAAATACTTCTTCCATTCTCATATACATCAGGAATACCAAATGCACCCACGGTTTCAATACGCTGACCGATTCTGTTGAAAAGAACCGTACTACTCCAATTCGCTTCTGGATCAGCATATGTTAGACTCAGGTTCACTAGGTAAGGTGATTGTCCCTGCATAGGTCTCTTGGTGTCATAAGGATTGGATGTATTATCCAGATCTACTGTAGACTTGATTAATGAGGTATTGGCACTGAAAGTGGTGTTGTTCCAGAATTCTCCATCACCTAAGAAAGAAAGCTTTTTACGTAGATCCAATTCAATACCATAAGCATAGGCATTATTAGGATTGAAGTATGTGATCACCTGGTATTCTAATGATGATTCACCGGACATACGCTGTTCAATAGGCTTGCTGAAATGCTTGAAGAATACAGAAGCAGAAATGATCTCACCACTTTGAGGATAGGTTTCAAAACGAAGATCGATATTGGTATTCTGACTTCTTTCCAATGCACCATTACCACGAATGATTGCCGCTCTCACGAAATCGAAATAAGAGAAGTTTGCTACTTCACGGAAATCAGGTCTCGATACTGTTCTAGAGGCAGAGAAACGTAGGTTTGATTTGTTATTGAAACTATAGATCAAATTAGCTGAAGGAAGGATATCCAGGTAGTTTCTCTTGATAATGGTATTGGTACCGGAAACGTTACCTGTCTCTACTTCATAGTTGAAAGTTTCTACACGAACACCCCAAATCAATCGCCACTTTTCATTGAATTTATTATCCAACATCAAATAAGAACCTGTAAGCAATGAATTTGCATCGTAACGGTCGGTATTGTTTGTGATATCATTGAGATAAAAACCTTCCGCATACATATTACCGTCGTTGAATACTTGTCCGGCAGGCAGTGTTAACAATGCTGAATTAAAATTATTGTTGCTGGCTGCTTCATAACGGAAAGCGCGGGCATCAAATTCACGGAGTTTGTATTGAGCCAGGAAACCTGCTTTTAAAGTAGAAGTAGTATTACCCCAGTTCAGTTGTTTACTGTAGTCGGCTTTACCACCAATGGTATTTTCTAACAACTCACTCCAGAAACGATAGGTATTTCTCAGGGCGATACCATAAGGGATGGATTTATCATCTTGCTGAGACAAACTTTTCTGATAAGGTTGTGAACGGTAATCAGGCTGATCTTTCTGTGTGAAAGCATAGTTCAGGTTCCATTTAAACTTATCATTCTTTTTGCCAACTGCATGTTCCCCTTCCAGTTGCGTACTGAAAATGGTTTTCACCATGGCAATAGCGATTCTGTTTTTATTGATGTATTGCAGATCATTATAGTTGGCACCTTCTCTGATGGTATTGTTGTTTTCAAATACCCTGTTGAACAGATTTTTCAAAACGATCTTATTCTTTCCTTTCTTATAACCAACATTCAATAAAGCACCTAAGCTGGTATTGAATGAATAAGAAGTATCTGCGTAATCAAAAAGGAGATTGGTAGTGCTGGTAGCATCACCATATTGTTGTCTGCCAGTGATCTGAATGGTTTGTGAGTTTCTGTATGTTACAGCTCCTAATATACCATAGGTTCCACCCTTTTTACCATTGAATTTTTTCGCGAAGTTGATTTGTCCGTTTAAACCCGGCAATGCTTTTGAAATATCATCACCATAAGTATTATACATTCTTCTGGAAACTTCAATTTTTTGATCTAAAGGCAATGATCTCCATCTGTTGGTAGAAGGGAAACGGGAAGGGAAGGATCTTGTACCATCATCGAAACCCAGATAATCCAGACTACCTCTATGACCGATATTAAAATCTTTACCGGTAGAAATGGTGTTATAGGAAGTAGAGAATGCCAATCCGAAAGCATTTCTATAAGGAATATCTTTAGTTGTTACCTGAACAATACCACCTGAAAACTCACCAGGCATATCAGGAGTAGCTGTTTTATTGATCAGAACGTTGTCGATCATATCGGAAGGAACCACGTCAAAAGAAAAGGTTCTTCTATCGGGTTCAGTACTAGGCATTACCGCACCATTGATGGTAGCAATATTATAACGATCATTCAATCCACGAACGATTACATATTTATCATCCTGAACACTGGTACCTGTTACACGCTTCAATACTTCCCCAACGTTACGATCCGGAGATTTTTTGATGGATTCAGAAGAGATACCATCTGATACACTGGTATTATTTTTCTGCATACTTAATACAGCATTCGCAGATTCGCGACGAGCGGGTGTAGCTGTTACCACTACTTCATCCAGTTCTTTTTTCTGTTCTACCAAAACAATATTCAATTCATTCAACTGTCCGTTTGTAACAGCGATCTCATTGATGGTTTTGGTTTTATATCCTGTCAGAGAAAAAGTCAATTCATAAGAACCGGGAGCCAGTCTGATGCTAAAGCGACCTTCCACATCGGTAGTAACATTGATTTTTTTAGCAGCGTTGTAAATGGTTACCCCGGTAAGTGCTTCATTATTAGAAGCAGAAGTTACTTTTCCGGAAAGTGTTCCTGTTTGAGCAGATAACACAGATACGAGCAGGAAAGATAAAAGGGTTAAGAAAGTAGATTTCACAGCGTTTATTTTGCCGCAAAAGTATTACCGCAATGTTACCGCTATGTTATGCCAATGTTAAGGGAATATTACCTAAGGTGATTTTAAAGTTCTGAGACCTACCGATTCAATCATTAGAAATGATTACTATCGATAACTTTCTTAATATCTAGGTTTAATTCAGGCAAGCGAAGTTGTATTGTATCCCAAAGAATTTGATGATTGACTCCAAAATAGTCATGAATGATAAAATTTCTAAAATCTTTTATGACACGCCATTCTATGTTCGGGTTTAAATCCTTGAATTCTTGTGGTAAACGAGCTACTGCTTCTCCAATGATCTCAAAATTTCTTTCTACGGCTTGCCTTGTTTTAAGATCAGACTCAAAATTTTCAAAAGAGTACCCTTCAGTAAACTGGAATATTGTTTGTATTGCTACAGAAATATCCTCTAATAAAAGTTTTGTGGAGCGTTCAGACATGTATTAGACTTTTCTCAACAAAGGGAAGATAATGAGGCTTAATACCTTTTCGAGATACGAGATCGATTTTTCTATTGAAAGCCGCTTCTAATTCATGCGCTAAACGGATATAGGCAAACGCATCAATTCGATCATTAAAATCTACCAATATATCAATATCACTTTTTTCATTCTGATCGCCACGTGCAAAAGAGCCAAAAAGACCCAGTTCTGAAATAGGATACTTCTTTTTCAGCTCTGCTTTTCGCTCTTTTAAGATATTTAATATCTGGTGGGTACTGTACATTGTGATATAAAAATACAAAATCCCGCTGAGCAGGATTCAAATTTGCAGAGAGGAAGGGATTCGAACCCTCGATACGGTTTCCCGTATACACACTTTCCAGGCGTGCTCCTTCAACCACTCGGACACCTCTCTGTGTAATGAATTAGATAAAGAACTATTTGCAGAGAGGAAGAGATTCGAACCCTTGATACGGTTTCCCGTATACACACTTTCCAGGCGTGCTCCTTCAATCCGCCTAGGCTGAACACCTCTCCATAAATTCTAAGATTTCTATGCTATCCACTTAATAGCAGAAAACCTATTTTTTAAGGACTGCAAAAATAGCGCTAAACCACTCAGTTTCCGAATATTTTTTGAGCATTCGAAGTTGTAATGGATGCAACTTCTTCTAAAGAGACTTTTTTTACTTCCGCCAATTTGACGGCTATTTCCAGGAGATAACTGCTTTCATTTCTTTTGCCTCGATAGGGAACAGGGCTTAAATAAGGAGCATCGGTTTCCAATACAAGGTGTTCCAACCCAATTCCCTCCAAAGCGGTGGGTAAACCTGCGTTCTTATAGGTCAAAACTCCCCCGATTCCCAATAAAAACCCCATTTGCGTGATTTGTATCGCCGATTCATGACTTCCACTGAAACAATGAAAAATGCCTCTTAACCCCTTTTTTGCATAGGGTTTTACCATGTCAATGGTTTCCTGCATGGCATTACGGGTATGAATAACGATGGGTTTATTCCTGGCCAATGCCCAACTCATTTGTAGATCGAATGCTTTTTTCTGCGCTGCAGCGAAGGTTTTATCCCAATAAAAATCAAGCCCTATCTCACCAACAGCTACAAAATCTCTTTTGTCGAGCCAATCCTGTACAATAGCGAGTTCTTCATCAACATTTTCTTTCACTGAGCAAGGATGTAGTCCCATCATAGCAAAACATACGTTGGGATAAGCTGCTTCGAGATCCAGCATAGCTCGTATCACTTCACTATCTATAGCTGGCAGGTAAAATTTCTTGATGCCGACTTTTTGAGCTCGTTCGATAATATCGGATATTTCATCTCCGAATTCGGTTGAATATAAATGACAGTGGGTATCAATCAACATCATCCGCAAAATTCATAATAAATAACGATTTAGTCCAGTATTTAATTTTTTTTCTATCCGTATAAAATAAAAGGATAATGCCCTGCGTTATTAGTGTCGTATCCCGTGAGTAAAAAATCAACAGGCGATTTAAATGATTATCCCGATTAAATCGGGAAAAGATTGTTTTCATAGGGTACGGATTAAAAGCAGAGCCGAAGTTTCTACTTCGGCTATTTTTTTTGAATAGCAGAGAGAGTATAGTTGACAGTTGTAAGTTGATAGTTAACGGAAAGAAAGTAGTTATGTACCTTTATAAATACATCAGACATCAGACATCAGACATCAGACATCAGACATCAGACATCAAAATTCAAAATTCAAATCTGAAATCTGACATCCTAAATTCCCTCAAACCGAAACCCCTTCTCCGAAAAATACTCCAGCACCTTGGGCAATGCCACCGACATCCGATCCCAGGCTTTGGCACTATCATGGAATAAAACAATGGAACCGGGTTGGGTATGATAGAGCACGTATGCTAAACAAGCTTCGCCTGTGAGACGCGTATCAAAATCAGCACTCAACACATCCCACATAATGATCTTTTTTTGCTGCTGATGTAAGGCTTTGATTTGAGAACGTTTGATTCGTCCATAAGGTGGTCTGAACAAGTTTGAAGAAATGTATTGTTCCGCAGTTGCAATATCATGCAAATAAGTAGTATCATCCGTTTTCCATCCGTTCAAATGATGTTGTGTGTGATTACCAACTGTATGTCCTTCAGCAAGGATACGCTGATAGATGTCAGGTTCGGCAGCCACATTCTTTCCAATACAAAAGAAAGTTGCTTTTGCTCCGTAAGCAGCCAACTGATCCAATACAAATGGAGTTGCCTGTGGATGCGGACCATCATCGAATGTGAGATATATCTTCTTCTCCCCCTGCACCGGCATTCTCCATACCAATGAAGGATACAAACTACGCAGCCAGAAGGGAGTTTTTGTAAGATACATGATCCAAAGATAAGTGGTGCAGGCTACAAGCCGAAAGCTACAAGCCACAAGCATAGAAATTATCCTTGTGGCTTGTAGCTTTCGGCTTGTAGCGTGTAGCTCTTATCTTTGCACCATGAACAAGAAAGTACGCGTACGTTTTGCCCCTTCTCCTACCGGGGGGCTGCATTTAGGGGGGGTGAGAACGGTGTTATTCAATTATTTGTTTGCGAAGAAGCATGGTGGTGATTTTATCCTGAGAATCGAGGATACCGACCAAACCCGTTTTGTACCGGGTGCTGAAGAATATATTTTCCAAACCCTGGAATGGTGTGGATTGATTCCGGATGAAAGTCCGAAACATGGTGGTCCGCATGCGCCTTACAGACAAAGTGAGCGCAAAGCCATGTACATGCAATATGCCGAGCAACTGGTACAAGCCGGTTATGCCTATTATGCTTTTGATACGCCGGAGGAATTAGAAGCCATGCGCAATGATTTTAAAACGGCTGAAAATCCTTCTCCTCAATACAATCAATTCATCCGCGAAAAAATGCGCAATTCACTGACTTTGGGAGAAGAAGAAGTAACACGTTTGATCAGTGAGGGTATGCCGTTTGTGATACGCATTAAAATGCCCGCTGGTGAAACAGTTAGCTTCACTGACATGATTCGTGGAGAAGTATCTTTCCAAACTGATCAGGTAGATGATAAAGTATTACTCAAAGCTGATGGCATGCCTACCTATCATCTTGCTGTAGTAGTGGATGATTATTTGATGAAGATATCACATGCATTTCGCGGAGAAGAATGGTTGCCTTCCGCTCCAGTGCATATCCTGTTGTGGAAATACTTAGGATGGGAAAATGAAATGCCGGAATGGGCACATCTTCCCTTGATCTTAAAACCGGATGGCAATGGCAAACTCAGTAAAAGAGATGGCGATAGATTAGGATTTCCTGTATTCGCCATGGACTGGACAGATCCGAAAACCAATGAAACGACTATTGGATTCAGAGAGAGAGGTTTTCTTCCTGAAGCATTTGTGAACTTATTGGCCATGTTGGGATGGAATGATGGTACGGATCAGGAAATATTTACGATTACAGAATTGATCGAAAAGTTCTCCATGGATCGCGTTCACAAAGGCGGTGCTAAGTTTGACTATGAGAAAGCCAAATGGTACAATCATGAATGGATCAAACAATCTGATGCCACAAAGCTTGCGCCATTTGTACAACAAATTTTAGCCGCTAATAATATTGACGTTACAGATTCAAACATACTGCATCATGTCATTGATCTGGTGAAAGAGCGTTGCACATTGCTGTCTGACTTCACGGCACAAAGCCGCTTTTTCTTTCAGTCTCCAACTCAAATAGATATTGATGCCATCAAACCCAAATGGGATGAGAAAAAAAATCTCTTCTTCACTGAGTTGATACGCGCTTATGAACTGAGTACACTTTGGGAAGCCAGTGATCTTGAAAAAGAATTCAAAGAACTGGCAGCTGCAAATCAATTAAAGCCGGGTGAACTCATGCTTCCATTTCGCATTATGTTAGTGGGAGGTAAGTTTGGTCCGGGTGTATTTGATATTGCTGCGTTGATAGGTAAAATAGAAACTGTTGCTCGTATCAAACATACTTTAGGGTTGTTGAGTTAAAGTAATTTATTGCCACAGAAGGCACTGAAATACACTGAATGATTCTGTGCTATTCTGTGCTTTCTGTGGCAATTTCTTTTTTCATCCGTATCTTACCTCAAACAACCCACATGAAGAACGCTACCAGACTATTATATCTCTTAGCGATTATACGTTTTGTACTCCCTTTCTTACTGGTACACCCCTCCTACCAATTACATCGCGATGAATACCTCTATCTCGCAGAAGGTCATCACCTCGCTTGGGGATTTTTGGAAGTACCTCCCATGCTATCATTCATGGCATACATCAGCAATACCATGGGGGCTACTGAGTTCTGGGTGAAATTTTGGCCGGCACTATTTGGGTCACTGATATTATTAATGATGGGCAAGATCATTCTTCGTTTGGGAGGCAGATCTTTCGCCATTTTACTAGCCTCATTTCCATTTTTATTTACAGGCTATATCCGCATGTTCTACTTTTTCCATCCCAACTTTTTGGATGTATTCTTCTGGACACTCAACGCGTATGCACTCATCAACTTTGTAGACACACAAAAAAACAGATGGCTCTATATTTTCGGCATCAGTATTGGATTGGGTATGCTTAGTAAATATTCTGTTGCCTTTTATACTGCCAGTTTACTGGTGGGAATATTACTCACCAAGAATAGATCTGTTTTTCTGAATAAACATTTGTATTTCTCTGCTGCCATTGCATTACTTATCATGCTTCCCAACCTCATCTGGCAATACCAACATGGGTTCCCTTTATTCACACACATGCAAGAACTGAAAGAAACACAACTTCAATTCATTGACCCCAAAGATTTCTTAGTAGATCAGATCATGATGTTTCTTCCTTGTGTTTTTATTTGGATCAGTGGCTTACTCTATGTTTTATTGTCAGCGGAAGGAAGAAAATACCGGATGATCGGTTTCAGTTATTTTGCAGTCATTGCTTTACTAACTTATATGAATGGGAAAAGTTATTATGCAGCAGGTGTTTATCCCATTCTATTTGCATTCGGTGCGTATTGGCTTGAAAGATTAACCATGGCCAAGCTCAGATGGCTCAGGTATGCGATGGTATTCATACCGGCTACTTTGGGTATACTTATCATGCCTTTATTGTTACCTGTTTATGCTCCACAAAAATTAGCAGATTGGTACCGCTCAAAAAATATCCATACAACAGGATCTTTCAAATGGGAGGACCTACAATACCATCCATTACCGCAAGACTTTGCGGATATGATCGGCTGGAAAGAATTGGCAGAAAAAACAGCTTCAGTTTATAAAAGTTTACCCGAGTCTGAACAAAGAAAAACAATGATTTATTGCCGCGGTTATTATACTGCCGGTGCATTGAATTATTATGCAAAACAAACCGGTTTACCGATTGTGTATAGTGATGATGCTTCTTTTTTGTTTTGGATGCCTGAGCAATATGATTTCAAACATTTGATACTGGTAGGAAAACGCATGCCTGATGCAGATGATATTGTATTTCAACAATTTGAAAAAGTATCGCTTCGTGATTCCATCGACTACCCTTTATTCCGGGAAACAAAAACTAAAATCTTCTTATTTGAGAATGGGAACGACTCTTTACAACCCATTACCGAACGCGGAGTAGCCGCTTTAAAAGCAAGGTTTAGCCGAAAATGAGATTTGCATTCCATTGCTTACTTTTGTGCCATAAATCGATTGCATGAGTAAGCTCAAACGCCCCATTCGTGTGTTAGTTGCGAAAGTTGGACTCGACGGACATGACCGTGGTGCCAAAGTCATTGCAACTGCATTACGTGATGCAGGAATGGAAGTCATCTATACCGGTCTTCGACAAACTCCTGAAATGGTCGTGAATGCAGCCTTACAAGAAGATGTGGATGCCATCGGTATCAGTATTCTTAGCGGAGCACACATGACTGTATTTCCAAAAGTGATTCAACTGCTCAAAGAAAAAGGCATGAATGATGTATTACTCACCGGCGGTGGCATCATTCCCGAAGACGATATGAAAACCCTCAATGAGATGGGTGTTGGCAAACTGTTTCCTCCAGGCACACCTACGAGTGATATTGCAGGCTATATAGCTGAATGGACAGCGACGAATAGAAACTTTTAATTTTTTAAACGGATGATGGGACGCAGATTTTCATGATCATCATGATTAACGCAGATTGGTTGTAACAAAAATCATGACTATCATGATGATCATGTCCAAAGGACTCCGGCGGAGAAAATCCGTGTTCTATTTTTCAATATTGTCACAGTATGGACTACAAGTAACATTTTATCATAACCCATCATAAAAATCTGCGTCCCATCATTCTTATAAAGACATCGAAGTTTATATCTCCGGAAGTCTTAATCTTTTTCTTTTAGAGAGAATTCGTATGCCCACAATAATTGCTACACAGATAAAGAGCCCGAGGTTGTATTCAATACCAAAGTGCTTTAACCCAAGATAGATAATGCCACCCAAAGCACAGGCTGTTGCATACAATTCTCCTCGCTTTAAAAGATTGGGCACTTCTCCGCAAATCATATCTGCAAGTAATCCCCCAAAAGTGGCAGACATGACACCCATAATAACAGAATAGCCTTCATTGATTCCATAAACCAAACTTCTTTCAATACCACCTACGGTAAACATTCCCAAACCAATCGCATCTGTAAAGAAAATCGCCCTGCGAAAACGGGTGAAATTGGTATTCAATAATGAAACGATCAAGACAGCTGATACCGCCAATCCTAAAGCGAGATAGTCGTTGACCCAATTCACAGGCCTCACGCCAATCAATAAATCTCGAATGGTACCACCACCGTAAGCTGTAACGAAAGCCACTACCGCAGCACCAAAAATGTCCATCTGATGTGTTCTTGCCTTTAATGCACCTGTCAATGCAAAAACGAAAATACCTGTGTATATGATGACCTCTATCAGATTCATACTACAAAATACAAAAGAACCGTGTTGCTCCCCTATTTTTGTACAAATACGATTGCCATGTATCAAACTTTAGTGACCGATCTTTCAAATGGTATTTTTACGATTACCATTAATCGCCCTGATAAATTAAATGCCCTCAATCAGCAAGTAATGTCTGATTTGAATGATGTGATGGATGAAGTATATCAAAATAAGGATATTCAGTCTGTGATCATCACCGGTTCCGGTCCAAAAGCTTTTGTAGCAGGTGCCGATATCAGCGAGTTCAGTGGCGCTTCTGTTGCAGAAGGAAAAGCATTGGCGAAAAGAGGACAAGACATTTTCTTCAAAATTGAAAATTGTCCAAAGCCTGTTGTTGCTTGTGTCAATGGATTTGCATTGGGTGGTGGTTGCGAATTGGCGATGAGTTGTCACTTTAGAATTGCATCAGACAACGCCAAGTTTGGCCAGCCCGAAGTAAATCTTGGATTGATTCCGGGTTATGGCGGCACACAAAGATTGGTTCAACTGATTGGAAAAGGAAGAGCCATGGAATTACTCATGAGCGCCGGGATGATAGACGCAGCAACAGCTTTACAATATGGATTGGTGAATTATGTGGTGCCACAAGAAGAATTAATTACGAAAGCTGTTGCCATCCTTCAAATCATTAATAGCAAAGCCCCTGTTGCAGTAGCTAAATGTATTGAAGCTGCCAATGCTGTTTTTGATGAAAGTAAAAATGGATTTGAAGTAGAAGTCAATGCTTTTGGCGATTGTTTTGCCACAGAGGATATGAAAGAAGGAACCACCGCATTCCTCGAAAAAAGAAAAGCCATTTTCAAAGGAATATAATTTCAATACGTAAACGCTGCTTCTCTTATGCGGCTGTGGTAACATTTATAAGTAAAACCGCAGAGAATAAGAGATAGCACTGCGTTTACTATCTTTTAATTACTTCTCTAATCTCATCTGCAATGGGTTGATTAGCGGTGAACGTCAGTCCTAGTAACTTTGCAATGGTTTGTGCAAATTGTTTTTGATACAACTGAGAAGACTGTTTCATTTCACCCAAAGCCGGCGTATTTGGCCCCATTACTGCAAACCAAATTTCATCCGCTCCCTCAATATCCGAGCCATGACTGGTCCATTCACGTTTGTTCTTATCTCCCCTGCCATGATCTGTAGTAATGAGCAAGGTGGTTTTGTTTCGGTATTGAGGAGTAGACTGAACATAGTTCCATATTTCTTCTATCCATTTGTCTACTTGCGTGGCTGCTTGTAAATAAGAACGATATTTCCAGCCATGTGCCCATTCATCTGTTTCTCCGTAGGCAATATAGAGTACACGTGGTTTTTCTTTCTTCAAATATTGCATAGCAGCATGGTGGGTGAATACATCGAAACATTCTTCTGCCCACATACGATGACTACTCAATAACATTTTGTTGATCAGCTTTTCTTCAGCAGTAGGTCTTGTACCCCCGGTAGTATCATAGGCCGCTACCACAGGAATGCCACTTCGTTGTTCATTTAAAATTCTATTGAAAGCTTCCCATGCTCCAAAAGCAGCAACTCGCCCTTTAAATGCAGGCTGTTGATTTAAAAATTCTAATACGGTTGTATTGGGATTAGGTGGATAATCATTGGCATCAATTCTTGTATCAGCATAGCCTGAAAATATTTCATTATACCCCGGATAAGAAAACCAATAAGAATTAGATACATTCACTTTACTACCCAAATTCCTATTACCATGAATTTGTCCTTGCCGAACCATCGTTTTCCAAAAAAAAGGCATCAGCTTACGTCTTCTTTCTGCCATATCTTCAGCCCAGTATGTTTTATAAATCAGTGTACTATCATCTTGATTGAATCTTTTATCAGAAGCCAGTTCAGGATCCATTCCTTTAAAAAGCTCTTGCCAACGTAATCCATCAGTGGTGATAATAATTATATTTTCTGTTTGCTGTGCGTAACTACTGCAAAAACAAAAAAATGCTATTACTGGGAAAATTAGCTTCATAGTGAGATCGTTTGACTTTTGAAAGTACACTATCTCAAACTTTTATCAAAGCGAATCGAAAAGCTTTACTGAAATAGTAATACGCTAAGTGATGGTTTCCTACAATTAAAAAGGCTGCACCAAATGATGCAGCCTAGTATTCTTAGTACTTAGTAAATTAGTACCCGAACAATTGAGTCAGTGAAAGTTTTTTCACCTCTCCATATTTCTCCAGATCTTCTTGCTTAACAGATTTCTCAGAAGCTACCACACAATAAGCATATGCTTTATTGGCAATGCTCGACTGGTGTAACTGTTTGAGGTCTGCAAAACTGATTGTAGTTGCTTTGTTGTAAATCTGTTTTCTCAAATCAACATTCACCCCTTTCTTTTCATTATTCAGATAAGAAAATAGAATTCCATCTTTTGTGATACGCTCGGTCTCATAATCTTTCAAGAGACTCTTTTTTGCATTTTCAAAAGTCTGCGTAGCTTCAGGTAAATTATTCAACAGTTCATTCATACCGGCTATGGCATCATGAAACTTGTCTGCTTGACTTCCTACATAAGCTGCAAAAGAAAACTCATCTTCTTTCTTATTCGGAGTTTGCAAAACTGCAAATGTTGAATAAGCCAATGCTTTTGATTCGCGAATGGTTTGGAATACGATCGCTCCCATTCCACCACCGCCGAAATAGTTATTGAACACATTCACCACTGCTTCTTTTGACGCATCATATTTATCAAGGTTACCAATCCAAGTGATCTCCGCTTGTTTCATTTCATAATCAGCAAACAATACCAGGTTCTTTGCAAGTTTTGCTCTTTGAAAAACAAAAGGTGCCGGTGTTGGAGTCCAACTAGTTGGCAGTGTATGCACCTTTGCCAAACCTGCTGAGAATTCATTCAATGGCTTAGATCCGTAATAGAGGATGCGATGTGAATAGTTAAAGAGATTGTGCAAAATGCTGATCAAATCAGCAGCCTTTACACTTTTCAGTTCAGCATCTGATAAAGTATAATTAAAGGGATTTTTTTCTCCATAAGCACCATAATTCCGCAATGCATTCATGATCACATTCTTATTGAGTTTATTATTGGCTCTGGTTCTTTCCAAACGATTAATCAGACTTGCCAGTGCCACATCATCTGCTTTACAGTTACGCACCAAATGCTCCAACAATGCAACAGCTTTATCAAAATTCTCTTCCAAACCATTCAGAGAAATACTAGTGGCATCATTACCGGCATTGGCATTAAAACTACATGCCAAATTGTAAAACTCCTTGCTGATATCTTCTGCAGAATATTTATCCGTACCAATGAACTGCAAATATTGCAATGCAAGGGGCAGCAGTTTATTATTCCATGTACCCATATCGTAATAATAATACATCCGGAAAAGGCTGTTCTCCTTATTCTGAACATAGAGAACATCTGCATTACCCAATTTACCTTTCTGCATGTCCTTATTGTAATCTAACCATACAGGTTGAACAGTACCCAATGGTTTATCATTGATGGCTTTCAGGAATGGAGATTGTTTATCAGCATTGGTTTCTACAGCAGTAATCGGTGGTTTTTCCACTTTAACCACATTACCACTCTCTCCTTTTCTTTTATACAGCAACACATAATTGTCTTTGAAGAAATTGTTTGCAAATGCAACCAATTCCTGCTTGGTGATTTTGCTCATATCATCCAATACAGCAACATCATTGTTCCACTTGGTTCCTTTGTGTTTAATGAATCCATCTGTGATCTCTTCTACGCGGTTAGCATTATTTTCCAATCCTTGTAATTGAGCCAACTTAAAATTGGCAACGATGGCTTTGATCAGGCTTTCATCAAAATTTCCTTTTTTAAGAATGTCCAACTGCTCCATGATCAGGTCTTTCACTTCTTCCAGCGTTTGTCCTTGTTTAGGAGCTGCTGAAATATTGAATACACCATAATCTTTGTATTGACGAACACCCGCACCTGAACGAAGTACTTTTTGTTGTTTATTCAAGTTCAGATCCAATAAACCTGCTTTACCATTGGACAAAACGGAAGATGCCAGCACTGCTAACAAAGCTTCCTTAGAATCTGCAGCACTTGTTCTGAAACTAAATTGAAGACTTTCGGCACTTGGACCATAAATGTCTTTTACAATTGCTTGTGTAATAGGTTTCTCTGGAGCCGGCTTATATTCAGGCACAGCATTGGCTTTCATGTACTTGAACTTGGTATCGATCATCGCGATCACCTTATCCGGATCAAAATCACCTGCTAAAACAATGGCCATATTATTAGGCACATAATACTTTTTATAGTAATCCCTGATCGCATTCAACGAAGGATTTTTTAAATGCTCAATGGTACCAATGGTGGTTTGTTGCCCGTAGTTGTGTGTGGGAAATAAATAATAATGAGAAGCTTCCTGTAATTTCCAGCCGTCTTCATCCAAGGTTCTGTTTTTCTCTTCGTATACTGCTTCTAGTTCAGTATGAAAGATGCGGAGAATAGGATTGCGGAAACGTTCTGCTTGTACATCCAAAAACTTATCCAATGCATTGGCAGGTATATCTTCTTCATATACCGTTTCTTCCACCCATGTATGTGCATTGGTACCTTGCGCGCCCATCGCAGCCATCATTTTATCATACTCATTGGCAATTGCAAACTTGGCAGCTTCACCGGAAATCTTATCGATCTCTTTGTAGATCTCTTTTCTTTTTTCTGTATCCTTTGTTGAATTGTATTGCTCATAGAGCTGATCGATCTTATCCAGCAATGGTTTTTCTTTGACCCAATCAAGGGTTCCGAATTTATCGGTTCCCTTAAAGAGCATATGCTCCAGATAGTGAGCCAATCCGGTATGTTCTCTCGGATCTGTATTACTACCCGCTCTTACCGGTATACGTACTGAAATACGCGGCTCTTTTTTATTAGGTGACAATACGACCGTGAGACCATTGGATAAGGTATAATACCTGGCAGCCATGGGGTCATTGGTCACATAACGATAAGTATAGCCATTGGAAGTGGTTTGTTTCCATTCATACTTTTTCTGTGCTGTTGCAGCAAATCCCACCAACAGCAGCAATAACCATAGTTTTACTCCTTTCATAATGCAGTTTTAGAAATTGGAAGATAAAAAAAAGGGGGGTGAAAAGGTCTGTTAAAATGTTAATCCCCGATTTGTGAATGATGAATGGAAAACCGTTGAAACCATTGCCCTGATTATGCCCCAAATATTTATTCAAAACCCATAAAGTTCCTGCTATTCCGTGTGCAATCCCTGCTCATCTTCCCTACCTTTGCAGCAAATTTGAACCTACCTGATTAACAAAAAATCATAACGATGGAATTCCGTATTGAAAAAGACACCATGGGCGAGGTAAATGTACCCGCACATGTTTATTGGGGAGCACAAACACAACGCAGTATCGACAATTTCCGTATTGCACAGGATATCAATAAAATGCCCAAAGAAATCATTCAGGCATTTGCTTATCTGAAAAAAGCAGCTGCACTCACCAATAGAGATGCGGGTGTGTTGCCGGAAGAAAAAGCGGCTTTGATCGGACAAGTATGTGATGAAATCCTGGAAGGAAAATTGGATGATCAATTTCCATTGGTGGTTTGGCAAACCGGTTCGGGTACGCAGAGTAATATGAATGTGAATGAAGTAGTGGCATACCGTGGTCATGTGATCAAAGGTGGTAGTCTGACAGATAAAGAGAAATTTCTGCATCCGAATGATGATGTCAACAAGTCACAATCATCGAATGATACTTTCCCAACAGCGATGCATATTGCGGCTTATAAAATTTTATTGGAGGTAACCATTCCCGGTATCAAAAAACTGAGAGATACACTGGCAGCAAAAAGCAAGGCTTTCATGCATGTCGTGAAAATTGGTCGTACCCATTTTATGGACGCCACTCCATTGACACTCGGACAAGAAATCAGTGGTTATGTAAGCCAGTTGGATCATGGATTGAAAGCCATCAACAATACTTTAGCTCACCTGAGTGAACTGGCATTGGGTGGTACAGCAGTTGGTACAGGCATCAATACACCCAAAGGATATGATGTAAATGTTGCTAAACATATTGCACAATTGACAGGATTACCTTTTGTAACTGCCGAAAATAAATTTGAAGCGCTGGCAGCTCATGATGCCATTGTGGAAGCACATGGTGCATTAAAAACAGTTGCAGTAAGTCTGATGAAAATTGCCAATGATATTCGCATGTTGAGTTCAGGACCGAGAAGCGGTATTGGTGAAATCTTTATTCCTGATAATGAACCGGGATCTTCTATTATGCCGGGCAAAGTAAACCCCACACAGTGTGAAGCATTGACCATGATCGCTGCACAAGTAATGGGAAATGATGTTGCCATCAATATTGGAGGTGCTACCGGACATTTTGAATTGAATGTGTTCAAGCCGGTAATGATCTATAATTTCTTACACAGTGCAAGACTGATCGGTGATGGTTGTGTAAGCTTCAATGATAAATGCGCAGTAGGTATTGAACCATTGGAAGCCAATATCAAAAAGCATGTGGACAACAGTCTGATGTTGGTTACTGCTTTGAACACCAAGATCGGTTATTACAAAGCAGCAGAAATTGCACAGAAAGCGCACAAGGAAGGAACAACGTTGAAAGAAATGGCGGTGAAGCTGGGTTATCTCACACCGGAAGAATTTGATCAGTGGGTGGTTCCGGGGGATATGGTGGGGGAGATTAAATAGGTCGTTCTTAAAAATATTTAAGCCACAGATGCATCAGCCTAGGCTGACGAATCTGTGGCTTAATTTTTTATTTGCTATACACTTTTTTACCTCCTGAATAAGTAGCCGTCACCTTAACATCCAATATTTTCTCCGGTGCTACTTTCATCAAATCATTATCAAGGAAAACAAAATCGGCTTTCTTTCCTTTCTCCAGACTACCAATTTCCTTTTCCATAAAGCTGGCTTTTGCCGCCCAGATGGTCATACCGCGAATGGTTTCTTCGCGGGTCAATGCATTCTCCATTTGGAATCCGTTTTCAGGAAATCCTTTGGCGTCTTTTCTTACCACCGCAGCAAGAAATGTTTTGAATGGAGAAATATCTTCCACCGGAAAATCAGTCCCCAATGGAATCCACCCATTTTGTTCTAACAATTGTTTGAAAGCGTATGCACCTTTTACGCGTTCCGGACCCAAACGATCTTCTGCCCAATACATATCACTAGTACCATGTGTAGGTTGTACAGAAGGAACTACACTGACTGCTGCAAATAATTTGAAATCATCAGGGTGAATCACTTGCGCATGTTCAATACGCCAGCGTTTATCATTTTTATCACCAAGATATTTGTTATAGATATTCAGAATCTCGCGATTGGCACTATCGCCAATGGCATGGGTACACATTTGAAAATCTGTTTTAGATAATACACCCGCCAATGAATCATAATGATTTTTATTTCTGAGTAAGAACCCTGTCCAATCAGGGCGATCACTGTAATGTTTCAACAAACAAGCACCCCGACTTCCCAATGCTCCATCTGCATATACTTTGATGCCTTTTACAAACAGCTTATCTGTTTTGTAGGGACCCTTTGGTAAAAACTTGTCATAGTTCGATGCATCGTCACTCAACATTACATACAAACGCATATTGAGTTTACCTTCTTTTTGTAAGGTGTCGATTGCTTCTACATCCGTATAATGCAAACCACAATCTGTAATGGTTGTCAAGCCCTGAGCAAAACAGTTTTTCTCCGCAGCTTGTAACCATTGAACATAGGTTTCTTTGGTGGGTGCGGGAATTTGGGCATACACTTTATTGTCTGCATTATCAATCAAAACACCTGTCAATACACCATTTTTCACTTCAATAGAACCACCCACTACTGTTTGTCCGGCTTTGATTCCTGCGAGATCCAATGCTTTCTGATTAGCGATGGAAGCATGTCCATCTACGCGAGTTAACACGACCGGTTTATCAGGAAATAACTTATTCAATTCTTCATTGGTCGGAAAATTTTTACCCGGCCAGCGATTTTGATCCCATCCTCTTCCTTGTATCCAATACAGATCAGGATGTTCATCTGCAAATGCTTTGACACGCGCTACGGTTTCTTCCCAGGTATTGGTACCAAACAGATCTACCTGAAACAAAGAACGACCATACCCAACAAAGTGAGCATGTGCATCAATGAGCCCGGGATATACTGCTTGTCCACCGGCATCTACTTTTTCATCACTGGTATATTTTTTAAGGATATCATCATTGCTGCCCACTTCGAGAATGATGCCATCTTTAATAGCCATGGCTTCTGCTGTCGTGAAAGAAGAATCAACGGTGTAGATCACGGCGTTGTGAATGATCAGATCTGCTTTGTTGTTAGAACAGGCTGTCACGCAGAACAGCAATAAAATGTAGAGGTACCTCATAAGCATGCTTTAGGATTTCGTTCAGAATGAAGATAGCAAATATGAACATGTAAAACTACGCCTATTGCCAAAACCCGATCATTCCTGTTTCTGAAAAGGTGAACAGCGAAGAGAATTAACGCAACAGATCGCAGGGTTTCAAACCTGTATGCTTTTTGAAAGCTGCTGAGAAGTGCGAGATAGAAGAATAGCCCAACAGTGCAGAAACATCAGTAACGCTTAACCCTTTTTCATACAAAAGATATTTTGCGTGTTCCATTCTTTGTTGCTGATAGAAATCGAAAATGGTGGTACCAAAAATTTCTTTGAACCCTTTTTTCAGGTAGCACTCGTTCATGGCCACTTTGCGACTAAGTTCTTTGATGGTAATGGGATCACCGATATGCTGCAATAAAATTTCACGGGCTTGATAAATCCTGTCGCGACCACTTTCATCTGCCAGGAACTTACAGGTAAAACCTTCTTCTTTTTCATCCACCAAACAATCCAAACTATACAATAACAGTTCATGTACTTTGGCATTCACAAAAATATTCTCGAGTGCTCCGGTATAACTATGATTCAACAAAGAATCAAGTGCATTTCTTTTTCTGTTACAAAGGGGAAATACTTTGGTGAAGGCATGTGGATGACGAAATGCCAGTACTTCATCTTTCCGATTACTCAACTTAACGTTATGCACAAACTGATGCAAAAAAGTAGAGGTGAAGTGAAAAGTAAATACATCTACTGTCTGGTGTTTACCGCTACAATTATTGGTAGGCAGCTCCACACATTGGGCACAGCTTTTTTCTGCACAATAGCGGTTTCCGGTGGTACAATAACGTAGTTCCAGGTAATTTTCTTCAGGTTTACGGGCGTTGTAATGATATACCATCATACCGGTATCCTCAGCTACCCAGGGATGCTGGGCGTATAAACGCCTGATATTGTAATGAATAGAGCCGGGAATATGTTGTTCTTTATGATACAAAACATCCAATGAAGGTTCCACTCCACTCTTGTGCGCCACTCTCAATATATCCATTACTTCGATCATCAGGATACAAAATTAATGTATAAACATCAAATTAACGGAAACGGCTTTCTTAAGGTTGTCACAACACTGTCAAAAACTGCCCATTCCCCGTCCAAAAAAGGGCCTGAAAATGTGGAAAACAGCAGGCGTATTTATCACCAAAAACCCCCTATTTTCATTAGCTTTGTCGACCTGTGAAAATTCACTTAAACTCAGGATTTACAAGCATTTATGACTCAGGAACAAATGAACAGCAATGAGGCACAGAACAAGAATTATGGTGCCGACAGTATACAGGTTTTAGAAGGTTTAGAAGCAGTCAGAAAAAGGCCCGCCATGTACATTGGTGACGTGGGGGTAAAAGGGCTCCATCACCTTGTATATGAGGTGGTTGACAACTCTATCGATGAAGCTTTAGCTGGATATTGTAAAAATATACAAGTAACCATTCATGAGGACAACTCCATCAGCGTACAAGATGATGGACGTGGTATTCCAACTGCTATGCACTCGAAAGAGAAAAGAAGTGCATTGGAAGTAGTAATGACCGTATTGCATGCGGGTGGTAAATTTGACAAGAATACTTATAAGGTATCCGGTGGTTTACATGGTGTAGGTGTCAGTTGTGTGAATGCACTCAGTACCACATTGCATGTAACCGTACACCGTGAAGGAAAAATATTTGAACAGGAATATAAGATTGGGGTACCACAATATCCGGTAAGAGAAATTGGCACCAGTGATATCACCGGTACACATGTTCGCTTCTGGCCCGATGCTACTATTTTCCAAGAAACAGTTTACAAAAAAGATATCTTAGAAGGTCGCTTACGTGAGCTGAGTTATCTGAACAAGCGCATCAGCATTACCCTTACTGATCTTCGTGAAAAAGATGAAGAAGGAAATGTGTACTCCAAAAATTTCTATAGTGAAGGGGGTATCGTTGAGTTCGTACAAATGCTGGATAAAAACGGGCACCGCAATCCACTCATCAGCAATCCACTCTATGTTGAAGGACATGATGAAGGCACCAATGTTGCAGTAGAAGTTGCGCTCACTTATAATGATGATTTCAAAGAACATATTTTCTCTTACGTCAACAATATCAATACCATCGAAGGTGGTACACACGTAACCGGTTTTCGTCAGGCTTTAACGCGTGTATTCAAAAGTTATGGTGATAAGGAAGGATTGTTTGAGAAAGCCAAAGTACAGGTAGAAGGAGATGATTTCCGTGAGGGTTTGAGTGCCATCATTTCTGTGAAAGTACCGGAACCTCAGTTTGAAGGACAAACCAAAACCAAATTGGGTAACAGTGAAGTAAGTGGTGTGGTACAAACTACGGTAGCTCGTGTATTGGAAGCTTATTTAGAAGAAAATCCGAAAGAAGCCAAGAACGTGATCTCTAAAATTATCTTGGCTGCACAAGCGCGTGTTGCAGCGAAGAAAGCTAGGGATATGGTACAGCGTAAGACTGTACTAAGTGGTGGTGGACTTCCCGGCAAACTTGCAGATTGTAGTGAACGTGATCCCAAGAAATGTGAATTATACCTCGTAGAGGGTGACTCAGCTGGAGGAACCGCCAAACAAGGGCGTGATAGAAGTTATCAGGCCATCCTACCATTACGTGGTAAAATCCTGAACGTAGAGAAAGCCATGGAGCATAAGATCTATGAGAATGAAGAGATCAGAAATATGTACACGGCATTAGGAGTTACTGTAGGAACTCCTGAAGATCCAAAAGCATTGAATATTACAAAATTGCGTTACCACAAACTCATCATCATGACGGATGCTGATGTGGATGGATCGCATATCGCAACATTGATACTCACTTTCATTTTCCGTTACATGAAAGAAATGGTAGAGCAAGGCTATGTATACATTGCACAACCACCATTGTATCTCGTGAAAAAAGGAAAAGAACAGCAATATGCTTACAACGAAGAGCAAAGAAAAATGTGGATCGAGAAAATTGGGGGTGGAAAAGATGACAGTGTAACGGTTCAACGATACAAAGGTTTGGGTGAAATGAATGCAGATCAATTGTGGGAAACTACGATGGACCCGGCCCGCAGAACCCTCAAACAAGTAACCATTGAAAGCGCTGCAGAAGCCGACAGAATATTCAGCATGCTCATGGGCGATGATGTAGCACCACGCCGCGAATTCATTGAAAGCCATGCGAAATACGCGAAGATTGATGTGTAGACGAAATGTAAAAGTCAAAATGCAAAAGTCAAAAAAGAGGAGTTCTTTTGCATTTTGACTTTTGCATTTTAAATTTAACATTACCCCCTGTGGATTACTATTTTCCCCTTCCCTTTTGATTTTCAGTAAAAAACAGTAAGTTGTGGTAACATAACCCGTTGTTTATTTACTAACCACATTAAATTCTAAGAAAATGGACACTTCAAAAATGATCAAAGCATATTGCCTGAAGACCAAGGAAAAAAATGTTCCCATGCAAGATGCCGTAATCACCAAAACAGCTCGTGGCGGTTATATGGCTGCTGGTCATGATGGAAAAGGAAATAAAATGGCAGCGATTCTCAGTGAAGCTAAAGCATTGGCAGCCATTGCTGATGGCGTTGCAAAAAAAGGATTTTAATCTGTACCCTATTACCTTAAAAGCCGGCAATGCCGGCTTTTTTATTTTCTACCCATACCAATCCATAAAAAATTAAATTTCGTTTATAGGTTTCACCGAATCATTTACCATGAAAAAGAGAAACCTAAACTACAAAGTCTCGAGACTTTGTTTTATACTTTTTTCTGCAGCTGTATTCCTTACGGCATGTAAAAAAAATGCAGACAATAACGGTCCAGATGCTGGTCTGATACCTACCACAGGACCCGAACTCGTTTTTTTTGGACTTACTGAAGATGGCAAGCTAAACAGATACAATGCAAAAGCACCGGGCACAATAGAAGCATCATTAGCATTGACAGGTTTGAGCACGGGTGAAAAATTACTTAGCATTGATTTTCGCCCTGCTACTGCGCAGTTGTATGCACTTAGCAATAACAGTCGTTTGTATACAATTAATTTAACTGATGGCAGTCTACGCGTAGTGGGAACAGGGTTTACACCAGTTCTGAATGCACAAGTTGCCAATATTGATTTTAATCCTACAGTAGATAGAATCAGGCTGGTAACAATTGCCGGACAAAATTTGCGCTTACATCCAGAAACGGGTGCTAGCGTTGCTACAGATGGAAATATTAATGGAGGCATGAATCCATCGATCACGTCAATTGCCTATACCAATAGCAGGTCTGGCGTTACTGCTACTGATTTGTTTGATATTGATATTTCACAAAAAAAATTATACAAACAAATACCTCCTAATGATGGAACGTTAGTAGAAGTGGGTAATCTAGGCATTGATTTTACAGGTAAAGGTGGTTTTGATATATCTCCAGACAATGCGGTTTCGTTAGCAACATTTACACAATTAGGTAAAACAAGACTTCATAGTATCAATTTAACATCAGGTAAATCTACTTATATCAATGAAATGGCTGATAATATAATCGATATCGCCATCCCTACACCTCCTGTAGCTTATGGAATAGATGAATCAAATGTTCTCCACATTTTTGATCCGAGCAAACCCCAAATGACAATTACAAAAAATATTAGTGGTCTTACCGCAGGTGAAACGATTCATGGACTAGATTTTCGTCCGGCTACAGGTGAGCTGTATGCATTTACCACAGATATGAATGGTATGGGTAAACTGTATAAAATCAATACTTCATCAGGAGCTGCTGCTGCTGTGGGTACAGGATTTACAGTAGGTACACAATCAACTTCTTGGGGTTTTGATTTTAACCCTACAGTTGATCGTATCAGATTGATTAGTAATGCCGGATTAAACCTGCGCTTGAATCCAAATGATGGAACTATCGCTGCAACAGACGGCATCATCAACCCGGGAAACCCATCCGTAACAGCTGCCGCTTACACGAATAATTTTGCGGGTACTACTACAACGATTTTATATGTGATGAATAGTACTAAACTTTTCAAACAAGACCCTCCCAACAATGGAACACTTGTTGAAACAGGAAATCTTGGGGTAACGATTGATGCGATCAGTGGTTTTGATATCGGGGGCAGATCAGGTGTGGCGTATGCTACAGCATCATCTGGTACTGGCACTACCGTTTATACAGCAAATCTTACAACAGGCAATTTAACTGTTGCTGGAAATATGACGATTAAACTCAGAGCTTTCGCTTTAGGATTGGGCATGTGATAATTGATAATAGTTTGTGACAGAAAAAGGGGCAAATGCCCCTTTTTTTAATTATTTCATCTTTACAACTTCCCGATGCATGGCATTGAGGAATCTTAACATAGATTCCATATCCCTAACATCATCAACTACCAATAAGAAATTTTTACCTGCTTGTTTTAACCGGGCTTTATTGGTTCCTGTCTGTAAATAAGCCAATACCCGCTTGAAAAGATCTGACTCAAAATAGGGAGAGTCTGGACGATTAATAAAATAGCATCGAAGTGTATCTTGTTTTAAAGTCATTTTTTCGAATCCAATATCTACCGCGCTCCAGCGACATCTTACGGTTGTAAACAGATCTTCTACCTGCGATGGCATTGGACCAAATCGATCGATCATTTCTTTATGGAAGTCTTGGAGTTCCTCCTCTTTTTCACAATTATCCAATCGAGAGTATAAAGACAATCGTTCAGCAATGCTTTCCACATAACTGTCCGGTATCAATATTTCCAGATCGGTATCAATCGTACAATCACTCACATAATCATCCTGCTTACTAATCTCTTCTTTGAACAGATCTTTAAATGAAGTACGCTTTAATTCACGAATCGCTTCTTCCAGAATCTTTTGATACATCTCAAAGCCAATCTCTGCCATGAATCCACTCTGTTCACCTCCTAATAAATTTCCAGCCCCACGAATATCCAAATCGCGCATAGCAATTTGAAAACCACTTCCCAAATCACTAAACTGTTCCAGTGTTTGCAATCGCTTTCTTGAATCGGCAGGTAAAGTGCTCATAGGTGGTGCCAACAAATAACAAAAGGCTTTTTTATTACTTCTACCTACCCTTCCTCTTAATTGATGCAAATCACTGAGTCCAAATTGATGTGCATTGTTCACAATGATCGTATTCACATTGGGAATGTCGACACCACTTTCTACAATATTGGTGCAAACCAATACATCGTACTTCTTATCAATAAAGTCCATGATCCGCTCCTCCAACTCATGTCCTTCCAATTGTCCATGCGCATACCCTATACTTAAATCCGGACAAAGCCCTTGTAACATGGCACTCATTTCCGATAAACCTACTACCCTATTATGAATAAAGAAAACTTGTCCGCCTCTTTCTGTTTCATAATAAATCGCCTCCCGAATAAAATCATCATTGAAAACATGCACTTCTGTTTGTATGGGTTGACGATTGGGTGGCGGTGTATTGATAATGCTCAAATCACGAGCCCCCATCAAACTAAATTGTAAGGTTCTGGGGATGGGTGTTGCAGTGAGCGTTAGACAATCCACATTTGTCTTTAGTGTCTTTAGTTTTTCCTTATGTGCTACACCAAATTTCTGTTCTTCATCAATGATCATGATACCCAAGTCTTTGAATTTAACCTCTTTGCCCAAAAGTCCATGAGTACCTACTATAATATCTACTTTTCCTTCTTCTACTTTTTTTAGTGTTTCCTTTTTCTCTTTTGCCGATTTGAATCGATTGATATAATCTACTGTTACCGGAAAATCTTTCAACCGGTCTTTGAATGTTTTGTAATGTTGGAAAGCAAGAATAGTAGTAGGTACTAGTACTGCAGCTTGTTTGCCATCTACAACAGATTTGAAAGCAGCTCTTACTGCAATTTCTGTTTTACCAAAACCTACATCACCACATACCAACCTATCCATGGGCGATAGACTCTCCATATCTTTCTTTACATCAGCAGTGGCTTTACTCTGATCAGGAGTGTCTTCGTAAATAAAAGAGGCTTCCAATTCGGTTTGCAGATAGTTATCAGGTGTATGTGCAAACCCTTCTTGTGCTTTTCTTTGTGCATACAGCTTGATCAGATCAAAAGCGATCTCTTTGACCTTGGTTTTGGTCTTTTCTTTCAATCGTACCCACACATCGCTTCCCAATTTATTGATCTTAGGAACCGTTCCTTCTTTACCGGTGTACTTGGAAATCTTATGCAGTGAATTGATATTGACATATAAAATATCACTGTCCTTATAAATGATCCTAACAGCTTCCTGCAACTTTCCGTTTACTTCTAACTTTTGAAGCCCACTATAAGTTCCTACACCATGATCAATATGTGTTACATAATCTCCGGGTTGAAGATCACGTAGGGTTTTTAGCGTAAGTGCTTTGTTTTTATTATAAGCCTGTTTGACTTTGTATTTGTGGTAGCGTTGAAAAATTTGGTGATCGGTATAACAAACGATCTTGAGATCCTCATCAATAAAACCTTCATGAATACTACTGGGTACCGGAACAAACTGAATCTCTGTTTTCAGATCTGCAAAAATACTGTTGAGTCTTTCCAGCTGTTTTACCTGCTCTGCAAAAATGTAAATACTATACTTCGCTGCTTCATGAGCGGTAAGATCTTTGATCAAAAGATCAAACTGTCTGTTAAATGCTGGTTGGGGTCGGGTAGTAAATTCGATTTCAGTATTGGACAGTTGTGGTTTGTATCCGAATTCAACGATATGTCTTTTCTCCAACTGCTCACTGATTACTGTGAGTGGAACAAAATCTGCAGCTGATACTTCTTTCAGTACACGGATATCTTCTTCCTCTTCATTGGATTTCATTTGATAGCCTTCTTTCAGCAATTGCATGAAACCCTCCATTTCATCATATTGTTGTTGCACCTTTTCAGCAATCACATCCCAATCTTTCAGCCACACAATGGTATTCTCACTTAAAAAATCAAAGAGCGATACTTTTTCATCCGTACTAAATTGTGTTTCTACATTCGGAATGATGTTAACCTGCAATAATTTTCTTTCACTCAACTGCGTCTCCGGATCGAATATGCGGATACTATCCACTTCATTACCAAATAATTCAATACGATACGGTTTCTCATTTCCAAAAGAATAAATATCGAGAATACCACCACGTACGGCAAATTGTCCGGGTTCATAGACAAAATCCGTTCTTTCAAAACCATACATGACAAACAATTCCATTAAGCTTTCCGGATTAATAGAATCGTTGGTTTTAATGGTGATGATATTACTGCTGAGTGTTTTGGGAAGTACCACTTTTTCAAAAATGGCTTCGGGATAGGTAACCAATATTTTTTTATTCCCACCAGCAGCCAATTTGGTGAGTGCCTCCGTACGAAGCATCACATGTGAACTGTTCAGTATCCGGAAATTTTTTCTGTTCTTGAAAGAAGATGGGAAGTAAAAAAGATCCAATGCCTGGGTAAGGTTCTCTAATGTATTGTGAAAATAGGCCGCTTCTTCTGCATCGTTCAATACTACCACATGATTCAATGTTGAAGTAGCCGTATGATTAAAGACCGCAGTTACAACAAATTCAGCGCTACTTCCTTGAAGATTTTTGAGAAAAATTCGTTGAGATTGGGCAAAAGAAAGCTTGTCCGCCAACTGAAAAAGGCGGGGGTTATTTTGATACTGCTCCAGCAATACATTCAAATTCATAACAGCTTCCATCCCATTACCTGCAAACGTCTGTAATGTGGGGGGCAAAGATAACCTTAGAAATCAATATGTAGCTCCTGAATTGATCGTGATGTTGAAAGGAGTCACTTTATTTGCTTCTACCGTTACCAGTTGAATATTATTCTGGCTGTCGAAGGAATTGGCAAAAAAGAACTTCCCTTGTTGCACAAAAAGGGAATAAGTTCCGGGTGGCAAAGCAACACTATATGCACCCGTGCTGTCTGACAGAACAGAAGCAACCTTTCGAGTGTTAATTGCCGTATATAAGGCGGAAGTTTCAACTCTTTGAACTTGTGATAAATTAGTGGGTTCATAGACCAACAAAGTCACAGATACGGGTCTAGGTTTGTTCTCAGGAGCACCCTTCATAGGCATTTGGTTGCCTTTTAATTCGGTAATAAAACCGGATATACCTTGGGTAATCTGACCGGTTTGGGCTTTGTTGGATGGTTTACAGCCAAAAATTGTTAAAAAAGCCCATATGACTACAAAAAGTTTATGCCTCATGCTTCACTTTGAATGGTGAAAGTATCTAATTTAGTAATAATACCCGGGGGCAAACCCTGAATAATTATGAAGTTAAATTAAACGATGTTATGCTGAGAAGATTTTTACCCATTTTTATCACTGCTACTGCCATGGTATCGGTTGCCCATGCGCAATTGTCGACCAATGTTCAGGCATTAGATATTACTACCCAGGGTATTCGATTAAGAGAGCGAAGTGAATACACAAAAGCTTTGTCATTAGCCAAACAAAGAAACTGGCCATTGACCATTAATGGACGAAATGGCGCAAGAGGTGTATTGGTGGGTGTTGATGCATTTAATTTTCCAAAATATTATATCACGCTTAACAGTATTGCGGCAGCTACTACCAGAACCAACCAGCTATGGCCAGGCGGTGCAACCGGATTAAACCTCACCGGAAGTTCTGCGAATATGAAAAACAAAATAGGTATCTGGGATGGTGGTACAATTTTAAGTTCACATGTTGAACTTACAGGAAGGATCACACAAAAAGACAATCCTACATCGATTGATAATCATGCCACACACGTTGCAGGTACGATGGTAGCTACAGGTCTTAATCCTAGTGCAAAAGGTATGGCTTATGGCGTTCAGGGAATGATTGCCTATGATTTTAATAATGATAATTCTGAAATTGCTTTGGAGGCTGCCGGTTTATTGATTTCAAATCACTCTTATTCCATTATCTCCGGATGGAATTTCAACTCTGCACAAAATCGTTGGGAGTTTTATGGCAGACCCAATGAAGATGAAGATTATAAATTTGGTTACTACAGCACTGATGCGCAGGAATTAGACTCTATTGCATACAATGCGCCATTTTATCTCATTGTAAAATCATCGGGTAATAATCGTGGAGAAACCGGACCTGCCGTAGGTGAACCTTATTTCAGATTCAATGCTCAAAATCAGATGACTGCTGCAGGTAACAGACCTGCTTCTATTAGCAGCAATGATAGTTACGGAACCATTACATGGGATGGTAATGCAAAAAATATTTTAACAGTAGGTGCAGTGAGAGGTATTCCGGGTGGATATAATCGACCTGAAGATGTAGTGATGAGTACCTTTAGCAGTTGGGGACCTACCGATGATGGTCGTATTAAACCTGATGTTGTTGCAGATGGGGTAAACGTATTATCTACTTTTGCATCAGGCAATAACAGTTATTCAACATTGAGTGGAACGTCGATGTCTTCTCCCAATGCTGCCGGCTCATTATTTTTATTACAAGAACATTATTCAAAATTAAAAAGTGGTGCTTTTTTAAGATCGGCTACCATCAAAGGTTTGGCTATTCACACAGCTGATGAAGCAGGTAACAGTCCCGGGCCAGATTATCAAAATGGATGGGGTTTATTGAATGTTCAAAAAGCAGCTGCAGTTATTTCCGCTTCTGTTGCATCGAATAACGGATCTACCAGTGAACATCTGATGTTTGAAAATCTATTCAATGCAACAACATCTAGTTTTACAACCACTGTAATTGCTACCGGTAAAGAACCTTTGAGAGCTACTATCTGCTGGACAGATGTTAAAGGAAATGTAGAGTTAGTAGATGTATTGAATAATCCAGCTAAGAAATTAATCAATGATTTAGATATCAGAATTACCAGTGGCAGCAGAACTTTCAGACCATGGACATTAAATCCTGCCAGCCCTTCCAATGCAGCAGTTAAAGGTGATAACAATACCGATAATGTGGAACGAATTGATATAGACAGTACCGTTTCGGGAGATAGTTATACCATAACAGTTACACATAAAGGTGCTGCAGGTTCTTTGGTACGTGGACAACAAGCTTATTCCTTACTGATAAGCGGCGTTGGCGGAACGGCTCATTGTAGCTCAGGTCCTACGGGCAATACAGGTGGTCGTATTGACAGTGTGAGTTTGCAAACCATTCGTTATGCCAATCCTGCCGGAGGAACTACTTATGTAAATAATACCGCTATTGCTGCGAATATAGAACCTTCACAAGCGGTTCCATTTAGAATAAGAGTGAATAGCTCAGATGCTACCAATGCTGATAAAATAGTAAAGCTATTTATTGACTATAATAACGATGGTGATTTTGCAGATGCCAATGAGCTCGTTGCCACCAGTCCTGTTTTGAAAAACAATGAAGTATTCGCAGGCAGTTTCACAACACCCAGCACACTTACCGTTGGTAGCTCATACAGAACCAGGGTTGTTTTGGTGGAAACCAGCACTGCCAATGATGTAACATCTTGTGGGACTTATGTAAGAGGCGAAACTGATGATTTTAGATTAGTGGTGGTGAATCCTTCTACGGACTTTACTATTAGTGAGATCATTACTCCAACGGTTGCTGATTGTGCTGATAACAATCAATACCTTACTGTGAATATTCGCAATAATGGTAGCATTTCAAAAAGTAATATTCCTATCTCGGTAGAAGTTAAAAATGGAACTACAACCGTTACTACCATCAACGCTACTTATCCGGGTACTGTATTACCATTGAGTAATGCTAGTTTCACTTTACAAACACCTTTTGCTACAACAGAAAATACAACTTATACCATTCTGGCAACAGCCAATATTGCGGGTGACCAGAATACTGCTAATAATACACTCACTACCAGTTTGACAATTGGCAGAAAAGGAAATGATCCCAATCCAATAGGAACGATTTGTAATAACAATGCGCTGTTAAGAATACCTTCAGCCGCAGCAAACACAAATTATTTCTGGTTTAATAGTACTACCGCTACTGCACCATTTGCAACGGGCAGTACTGCATCAACCAGTACTATTCCTACCAATAAAACTTTCTATGTATCAAGTGAGTTAAAAACTTCAATTGGACCTACCACTAAGATGTTCTCCCCTAATGGCGGTTACAATGATTTTAGCGGCAACTTTATGAGATTCAATGCCAGCGTTCCACTTACCATAGAAAGCGCAAAATTGTATATCGGAAATAGCGGTAGAATTGAAGTGATTTTAGGAAGATTTGGCTCTTTTAATTCCACAAACAATACATATTCATATACCAGAGTGAATAGTGTCTTTTTAGATGTATTGGCTACCAATCCTAATCCGGCACCTGGTGCTGTAACCGGTAATCCTGCAAATGATACTGGAGCTGTTTTCTTCTTAAATCTTAGGGTTGAAGAGCCTGGTGATTATATTTTATTGGCATTATGTTCTAATGGTGCTACCATTTTTCGAAACAATGGAATCGTAGGTTCAACATATCCAATCGCCATTCCGGGTGTAGCATCTTTTACTGGTAATAGTGTCAATGTAAGTGGTACCGGCGATCCAAATCCTTTCTATTATTTCTTCTATGATATGAAGATTAGAACAGGAAATTCATGTCCAAGTATCAGACAGGAAATTGTTGTTGCAGATGCTCCTACTCCGGTTGTGACCAGACAAGGTGATTCATTAGTCATCAGCGCTCCGGGTGTTTCCAGACAATGGTTTAAAGATGAAGAAGGTATTAGTGGTGCCACCGACCCAAGCTATAAACCTATTGCTTCCGGAAATTATAAGGTGGTGACTATTGATGCTTTGGGTTGCCAAAAAACATCTGCCCCGATACAGTTTACGGTTACTTCTCTTCCTCCGGAAGTGGTGGCCAGAGAAATCAAACTCAGTGTATCTCCAAATCCGAATAAAGGATTGTTCAACCTGAGTTTTGAAGTGAAAGAAAAGGGTGATGTATCCATAGAGTTACTCAATTCAAGCGGACAAAGAATATTCAACCAATCTTATCCGGGTTTCAATGGTGTTTTCTCTAAACAAATGAATGTGGGTAATATCAATGATGGTCAATACATTTTGAAGATCTTCCACAACAAGAAGACTTATTTACAAAAAGTGATTATTATTAAATAGGTCAACCTTCTGAATACTAAAAATGCCGGCTTAATGCCGGCATTTTTAGTATTCAGGAATATCATTATTTCTATTAGCTGTACATTTACAAAAAAAGATGCGGTATACTCTCATTCTCATTTTGACATTCGTTTTCTTTCAAGGTTTCGGTCAGAAGAAAAAAATAATTTATGGCTATTTGAAAGATAGTGTTACCAATGCACCGATTGTTTTAGCCAGTGTCAGAAATATTACTACCAATACCACTACCATGACCGGTAATGATGGTAAATTTTCCATTCAAGCCGCAGAAAATCATATTCTCTCTTTTGCAGCAGTGGGTTATTTTTTTGATACCCTGCAATATGCAAACAGCTATTTATTACAAGACACATTATTCCCCGTTCTTTCACCATTGGTACGAGATTTAGGAAACGTAACCGTTACTAGTAGAGGCTTAAGTCAGTATCAACAAGATAGTATTGAGCGAAGAAAAGATTTTTTACAGGATATCGTGAATTATACCATTCCAACTGTCTCACAAGCAAATTCAGGCGCAGGTATTGCGCTAAACCTTGACCGATTTTCACGACATGAACGTAATAAGAGAAAAGCATTACAGTTTTATGAGACCAATGAAAAAGAGGCTTATATCAATTATCGTTTCAATACTGCATTGGTTATTTCATTGACCCGTTTTAAAGATGAGAAGCTTCGTCTGTTCATGCAACAGCATCGACCATCTTATGATTGGCTAAGAAAGCATACATCGGAAGAAGATATCCGCTACTATATCAATGAGCAGTTGAAGATCTTCTCAAAAAATTACAATAAAAATTAAGTATTACTCGTAACGCAGTGCTACGATTGGATTGAGTCGGGCTGCTTTCATGGCTGGATATATGCCGGCGATGAGTCCAACGATGGAACAAATCACCACCCCAACGATCACCCATGCCCATGGTACTACAAAACCTGTTTTCAGTATCAAGCCAAATACATTCCCTACCAATACACCTAAAATAATACCAAAAATTGCCCCTAATAAACTGATGATCATACTTTCAAATAAGAACTGCTGACGCACATTTTTACTTTTACCTCCGATGGCTTTGATAAGCCCCACTTCTTTTGTTCGCTCATTCACGGCCACCAACATGATATTCATTAAACCTATGGCTGCACCGATCAGAGTAATCAATCCAATAGCACCTGCAGAGCCAGTGATACTACTTAAAAAACTGATGAACATTTCAGCAAACTTGTCACTCTTTTCGATTACAAAATTATCGTCATCCAAAGGTTTTAATCTTCTTACGGATCTAAACACAGAAGTAGCTACCCCACTCGCAGGATCTAATTCATTGACATTACTCACCATCACTCCTACTAAATAGGACCTACTAGCATTCTGAAAATTGCGAACGTTGTTGTAAGTGGTTACCACTACATCATCCTGCCGTAACATCGCACTGGATCCTTTGCTCTTTAATAATCCAATAACCCTATATGGCAATCCTCCAATTCGTACGATCTTATCAATAGATTTATCAGGTCTGTCTCCAAACAATGTTTTCGCAACATTACTGCCAATCAAACAAACATTTCTTCCGCTTTGCTGATCCAGATCATTGAGATTGCGACCCATTTCGATCACATAACCGGTAACCTGTAAATAATGTTCATCCCCTCCCCACACCACAATTTGCGGATTGGTCTTTTTATCCTTGTAATTGACTTCTTGTCCACCCGGACCTCTTCTATAAATACTTACTTTCGCGGCTGGAAAATTAAAATTCTGTTTGAAGTATTCTGCTTCCTCTCTTTGAATAGGTTTATCGAGGTTTGATTTTTTCTCTTTCCGTCCCCGGGTTGTTTTTTTAACATCCGAGTTATTACCGCCAAATCTTACTCTTGAATCTTTAAAACGGATATTAAAAGCATTGGCACCCATAGAAGAAAAGCTTTCCTTCAGACTCTGATTCATGGCTTCAATAGCCGTAATGATACCAATGAGTGCCATGATACCAAAAGCAATAATGGCCACAGTAATACCAGTACGTAACTTATTACTGCGAACAGTTCGCCATGCTAACGATAAGGAATCAAAAATGGTCATGCCCTTCATACAGGAACTATATTCCTATAAAGATAGCTGAGAAATGACTATGCAGGGTTCTACCTGTAAAAAAAGTGAAGAACGGTTAGAAATAAAAGCCATTTAGAATGATCGAAGGGAAAATACCCAATACGATTACCAGTGCTGCCAATAATACCAACGACAGTTTGAATACCCCAGATATAGGTGCTGTACCTGCATCCCCATCTTTGAAATACATGGCCTGAATAACCCTGAAATAATAATACACACTTACTGCTGCAAAGAAAAGAGCCACTATCACCAACCAAAGTGAACCTCCTTCTTTAATTACAGAAGCCAGCATATAATATTTAGCAAAAAAGCCCGCTGTTAATGGTATCCCTGCAAGCGACAAAAGAAAAATGGTTGTTGTAAACGCTAATACAGGATTACTTTTAGCAAGCCCATTAAAACCATCAAACGTGTAATCATTCATTTTAATGAGTACAGCAAAAATGCCGATGGTAGCTAAACTATATGCAACACTGTACAAAAGAATACCTTCCATTGCAAGGTCATTACTACTGAATAATGCAAACAGCATAAAACCTGCCTGAGCAATACTAGAATAAGCCAACATTCGCTTTACACTCTGCTGAAATACTGCAGTGATATTTCCGATCAATAAAGTAAGTATGATAACAATAGACAGTATAATTTTCCAAGTAGGTCCTAATGCAACAGCCTGGGTTTGAAACAATCGGATAAAAGCTATAAAACCGGCAGCTTTCACAATGGTAGCCATAAAAGAAGTGAAAACACTTGGTGCCCCATCATACACGTCAGGTGTCCAAAAATGAAAGGGTGCTGCTGAAACTTTGAAAGACATCGCAACAAATAAAAGCAATAGTCCACCTACATGTAGAAAAGATGGATTGATCATTCCGGTAGTAGGAATAACAGGTAATGCATTCAAAGTAAAAGAACCGGTTGCGCCGTAAAAGAAAGCGATACCCATCAGCATAATTCCGGTAGTGAAAGACCCCATCAGAAAATACTTTAGTGCTGCTTCATTACTCTTCAGGTTTCGCTTATCGGAACCCGTGAGGATATACAGGGGAATGGATAGTATTTCGATACCTAAGAATAGCATCAACATACCATTAAACCCTGATAGGATGCTTAATCCACATAGCACAAAGAAGATCAGTGCAAAATATTCTGCAACATTGATACCTGCTTTTTCAATATCAGACCCACTGAGTAGCACATAAATAAAAGTGGCTGCAAAAGCGAGTGTATTAAAGTACAGACCAAACTTTCCAAAACTCAATAATCCACGTGAATCGATATCAAATTTGAAGATTGCATAGGTGTCCATTACATTGAATGCGATCAGCAACAATAATCCAACTGCTGCTATGTATTTCAATACAGATTTGTTTTTTGTCAGAATGCCACTAAACATCATGACAACTCCCAGTAATGCTGATAATATTATTGCGTTCATAGTTCCAAATCCCCTAGGGGAATTTTGGGTAAAGATGTTTTCACATCTTTACGTTATTGTGATTAATCAAATAATTATAAAATATCAACGATCTATTATTTCCCTGCCATGGTTGCTCCTACCGTATCTTTTGTAAGATCAATCATGGGCTGTGGATATACACCCAAGGCAATCACTAGTATTACCAGTATCACCAGAGTAATTCTGATATTACCAGAAATATCCGTTGCATTGGAAGTAACAGCTGTTGTATTTCCATAAAACACTTTCTGAACCATATTCAAAGTATACACTGCTGCCAGAATAATACTGATACCCGCCACTGCAGTGATCCAGATATTGTAATGGAATAGTCCATTGAACATCAAAAACTCACCAATAAATGCATTGGTTAATGGCAATGCAATATTGGCAAACGCCATTACTACTAACAATATAGCGAGTGATGGAGCTTTTTGTGCTAGTCCACCTAATTCACTGAACTTTCTTGTACCCAACTGTTGTTCAATCGCATCAGCTACAATCCAGAGTCCGATTACATTGATACCATGATTGAACATTTGTATCATTACACCTTCCAGTCCTACTCTGCTACCTGTAAAAAGTGTCGCACTCATTAACCCGATATGTGCAATGGAAGAATAAGCGATCAAACGTTTGATATCATCTTGTCTGATAGCAATTAAAGAAGCGTATAACATGCCGATCACTGAAAGCAAAATGATCCATTGTGCAAATTGCTCGGATGCTGAAGGGAAGAATGGCAACAACCATTTGATCACCGCAAATATTCCCATTTTTACCATGATTCCACTCAAGACCATAGTCGTAGCAGTAGGCGATTGTTCATACGCATCCGGCTGCCAGGTATGGAACGGGAATATGGGCATTTTAATAGCGAATGCAATGAAAAAGAGCCAGAATACCAATGACTGTTTTTCAGGTGCTAGTTGTACGCTATAAAAAGACTGCCAGGCAAATGAATGATCGGCTGTCTGGAAATACATATATAATATTCCAGCCAACATCATCAGTGATCCAATAAATGTGTAGATGAAAAATTTAAAAGTAACAGCAATTCTTTTTTCGCCACCCCATAACGAGCACAAAAAATATACAGGTATTAATGCCAGTTCCCAGAAAAAGTAAAATAATAATGCATCATTAGCAACAAATACACCCATTAATCCGGCTTGTGTCAGTAACATCAATGCATAAAATGAGCCTGCATTTCTGTATTGATTTTTATAGGTAGCTAAAAAAATCAATGGAAAGGAAATAGCTGTTAATAAGACCAACATTTTAGACATTCCATCCATTGACATCGTAAACCTGCTACCCAAAGAAGGCAACCATGCACTATCAAATGAGAGCTGGGCTGCAGGATAAAAATAAATACCTGCCACTGCTACGATCAATGTTAGTACTGCAGACAATAATCCCCAACCTTTTGCAGCATTTTCTTCTTTAATAAAGAAAGAGATCGTGCCGGTGAGTAAGGGTAGTAATATCAATAGAACTGGGATCATATATTTTCTTTATCGCTATTAGCGGTTAAAACAGTTTTTTCAAAAAATTCATGATGGTAAGGTCATTGAACCAGATTAAAACAAAAATCACCATCACCATTACCATTACCAAAATATAGTTACCTACTTGTCCACTTTGCAATAATCGGAGTTGTCTGGATCCGTAACCTACCAGTTTACCAACACCATTCACTACTCCATCAATGATATTCTTTTCAAGAATATTCTTAAAGAACACGGATAATAAGTGCAATGGTTTTACGATAACGGTATCATATAACTCATCTACATACCACTTATTTTCCAGCACTTTAGCTATACCTGTATGCTCATCGTTTACATCAGCTGCTTTTTTGAACTTAGTCACTGCAAATACTATCACTCCAATGATCAGTGCCGTTGACACTCCCATCATGATATATTCCTGCGAATGGGTCAAATGATGTGCATGCGCTAATTTGTTTGACTCAGCGAATATCGGAGCAAGAAAATGTTCGAGGCTATGTGCATCAGATGCAAACACTTCCGGAATTCCTACAAAACCTCCAAATACAGACAATACAGCCAGTACAATCAAAGGAATGGTCATCGGAGACGGACTTTCATGCAAATGATGTGCTTGTTCGTGTGTACCTCTGAATGATCCTAGGAAAGTAAGACTGTATAAACGGAACATGTAGAATGCGGTCATCAATGCACCACCTAATCCAACATAGTAGTAAATAGGATTGGCGCTGTAGGCAGCCATTAAAATTTCATCTTTTGAGAAAAATCCTGAAAAAGGAGGAATTCCTGCAATTGCTAAACAAGCTAATAGGAATGTGATATGTGTGATGGGCATATGTTTTTTCAATCCACCCATCTTTCTGATATCTTGTTCATGATGCATGGCATGGATTACAGAACCGGCGCCTAAGAATAATAAGGCTTTGAAAAAAGCGTGTGTCATCACATGAAATACTGCACCGGTGTATGCACCTACACCTAAGCCCAAAAACATATAACCCAATTGACTGACTGTTGAATACGCCAATACTTTTTTGATATCATTTTGCTTCAATGCAATGGTTGCCGCAAAAATTGCAGTAGCCAAACCGGTAATAGCAACCAATGTCTGAGAAACATGTGACATTGTATAAAGAATGTTACTACGCGCAATCATGTAGATACCTGCTGTAACCATCGTAGCAGCATGGATCAATGCAGATACGGGTGTAGGACCCGCCATGGCATCAGGAAGCCATGTGTATAAAGGTATCTGTGCACTCTTACCCATGGCACCCACAAATAATAAGATGGTGATAGCAGTAATATCAAAAGAAGAAAGCTCTGATACGCGAGAGAATACATCTCCATAAGTAACAGTACCTAACTTGAATAATAACCAGAATACAGCCAACAAGAAGCCTAGATCACCAATACGATTCATCACAAAAGCCTTCTTAGCTGCATAATTGTATTGATCATTTTTAAACCAATATCCAATCAACAAATAAGAACAAAGACCCACACCTTCCCAACCTATGAACATGATCACATAATTGGCTCCCAATACCAATAGCAACATGGAGAATACAAACAAATTCAGATACGCAAAATACCTCCCGAAATGCTGCTCCTCTTCTTCATGCATGTAAGCAGCGGAATACAAGTGAATTAAAAATCCAATGCCTGTAATGATCAACAGGAACAAAGAAGACAACTGATCTACCTGAAAGGCAAATGGAATCTGAAAATCAGCTGCCCGGATAAAAGAAAACAGTTCAACAGTTGTTGCACCATTCGCCTTTACATCAAAAAACACCAAGAGGCTCACAACAAATGAAGCGAGCATCACGCCACAACCAATGATACTGATCATTGATTTAGACAATGACTTTCTTCCCAGTCCATTGATCAGGAAACCGATCAAAGGAAAAAGTGGTACCAAATAAACAAGTTTACTCATAGCCTTGCTCCCTTGCGGGACTTTTACACTTCAATATTGAAGTATGATCATGAATCAGTTCTGTCTTACCAATAAATATTAATTCTTCAAACGATTAAGGAAATTAATATCTACTGAATGTATGTTACGATACATCATTACGATAATGGCCAATCCCACACTTACCTCTGCTGCTGCCACTACCATGATAAAAAATACAAATAGTTGTCCGTCAATACCTGCTGTTGTTGCCGCGTCTGTAGCCAATGCAGTACCATGGTGCATTTTAGAAAAAGCCACCAACAATAAATTCACCGCATTCAACATCAATTCAATGCACATAAAAACAATGATCGCATTCCTGCGTGTCAGCACCCCAATAATTCCAATGCTGAAGAGTGCGAGACTTAGATAGATATAGTATTGTATTGGCATATTATAGCTTATTGTTCATGGCTTATAGCCATTGATATTATTTGATTTGCCATAACCTATTGGCTATGACCTATTAGCTCTACTACTCCTTCTTCCCAATCACCACAGCCCCCACCATCGCACTTAAAAACAGCACGCTGCTGATTTCGAATGGAACTACATAGTTACTGAACAGGGCTTTACCCAGATTCTTGATCAATCCGATATCTCCCGTTCCTACCAAAGCTTCTTTACCTTGGAAATCTGCTGCCTGACGCACAAGTGATACCATTACCATTAGAAAACATCCGCCTGAAATCGCTCCTGCGAGTTTCATCCAAATATGTTTATTGGGTTCAGACTCTTTATTGAGGTTCATTAACATGATCACAAAAAGGAAGAGTACCATGATGGCACCTGCATACACGATCAGATTAACGATAGCAAGGAATTGTGCATTGAGTAAAATATAATGACCTGAAATGGCAAAAAACACCGCAATCAACCACAATACACTGTGCACCGGATTTCGGCTTACCAGTACCATGATAGCTGAGAAAACAGCCAGTGCCGACAAAAAGAAAAACATGATCTGTGTTATACTCATTGGTGTTTTAATTAGGTTTTATAATAAGTTGTAATAACAATACAACTGATTATTCTTTATTACAATCCTTTAGCTTTCGCATGTGCTTCTGGCTCTGTTTTAGGATTGGGTATCAACAACTCTTCTTTTCCGTAAATAAATCCTTTCCTGGTATAATTGGCCGGAGCAAATGTTTCACTCAAATAAATCGCGTCTTTTGGACAAGCTTCTTCACAAAGTCCACAGAAGATACAACGCAACATATTGATCTCATATTTAGCTGCGTACTTTTCTTCACGGTACAAGTTCTCTTCATTGGGCAATCTTTCTGCAGCTTCCATAGTAATGGCTTCTGCCGGACAAGCAACTGCACATAATCCACAAGCAGTACAACGTTCACGTCCTTCTTCATCTCTATTCAACACATGCAACCCTCTAAACACCGGACTAAAAGGGCGTTTTTCTTCTGGATAACGAATGGTGGGCTTTTTCTTGAAGATATGACTGAATGTAATGGCCATACCCTTCAGAATTGCCGGTATATACAGTCGCTCCATGAAGCTCATTGGCTTCCGACTCACTTCTTGTCCCCTGTTTGTTAATGCCTGCATATGTTCTATCCCTTAGGGATGTTTAATGTTTGCAAAAATATTTTTCTAACCTATTGATGCCAAGTTTATCAGTGAATAGTCAGTAGTGAGTAGTGAGCTTTTTTTGTTCTACTCACTAATGACTACTCACTATTATCATGCCCCCGCCTTCCACAATATCACTGCTCCAGTAATCAGCATATTTGCTAGTGCCAATGGAATCATGGTTTTCCAACCAAGGTTCATCAGCTGATCATAACGGAAACGCGGGATTGTCCAGCGTATCCACATGAATATGAAAATAAAGATTACAATCTTCGTTAGTAATGCACCCACTCCTAATAATGCCGCAATATTGGGTGCCAATGTTGACTCATCCAAGAATGGAATATCATACCCTCCAAAATACAAACAAGCCATTACCGCACTGCTCATGATCATGTTCACATATTCAGCGAACAGATAAAAGCCCAACTTCATAGATGAATATTCCTGGTGATATCCGAAGTTCAATTCATTTTCTGCTTCAGGAAGATCAAAAGGTGTACGATTACATTCTGCCAATGCACAGATAAAGAAGATAAAGAAACCTAAAGGCTGGTAAGCAATATTCCAAAGATTGCCATCTGCCATTTGTTCTCCTACAATACTTTTCAAACTCAATGAGCCGGATAACATTAATACAGCGATCAGTGAAAGTCCCATGGCCAATTCATAACTGATGGCTTGAGAAGCACCACGAAGAGCTGCCATCAAAGAGAATTTATTATTGGATGCCCATCCTCCAATCATGATACCATACACACCCATACTGACTACACCAAAAACATAGAGGATTCCGATATTGATATCTGCAATTTGCAATTCGATCTTTCTGTCAAACAATTCAACATGACTACTCCATGGAATAACTGCACAAGTCATCAAAGCTGCAGTCATCGCCAAACCCGGCCCCAAAACAAATAAGACTTTATTAGAAGTGTTGGGTATGATTTCTTCTTTCATGATCAATTTCAATCCATCTGCAAATGGTTGAAACAATCCAAAAGGACCTGCACGGTTTGGACCGGGTCTGTCTTGCAAAACAGCCGCTACTTTTCTTTCAGCGAAAGTGGTGTACAAAGCAATGCCCAGACTACCAAACACAATAACTGCGATCAGTGCTAGTTTTTCTATCAATAATGCCCAATCAAAAGCAAGTAGTGTCATGATATAGAATTCAATTAGTCGTTATTCTGATTAAATACTTTGGAATGAGCCGGTCCATCGATCAGACTCAATTGTACTTCCGGTTTATTCACTTCGCTTACTGAATGAATATCCATCAGCAGTTTAGGTTTGCGTCCGTCATTCACTGCTTCAAAGGTTTCAGTTGGCATATGAGTACCTACTTTACCTGCATAATGTCCTTGTGAAATCACTGAGTGCCTATTAATCAAACGAGGACCTTCGATTACCCAATCGCTTGTTTTTTTCTTTTCGAAGCGACAAGTATTACAAATCCATCCGGGCTTTCCATCAGGCGTATCTTCTACTTCACCCCACTCATCTTTTCTGGCTGTAACACGAAATACTTCATCGCCTCTGTTCCACAGTGTAACACGACCGCTACATGTTGGACAATCTCGATGCGCATCCATAGGCTTCAGGAACCATACCCTGTTTTTGAAACGGAATGTTTTGTCAGTAAGCGCACCTACCGGACAAACATCGATCACATTACCGATGAAATCATTTTCAAGACTCTTCTCGATGAATGTGGCGATTTCAGCATGATCTCCGCGATCCAATACACCATGCTCACGTTTTTTGGTGAGTTGATCAGCCGTGAATACACAACGGTAGCAAAGAATGCAACGCGTCATATGTAATTGAATGTATGGACCGATATCGTGTTTCTTAAATGTTCTTCTTTGGAATTCGTAACGTGTGCCTTCTTTACCGTGCTCGTAGCTGAGATCTTGCAAATGACATTCACCTGCCTGGTCACAGATAGGACAATCCAAAGGATGATTCAACAAAAGGAATTCAACAACACCTGCTCTAGCATCGAGCACTTTTTCACTGGTGATATTTTTTACTTCCATGCCATCCATCACTGTGGTACGACAAGACGCCACCAGCTTAGGCATAGGCCGTGGATCTTTTTCAGAACCTTTGCTTACTTCCACCAAACAGGTACGACATTTACCACCAGTTCCTTCCAGCTTACTGTAATAACACATAGCCGGGGGTGCTACATCACCGCCGATCTTACGTGCAGCATTCAGAATTGTTGTTCCTGCTGGAACTTCAATTGTGATGTTGTCGATTGTTACTTTAAACAATTGTTGTTGGTCAGACATAATATTAATTCAAAATTAAAAAGTCAAAAGTCAAAATTAAAAAGTCAAAAAAAACCTGACGATGACTATTTAGCGTTTATTATTATTGAAGCAATGATCTTTGACAATTCATCTGCTTCTTTGATCAGTTCGTTTACTTTCTCCTTAGAAACTTCTTGTGTATCTCTTATTAAACATAACCAATACTTTGTTTCATTAGCCGATTTCAGTGCTATTACCAGATACTTGTTCCAATCTTTTTTAGAGCTCCCTGCTTTACCTTCTACTACATTCACGCCTATAGAGGTAGCACTTCTTACTAACTGATCAAATAAAGAACTATATACTTTTTCATACTTACAATCTTTGACAAAGAATAGAATCTCTTTAGAAAAGAAAAAACATCTATGTCTGATATTGTAAGGCTTCTCTCCCTCATTAACTTCAAAAGCATCAAATTCAACATCCATTTTTTGAATTTTTACTTTTTACTTTTTAATTATGCAACCGGCACATGTATCGGATCTGCATAATGCGCCAACCCATAATTCCTCTTCTGTGATTCTTCTGGATTCAAGACATGCCATTCGAATTCATCTCTGAAATGTCTAATTGCTGCTGCTACAGGCCATGCTGCGGCATCACCTAATGGACAAATCGTATTTCCCTCGATCTTGCGTTGGATATCCCAAAGCAGATCGATATCACTCATCTTTCCATTTCCGTATTCGATGTTCTTGAGAATCTTTTCCATCCATCCCGTTCCTTCTCTACAAGGTGAACATTGCCCGCAACTTTCATGTCTGTAGAAACGAGCCAATGATAAGGTGTGACGAACCACACATTGATCTTCATCCAATACAATGAATCCACCAGAACCCATCATGGAGCCACTGGCAAAACCACCGTCAGCCAAACTTTCGTAATTCATGTAACGGGTTTCACCCTTCGCTGTTTTCAACAAAAGATTAGCAGGAAGAATGGGCACAGAAGAACCACCTGGAATACATGCTTTCAATTTTTTTCCGTTGGGAATACCACCACAGTACTCATCACTGTAAATAAATTCTTCTACAGAGATGGTCATATCGATCTCGTAAACACCGGGTTTGTTGATATTACCGCAAGCACTGATCAGTTTTGTTCCTGTTGATCTCCCTACACCAATCTTCGCATATTCATCACCACCCATATTGATGATCGGCACCACTGCAGCTAATGTCTCCACGTTGTTCACTACCGTAGGTCTGTCCCACACTCCTTTCACAGCAGGGAACGGAGGTTTGATTCTTGGGTTACCGCGTTTACCTTCCAATGATTCAATCAATGCAGTTTCTTCTCCGCAGATATAGGCACCTGCACCTCTTTGTACATGGATGTTACAATCAAAACCACTTCCTAAAATATTTTTACCAAGAAAGCCATTGTTCTTGGCTTCTGTAATTGCTTGCTCCAAAATGTCAACGATCCATGCATATTCCCCGCGGATGTAGATATAAGTATCATTACTTCCCAATGCAAAAGAGGAAACGATCAAACCTTCAATCAATAAGTGAGGAATGAATTCCATCAAGTAGCGGTCTTTGAATGTACCGGGTTCACTCTCATCGGCATTACACACCAAGTGACGTGGTACGCCTTCAGGCTTTGCAATGAAGCTCCATTTCATTCCGGCAGGGAAACCCGCGCCACCACGACCACGAAGGCCACTTTTCTTCACTTCTTCCACAATGGCTTCTGGGCTCATCTCTTTGAGTGCTTTTTCAACACTTCTATACCCACCTTCTCTCCGATATACATCGAAGTAGCGGATGCCTTCTACATGTGCCTTTTCCAGTAATAATTTTTTACTCATATCCTCATATCCCTTTCGGGAATTTTAAATACTATTCAACTACTGTTTTTTTAATTCGTATTTAGCAGCGAGTTCGCCGGTGATTCTGTTGCCACTCATATCCAACTGAATCAATTTCCCTTCGGCAACAAAATATTGATTCGGTCCTTCTTTGATACTTCCTAAACTAATGGTAGAACCGCTAATCCAATTCCACTTACCCGATGCTGTAAAACTATTTTCCTTTTTACCCAAGTATGTAATGACTCTGGAATAGGTTGAATCTGATTTCAATTCAATCATTGTTTCCATGCCTTCACAATCTGCACAAGGCAACACCCCTTTATAGGTACCTACAACATCTAATGAGTTTTGAGCGGTGGCACCATCAACAATTTTTGTCACTTCCGAATCATCTACCGCAACCGTTGTTTTCTCTACCACTTCTGTATTAGACACTTCACTACAAGCAGCAAAGAACAATGACATAAGAAATATGTAGATCAAATTTTTCATCTTGTTAATTTAAGCTTGCTGCTGTTTTTCTGCATTCGTCAATGATAGCGTCTACTTTTTCTTTGGTCAGGTGTTCACGATAGTGTTTACCGAGTTGCATCATGGGAGCATATCCACATGCACCTAAGCATTCTACTGTTTTCAATGTAAACATTCCATCGGCTGTTGTTTCTCCGGGTTTGATGCCCAGTTTTTCTCCGATATAAGCAATGATATCATCACTACCTCTCAACATACATGGACCAGTCTGACAAACTTCAAACATGTATTTACCTACGGGCTTGAGGTTGTACATGCTATAAAAAGTTGCTACCTCATACACTTCGATGGGAGTGATCTGCAACAGCTCTGCTACATAATCCATTGTTTCAGCACTTAACCATCCGCCAAAACTATCTTGTGCCAAATGCAAAACCGGAAGCAATGCACTTTTCTGCTTGCCTTCCGGATAACGCGCTACCAAGCGCTTGAATTCGGTCATTTGTTCTTCTGAAAATTTCAACATACAATTCAAATTTGGAAATTTGAAAATTTGAAAATTTGAAAATGAACCCTTCCAATAATTAGTACATTTTCAAATCTTCAAATTTTCAAATTATTATGCATCTAATTCTCCTGCAATTAGATTCAAACTACTCATCGTTACAATCGCATCACTCAACATACCACCTTGGATCAGCTCAGGATATGCCTGATAATAAATGAAACAAGGTCTTCTGAAATGCAGACGGAATGGTGTTCTTCCTCCATCACTGATCAGATAAAAGCCTAACTCACCATTACCACCTTCTACTGCATGGTACACTTCACCTTTTGGCATGTCTACCTCACCCATGATGATTTTGAAATGCCAAATCAAGGCTTCCATCTTGGTATACACATCTTCCTTCTTTGGCAGATAATATTCAGGAACATTAGCATGATACACTTCTGCATCTGCACCTTTGAACTCTTGAATTTTCTGATAGGCTTGTTCAATGATGCTTAAGCTCTGCCACATTTCCGCATTACGCACCAAGAAGCGATCATAGTTATCGCCTGTTTTACCAACAGGAACTGTGAAATTAAAATCTTCATAACTGCTGTAAGGGTTATGTACACGCACATCATAATCAACTCCTGCAGCGCGCAGATTTGGACCGGTAAACCCATAGTTCAATGCTCTTTCAGCACTGATACCACCGGTACCTTGTGTACGGTCCATGAAAATGCGATTACGTGTGAAAAGGTTTTCAAACTCTTTCAACACTTTCGGATATTCATTTAAGAATTTCTCGAGTTTCGTAAATGCTGTATTTGAGAAATTCCTTTCAAAACCGCCAATACGCCCAATATTAGTAGTAAGGCGGGACCCACATACTTCTTCATATATTTCATAGATTAATTCACGGTATTGCATCACATACAAGAACCCTGTATACGCTCCTGTATCCACACCCACAATAGAGTTACAGATCAGGTGATCAGAAATACGTGCCAACTCCATAATGATCACGCGCAAGTAATCAACACGCTTGGGCGTTTGAACACCCAATAATTTTTCACAGGTCAGGTGCCAACCCATATTATTGATCGGACTGCTGCAATAATTCAAACGGTCAGTAATTGGCGTAACCTGATAGAGTGGTCTACGTTCTGCCAGTTTTTCAAATGCACGATGAATATATCCAACGGTTTGTTCAGTTGATACCACTCTTTCACCATCCAATTCCATGATATTTTGGAATACACCGTGTGTTGCAGGGTGTGTAGGTCCTACGTTTAACGTAGTGGTTTCCTTTTCAATGGAACCTTCCGGTAATTTGATATTCTGTTGTTGTTGCGCTAACATGTTTCTTATATTGATCGGCCAATTATTTGTGAAAAGTGAAAGGTGAAAAGTGAAAGGGAATATTTTTTGACTTTTGACTTTTCACTTTTGACTTTTTTTCTCATCCTCTTCCAAACATTTCATCATCCTTATCAATCCTTGTTTGATCTTCTAATGGATACTCTTTCCTTAATGGGAAATAATCCATCTCATCTACATTCAAAATGCGTTTCAGATTGGGATGACCTACAAAATTTACTCCATAGAAATCATAAGTTTCACGTTCCATCCAGTTAGCACTTGAGAATAACTGAGATGCCGTGAATACATCAGGTGTTTCTACAGCCGTAAATACTTTAAAACGAATGCGTACATTCTCAACCAGATTGTGCAAATGATATACAACTGCTAATTCTCTTCCCGCATCATCCGGATAATTCACTGCACATAAATCTGTCAGGAAACGAAACTGAAGTGTTTCATCATCATATAAAAACTGCATCACTTTCAGGTTGTGATCTTTAGGTGCTTCAAAACTGAGCATCCCATAGGTTTCCTCAAAATTGTACACCTGATCACCAAACTTCTCTTTTAATTTTTCCTGTATGTATGAATTCGTTAATGCCATTTTTATGTTTTTGTACATAGTCCATGGTCCATGGTCCATGGTCCATGGTTAATTATTGAATTCCGTAACTGTTCAGCAATGCTTTATAATGCTCGCTGTTTCTTCTTCTAATGCTTTCTTGTCCGACCAAGTCTTGAATCTTCATAAATCCATCCAAAATAGCTTCTGGGCGAGGAGGGCAACCCGGAACATATACATCCACCGGAATCACTTGATCTATTCCCTGTAAAACGCTGTAAGTATCAAAAATTCCACCACTGGAGGCGCAGGCTCCTACGGCTATCACCCAACGGGGTTCAGCCATCTGTAGATACACCTGACGTAAAACAGGACCCATTTTTTTGGCGATGGTACCCATCACCATCAATAGATCACACTGACGAGGAGAGAAACCCACACGTTCAGAGCCAAAACGAGCCAGGTCATAGTGAGAACCCATGGTAGCCATGAATTCGATGCCACAACAAGAAGTGGCAAAAGGAAGCGGCCAGATAGAGTTCTTGCGAGCCAATCCAACAACATCACTCAATTTCGTGGTAAAAAAACCTTCCCCTGAATATCCCTGCGGAGCTTCTACAGTCGAAATAGCATCGGCAGTATTAGCGGGTATGGGGTTGATATTAAATCTAACGGGACGTGCCATAATCTTTCGGTTATTTGTAATGGTTGCTTATATAACCATCAAAGCTTTGTCTTGTTGTCAAAAAGCCGTGAATCTTACCACAGCCGGTTTAATCTTCCCATTTAAGGGCCCCTTTCTTCACGATATAGATAAATCCAATCAGGAAGAAGGATACAAACATCAATACAGCCAGAAACCCATCCCATCCCAGTTCTCTGAAATTAACGGCATAGGGATAGAAGAAAATCACTTCCACATCAAATAGCACAAACAGAATCGCGACCAGAAAATACTTGATCGCCATGGGTTGACGCGCATCTCCATGACTTTCAATACCGCTGGCAAAGGTTTCCAGTTTATCGGCTGTTTTACGTTTTGGACCCACCCACTGTGATACAGCTATCATGGTAGCCACAAAACCCGCGGCAAAAATCAATTGAATACCGATCGGTAAATAACCAGCAGCATTGCTGGTTGCTGATGCATCTAACAGTTGGATAAGCCAGTTCATGTTAAAACATTAATGTCCGGCAAAAATAAGCCTGTGAAAGCATATAAAAAGAAAAACTCCCCCGTTATTGGAGGAGTTTTACCGAATTATTTAGAAACTTAACTTCCTGACCCACCAGAGGAGGTTGCAGAAGTGGATTTATTACCTGAACCTTGTTTTTCTCGGGCTTTAATACCTTCTACAATTGCACCTTTTGCACTTGTAGCATATTGATTTTCATCGCCCGGAGTTGGATATAAAGCCAGCATTTTATCTGCTACTTCCAATCCTTTTTCCAATTCCTTTGATTTATTCACGTAATACTGTAGTCTGTAATACAAATTCAGGAAGATCGCTTTTTTATTCTTTTCCTGATCCTTCATATAGAAAGAATCCAAATAATCCAATACTTCAATAGCTGCACCTGTAGTAGTATCAGGATCCGATGCTAATGCCGCTCTTTTCAGGAAAGAATAAGGCTGTGGTTTATCCGGGAATGCCGCGAGATATTTTTTTGCCAACTCAATAGTCAAAGGATAATCTTTTCCATTCAAAGCAGTGCTGGTAAACTGATAATACTCATATTCGCCCATGGCTCCACCTTTCAATTCCAACTGTTTTTGCAACCAGCCTAATTGCTCACGATACATACCTGCCTTACCATAGATTTCAGCAGCTTTGCCCATATAAGCAATCTTGCTGTTTTTTAGTGTATCCAGCGCCATTGCTTTTTCTATATAGGCTACAGCCTGGGCTTCACTTCCTTTGAAACGTGCATAAATCTTGGTAGCTAATTCACATTGAGAAGTAGTAATAGCTGAAGGATCAGCACTTGCAAAGAATTTTTCAATGGATTCCTTAGCTTTTATTGAATCGTTGGTACGATCATAGTTATATGCATATACTACATTCAATTCAGGCAAATTTGCAATTCCACCTACTTCAGCTTCAATTTGTCTAGCTTTTTCCAAGCTCTCGGTATACTTACCGGCACGGAACAGGTAGTCAGCAACGAATAGATCTGTCTTAGGATCTTTATCTGCATTGGCTACATATTTATCCAGATACTCTTTTGCTTTGGGTACATCTTTGTCTGCATAGTAGTTGTACAAGGTATAATATACCGGAGGATAAGTAGGATCTGTATTGATGGCATCATTGTAGAATTGCTCAAACAGATCTTTATTATTCTGACTCTGGTAAATTCTTCCGATACGGAATTTAGCTTTTGCGTTTTTAGGATCACGTGTAATGGCTTCTTGGTAAGCTTTAACTGCTTCTCCACCATTTTCACCACCCAATTTCAGGTAACTAATACCCATATTGATATAGATATCAGGATTTGTTAAATCGAGTGTAGCAGCCTGCTTTAATTTTTCAATACCATAAGCAGGATCTCCCACTTTACTTCCACCATCTGCATTAGCTCTACCAATGGCATTTAAAATGCCTGGATTAGCCTTTCCTTTATTTCTACCACGTGTTTCTGTAGTTGCAGTAATGGCCTGTTCAAACTTTTGTTTGGCTGAATTGATATCACCTCCGTCAAGGATCTCTAAGTGACCCATGCCCACCAATAACCAAGCATCACTGCCTACATCCTGTAAGCCCTGCTGATACAAGGCTTTCGCAGCATTGAGCATGTCTTTTGTCAATCCACCTGCCTCAGCTGCAATTAAGGACTGACCGTACCAATAGATCGTTTGAGGATCTTTTGGATTGGCATCATACGCCTTTTTCAAGGTTTCACGGGCGCTTTTATATTTTTCGTAGTTGAGGAATTTGATTCCATCAGCCACCTGCGCCATCAAACACTGTACAGCAAGCAACGCTGTCACGATCAAAGAAACGGTCTTCTTCATTTGTCGGTTTTTATAGTTGTATGTTAATCTGCGTCTTTTATACTCCCTGAACGTTTTCCAAAACCCATTTTAGCAGGAACCAGAAATGCTCTTCGGAATATCAACTGTCCTCTTTCCATACTCATGAAATTCATGAAGCCTGTTCCGAGTCCCGTTGCGTTCTCTTTTAATACATAGTACAATGGCCGTGCCAAAGGGTATTGTCCATAGGATATGGTTGCCTGTGAGGGCTTCGCGAATATATCTTTTTCCTCACATTTAACACATTCTACCAGCCCCAATCGTATTTTTTTCAAATAAGCCAATTGAACCGGATCATAACTATCTGCTATCCAACTGATCCCAATAAAACCTACTACATCTTTTCTTCCGGATACGATATCCAATACATGCTGACTATTATTCGCTGCTACTACATTCGACCCAAAATCGGCCCCTTTTAGTATGGAATCTTTCAAATAGCGAACAGTACTAGTAGCTTTATTACCATCCATCACTGCTGTTATCTTATCCTTTCCACTCAAGATGCTGTTCAGCTTGTTCAGGGTAAAAACACTGTCAGGAGATTGATTGTTAACGATTACGGCAACCGCATCATAAGCAAGCACCCCATACAGTGGTGAGTAAGACAACTGATTCTCAAAGAACGATGCCTCTGTTTTTGTTAATCCACGCGCTACAATGACCATTCGCGTACTATCATTTTGCAGATCCCTGAAACAATCTGATTCCGGTTTATAGGAAACGATAATCTCCGTTTCAGGAAAAGAGGATTTATGTACCCTCAACTGCTCTTCAATGACCGGCTTAAAGCTTTCATCTACACTGATCCGTATGGTACCTTTCGTGGGTGTATCCGTAGCAACAGATGCTTCCTGCTGATCAGCACACCCTATGAACAGAACCAAAATCAATAACCCAATTGTATTAAAAATGTTTCTGGTCATGTTAATAATCATGCTTAATCCCTCTATACAATCTAAATCCACCATACAATAAAAACACGCCACCCATTAAGTATCTGAACATTGGATCAACCAATAATAACTGTTCAATCTTCAATTTTTCTGCCAACAATAACAGCACCGCCGTACCAAGTATAATCACCGCCATGGAAAGATCATAGATCATGCGCATGATTCGGTAATTTTTCTGTTGCCTTTCTCTGAAATCCGTTGCCATACTATTTGTTTTTATACCCGGGGGTGGGCAATTTAGTCAATAATTTTATTTGTTTGCTGAAATCAAGCGGTCATTTTCTGATAAAATCGGTTGATTTAATATTTAGATGCCTGATCGATTTCTTTCCATACTATCATATGTTAAAGAGCTAATAAGTGTTAGTCCGGTAGTGAGTTGGCAGTTAGCGAATTGCTTATGGGTAATAGCTTATGGCCTCTACTTTCTGTCAACCGTCAACTATTTGCTGCCCCACTACTTTATAGAGGGTTGACAGATGACAGTTGAGAGTTGACAGTTAGCGAATTGCTTATGGGTAATAGCTTATGGCCTCTACTTGCTGTCTGTCAACCGTCAACTATTTGCTGCCCCACTACTTTATAGAGGGTTGACAGATG
>JACBFI010000022.1 GCA_013391385.1 Sediminibacterium sp. Gen4 | reverse complement strand
ACAAGCAACAAGATTAGGTTTAGTACTGGTTCCTGATAATTTAGTTACTTAAGAGAAAAAAAGTAAACGGAGGGAAAGCCTTTAGTTACGATGTTTAGAGATTAAACTATCTAATCCTATTCTAATTATATAAATAGCTCAACACGTTAAACGGCAGATAGAATCCCATATTACAAGCAGCGAAAAAGCGAACATCTTTCTCTATAATTCATGACCCGACTATTATCATTTTGTTTGTTTTTTATCAGCAGTATGCCCCTTCAGGCACAAAAGAAAACAGTATTCTCAATAGTGGGGTCACTCCATCAAACCCAATATGATATTAGTAAGAGCCAAAATGCTTTTGGACTGGGGATCGGGGGTAAATTCAGTTACAGGCTTGCCCCAAAACTACTTTTGGATGCAGAAGTAGGTAAAGCCCTATTCGGCGGTACCAAAGAAATGGTTGTGATCAATGGGAAACCGCTTAATCCTAAATATGGAATTACCCATAGGTATCTGGGATTGCAATATCCCATTATTTTCCCATTGAGCATGGCATCGCATTGGGGGCATTATTCGTTGGATGGCGAGAGTCATCATGGGTTTAGACAGTCTGCCTTATTGGCTTTTTCTAAAAAGGAAAAAATACACCTGAGAATCAGCTTCGATCATGTTTTTCAGAACCATGAATTGATGGAAGGTGACTGGGGTTTCTGGAGTTCCGGACTTGTAGTCAGGCTTTTTTGAGTGGGGCAAACGGGTGCTTTCAGGCTATGCAGAATCATCTTTCCTTCCTACCTTTGCGGCCCATGAGTCAGAAGCGTAGCGTTGCATTTCACACCTTAGGTTGTAAACTGAATTTTTCAGAAACTTCTACCCTTTCCCGTATGTTGGAACAGGAAGGTTTTGAGAAAAAAGAGTTTGATGATCTGGCAGACGTGTACGTGATCAATACCTGCTCTGTAACCGATAACGCGGATAAAGAATGTCGCCAATTGGTAAGACGCATACAGCGTCGCAATCCGGAAAGTTTTGTGGTGATTACCGGTTGTTATGCACAGTTAAAACCCAAAGAAATTGCTGAGATACCCGGAGTAGACCTAGTACTGGGTGCTGCAGAGAAATTCAATATTGCTTCGCACATCAGTGAATTGGCCAAAGGTGATCCTACCCGTATCTGCAGCTGTGATATTGAAGAAGTCAGTGGATTCAATGCTTCATTTTCACAAAACGACCGAACACGTACTTTTTTGAAAGTACAAGACGGTTGTGATTATAACTGTTCTTTTTGTACCATTCCCATGGCCAGAGGTAAGAGCAGAAGTGATAGTATTGAAAACGTTGTTAAGCAAGCGGAACTATTGGCAGGTAATGGCGTGAAAGAAATTGTATTAACCGGTGTAAACCTTGGTGATTTCGGTAAAGGCGCAGATGGTGGCAGACATGAAGAAGACTTTTATTCGCTGATACAGGCATTGGACAAAGTGCAAGGCATTGAACGCTATCGCATATCCTCTATTGAACCGAATTTACTGACCAATGATATCATCGCTTTTGTAGCCAACAGTGATAAGTTCATGCCCCATTTTCATATCCCTTTACAAAGTGGCAGTAATGAAATTCTAGGATTAATGCGCAGAAGATATAAGCGCGAACTCTATGCTGAACGTGTGGCACTGATCAAAAAGCTGATGCCACATTGTGCGATTGGCGTGGATGTGATCGTTGGTTTCCCGGGTGAAACCGATACCCATTTTCAGGAAACTTTTGATTTTTTACATTCACTGGATGTTTCCTATTTGCATGTATTCACCTACTCAGAAAGAGATCATACCAAGGCATTGGAAATAAAACCCGTAATCCCCATTCCGGTAAGAAATGAACGCAATAAAACACTGCGCAATCTTTCTTATATGAAAATGCAATACTTCACCGAACAACATCACGGACAAACCCGTAAGGTTTTATTTGAGGCTTTTGAGAAGAATGGGATGATGGAGGGGTATACTGATAATTATATTCGCATCTCCACTCCATATAGAAAAGAATGGGCGAATCAAATAGTGGATTGGTGTGTTTAATAGGCAGCTAATCAGCCTATTTCTATAATCCCTTTGTTTTTTCAAATTTCCTGTTTATATTGTATTCGATGATGTCCACCCCCTTGGCATCTGGTAGATTTTTTACTATTCCCAATTTTGTTTTAGTGCTTATTGAAATGTACAGCATGCTTTTATGGCTGGAGCTAGTAAGGCTTGCATATTAGTTTAAAAACCACTGCCCATTGTGTATTTGCGAAACTTGTTTTGTGTTGCGGCAATTTTTGTATAGGGTTTGTTTTGAGGGAGTTAGGGAGATTGACGCACTAACGCTATAATTGGAGAGTTTCGTAAATTTATAAGTTGTGCGTAATTACAAAAGACAGACACTACCTAAGAAAAATAAAATATGACGTTTAAAGAACTCTACACAGACCTAATTCTCAAAAATGCTGACAGACTGAAATCTAAAAAGACAAATCAAATTTTTGTTGTTCAAGGACAGGTAAATTTGATTAATTCAGACACTTTAAACAACTTTCTTGCAGACCCTGAAACATTTTACTTGGAAAATGACGAGTTGACATTCAATAAAGATTGGTTTGCAAAAATTTTCACAACACTTCAACAGACAAAGGAATTTCATTTATTATCATTTGCACAATTTAGCTACTTAATAAACTATATTGACCCTTCCTTCTTTACAGATAGAGTTGTTATTCTAAAAGACAACCTACGACAACTCTTTCCAATTGATAAGAGCCAATATTTGGAAAAGGAAGAAAAGGAAAATATTGAGTTGCGACCTGAAAGATTACCAATTTATCAAGCAGAACAAATAGCTATTAATGATAAATATTATTACTCAATTAAAACGCCAATTAATTCATTTGAATCTATTGACATTTTCACTAATTCAAAGGAACTAACCTTTTCAAGTGATCAGACTTTAGAAAGCATTGATGTTAGTTCTGATCCGTATTCGTTGGATAGTTTTCTCAATAACTGCATCGAACAAAATATATTTTCAAAAAAAGCTGTTGTTAAGTTTTATTCAAAACAGCCGCTTAATCCAACAATACTTGAAACATTAAAGAAACTCAATTCATTACTTGACAGTTTTGGTGGAACTCTTTTCATTTTAGAAGAATCATCTATTTCCTCAGATTATAAAGTAAATGATCAGACACAAAAATTACTGACTAAATTTTGGGGTGAAGATGCTTCTTTTAGAAATATTTCGGTTTATAAGAACCCTAACATAGGTAATGAAATTGCTGAATTATCTCAAGGACTTATTGTTGAAACAATTATAAATGAATATGAAAATTCAAAAGGAGATGAACCGTGTAGGGATTTGTTTTTAACTGCTCCTACAGGAGCAGGTAAATCCCTACTGTTTCAGCTCCCTGCGTTCTATGTTTCAGAAAAAGGAGATGTAACAATTGTGGTTTCTCCATTGATTGCATTAATGAAAGACCAAGTTAATGCAATAGACAAGGATCGAAATTTTGACAAGGTGGCATACATCAATAGTGAGTTAAGTTTAATAGATCGTGAAAGGATCATTGAAAGTTGTAAAAGTGGGGAAATTGACATTCTGTATATGTCTCCTGAATTGTTGCTTTCTTACGATATAACTCATTTTATCGGCTTTAGAAGACTTGGATTGTTAGTAATTGATGAAGCACACTTAATCACAACTTGGGGTCGTGACTTTAGAGTAGATTATTGGTTTCTTGGAAATCATATCAGAAAAATGCGAAAATTTCACAATCTAAAATTCCCTATGGTTGCAGTAACTGCGACTGCAATTTACGGTGGTGCAAACGATATGGTCTTTGATAGCATTGACAGTTTAGTAATGCACAACCCTCATATATTTATTGGTCAAGTAAAGCGTAACGACATTGAATTTATCGTTAACAACTATGAGCGGTTCACAATTAAATATGAAGCAAGCAAAACAAGTCAGACGGTAGACTTTATTAAAAAGATAAACGAACTTGGATTAAAGACTTTAGTATATACTCCTTACACTCGTCATATCAGACAAATCTTGGATCAAGTTAATGCTGACCAGCAGCAAATAGCAACGGGTTATTATGGATCATTAGATTCATTAAACAAAGAGTTTGCATACAGACAATTCAAGAGTGGTGAAAGAAAAATAATGATTTCAACAAAAGCCTTTGGAATGGGAGTGGATATATCAGACATTCAAGTTGTATATCACCACGCTCCATCAGGTTTATTACCAGACTATGTTCAGGAAATAGGAAGGGTTGCAAGGAAACCAGAAATAAAAGGTTTTGCTACATTAAATTACTCTTCACAAGATCAACGATATACCAAAGCACTCCACGGAATGTCAGCACTTAGACAATATCAAATTAAAGAAGTGCTAAAAAAAATACATAAAACATATCTGAAAAACAACAAGAATAGAAACCTACTTTTATCTGTAGATGACTTTGGGCATATTTTCGAAAATGCAATGGATCTAGATCAAAAGGTTCTGACAGCGTTAATGATGATCGAAAAGGATTATTTAGCTAAACATAGATTCAATGTAATCATAGCAAGACCCAAAAAACTCTTTGTAAAAGTTTTTGCAAGAATTTCAGGCCAAGACTTAAATACCCTAACACACAAATACTCAAACACATTTAGAGTTATTGATAAATCAGGTAATGGAAATAACATTATAGAAATTGATCTTGACAAGCTATGGTATGAACATTTCGTAAATAAAAGTTTTCCAATACTAAAACGAGAGTTTTATACTGGCAACTTGTTTAAAGACGACCACATTGAATTAATACCTCAATTAAAAATGTCTTTTGAAAGACTTGATAGTTTCAACAACATATTTAACAAGTTACAAAACTTGTTGAATGCAGTTCAAACCATCTTTGCTAATTCAGATGGTTTTTTCAAACAAGATGAATTTCAACAAAAGTTAAATAATTTTCTTAATGATAGTGAGAAGGCAGAGAAGCTTTCAAGATTTATTCTGTCATCTTATTCAGGAAGACTTATACAGCCAGGAGTTATTGAAGGCAATGCCTTTTTGCAGCAAAGAAAGAGTATTGATGGCTACGAATACCGTGTTTACAATACACAATACCTAGCGAATTTTACTGCGTTAATGACTAGGCTCAATAATTTATTTGGCAACACTGACAATTCAATAGTAGAGAGATATGTAACTAACAAAGAAACCAATGCTATAAACTATGTTAGACTTGGCTATTTCTTAGAGATGCTTGAACTAGGAACATTTGAAATTAAGGGTGGTGAGAATCCAATGGTATTTATCCGTATTAACGATCCTAATAGGATTGAAAGAGATTCTAATAACTCCTACTATACGAACAGCCTTTTATCAAAGACACTTGAAAGACATTATTTGAGCAATCAAATTTTTGATCATTTCTTTTTAAGGAGCTTCACTAATAATGAAAGGTGGGATTTTATCGAAGATTTTTTCCTCGGTTCAGACGTTGATATTCTACTTGACAAATACAAAGGTGGTGAAGCTAATAACGTTGACATCATCGAAACTCTTAAAAAAAAAGATCTGAAAGCAGCTGAAATTTCAACAGAAAAGGACGAAGATTCAAACGTGAACATCTTCCATCCTAATGCTGAGAGATATTATTTTCTAAAAGACTTACTGACAATCACAAACGACAATGGCATTAGGACATTAAGAGTATCAGAGTGGCTAAGAGAAGACCCGATTTCTTTTGACATTGTTAGAAGGGAAACGCCATTAAAAGTAAACAAAGAAGTATTTGACCTTCTCATTTCAAAATTAAAAGCATACTATCCTGACTACTTCAAAGACGCATTAGGTTTAAAAACAAGAATAGAATTCAAAGGTTACGACAGACCTGTTCAAGCATCGGTTCCGTATTCTACACAACCTGTTGATTTTTATAAGTGGTGGTGCTCAAATCAAGACTATGTGAATATGACATTTGAAGAGAAAATAAAACTGTTCGACAAAGTATATATTACTAAACCGACTGAGTTAAAAAAAGAACATAAACGACTGATAAACAAAGAATAACTACGCACAACAGCAGTTTGGCGTAATAGCGGGTGACAAGCTACTATGACAGTTTAGTGCTAACCCAAAGTGCAGTTCTTCGATTGAACATTAGTGCTAAAAATCCGCCACTACGCCAAGCTGCAAAACGTTAGGTGTAATATAAACAGACGTGAGTAACGACATTAAAAATAGAATTTTAGGACCTGTAATGATCCCTGACAAAAAAATGCTCAGGTATCATGATGAAATAGGTTTTTATGATTTAGTTATTTCTGCACATGCGATAGAATTTTATAGGAATAAATTCCATTCGGATAACAAAGAGAACAACATTAACATCCAGCATACAGAAAAAATAGAAGAAGGTGTTAGACTAACGGATTCCTTTTTGATTAACAATGACGATAGGCAATCATTACCAATTGAATTTCAAGACTTACCTAATGGAACTTGGATGATTGAATACACCTTTGACAATCCTGAACTACTAGTTCAATTTGAAAATATAGGACTCAGAGGATTTAGTATCGAAGGTAGGTTTACCATTGAAGGTGAAGACGGCAAGAAATACACTGTTCATGAGAATTTTAAGAGAATGAATAAATTGTCAGATCTATTGTCTTTTGAAATTTGGGTGCATGGCGGAGGTTCGGAAGATGGAGGACGAAAGGAACATGGTGAAGCACATTTTGAACTTAAAGAAAAAAATACTCGAAGACCGTTAGGTAAAATAACAATGCCATCATTAGATTTATGGCTAAAATCAGATTTTAAGCAAAGAATCGAATTTATGACAATTCAAAACAAAGATGACATTTCAAAAAAGGATAAAAAAGGAATGGTAAGATGGCTTGAATTAAATGACAATGAGAATTTACTTATGTGTCACAAAGAATGGAATGAAAGTAATAAGGATAACAAAAGAGCTATTATGATATGAATACTACACCTAACAGCCGTTTTGCAAAAGCTGGGGTTTCGTGCTTCTATAACAGTGAAGTGCTAACTTCCAACAATTGGAATAATATCTCTTGATAGTTCTAATCTGAATCATATTCGAGAATTAATAAACAGATTTTGGGCAACGAAACTATAAAACTGAGAGTTAACTTTTGGAAAGTTCCGAAACTTTCCAAAAGTTTCGCATGGAGTTAATCATGCCATTTGTATTTCTGATCATTCGGTTTGGTAGAATAGCAAGGAAAAGCCTGTTTATTCTCACAACATACACACCCCAATAATAAATATTTTACAGGAGCTCTATAAGCCCCCTCTCACATCGGCGATAAATACTCCGTCGGAAACTCCACCACCATCACCTGCCCCAAACTTTCGAGTTTCACATAGACTTTTTTCTTCCCCCCTCTGATCACAGTTCCTTCATTCCCCATGAATACACCATGATTGACCATGATCTTCATTTCAGCTTGATAACCCTCTTCACTTAGAATAGCCAGACTCGCATCTTTTTCGGCGAGGTATTTTTTGATGGTCATCACTTCTTCATCTTTGATCACTGCAGGTTTGCCGAGATAATAGACGAAATTCAATACCCCATCTGTCATTAACACTTTGGTGCGTTCAGAGTCGTCAATATGTACAAAGACGTAGGATTTAAACAGCGGATCTTCGATGATTTTTTTGCGGTCGCTCCATTGGCGTTCTACTTTCTGCAAAGGACACCAACTCTCAATTCCCTTACGCACCAATAAACTATCTATTTTTTTCTCCCATCTGGGCTTGGTGTATAAAGCGTACCATTTTTTCTCAGGTTCCATGTGCTCACTTAGGTCTTAAAAAGAAACAGGCATTACAACTGTAATGCCTGCAAACATAGTAAAAATCATGTCTATTTCACCGCAGCAGTAGCTTTTGTAAATTCTGAAGAGAGTCCACTCAGCACTTTCACGGTTTCTCCAATATGCATATCAGTCTTTAAAGATCTTAACCAAGCCTGATAGCGCTCGCCTTTGTTTTTATCGGGGTTATTGAAAAATTTATCCTGATCACTCACAGCAGGAACTATATTCATTTCTTCTTTCAGTCTCAACAAAGTATTATTCTGTGAAACCGTTGAACGAATTTGCTTTTGCAGAGACTTGTATTTATCAAGATTCAGACTCGCAGGTTCTTCATTCAACTTAGAAAGCCAGATTAAATTATCTTTCAAAAGATTGAGCGAAGAATTTTCTTTCACTCTTTCTTTCTCTGCCTGTATCACCTGATCATGTCCATAATCTTTATGCCAGGTAAGATAAGTGGCTTTCTCTATCTGATCCCAAGGCAAGGCATGGGGTACATCTTTTTCGCGAATCTTTAGGTATTCATAACTATCCGGCAGTACAATATCCGGTTCAATACCTTTCAGTTGAGTAGATCCTCCATTGATACGGTAAAACATTTGGAAAGTGAGTTTTACCGCACCCATATCTGTTCTTCCGCTATTGAAATCTACCACATTACCAAAGGGTACTGTTTTCTGTACGGTACCTTTTCCATAGGTAGAAGTACTACCAATCACCACCCCTCTCCTATAATCTTGAATAGCACCTGCGAAGATCTCACTCGCAGAAGCACTCAATTCATTTACCAGCACTGCCAGCGGACCATCATACAAGGTACCCGGACGCTGATCACCATATACATTCGCCTTACCATCTCTGTCACGTACCTGCACCACAGGACCTTGGTTGATGAACAAGCCTACCATTTGTATCACTTCATACAATGAACCACCGCCATTGTTACGCAGATCAATTACCAGTCCGGTAATGTTTTCCTTTTTCAGTTTAATGATCTCTTTGGCAACATCTTCTGAACAACGATTGCCATTTTCTCTTTCATAGTCGGCATAAAACTCAGGTAGCCAGATATAACCGATCTTTTCATTGCCTTCATTCACAACTGCGCTTCTGGCAAATGTTTCATCCAATACAATTTCATCTCTTTGCAAAATGATGGTCTTGATCAGTCCATCTGATTTCTTCACAGTCAGTCGCACTTCTGTTCCTTTGTTACCACGAATCAATTTCACAACATCTTCTGTAGCATAGCCAGCCACATCAACGGGCTCAGCCGTTCCTTGTGCTACTTTCAGGATCACATCATTCACAGATAATTCTCCTGACTTAAATGCGGCACCGCCCGGTTGTATCGAAGCAATCTTTACCCCATAATCATCTTCTGTTAATTGTGCACCGATTCCATAAAAACGACCGCTCATTTGCTCATCAAAAGATCTTTTTTCAACCGGAGCAAAATAGTCGGTATGCGGATCCATCAAACTAGTAACAGAATTGATATAAGTATTGAAACGCTGTTCTTCTTTGATCGTATTTTTAATGCGATCAAATCTTTTGTTCATTGCCTTGAGTACTTTTTCACGCGCTTCCTTCTCTAACTCCTCATCGGTCTTTACTTCAAAATCTTTTTTTTCTTTATTCTGCTCTCGTTGTTCTTGTAACTCTACAAAACGTTCCAGTGTATAATACTTCAGCAATTTTCTCCAACGCTCTTTTTGTTCGGCTTCACTGGCTGCATATCCAAGTTTATCGGTATCGAGCATGGCTGTTTCATCCAATGTGAAATCAAAAGGCTTGGATAAAATTTCTTTGTATAAAACGCCAACAGCGTTCAAACGTTTTTCATAAATCTGTCCAGCCTCAGGTGCAAATTTGATTTCTGCACCTTTGATCTCATCATCCAGATTCAACTCATGCTTTTTTAACGCGTTGATATCTGACTGAAGAAAAAACGACTTATCGCCATCGAGATCATCTAAATACTTCTGGAATAGTTTTTTTGAAAAATCGTTATTGATATTTTTAGGACTATAGTGCTGCGACTCTAATAAAGAGCCCACTGCAGACAATAGTCTTTGTCTTTGTGAAGCCACTACATCCGTATAACCTGAGGACGTATAACGGAATGCGAAAAAAAGCGCACCGAATAATACAACGGTGAGCAATACTATACCTTTTCTACTCTTCATAAATTCCTTAAATTTTTGCATGATTCTTTCCAAAAATAACTGAAAACAACACTTGTTCCGCTCTCTGTAGAACCAATTAACAAAGGTTTTGATGAACGGTCGGCTTAAAAAAAACAGCCTTGAATGATGCATAAAATGTTGTTTTACCCTATTTTTGCACTCCCATAAAACGGAGAGCGTAGCTCAGTTGGTTAGAGCGTCAGTTTGTGGCACTGAAGGCCGTGGGTTCGAGACCCATCGTTCTCCCTCGAAAACCTATACTCCTAAGGCGTATAGGTTTTTAAATTTCTATACATGAGTTATATCCTTTTTCTGATTCCGGTTATCTCTGCATTCATTGGTTGGTTTACCAACTGGATCGCCATTAAAATGCTGTTCCACCCCAAAGAGCCTAAAAAGATATTGGGGATTACCATACAGGGCATATTTCCGAAAAGACAACAACAATTCGCTGAAAAACTGGGTAAACTGGTAAGTCAGGAGTTATTGTCTTTTGCTGATATCCAACAAAAACTGGTGCATCCCGATAATATACAGAAGTTAATGCCGGTGGTAGAAGAACATATTGATCAGTTCTTACGCAAGAAACTGGCAGAAGAAATGCCCGTTATCAGCATGTTTATCGGTGAAAACACCATTCAGCAGTTGAAAGGTATTTTCATGAAAGAACTGGAAAGCCTGTTCCCTGTGATCATGCAGCGCTATATGGGTCATTTACAACAGGAATTAGATCTGGAAAAAATTGTCACCCAAAAAGTAGCTGCTTTCTCCAGCGATAAATTAGAAGAGATCCTTCAGTCTATTTTATCCAAGGAATTCCGTTTTGTGGAGCTGATTGGTGCCGTTTTAGGTTTTATCATCGGTTTATTACAGGTTTTATTGACGCTTTTGACATAGTCACCGAATAAAACTATGGTATCACCGAGAATACCCCTATTGCCGGTACGCTGGCTTCAAACTTTACCCCTTTAAAATTGTCTTACTACCGTCTGTATAAACAAACAGAAGTTCCCGAATCATCGATGCAACTTTGCATCAGCATATTTCAATAGATCATCATGAACAAATTATTTACATTTTTCGCCTTCATCCTCTTGACTTTTTCCGCTGCTGCCCAGTTTCCAGGTGCCAGAATGGGCGGTGCCGGCGCGCCTCCAAATATGAATATGGGGCATTTTTATGGCAAAATCGTTGATAGTAAGACCAATAAAGGCATCGAGGGCGTAACTGTACAAATTACAGGTAACCGATTTGATACCGTAGCCAAGAAAATGGTGGAAGCGGTTCTGAATACTCAAATTACACGTGCCAATGGAGATTTCAGCTTTGAAAACCTTCCTGTTTTTGGCAATTTTAAGCTGAAATTCAGTGCATTAGGTTATGCGAACCTGGAAAAAACGGTTTCTTTTGGTATCAAAATGCCTGCTCGCGGTGAAAGTCCCAACTTTCAGCAAATGGCAGGTATGACTGATAAAGACCTGGGCAATATCAAAATGGAACAGGATGCGACCGATTTGGGTAATGTTACCGTAACTTCTTCTGCCAAGCCTCAATTTGAAATGGGGATCGATCGTAAGATCTTTAATGTGGACAAGAATTTAGTGAGTGCCGGACAAACCGCTACTGAAATCATGAAAAACATTCCTGCTTTGAATGTAGATGTAGACGGAAATGTTACCCTGCGTAATGCAGCACCTACTATTTTTATTGATGGTCGTCCAACTACGATCACACTGGATCAATTACCTGCCGATATCATCGACAAAGTGGAACTCATCACCAACCCATCAGCAAAATTTGATGCATCTGGTGGTAATGCAGGCATCTTGAATATTGTTTTGAAGAAAAATAAGAAAGTAGGTTATAACGGAGGTCTGAGATCAGGTGTTGATTCTCGTGGAAGAATCAATTTGGGTGGTGATATCAATATTCGTCAGAATAAAATCAATGCTTTTTTAAGTGGATCTTACAACCAGCGTAAATCGATCACCAATACCATGAATGATCGCGACAACCTTTTCTCTACACCTAGCAGCTTGTATATAGTAGGTAAAGGTGTGAGTACCGGTTTCTTTGGATTCTTCAGAGGTGGTCTTGATTTCCTGGTAGACAACAGAAATACGATTTCAATCGCTGCCAATTATAACAGAGGTCAGTTTGACAACACCAATACACAAAGAGCAGATTCTACAGTGAGTGGTGTATATACTTCTTACAACGATATCCTGAACAATAGTCGCAGTAATTTCCAAAACTTTGGAACACAACTAAGCTACAAACACAACTTTGCACGCAGTGGCGAAAATATCTCTGCGGATATCAACTTCAACTCAAGCAAGAACGATAATAATTCATTTGTAAATACCAGTACATTCAGAACTGATAACAGTATCAAGTTCCCTGCTTTGTTGCAACAAACCATCGGTGATGGTACCAATAAGTTTTACACTTTCCAGACTGATTATGAAAATCCATTAACAGAAAGTACCAAACTGGAATTGGGTGGACGTGCCGCAATACGTGATTTCGGCAATACCAGTAACCAGTATAGATTTGATTATAGCACCAACAAGTATACATTGATCCCTTCCATCAGTAATCGATACAGATTCAATGATCAGGTATATGCAGCCTATGCTACTTATAGCTTCAAAGTGAAAAAATTCAGTTACCAATTGGGCTTACGTGCTGAGAGTTCAAGTTATACCGGTACACTTTTGAAAACAACAGGTGCAGACTCTGCACAGTTCAAAGTTGATTTTCCTTTGAGCTTGTTCCCAAGTGCATTTATCACTTACAAGGTTAATGATAAGCAAGATCTTCAATTGAACTATTCACGTCGTGTAAACAGACCTAATTTCTTCCAGTTGATGCCTTTCCCTGATTTTTCTGATCCTCAGAACATCAGCGTAGGTAATGCCGGATTAAAACCTGAATTTACCAACTCGTTTGAAGTATCTTATAACAATGCGTACAAGCGTGGGGCGAATTTCTTGGTAACAGGTTTCTTCAAGTACAGCACCAACCTCATCACCAGATACTCTTATACCGGTAAAAATGAACTGAATCCTGCAGATACCAACTTGGTATTCTACAACTCATTCATCAATGCCGATAACAGCATCATCTATGGTTTGGAATTGAGTAATAAAATGCCGGTAACCAAGTGGTGGGATCTGACTTTAAGTGCGAATTTGTTCAGTGCTAAAATCAATGCAACCATTCCCGGACAAAACATCAGCAATGATGCTAGGGTAAGCTGGTTTGCAAAAATGAATAGTGCATTCAAAGTATCAAAAGGATTATCAATACAGTTCAGTGGCGATTACCAAGCTAAAACCGTATTACCTCCAGGAACAGGTGGTGGTGGTCGCGGCGGCGGTGGCGGTGGTATGATGTGGGGTGGTGGTATGCAAGGTACTGCTCAGGGATTCAATCTCCCACGTTATGGCTTTGATTTAGCAATCCGTAAAGAGTGGACCTGGAAAAATGGACAAAGTGGTTCTCTCACTTTAAGTATGAATGATATTTTCCGTACCCAATTATTTGAAACCTATAGTGAAAGTGATTTCTTCCGCCAGACAAGCCAGCGAAGAAGAGACCCGCAGGTTTTACGTCTGAACTTCAACTATCGTTTTGGTAAGTTTGATGCCGCTCTATTCAAACGCAAAAACACCAAAGCCGATCAAGGCGGTGGAATGGATATGATGCAGCAGTAGAAATAGGAAATAATAAATAGGAAACAAGAAATGTGTTTTGGCTACTTTCTCATTTCTTGTTTCCTATTTATTATTTCCTGCTTTCTGTTTCTTATTTCCTATTTCTTATTCTCTACCTATTCTTCCCTGTCAGCATCGGCACAAAAGAAAATTCTTCAAAAGCCTCTTCTTGCAAAGAACCATCTTCTTGTTTGGTAAGTCTGAGCATGCGTTGGTTTTCACCTTCATCCACCGGTAACACCATGATGCCTCCTACTTTCAACTGCTGTACCAATTTTGGTGGAATGAATGGCGCTGCTGCAGTGATCAGTATTTTATCATAAGGTTGAAATGCAGGCAATCCTTCGAATCCATCTCCAAAGAAGAATTTTAAATTCGGATACTTCATTTTAAACACATAGGAACTGTGTTGATCGTATAATTTTTTTTGACGTTCGATGGTGTACACTTTGGCGCCCATTTCTGCCAGTACTGTAGACTGGTACATACTTCCCGTTCCAATTTCTAATACCTTTTCCAATTTTTTCACCTTTAGTAACTGAGTCTGATAAGCCACAGTATAGGGCTGAGAAATGGTTTGTCCTTCTCCTATCGGGAATGCCCTGTCTTCATACGCAATTTTATCAAAAGCAGAATCCAAAAAGAAATGACGGGGGATATTATTCATCGCCTCGAGTACCGCTTCATCGGTGATTCCTTTCTCTCGAAGTAATTGTATCAACTGACGCCTCATTCCTTTGTGCTGGTAGGTATCTTCAAATTTCGGTTTCATAAGCTTTACGAATATACTGTTTCCCTATGGGTGTCCGTTCTGTTTTCTTCGACTGTGAAAAGAAAAATCGAAATGACAATTTTCCCACATATTCATGTGATGCCAAAAACCTTTAATAGATCAATAGAACCGCAAATACAAAGACACCTTTTGCAGCAATAAGCTATATGTAGTATTGCAAAAAAAACAACATGAAAAAGATCATAGCCATCTTAAGCATCGCAGGTTTTCTGGTAGCTTGCGAAAAGGAGACCACTAAGCCGACTCCTTACACACCTCCTACTACCAGTTTTAAAGCTACACTTGCCGGTAATCAAGCGTTTGTACCTGACACTGTTATTGTTACTTCAGAGCAGTTGGTACAGGGCGGCCCCTATATGTTGATCATCGCTGCTCAGAAAAAGATCAACGCAGATAGCAGTACACGAATTCAATTTATCATTGAAGATTTCACCAGAGATAATGCTACAGAAAGCAAAACCATCAGTCTTAGTACCAATAGACCTGCTTACTTTTTGGAAATAAATGATAAAGTAAATTTAACACGTATCGTACATCATTTCTCTCAGAATGGTACTTTGGCATTGAATAAGATCGGTGCAGATTATATCAACGGGACATTCCAGTTTACCTATTTCACATTCGATCAATATGGTAACAAGATAGCTGAGTACCCGATTCAAAATGGTGAGTTCAAGAATTTAAGAATTAAGAGGAAATAAGTAGTATGATGGGCCGCAGATTTTTATGATGTATTATGATCAATCATAAATAATCATAATAATCCGCGTCCCATAATAATTAAAAAAAGAGGCCATATCAAAACTATGATATAACCTCATTATTTTCCTATAGACCATGGACTATAAGCCATGAACCATAAGCCATCAATCAAATCCCAACATTCCTCTTTTGACTCACTTCAATTTCATATCAGTAATGATCCGCTCAATCTTCTGTTGAAGTGAGGCATATGTACTATCAAAATCTTCTTTACTTTTCAATACAGTATTCACACTAAAGTAAAATTTGATCTTAGGTTCCGTTCCTGAAGGACGAGCAGATATTTTACTACCATCTTCTGTAATAAACTGGAGCACATTACTTTTAGGAAGATCAATCTTCCACTCTTCACCGGTAATCAGATTTTTACCTTTTTGAAGTTCATAATCCAATAAGGTAACCACAGGAGAGCCATCAATAGAAGAAGGAGGCTGATTCCGATAATTTTCCATCATGTCAGCAATTTCTTTTTGCCCATTCATTCCCTTCTTGGTGATACTGATCAGGTTTTCATAATAGAAGCCATACTGCATGTATAACTCTATCATCTTATCAAATAAAGTTCTGCCTTTTGCTTTTTCATAAGCTGCCATTTCACACATCAAAGCCACTGCACTCACGGCATCTTTATCTCTGATCTTATCTCCGATCATCAATCCAAAACTTTCCTCTCCCCCAATCACATAATTCTCTTTTCCTTCTTTTTCTTTGATCAGTTCAGCGATCCATTTAAAGCCGGTCAATACATTGTAGCAGGCTACCTGGTTTTGTTTGGCTACTTCATTGATCATGTTGGTAGTTACGATCGTGGAAATCACCATATCATTGGACTGGGCAATGCCTTTTGTTTTACGTGCTTCGATCATATAAGCAAAAGCCAGAACAGCCGTTTGGTTCCCATTCATCAATACCCACTCACCTTTGTGATTTTTTACACCAATACCTACCCTGTCTGCATCCGGATCTGTGCCTAATAAAATATCCGCATCCATTGCTTTTGCTTTTTGCAGACCAATACTCATGGTCTCACTTTCTTCCGGATTCGGATAGATCACAGTAGGGAAATTACCATCGGGTACAGCTTGTTCTTGCACTACGGTGACATTGGTAAATCCAAACGCTTTTAAAACTTCGGGGACCAATGTAATCCCTGTTCCATGTATAGGAGTATACACAATTTTTAAATCATGTTGTGCTGCAATAACATCCGGATATACACTTAACCCTTTCACCATTTGCAGGTATGCCTGATCCATCTCAGCTCCCATTAGTGTAATATTATTCGCCCCGCCTTCCCATAACACTTCATCTACACTCGTAATCGCTTCTACTTCTTTGATCACATTTTTATCATGCGGTGGCACCAATTGTCCGCCATCATTCCAATATGCTTTGTAACCATTGTATTCTTTAGGATTATGTGAGGCTGTACATACCACCCCTGCATGACATCCCAAATGTCTGATCGAGAAACTGAGTTCAGGAGTAGGTCTTAATGCTTCAAACAGAAACACCTTGATACCATTGGCTGCAAATACGTTGGCAGTTGTTTCCGCGAAAAACCGACTGTTATTGCGACTATCGTGTCCGATAGAAACTTTAATCTCTTGATTGGGATACGTCTTTTTTAAATAATTGGCGAAGCCTTGAGTAGCCATACCAATGGTATATTTATTAACGCGATTGGTACCTACACCCATAATACCTCTTAATCCACCGGTACCAAACTCCAGGTTACGATAAAATGCATCTGCCTGTTCATCCTCCGGCATATTTCTAATGGCATCTTTGGTGGTTTCGTCATAGTTACCTGATAGCCAAGTATTCACTTTCTCTTGTATTCTAGCATCCATAAAAGTGGATTTTATAATGATTGTTGAACAAGTTTATCAATATTTTCCCAATTTTCATGAGTAAACATCAGTCTTCATGATTAGGAAATATAAGCCCCTTCCACTTCCCCTTCTTTCACTTCAACCTGAATATGATCTTGAAGCGTAGTGGAAACAGACAATCCTACATAATCTGGTTTAACCGGAAACATTTTATGCATTCGTTCTACCAATACAAGGGTTTGAATGGTTTTCGGGTGAAAATTGAGTAAGGGCTTTAACGCGAATAATAATGTTCTACCGCTATTGGTTACATCATCTGCGATCACTACATGCAATCCGGTAAAATCAATCGCATCGCTGACAGTCACCTCTTTAGGAGCCCCTTTATCCAATGAGATCGAGGCGGTTTGTATATTGTTGGAAATGTATTTTTTTAGATGTTCGGCGATTCTATCTGCGATCACCATCCCACTATTGCGGATGCCTAAGATGATCACGGGTGCTTCATCCCCATTCAATTGCTCAGCCAGTTCCAATGCCATTCGATGCAGTTTTCGAGCTGCTGCATCCTTGGTTAAAATATAATTGCGGTTACCCATATCTGCGATTTATGTTCAAATGTAGGAACATTAAAACCAATCAACAATCCCATTTCCAACCAATCAAAACTGCTATCTTAGCATCTTAAGACCAATCGTATGCAATATCTCCAACAAATTCTTTTTGTGGCTTTAGCAGCCGTATCTGTTTGGTTATTCGCACGTAAAGCAGGACAAATCCGCAGGAATATTCTTTTGGGAAAAGAGGAAGCACTCAACGATCAGCCTGCCTTACGCTGGAGGAACTTGTTATTGCTTGCATTGGGACAAAAGAAAATGTTTTCCAATCCATTGGTAGCGATTATGCACTTCGTGATCTATGCCGGATTTATCATCATCAATATGGAGGTGTTGGAAATTGTATTGGATGGCATTTTAGGGAAACATCGATTGTTTGCTGAGCCCTTAGGTTTGTTGTACAATTGGTTGATCAATGCATTTGAGTTTTTAGCAGTGGGTGTGATATTGGTTTGTATTGTTTTTTTATCACGTAGAAACATCATCAAACTCAAACGTTTTATCAGCAAAGACTTAAACGGATGGCCAAGATCTGATGCCAATTATATTCTGATTACAGAAATCGTCCTCATGAGTCTTTTTCTGACCATGAATGCCACTGATCTGGTATTACAAGAAAGAGGAGACAGCCACTATCCTGCTACCGGTTCATTTTATTTCTCAGGATTATTGAGTCCCATGTTCTCCGGTTTTGCCGATAGTACTTTGGTTGCCATCGAACGTACATGCTGGTGGTTACATATTGCGGGCATTTTTGCCTTCCTGAATTATTTGCCGTATTCAAAGCACTTACATATTATGCTGGCATTCCCAAATGCATACTATACCAGACTGGAATCTCCGGGGAAAATGAAAAATATGCCTAGTGTTCAAAACGAAGTCTTGTACGCCATGCAACCCGAGCTTGCACCCACAGATGCAGCACCACCGGCGCGTTTTGGCGCGAAAGATGTATTTGATTTGAGCTGGAAAAACTTATTGGATGCATATAGCTGTACTGAATGTGGCAGATGCTCCGCTGCTTGTCCAGCCAATAGTACCGGCAAACTATTGAGTCCAAGAAAGATCATGATGGCCACCCGCGATCGTCTGGAAGAAGTAGGCCGTAATATTGATACCAATAAATCATTTCAGGATGATGGCAAATCATTATTACATGATTATATCTCAGTAGAAGAATTAAGAGCCTGTACCACCTGTAGTGCTTGTGTGGAAGAATGTCCGGTGAGTATCTCCCCATTAGATATCATTACTGAATTACGCAGATCACTGATCATGGAAGAAAGCAATGCACCACAAGAATGGAATGGCATGTTTAGCAATACCGAAAATAATTTTGCTCCTTGGAAATTTTCTCCGGAAGAAAGAGACCAGTGGGCGATTCAATAAATTAAATAGCTCCGGACTTAAGTCCGGAGCTATTTAATTTATTGAATAAGGCATAAGGAGCAGGAAACAAGAAACAAGGAAATATTTCATGAACGATACATTTTCATTTCCTGTTTCTTGTTTTTTGTTCCCTGTTTCTGATTTCTAATTTCATCCAATACCTATGAAACTATCCCCATTTCCTTTCTCTATTACAGACTTCAATACCATTGAACCTGAGATCCATACGGGTATCACCGGTTTTGCAGAATGGCGGATCATTCATCGTGAAGATATCCGTATCAGACTTGTCACTTATTCTCCCGATTATCTCGCTGATCATTGGTGTAATAAAGGACATATTATTTTCTGTGCTGAAGGCGAGATGGAAACAGAGCTTCACAATGGAGAAAAGCATTTATTGCAAAAGGGCCAAGTATATACGGTTGGAGATCATGCGGATGCTCATCGCTCTTATTCCAAAAACGGTTGCACCCTATTTATTGTAGATTAGATCCAGGGTTTGTACAACATCCGGTATAACTGAATCAATGCCGTGATGATGAATATCACACCCATGATCTGATTGAGGGTTTTATTGCTGGTATTGTTTCTTTTCACCAGCCAATTTCCTCCATGAATATACAATGCCAATCCGGCAATGGTTCCCAAGCCTGCACCCATTGTAAACACATGAAAAGCAGGGGCCGTAACAGGCAATACACGGGTTTGAATCATGGTGGAAGTCCATAAGAACCAAAAAGGTATTTGAACAGGATTTAAAGCGCTCATGGTGAGTCCGAGCAGGAAACGATGCAGTTGATTGTCTAGGATCACTGAACGTTCCTCTTTTTTTTGTTTACGTGCAGAGATAAATGCCAGCATTCCCAATACTAAAAAAAGCAATACAGTGATCCAACCCAGTGCCACAAACCAACTACGATGTTGAACGACCCAATCCATGCCCGTCAGTGCAAATCTCAGGTATAACATCTCAACAATGGCTACTCCAATAGCATACATCCATGCTTTTTTGGCCCCTTCCTGGATACAGATTTGGGTAGCGGTAAAACTCATATTACCCAGGGGTAATTGCCCCAGAAAGCTGATCAAACAAGCCATGAAGAAGATATACACCATAGTCCGACGCTAAAAATTCAAATGTAATGGTTACAATATACATCAGCAATCAGGCAAACTCAATAAGATTTGTATCAATGGAAAAAATATCCCTTCAAACATCCTATTGTGGTATAAAATGTTAGCCATAAATTTACGCCGTAAGGATTCATATATCTAACCGCTGGTAAACAGCAATAACTGAATGCATATGAAAGTGATGACCATGGCAGAAATGGCAATGAATGGTGAAAGTCCTGAAATTTTATTTTGGGTAGGTTGTGCCGGTAGCTTTGATCAAAGAGCGCAGAAGATCACCAAAGCCTTTGCCTCTATTCTGGATAAAGTAGGGATGCGTTATGCTATTCTAGGTAAAGAAGAAGCCTGTACCGGCGATCCTGCCCGCAGAGCAGGAAATGAATTTCTCTTTCAGATGATGGCTTATCAGAATATTCAAATCCTGAATGGATATGGCATCAAAAAAATTGTAACGACATGTCCACACTGCTTCAATACACTCAAAAATGAATACCCTGAGTTGGGTGGGAATTATGAAGTCATTCATCATACTACGCTCTTACAACAACTCATCGATGAAGGACGTATTCAACTAAAAGAAGGAGGTGCTTTTAAAGGAAAAAAAATCTCTTTCCATGATAGCTGTTACCTCGGACGCGCCAACAATATTTATGAAGCCCCCAGAAAAGTGCTGGAAGCATTAGATGCCGAACTCGTTGAAATGAAAAGATGCAGAAGCAAAGGTCTCTGCTGTGGAGCTGGTGGTGCTCAAATGTTCAAAGAAGACGAACCCGGCAATCAACGCATCAATATTGAAAGAGCCGATGAAGCCCTTGCCACAGGTGCCGGATTTATCGCCGCAGCTTGCCCATTCTGCAACACCATGATGACAGACGGTGTAAAAAATCGTGAAAAAGAAAATGAGGTAGCGGTATTGGATGTAGCTGAGTTGGTGGCACAAAGCATGGAGTGATGGCAGATCTCAGATGTAGGATGTCGGATTTCTGATTTTTCACTTTTGACTTTTGACTTTTGACTTTTGACTTTTAAATTTTCAATCTTTTTCATACATAATCGAAAATTCGCCATCAGACATCCGACATCAGAAATCAGACATCATACATTCTCTCTATCTTTGCAGTATGGATCTCAACTATCAGTCATTTGTACCGGCAGATTTCCACGACGGTTCTCGGGTGTGGATATATCAATCTTCACGACTATTCTCTATGGGTGAAGCTTTTGAGCTGGAAACCATTTTCAATGAATTTACTACTAATTGGTTGAGTCATGGTACTCCTGTAAAAGGGTATGCGAATCTGTTCTTTGGACAATTCATTGTAATTATGGCCGATGAAACTGCTACGGGTGTGAGTGGATGCAGTACAGATAGTTCTGTAAAAATGATCAAAGAAATTGAAGCTCGTTTCAAAGTGAATATGTTCGACAGACAACAACTGGCTTTTGTTGTAAAAGATAAGGTGCAGTTATTGCCACTTTCGCAATTGAATTATGCTTTGGAAAATCAATTTATTGTACCGGATACATTATACTTTAATAATCTTGTAGCCAACAAGAAAGAATTACTGGAAAACTGGTTGATTCCTGTTCATAAAAGCTGGCTGGCAAACAGAATCAAGGTAAGTTGAGCGACTTCCGCCAAACATAACTGAGATTATCTCTGCTCAGCTTTATCACTTCCCTTTTTCAATAGAAAGAAACGTGCAACTTCACTTAATAAGCCAATGAAGATCGTGATTACTCCAAGTGTTATTGAATCTTTAAAACTCCATTGAAGTAGCCAATACAAAATGGCAAAAACCAATAGCGCAATAATAAAAGCGGCCAACAGCATACTTACTACATATTTCATAGTATGACTTTATACCTCTAATATAATAACTATTTATAATTTGGTACAGTAATTGCGGAGGTTTTTTAGAAATCAACCATTATGAAGAAAAACTTACTACTCGTACTCCTTTTATCATCTATTACCGCTTTCGCTCAAACAACAGCAAAACAACCTAAAAAGTATATTTCAGATCTTGGAATCAGTCTTGGCAACTCTCTGGATAATCTGGGTGGATTTAGTTCAGGTGTTGATATTCGCTTTATTCCGGTAAGTACACAAAAGATAAGCTGGACAGTAACACCCGGATTTACTTATTTCAATAAAAGAAATGGCGGTTTTGTTGTTTTGAAGTCTGGAGTTATGTTTCCGGTTACCGATCGTTTTTATGTATCAGGAGAAACAGGTATTGGCATTTTTACAGAGGGTGGAGAAAGTTTTATTCTTTCACCGGGGATAGGTACCAATAGCAAAAACCTAAACTTTAGCTTACGGTATGAGAGATTTAGTAGTTATACTTCTCAACTGGCATTTAGATTAGGCATCAGTTTGTAAGATAAGATTAACGAACAGCTTTGATTTTTTGCAAAGCTGCTTTTTTATCTTTCTCACTCAGCTTCGATTTCTGTACCACTTTATTCAACTGATAACTGACAGCGATTCTAAAGTTCCGCGTATTACTCGAATTAAAACTCTCCAGGTTAAAATTCGCGCCATAGGTATAGTTGGTAAATCTTTGAGGCGTGAATGGATCTATCGCATTAAAACTCAAGATCAGTCTACGATCAAAGAAGCGATGTTGCACACCTAAATTCATGTTTACATTACTTCTGCTTCTCCCCTGTGGATTGGCGAAATTGCTGAATCGAATATTTCCCTCAAAGGTTAATACATTGCTAGGGGTAAACGTATAATTCAAACTACTGTAAAAACTATTGCCATCGCGATAACGGTAGAGCTTCTTTTCCGTTTCACTGTATTTGTTCATCGTATAACCCATACTGGTATTCACCCGCAATTGTTTGCTAAAGGTATATCCGCCCCATATGCTGGCTTCATATTCACGTCTGTCGGCAATATTGAGCCAACTCACTTCCGTTTTTCCATCTCCTACCAGATTACGGATAGAATTGAATACATCTTTCAACCGATTATACCCTATGGACGTATTGATATAGTATTTCCCTTTGATCCAGCTTAGGTTCCAATCAAAATTGTCAGAAAGTGTAGGTCTTAAATAAGGATTACCAAAACGAAGATTATACGGATCACTATAATCTACATTGGGATTCAATTCGCCGATACCGGGTCTTCGTATGGTAGCACGGTAAATGAAAGTAGAGTTCAGTGATTTATTAAATTCTTTCCGCAGAGAGATATTGGGCAATACGTTCCAGTATCCATTATTCACATTTGAACCATTACCCTTCAGAAATGCGAACCCCATTTCAGTATGTTCTGCCTGCAAGCCAAAATTCAATCGCCAACCTTTTTCAAAAGGCAATCCAAATCCGGCTCTGGCAGTGAAGATATTTTGTAAGAACTCAAAATCATTACTCAATATATCATTCGGAATAAAGACTCCATCTGATTTTCTCAGGAAACTTGTATTCAGTGTATTATGAAAAAATGATCGATTATAAAATATCCCGCTAGAAAAATTGGCTCCTTTTTTTCTCAAAGGTTTATTATAATCTGCACGTATGGAAGCAGAACGATTGAGATTATCAAAGAACTGCGATTGTGTTGAATCAATTCCCGTTGCAGAAAAGTCAGGATTCAAAAACTCCTGAAAAAATGCCCGATCATTATTATTCTTATTCGCATTCACATTCAGGATAACCCGAATAAACTCTGCCGGATTTTTTGCTTTATGTGTATACGATAAAGAAGCGTTATGTCCATACCCCTCACCTTCGCTACCATTGGTTCTGGTACTATTTCTATAGACTTCTTTATTTCGATTGATATTGACGAAAGTATTCACACTTTCATTATCAAAATAATTCAGATTTCCTTGATACGTAAAATTCAACTGATTTCTTTTATTCATCTCAAAATCAGTCTGCACACGGAGATTGGGACGCAGGTTTTTGTTTTCGAATGAACCTGTTGTATTAAAGTAATTGGTAGAGTCTCGATAAATATTTTCTCTTTTAGAATAGCTGTTACCTGTTAAAATACTTCCCCCTAATCCGGCTGTAATATTGATAGAAAAAGGCTGTGTTCGATAACTGGCATTGGCTGCCAAATTACCTTCTCCTCTTGTTCCCATACTCAGCGTTGTTCTACCCACCCAACCAATCTTTCCTTTTTTGGTAACGATATTAATAACACCACCCGTCTCTGTTGCATATTGTGGTGGTGGGTTGGTCATGATCTCAATCTTTTCAATACTGCTTCCGGGTAAGCTTTCCAAAAGATCTTGTAACTGTTGTGCGTTCAACTCCGTAGGCTTATCGTCGATTAGAATTCTAGGTTCTTTCCCTTTGAGTAATATCTTACCGTTAGGATCATTATTGACCAAGGGCATGTTTTTCAGTAATTCCGCAGTACTGGCTCCCCCACTTAAAGCACTTTCGCCAACATTATAAGTGATCTTATCATCCTTGTTTTCAATCAATGGTTTTTCGGCATATACAATGACCTCATTCAGAGTGCTTGCAGCATCATTCAATTTGATATCTCCTAAATTAAAATCATACCGCTCCGGGCGCAGATAAATACTATCGATATTCATCTGAGCAAAACCTACCATGTTCACAGTTAATCTGTAATATCCAAGTGAAAGCCTATTGAATTCAAATGCTCCATTTTTATCTGCAACTGTTGATAATCTGCGCGAAGTATCACTCAAATCTTTTAATTGAATGGAAGCAAACGCCAAAGGTTTTCCGGTTTTTGCTTCCAGTATATTACCGATAATAAGCCCCAACTGTGTGCGAGATTTCTCAGACGTATTCTGAGCAATAAGTGTTGAGGATAGCAGTATCCCTATCCAAAGTAGATAAATTCTCAAGGTCTATCGATTGCTGGAGAACAAATTAAAGATTAATGGGTTATTATTGGCGAAATTCTATACAATTGGACCTATCTCCCCAAAAATCGGCAGATAGGCTATTTGAAAGGACTTTAACGACTGTAAAACTATGTACACAATTTTTGGTATTCCCAATTGCGACACCGTGAAAAAAGCCATCACTTGGCTGAAAGAAAACAAGATCGATTACCAATTTCATGATTATAAAGTTGCCGGTATTGATACCGCTACATTACAATCATGGTGCGAACAGGTAAACTGGGACATCCTCTTCAACAAAAGATCAACTACTTATAAAGAACTCCCAAGCAGTTTACAACAGTCTATCACCAACGCTGCAAAAGCCATCCCTGTGATGCAACAACATACCAGCATCATCAAAAGACCCATCATAGTAAAGAAAGGAAAAGTAGTGGCTGTTGGTTTTGATGCGGGGAAATATGAAGAGATTTTTGGGGTTTAGTTGATAGCTTATGGTTCATAGCCAATAGCAAAATTTTCATAACTATAAATTACTATACGCCATGAACCATAAGCTATCAACCGCTCACTTCAACAACTCCTTCAGCTTATCTTGCAAAGCCTGTGCCCTGAGATCTCGGGCGATGATTTTTCCGGTGGGGTCGATTAGCATGTTTGCGGGGATACCTTGAATATTGTACATCTTAGCCACTTCATTATCCCAATATTTTAGGTCACTCACATGTGTCCAATCCAGTTTATCTACTTTGATAGCTTGTAACCAGTTGTTTTTATCCTGGTCCAAGGAAACACCCAAGACAGTAAAGTTTTTGTCTTTGAACGTATTATAAGCGAGTACTACATTTGGATTTTCTTCACGACAAGGTCTGCACCAACTCGCCCAAAAATCTACCAACACATATTTACCTCTGAAAGAAGACAATGAAACCGGCTTTCCATTCACATCCTTTTGGGTGAAATCCAGTGCTTCTGAACCTATACGACCAATTTTAGATTTGCTTAAAGTTTGGGCGATGATTTCTGCATAAAATCCTTTTTGTACAATGGGTTGTAAATCATTGTAACGTGCCTCTAACTCATCAAGGTCATCGTACAATGGACCTACTGCAAACAATACAAACGGACTAACAGGAGATGATGCATTATTCTTTATATATTCAGCTGCTGTAGCCAGTAATATCGCTTTGTTTTGATTGAAAACATTGATCAAAGAATCACGTTTTGCATTAGAGGACGACTGTTGATTGATAGTGTTCGCCAATGCATTCAACTTATCTTTTAGCGGATTGAATTTTACCCTGAAACGTTCATAATCTTTTTGAACAGCTGACCCACTGATGATAGCAGCTTCCAAATTAGAAAGTTCTCCGTCCAGACTTACCGCATCATTTCCAATGAACATGTCTAATTTTTCACTCTTCCCATTGAATCCGATTTGTACCAATTCCGGTTGTGTTAGCTTGCCTTTAAGTGTAAATTGACCATCTTTTGCAGTTGCCGTAGCAATGGTTTGTCCGGTAACACCATTGGTGAGAAAAACGGTGGTATTATCTGATAAGCCTTTCAATATTCCCTTGATCTCATAACTATCAACACCCACCTGCGCCAGCATACTCAGGGGCATACATAATAAAAAGAGTAGTTTTTTCATATTATCTGGAATGTCTTTTTTTCAAAATGTCAATGACAGACTGTAATTTATAACCTTTCGCGTTAAGCAAAAGTAAATAATGGAATAAGAGGTCGGCAGCTTCATTCAGAAACAGTTCCTCATTGTCATCTTTGGCTTCAATCACCAGCTCTACCGCCTCCTCGCCTACTTTTTGGGCAACTTTATTGATACCCCTAGAAAAGAGCTTGGCAACATATGAGTCTTCAGGTGAAGCTTGTTTACGTAAGCGAATAATATCTTCCAGGTATAAGAGAAAGTCTTCGCTATGATTTCTTTCACTCCAGCAAGTATCTGCTCCGGTGTGACAAACAGGTCCCACAGGATGAACCTGAATCAACAGAGTATCCTGATCACAATCCACAGCCATACTTTTCAATTCCAAAAAATTACCACTTTCTTCACCCTTGGTCCATAATCTATTCTTACTGCGACTGAAAAAAGTAACTTTTCCGGTTTCTTCAGTCTTGGTAAGTGCCTCTTGGTTCATAAAACCCAGCATCAGTACTTTATGGGTTTCAATATCCTGTACGATGGCAGGTACCAACCCATCCGTATATTTTGAAAAATCAACTTTCATAATTCAATTATTTATGCTGCTCCATAATCCTATACTTCGATATTCATCATTTTCTAACCACCACTCCATTTTCTGCAAGATACTGCTTCAATTCCGGTATCCCTATTTCTTTAAAGTGAAAGATACTGGCAGCAAGTGCTGCATCTGCTTTTCCTTCTTTGAAAACGGTAGTAAAATGCTCCATTGTACCACCGCCACCGGAAGCAATCACCGGTACAGGTAATACTTCTGCTAATTGAGCCGTAATATCCAGCGCAAAACCTTGCTTGGTTCCATCATGGTTCATAGAGGTCAGTAAAATTTCTCCTGCACCCAATGCCACTCCCTGTTTTGCCCAATCCAAACAAAGCGTTTCTGTTTTTACTCGTCCACCATTCAAGTACACATACCAATTACCATCTTCTTCCTGACGGGTATCAATGGCCAAAACCACACACTGTGAACCGAATTCTTTAGACAGCTCTGCAATCAATTCCGGTCTTTTAAAAGCAGCCGTGTTTACAGATATTTTATCTGCGCCATTTTGAAGTAACGCTCTTACATCTTCTACACTACTGATACCACCACCCACCGTAAAGGGAATATTGATTTTGTGGGATATTTTATTGACCAGCTCACTTAGTGTTTTTCTTTTTTCATTCGTTGCAGTGATATCCAGAAATACCAATTCATCAGCTCCTGAGGCAGCGTATAGTGCTCCTAATTCAACAGGATCACCTGCATCTCTTATATTTTCAAAATTGACACCCTTAACAGTTCTGCCATCTTTGATATCTAAACAGGGTATGATTCTTTTTGTCAGCATACAAACTTTTGTAATGATTATTGATTCATAAGACTGAGTTCTTCCAGACTAATTCTATTTTCATAGATAGCTTTTCCTACAATCGCTCCTTTACATCCTATTTCTTTTAATTGCTCTAAATCTGTAAGATTACTAACGCCACCACTGGCAATAAAATGAAGATTCGGGAATTGGGTGATGATCTTTTCATACAATGTGATGGATGGACCTTCCAGTTTACCATCTTTACTCACATCCGTACAGAACAGTTGTGAAATTCCGTGGGCTGTGTATTGCTTGATAAAATCTAAGATGTTGATATCAGTCGTTTCCAGCCATCCGCCAACTGCAATCTTTTCATCTTTGACATCGGCACCCAATAAAAATTTGGATGCTCCATAGGCTTGTAACCATGCGACAAACTTTGCTTCCTCTTTCACTGCCAAACTGCCAATGGTTGCGTAGGCTGCTCCTGAATCAAAAACTATACGAAGATCTTCCTCCTTTTTAATGCCACCACCAAAATCAATGATCATTTTGGTTTTAGACGTTAGCTGCTCCAATACTTTCCAGTTTTTCACTGCCCCTGCTTTTGCACCATCAAGATCTACCAAATGTAGTCGTTCTAAGCCCGCATCCTGAAATTGTAAAGCTACCTCTAATGGGTTTTCATTGTAGATGGTCTTCTGTGCATAATCGCCTTGTGTAAGTCTTACGCATTTTCCTTCAATAATATCAATAGCCGGTATGATTTGCATGCATCCATTTATAAGGTTAAAAAATTCTTTAGGATTTGTTCTCCCACCACAGCACTTTTTTCCGGATGAAATTGTACTCCATAAAAATTATCCCGATGTAAAGCGGCACTATAGGGTAGAACATAATCTGTTGTTGCAATGGTATGCTCGCCTTTCGAAGCATAATAGCCATGAACAAAATAACAGAAACTGTTTTCGGGTACATCTTTAAAAAGTGGAGTAGATAAATCTCTGATCATATTCCAACCAATCTGCGGCACTTTCAATCCTGCTGATTTTTCGGGCTGAAATAACTTGACCTGCTCATCAAAAATGCCCATACAGTCTGTATCGTTTTCTTCTGAGTGTTGACACATGAGTTGCATACCTAAACAAATTCCCAACACTGGCTGCTGTAATCCTTTCAGCAGCACATCAAGAGATCTTGACTGGAGATAATTCATCGCAGTACTAGCCTCTCCAACACCGGGAAAAATCACCTTATCTGCCGACTGAATCAATTCATGATCATCGGTAACGAGTGCAGAGGCTCCGATTCGTTCCAGTGCATATTGAACAGACTGAATATTTCCCGCATTGTATTTAACGATTACTATATTCATAATACTTGATTCAAAAATTGCTGGGTTAATGATTGAATATCTCCTGGCTGCTCCAATGCTTTGATATAGGCCGATCCAATGATGGCACCATTGGCATATCGACATGCAGTATCAAAAGTTGTTTTGTCTTTAATGCCAAAACCAACTAATACCGGATTCTGTAGTTGCATATCTTTTAACCGCTGTAAATACTTCGCCACCTGATCAAAGTCTTTTTCATTACCTGTTGTGGCAGATGAACTCACTGCATATAAAAAACCACTACTTAAATGGTCTAATTTTTTGATTCTTTCTGTTGATGTTTCCGGAGTAATCAAAAAAATAAAATCTAGTCCCGCTTTTTTAATGATATCACCATATATCGTCTCATATTCATATTCGGGCAAATCAGGTAATATCAATCCATCCACACCCACTTCGGCAGCCTCTTCACAAAATTTCTGAAACCCATACTGAATCACAGGATTCATATAACCCATTAAGATGAGTGGGATTTGTGTTTTAGCACGCAGACTTTTCAACTGCTCAAATAATACTGCTATACTCATACCATTTTGCAAAGCCTTAGTACTGCTGGCTTGTATTACCGGTCCGTCTGCCAGTGGATCACTGTATGGCATGCCTAACTCAATCAAATCGGCACCAGAAGCCTCTAGTGTGAGTATCACTTCAAGGGTACTATTCAGTTCCGGATAGCCGGCTGTACAATACACATTCAACACCCTTTCTTTTTTTCGACTAAACAATGTCTCTATTCTGCTCATAATGTTATACGCATCAATAATTATAGTTGTTGCATGTAGGTTGAAAGATCCTTATCACCTCTTCCACTCAAACAAATGACCACTACATCAGTAGGCTTCAGATTCAGTTTCCCCAAGACCGCAAAAGCATGAGCCGTTTCCAATGCCGGAATAATACCTTCTGTTTTACTCACATGAAAAGCAGCCTGAAGTGCTTCTTCATCTGTGGCAGACAAAAACACACCACGCCCAGTAGTGAATAAATTGGCATGTAATGGTCCAATACCCGGATAATCCAGTCCAGCCGAAATACTATGCGGCTCTACAACCTGTCCATCTTCCGTTTGCATCAACAAACTCTTACTTCCATGTAAAATGCCTGGCTTACCTAATTGTGTTGTAGCAGCACTCATCCCGGATTGAATCCCATGTCCGGCCGCTTCCACAGCCACCAATTGCACAGAAGTTTCATCTAAGAAATGATAAAAAGCTCCCGCAGCATTACTACCGCCACCTACACAAGCAATAACATGTGTCGGCAATTCATTCCCTCTTTTTTCTTTCAACTGCTTTCTCGTTTCAGCACTGATAACACTTTGAAACCTTGCTACCATATCCGGATAAGGATGTGGACCTACTACACTTCCAATAATATAATGCGTGTCATTGGGATGATTGATCCAATCTCGTATGGCTTCATTGGTGGCATCTTTCAAAGTTTTACTACCACTGGTAGCAGGTACTACCGTAGCTCCCAGCATTTTCATGCGCGCAACATTCGGAGCTTGCCTTTCAATATCTTTTTCACCCATGTAAACAATACACTCCATTCCCTTCAATGCACAAACAGTAGCCGTTGCAACACCATGCTGACCGGCACCCGTTTCTGCAATAATCCTGGTTTTACCTAGGCGACGTGCCAATAAAATCTGTCCAATCGTATTGTTGATTTTATGTGCACCTGTATGACAGAGGTCTTCCCGCTTCAGGTAAATGGTAGTATTGAATTCCTGACTCAAACGTTCAGCAAGGAATAAAGGCGTAGGTCTGCCAACATAATCCTGCAACAACTCATCGAACTCTGCTTTAAAAACAGGATCATTCATTATCGACAAATACTGTTCACGCAATTCTTCCACATTACGATGTAACATTTCAGGGATATACGCTCCGCCAAACTGTCCATAATAACCTTGCACATTCGGGTTCTGAAAACTAGTTGTCATCACTTAATTGTTTTGATCTCATTTACAAATTTTTCAACTGCCTGCATGTCTTTGAGTCCGGGTATGGTTTCAAATTTGCTATTCACATCCAAGCTAAACAGATCTTTTGCTACTGGGTCTTGAATAAAGGTTTTGATGTTTTCTACATCCTCCGGACCAATTCCGCCACTTAAAAAAAAGGGTTTATTGATACGTAATCCTTTTAATACCGACCAATCAAATTTTTTACCGGTCCCTCCATATCCTGCGCCTTCGGTATCAAACAAAAACATATCCGCGATATCCTGATAGTCCTTGATTTTCCAGAGCACCTGATCATCTTCTCTCAAACGAAAGGCTTTGATCACACCAATATAATCAGCTACTTTCTCACAATATTTGGGTGTTTCATCCCCATGTAGCTGTACCATCTGTAACCCACACTCATCTACGATCTCTAACAATTCTTCCACCGGAGCGTTCACAAACACCCCTACTTTATTGATATGCTGCCCTCTTATTTTTTTGATCTCCGGTCTGGGCATGTGTTTAAATACATACCGGGGCGATTTGGGATAAAAAATGAATCCAGCAAACTCCACACCTATTGTATCCAGGTGTTTGATCTGCTCAACTTGTGTCATGCCACAGACTTTAATACGCATTTTGCTTTGCTTTTAGTTGATCGATAAAATCAGCAAAAGCAACCGAAGGTTGGGGTTCTTTCATGAAATTTTCCCCAATCAAAAAACCGCTGAACCCGGCTTTGCGTAAAGTTACGATTGTATCTACATTACTGATGCCACTTTCTGCAATAGCAGGCTTACCGGCAGGTATTTGTTCAATCAATCGCAAAGAGGTATTGATATCTACCTCAAAAGTCTTTAAATTCCTGTTATTCACTCCCACCATATCCACCATATCACTGATATGCCCCAACTCTGTTTCATCATGTATTTCCAATAAAACTTCCAAACCCAGTCCTTTGGCACAAGCACCCAACTGGTTAACTTCATCCGGTGTAAGACAGGCTGCAATCAGAAGAATCACATCTGCACCCATTGCCTTGGCCTCATACACCTGATATTCATCAACCATAAAATCTTTACGCAGTATGGGCACTTGTTGAATACGTGCTTTTGTAAGATCTTCCTTACTGCCTCCAAAAAAATCAGTATCCGTTAATATAGAAATACCCGATGCTGCAGCAGCATAAGCAGTTGTTACTGCTTCTACCTCGGCTGTAGCATTAATGATACCTTTTGAAGGCGATTTCCTTTTAAACTCTGCAATAATGCCTGTACGCTTTTCATCTTGCAAAAAATCACAAAGCGAATAGGTGCTTCTGGAAAAGAATGCTTGCGCTGTCAATGCTTCAACAGATATGCGCTCTTTTGCAGCCGCTACTTCTCTCTTTTTCTTTGCAACTATGGTGTCTAATATGTTCATGTTATTGCAGGTTGATCAGTTGTTCTAATGTTTGATAGGCTTTTTTACTTTCCAAACTCTCTACGGCAGCAGCATAGGCTTCATCATAATTTGCGTAACGACCTGTTCCAAATAACGCCATCGCTGCATTGGCTAACACCACTGCATTCTGTGCCCAACTTCCTTCCCCCTTGATGATCTTTACAAATAATCGAGCCGCTTCTTCTGCGGTATTCCCCCCATAAATATCTTCAGGCATTACCATTCTTTTACCCAATTGCTCCGGTGTCAGAATTTTTTCTCCTTCATTGGTAATCACTTTGGTGTCATTGGTCAAGGATATCTCATCATAGCCATCCAGACTATGAATCACCGTAAAAGCTTTCCCTGTTTCCTGTAAGAGATAATTATAAATACGAGCCATCTCCAAATTATACACCCCTACCAATTGATAAGCAGGTACAGCCGGATTTACCATGGGTCCCAGCATATTGAAAAACGTACGCACACCCAGTTGCTTACGAATAGGTGCCACTACTTTCAATGCCGGATGAAAAAATGGAGCGTGGAGAAAACAAATATTGGTTTGATCCAATTCTTTATTGAGTTCATCAACATTATTTTTAAAACGATATCCCAATTGCTCCATTACATTTGATGACCCACTTACAGAAGATGCTCCATAATTACCATGTTTGGCAACCTGTTGTCCGGCACCCGCTACAATGAAACAAGACAAAGTAGAAATATTAAAAGTATTTTTTCCATCCCCACCAGTTCCAACAATATCCATAACAGCTCGACCCTTCATATCTACCGGAACGCATAATTCCAGTAATCCATCTCTAAATCCCTGCAATTCTTCAATCGTAATACTTCTCATGAGAAATACAGTAATGAAAGAAGCAATCTCCGCATCATTGAATTGTCCGGAAGACATTTGTAGTAAGATCTCTTTAGCCTTTTCCCGACTAAAGGTTTTATGTTCAAATAAGTATTGTAATATCTTTTTCATATTGTTTTCATTGGTATGCTTTACCCATCATTTTTTTAACCAGTTACGCAATATCTTTTCTCCATCAGGAGTAAGTACACTTTCAGGATGAAACTGTACTCCCTGTACATCATATGTTTTATGTCTTAATGCCATGATATAATCATTATCATCTTTAGCCGTCACTTCAAGCTCATCCGGAAAGGCTTCATCACTAACCACCCAACTATGGTAACGTCCAACGATCAATTCATTATCAAATCCTTGAAAGACATCATTATCACGTTGCTGACTACCGGTTGCTTGTAATTGGATAGGTGTTGCTAATCCATGATAAACCGTAGTTAAATTGATCAACTTACCACCAAAAGCTTCCCCAATAGCCTGATGGCCTAAACAAACACCCAATATAGATTTCTTAGGTGCATATGCTTTGATCAAAGGCAACAATAAGCCTGCTTCCGATGGAATACCGGGACCCGGAGATAAAATGATCTTATCAAATGCATCAACCGCATCCAAATCAATCTGATCGTTTCTACACACAGTAACTTTATACCCCAATATCTTCTCAACAAGATGTACCAGGTTATAAGTAAATGAATCGTAATTATCGAATACCAGTAGTTTCACGCTTGATCTTTGATTTTTTGATCTTTGATTTCTTGATTTATTTTCTCACTCCTTTCACTTTTCACCTTTCACTTTTGACTTTTGACTTTTGACTTTTCATCTCATCTCCCCAACTCTTCCGCTATCCCAATTGCCTTTTTTAGAGCACCTAATTTGTTGTTCACTTCCTGCAACTCACTTTCAGGATTAGATGCTGCTACAACACCTGCCCCTGCTTGATAATACAAAGTATTGTTCTTACTCAAAAAAGTACGGATCATGATGGCATGATTACAACTTCCATCAAATCCCATAAATCCAATTGCACCTCCATAGTAGGATCTTGCTGTGGGTTCATAGTCATCGATCAATTCCATGGCCTTAAACTTTGGAGCGCCGCTTAAAGTCCCTGCTGGAAATGTTTGTGCCATTAATTGAAAGGGATTATATCCTGAAGGTACTTTACCAACCACTTCACTCACCAGATGGATCACATGACTATAGTATTGTACTTGTCTGTAATGACTCACTTCCACATCGGTGCAAGCTCTGCTAAGATCATTTCTTGCCAGATCTACCAACATCACATGCTCTGCATTTTCTTTGGCATCTTTTAATAGTTGCTCTGCCATGCGTTGATCTGTTTCATCATCACCTGTTCTTTTGAATGTACCCGCGATAGGATGTACAATGGCTTTTCCGTTTTGAATAACCAGTTGTGCTTCAGGAGAAGATCCCATCAATTTATACTCACCATAGTCGAAGAAAAAGAGATATGGAGATGGATTCACACTGCGAAGTGCTCTGTAAACATTAAACTCATCTCCCATAAAAGATTGCTGGAATCTTCTGCTGAGTACGATCTGAAATACATCCCCACGCAGACAACTTTGTATTCCTTGCTGCACCATTTCCTTGTATGCCTTATCGGTAAGATTGGATACTTCTGCTCCTTTTGAACGGAATGGATATACAGGCACATCTTTACTTCTGATCAATGATTCTACCACTTGTATCTCAGATTCAATACCCGCGATTTTATTTTCGCAGATCAATAATTCATCTTTATAATGATTGAATACAATGACATATTGATACAAACGATACCGCATCAATGGGATCATTTGTTCTGCTTTCAGGGTTTTTGGTAAAGAGATCGTGTCAAAAAACTGTACAGCATCAAAGCAAGTATAGCCGAATAACCCTTGTGCAAATTGCGCTTCCTTTTCAACCGGTTTTTGAATATCAAATCGCTGCATGAAATCCCAAAGTTTAGCGGGAACCGATGCCTTATCTTGAATACTCATTTTTTCCGGTTGCTGGGCCGGAAGTTTACATTCCATGGTTTCACCGGTTCTGATTTCAGCACCGGCAATCGCATTGATACATATAAATGAATAGCTGTTCTCGGCTGCATGGTGATCTGTGCTCTCCAATAAAATAGTATCCCTGAAACGATCCCTGATGCGCAGGTAAATACCTACCGGTGTAAATACATCTGCCAGCATTCTCTTAGCCTGCGTTTGAACGATTATCTTTTTCATCTTTTCCTATTTATTCCGGTTACTCCGGAGCCATCCAACAAAAAACCCCGACAATAACTGTCGGGGTTTCTGAATATGATTCATACAGTATTGGCAACGCCACTACATTCCCCGATTGGAGTTTGTATGCCACCACCACTGAATATTGAGTGTTCTTATCATTCTGATGCAAAAATGGGGCGGACAACTTAGACAAACAAATTTTTTTTTACCCTTTGTCTGGGTTATTTTCCATGTAAAGCCCAATCGGATGAACAAACAAGCCATATTTAAAATATTAATCCTGCTATTCGTCTTTCCAGCCGGCATTTTAGCGAATCCTAAAGACAGCTTCCTACTGATTCAAGCCGACCGCCTTTTTGACGGCGAGGAAATGCATACAGGATGGGGCATTCTGGTGTACCAAAACAAGATCATAGCCGTGGGTGAGGCTTCCACATTGTCCTCCAAAACCCCTTTAAAAAGGATTGATCTAAAAGGAAAAACCTTACTACCGGGGCTCATTGAAGGCCATTCGCACCTGTTACTCCATGCATATAACGAAACCAATTGGAATGACCAGGTCTTATATGAGTCAGAAGCAGAAAGAATTGTGAGAGCAGTTACACATGCCAAATCAACCTTAATGGCCGGATTTACCACTGTTAGAGATTTAGGAACAGAAGGCGTAGGTTATGCAGATGTTGGACTAAAAAATGCCATTGAAAAAAACATCATCCCAGGTCCTAGAATGATTATTGCTACCAAAGCCATTGTTGCTACAGGCAGCTATGGGCCCAAACTTGAAAACAACTCCCATCATACGATTAAAGGCGCTGCTGAAGCAGATGGTGTAGAGGGATTGACAAGGGAAGCAAGAACTCAGATTGGCAATGGTGCAGACCTGATTAAAGTGTATGCAGACTACAGATGGGGATTGGATGATAGCCCGCAACCTACCTTCACACTAGAGGAGTTAAAAACCCTGGTATCGGTTGTCAACAGCAGCGGTAGAAAGGTAGTTGCTCATGCCAGTACAGAAGAAGGCATGAAAAGAGCAGCCATGGCAGGTGTGTCTACGATTGAACATGGCGATTATGGTTCTTCAGAAGTCTATGATATCATGATCCACAACAAGGTAGCCCTCTGTGCAACTTTAAGCGCTCCTGAAGCCAATGCCAGTTACAATGGATGGAATAAAAAGACGATGCCTCCCACCCCAAGGGTTATTCAAAAAAAGAAAAGTTTTAAACTAGCTTTAGAAAAAGGTGTTACTATCTGTTTTGGTGGTGATGTAGGCGTATTCCCGCATGGAGATAATGCCCGTGAAATGGAACTAATGGTAGAATATGGCATGAAACCTGTAGAGGTATTAAAAAGCGCCACTTCTGTGAATGCAGATGTGTTTGGTTATAAAGAACAGATTGGACGATTAAAAGCAGGATTATTGGCTGATATTATTGCAGTGGATGGAAATCCAATAGACAATATATCAGCTGTAAGAAATATCTCATTCATTATGAAAGGTGGAACTATTCATCTGAATAAATAAATCATATTACTATGAAATACATGAAACAGTTGAGTCTGACATTGGTCATCATGGCATTTACTATCACAGGATTTACAAACAATAACGATAATCCTGATGCTGTTATAGGCTTATGGTTAAACTCCTCAGGCAAAGGTCAAATACAAGTGTTTAAGCAGGGCAACAAGTATTATGGCAAATTGGTTTGGCTGAAGGAGCCGAATGATGAACAAGGCAAACCCAAATTAGATGTCAACAATCCGGATAAAAATGCAAAAACCAAACCGCTGCTTGGACTGATCATTTTACGCGACTTTGTACATAATGATGGTGAATGGACCGGAGGTAGAATTTATGATCCACAAAATGGTAAAGACTACAAATGTTTCATGAAACTAAAAGATCCAAAAACATTGAACGTGCGTGGTTATATCGGCATTTCGATGCTGGGCAGGACAGAGGTATGGACACGTGTGAATCCGTAAAGTGAAATATTCCATTCATATATTTTCAGCACATGTAATCAATCAACAAGCATGGGATGCCTGCGTTTCCAAGCACTCCAATGGATTGATCTATGCTCAATATGATTACCTGGATCGAATATGTGATCATTGGAGTGGATTGGTGATTGGCGAATATGAAGCCATTATACCTTTACCCTGGAGAAGAAAATATGGATTTCGGTATTATTACATCCCCCCTTTTATTCAACAATTGGGATTTATTGGCGATACTTCTTTATTAAAATTGTTACATGAAGAGTTGATACAAAAGATAAGAAGTTATGCTTGGTATGGAGATCTTCATTTTAATTTCTCCAATCATTTACTCGCTTCAGAACTTCATTGCAAAAACAGGACGAATTTTATTATTGATTTAAATAAGGATTATCTAGACATCTATAAAGACTACCACTCAGATTTAAAACAACTCTTACTAAAGATTCCCGAAGGAAGTTTTCAGTACTCAAAACAACAGTCAATTCCTGATACCATTCGTAACTATCAACAGCAATACGCATCTAGAATGCCTCACTTATCATTGGAGGATTATGAGAGATTAAATGAGCTATGTCGATTTTATGCAACGAGAGGCGATTGTATCATTCGCTCAGCATTAAAACCTGATGGCACTATTTTATCGGATACATTATTGCTAAAAGATCAGCGAAGAATCTATCATTTATTGAATACCACTTTTCCAGAAGGACGAGAAACGCATAGCAATCCATGGTTATTAGATCAGATATTCAGAGAATATCACAACCGAGACCTACTGTTTGATTTTGAAGGATCAGATCTGCCGGGAGTTAAAAATTTTTATAAAAAATTTGGAGGGCATGTTCAGCCTTATTTCCATTACAGAAGAAATATCTGGCACTGATCACTAAGAACGCTGCAGTATCTGTTCTGCTAATTGCAAGTCTTCAGGTCGGGTAATTTTGATGTTGGTGTATTCTCCTTCGATCAAAAAAACTTTTTTACCTGCCGCTTCTACTACTGTTGCTTCATCTGTAAATGACGCCAGATAAGATTGCTGAAAGGCCGGCAATAATAGATCGCTTAGAAAAGTTTGTGGTGTTTGAATGATACGTACTAGGTTCCGATCAGCCACATAATGACCCTCTCCTTCCACAATCCGTATACTATCCGTAGCTGCCACGGCTGGAATGGCACTGCCTTTCTCTAATGCCTGCTTATAACATTTTTTTATCAGCTCACTACTTAACAAACAACGAACACCATCATGAACAAATATTACCGATGGTTCTTTAATAAGTGATAAGCCATTTTTAACGGATTGAAATCTAGTATCGCCCCCTTCTGTTATCTTGACTCTATCAGTAGCATGTAAAGATTGAGCGATTGCATGTCCCTCCTCTTTGTGTTCTGCAGGTAATACTAAAATGATTTGAAGATCATCCCAAGTAGATAAAAAACGATTGAGTGTATGCCATAGGATCGGTTGTCCATTCAATAATAGAAATTGCTTGGGAACAGAAGCACCCATTCTTTGTCCCATACCACCGGCTACAATCACAGCAATTTTTTGCATGGCATTTTCAGTTAAAAAAAAGGAGCCACAAATGTAGCCCCTCATTTTCTCATGTGTATCAGTCTTACCAAATATAATTATTTGTAGATCAAAACTTCATTTCTTCCAGCACTATTTTTTAGTCCACGATACATGCCCGCACTATTGAAAACCATGGCAGCATTACCTTTGGCATCTACACCAATCATTCCCCCTTCACCTTGTAGTTTCATGAGTTTATCATGTACCACAATTTCCATAGCTTCCTGTAAGCTATAGCCCTTGTACTCCATCAGGCAGCTGACATCATAAGAAGCTACGGTTCTGATGAACATTTCACCATGTCCTGTACAACTGATAGCACAGGTTTTGTTATTGGCATAAGTACCACTACCAATCAATGGACTATCACCAATTCGGCCATATTTTTTATTGGTCATACCCCCTGTGGAGGTAGCACCGGCTATATTACCATGCACATCACAGGCAACAGCGCCTACAGTGCCAAATTTTTTATCACGCATCAATTCTTCCAGCTGATGATTGGTATGGTCTAATGAATAGTTATCAGAATCACGAATGGCTTTCCATTGATCATAGCGGAACTGAGAGAAAAAGTATTCATCAGGCTCCAATTTGATTCCTTGTTTGATGGCAAAATCATTCGCCCCTTTTCCACTCAAAAAAACATGATTACTATTACGCATGACCTCTGTGGCCAATTCAATCGGATTCCTGACATTACGAACGGCAGCAACTGCACCGGCCGACAAATCAATTCCATCCATGATGGCAGCATCCATTTCCTGTAATCCTTTTTTAGTAAATACAGATCCTCGTCCGGCATTGAACAACACATTATCTTCCAGCACCACAATGGCTGCTTTCACAGCATTTACTGCCGTACCACCTTTTTCTAGTACTGCATAACTGGCATCTAAAGCCTGCTGAAGTCCTTCCTGATAGGCTTTCTCCAACTCAGGAGTCATATCTTCTTTCAGAATGGTTCCCGCACCTCCATGCACAACAATGGTAAAATTATCCGCCATAACTATTTCATTTACAAGCCCCCGAAATTAGTTATTTACCCAACTGACAAAATCGAATTGTTTGAGAGGAATATTAGATAGGATTTAATGAAATGCGGGGATTGTTGAATGGGTGTGGGGTGTGGGGTACTGGGTGCTAGGTACTAGGTGCTAGTTGCTAGTTGTTCAGTATCAGCAACTCACTTTTTACTTTTTACTTTTTACTTTTGAATTTTCACTTGTATTCAATCATTCCCCCAACAATATCTCACATTCCTGCAACAACTTGTCACGATCAATAGCAGCAGTGCCTACTTGCTCGCAGACCAGTCCACCGGCTATATTGGCCATTTCTGCGGCGAGATGCATATCTCGGGTTGCTGCATAACAAAGAGCGGTTACAGCGATCACAGTATCGCCCGCTCCACTTACATCTGCGATATTACGGATATGAGTGGGAATGATTTTATGAGAGGTCTCATCCTGATAAAATACCCCTTTCTCTGAGAGTGTAATCAATGAAATTTGATGATGAAGATGCTCTTGTAAACGTTGATGTATTTGTTGTAAAGAAGATAAATCAATATGATCCACCGATAAATTCAATCCTTCCTTTACTTCCTTCAGGTTCGGTTTAAAAATGGTGACGTCTTTGTAAGAGAGGAAATTCTTTTTCTTGGGGTCTACTGCAATAATCACATTTCTTTCTTTACACAATGCAGTTACGTTTTGAATGATTCGTTCCGTAATAACACCTTTATTATAATCTTCAAATATGAGCACCTGTGGATGTTGCTCATCCAGACAATGTTTGACTTGTTCGATCAACATGTTTTCGGTGGCCTCATCAATATCGGTAGTGATCTCTGCATCTAATCGCATCATTTGCTGGTTACGGCTCATGATACGGGTTTTATTGGTGGTTACCCTACTACTCACCGAACGTATATACGAAGTGTCAATATGCTTATCATTCAATAACTGTAACAACTGTTCCCCGTCAGTATCAGCACCCACAATAGAGATCATGGTTGTTTTGGCACCCAGTGAAGCTGTATTCAATGCGACATTCGCAGCGCCGCCAACCCTGAGCTCTTTATTCTTTAAAGCCACCACAGGAACGGGAGCTTCGGGAGAGATACGATCTACAGAACCCCACCAGTAAGTATCCAACATTACATCCCCAAGAATGGCTACACGGATCGATTGGAATCCCGTAAATAGTTGTTCAAAATTCATCAGGCTTCTTGTTTCTTATTTCGTACTGCAAGATAATACAAAGGAATTCCAATTAGTGTGATGATGAGTCCCGGCCATGTAAAATTAGGCTTATAGACGATCAGCAAAACGCAGAAAGTAATGCCCATCAACATATAAATAGCAGGTAAAATGGGATAGCCAAATGCTTTATATGGACGATCAATCTCAGGTCTCTTTTTACGAAGAATGAAGATACCTGCAATAGTCAGTACATAGAAGATCACCACGATAAAAGAAACCATATCTAACAGATCTCCATATTTACCGCTCAAACATAATAAAGAAGCTACCACACACTGTGCCCATAGTGCCCACTCAGGTACTGCATTCTTATTCAGTTCACCTGCTTTTTTGAAAAACAATCCATCCTGAGCCATCGTATAATATACCCTTGCACCCGCAAGTATCAATCCATTGTTACATCCAAAAGTGGAGATCATGATCATAACGGCGATCACATAAGTACCGATATTTCCAAAAATGAGGTTGGACGCGGATACTGCCACTCGATCTTGTGGTGCATGTGCAATATCATTCAACGGAAGTACACTCAAGTACATCAGATTGGCAGCCACGTAGATCACCGTAACGATGAGTGTTCCCAGAAAAAGACTCAGGCCAATATTACGCTGTGGATTTTTAATTTCACCTGCGATGAATGTAACATTGTTCCATGCATCACTACTAAAAATAGAACCTACCATCGACGCAGCAATAGCTCCAAATGCAGCCACACCTAATATTGCAGTGACACTATTATCCCCTGAAATATTTTTCATTGACCAAGCATCTGTCCAATTCGCATTCCAAACTTCTGATTTGGCTGCCAGTAAAAAACCAAACACAATCAATCCAAAAAGCGATAACAACTTTGTTACAGTGAATGTAGTCTGAATCAATTTACCACCTTGCACACCTTTGGTATTGATATAGGTCAGAAAAATAATGATCGCGATAGATACAAACTGAGCGGGATATAATTTTACAAAACCGATTTGTGCAAGCATATTCTCATCCGTCATTTCCAATGAGGGAAAGAAATAACCTGCAAACTTACTGAATGCCACTCCTACCGCGGCGATTGTTCCGGTTTGAATAACCGAGAAGAAACTCCATCCGTAAAGAAATCCGGTGAGTTTATTATAAGATTCTTTGAGGTATACATATTGACCACCGGCTTTAGGAAACATTGCACTCAGTTCTCCATAACTCAGTGCTGCAGTCAAAGTCATAAATCCCGTAATCAACCAAACAGCAATGAGCCAACCGGCACTGCCTACATTACGTGTAATATCAGCACTCACAATAAAAATTCCGGAACCGATCATACTACCGGCTACAATCATCGTAGCATCCAACAATCCAAGGGTGGGTTTGAAAGAAGGGTTGTTATTATTCATATAGCGTTTTGTTCGTGAGGGAAGATAGGGAAAAAAGCGGCAAGGGGCAAGCCGCAAGCTTCAAGTTACAAGCTACAAGATCGTTACAGGTATCCCTGTTAACAAAAAAAGCAGGTGAACATAAAATTCACCTGCCTTATTGAAAATATTACTCACTTGAAGCTTGCCGCTTGCAGCTTGTAGCTTTAAAAGACTAGTTCTTTTTCTTATACCTCTCATTCAACCCCTTAATCACATCAGCAGTAATATCATAAGCTGCATCTTTGTAATAGAAAGCAATAGAGGCATCATTATTTCCTACGATGAATGCATATCCTTTGGATACATTGTATTCTTTCAAGTAGTCACTGATTTTTTGTCTTACATCCAGCATTTTTTTCATGCTCTCATCCTGCATTTCATTATTCATCATTTGCTCTTTGCTGTTGTATGTCTTTTCCATTTGCATCAGCTCCTGCTGCTTGCTATTCAGCTCAGCCTGTGTCATGGTTTGAGCGGTGCGCTGAAGTTCCTGGTATTTATCAGCAAAAGTTTGTTTCAGTTGATTCAACTGTTTGCTATTTTCCTGCGCTTTTGACTGAATGGAATTACTTACTTCTTTATAGTAATCAAAATGTGCTTCAATGGAATCGATCTCAAAGTAAGCGATCTTAAAATCTCCCTGAGGAACTTCTTTCGTTCCAGCAGCACTTACTTTCCCATCTTTTGATCCTGAAGAAAATTGTAGGTAAAATAAAACAGCTACCGCTATCGCCAACACTACATTCAACCCGATGGTAAAATTTTTCATGTACTAATGTTTAGATAATAAAATTAAAGGCTTTTGTTCCCATTATGTTTTCGGGGCAACAAGATTAACAATAAATATCAGATTACAAAAACAGTGTATAAAGAACTCGATGTATACCTGAAAAAAAGTAGGAAGTTTTCACTTCCTACTTTAACATGTATTCAAAAGATCATATGATCTTATTCCTCATCATCAAAGCTCATCGCTTCGCGGGTAGTAGCCAGCACTTCATACTCTTCCTTACTTCCTACGATCAGGTTCTCAAACTCTTTCTGTCCAGAACCAGCAGGAATCAGGTGTCCGGTGATTACATTCTCTTTCAGACCCAACATAGCGTCGGTCTTACCTTGAATGGCCGCCTGACTCAGTACTTTAGTCGTTTCCTGGAATGATGCAGCTGAGATCCAGCTTTGTACACCCAGAGACGCTTTCGTGATACCCAACAGTACCGGTGTTGCAGTAGCAGGTTTTGCATCACGCACTTCTACCAGTTTCTTATCCGCTCTACGGAGGATAGAGTTTTCTTCTCTCAACTCACGCAAAGTGATGATTTGTCCGGCTTTCAGCTTAGTGCTTTCACCTGCATCGGTTACTACTTTCTTATCATAGATTCTGTCGTTCTCTTCGATAAAGTCAAAGCGATCTTCCAGATCCTCCTCCAAGAATTTAGTATCACCCGCATCAACAATCTCCACTTTCTTCATCATCTGACGAACGATTACTTCAATGTGCTTATCGTTGATTTTTACACCTTGTAAACGATATACTTCCTGAATCTCATTCACTACGTACTCTTGTACTGCAAATGGACCTTTAATCGCCAGGATATCCGCTGGAGCAATTTGTCCGTCAGACATTGGTGTACCTGCTTTCACGAAGTCACCATCCTGAACCAGGATCTGACGTGTCAATGGCACCAGGTATTTCTTCACCATACCGTCTTTAGACTCAACGATGATCTCACGGTTACCACGCTTCACGTTACCAAATGCTACCACACCATCAATCTCACAAACGATCGCAGGGTTACCCGGATTACGAGCTTCAAACAATTCAGTTACACGAGGAAGACCTCCGGTGATATCTCTTAACTTACCAAGTACACGAGGGATTTTCACCATTACCTGTCCTGCTTTCACTTCATCACCTTCTTCTACAGAAATGTGTGAACCTACAGGCAAGTTGTATTGCTTGATTTCTTTTCCATCAACAATAATGGTAGGGATCTTGGTCTTATCCTTGGTTTCAATAACCACTTTCTCGCGGTGACCTGTTTGTTCATCAGCTTCATCACGATAAGTGATACCATCAATTACATTTTCAAAACGGATCTTACCATTCTGTTCTGCAACGATTACGTTATTGAATGGATCCCATGTACAGATTACATCGCCTTTCTTCACTTGCTGTCCGTCTTTCACATTCAATGTAGAACCATAAGGAACGTTATTCGTAATCATTAAACGATCATTCTTAACATCCATGATTCTCACTTCACCTGTACGACCGATAACGATCTTCACTTTATTGCCTTCATTGTTCAATGTTTCTACGGTACGCAGACCATCGAACTGAATGGTTCCATCAAATTTCGCTTGCAAGGTTGATTCTACAGAAGCAGAGCCCGCAACACCACCCACGTGGAAAGTACGGAGTGTTAACTGAGTACCCGGCTCACCGATTGACTGTGCAGCGATGATACCTACAGCATCTCCTCTTTGTGCGAGATAACCTGTTGCAAGGTTCTTACCATAACACTTCACACACACACCACGCTTGCTTTCACAAGTCAATACAGAACGGATCTCAACGGTTTCGATACCTGCTTCTTCGATCGCTTTCGCGTCATCAGAAGAGATCTCTTCACCTGCAGTAATGATCAACTCATCTGTTACAGGATGGTATACATTGTGTAATGAAGTACGTCCCTCAATTCTATCTGCCAGTGGCTCAATCACATCTTCATTGTCTTTCAGTGCAGTTGTTGCAATACCACGAAGTGTACCACAATCTTCTTCACTGATCACCACATCTTGTGATACGTCAACCAGACGACGAGTCAAGTAACCGGCATCCGCTGTTTTCAGGGCCGTATCCGCAAGACCTTTACGCGCACCGTGCGTAGAAATGAAATAATCCAATACGTTCAGACCACTCTTAAAGTTAGACAGGATCGGATTTTCAATTACCTCACTACCGGTACTACCACTTTTACGTGGTTTTGCCATCAGACCACGAATACCTACCAGCTGCTTAACCTGTGTTTTACTACCACGGGCTCCGGAATCCAGCATCATGTAAACAGAGTTAAAGCCCTGCTTATCATTTTGCATTTCACGGATCAATGTTTCGGTGATACGTGTATCCACACGGCTCCAGATATCAATAACCTGGTTATATCTTTCATTATTGGTGATGAGACCCATGTTATAGTTCTCCCACACTTCTTCAACTTCTACTTTTGCATTCTCCAGCAGTTCATTTCTCATATCAGGAACGATCAGATCATTCACGTTGAATGACAGACCACCACGGAAGGCCATACGGAAACCGAGGGTCTTGATATCATCGAGGAACTTAGCTGTTTTAGGAACGTCAGTGATCTTGATGATATCACCAATGATCTCTCTCAGACTTTTCTTGGTCAACAATGCATTGATATAACCTACTTCAGCAGGTACATGTTGGTTGAATAAAACGCGTCCTACAGTCGTATCGATGAGTTTCTTCACCAGTTTACCACCTTCACGTACGTTTACTTTCACCTTGATGTTTGCATGAAGATCAACACGCTGCTCATTATAAGCGATGATCACTTCATCCATGCTATAGAAGGCTTTACCCTCACCTTTCACCACTTCAGTTTCAGTGGTTCTCTTACCCTTTGTGATGTAGTACAGACCGAGTACCATGTCCTGAGAAGGAAGGGTAATAGGCGTACCATTTTGAGGGTTCAGGATATTGTGTGAAGAAAGCATCAGTAACTGCGCTTCCAAAACAGCAGCATTGCTCAATGGAACGTGTACCGCCATCTGGTCACCATCGAAATCCGCGTTGAACGCTGATGTTACGAGTGGGTGCAGTTGGATCGCTTTACCTTCAACTAATTTTGGCTGGAAGGCCTGGATAGACAAACGGTGCAATGTTGGGGCACGGTTTAACAATACAGGGTGTCCTTTCAGAATATTTTCAAGGATATCCCAGATCACAGCTTCTTTACGATCTACTAATTTCTTAGCAGACTTCACTGTTTTCACGATACCTCTTTCAATCAACTTACGAATCACAAATGGCTTGAACAATTCAGCAGCCATATCTTTTGGTAAACCACACTCATGCATTTTGAGTTCAGGTCCAACCACGATCACCGAACGACCAGAGTAGTCCACACGCTTACCCAATAAGTTCTGACGGAAACGACCTTGTTTACCTTTCAGTACATCAGATAATGATTTCAGTGCGCGACCACCTTCTGCTTTCACCGCATTGGATTTACGGCTATTATCAAACAGTGAATCGATCGCTTCCTGCAACATACGTTTTTCGTTACGCAGGATCACTTCCGGTGCTTTGATCTCTAACAAACGCTTCAAACGGTTGTTACGGATGATCACTCGACGATACAGATCATTCAAATCTGAACTCGCAAAACGACCACCATCCAAAGGCACTAACGGACGCAGTTCCGGTGGAATAACAGGAATATATTGCATTACCATCCACTCAGGACGGTTAGTGATTCTTGTGCTTGCATCACGGAATGATTCCACAACGCTCAGACGCTTTAAGGCATCTGCTTTACGCTGCTGAGAGGTTTCAGTAGCTGCTGCATTACGCAGAGAGAAACTCAATCCATCCAGATCGATTCTTTCCAATAATGCATGAACAGCTTCAGCACCCATTTTAGCGATGAACTTTTGTGGATCATCATCAGGCAGGTACTGATTATCTTTTGGTAAGTTGTCAAGAATATCTAAGTATTCTTCTTCAGTCAACAGATCACCCATGTTCAGGTTCTCTTTCACACCACCTTGAATCACTACAAAACGCTCGTAGTAAATGATGGTCTCTAATTTCTTAGAGCTCATACCCAATAAGTAACCAATCTTATTCGGTAAGCTTTTGAAATACCAGATATGTACAACAGGAACCACCAATTTGATGTGTCCCATACGTTCGCGACGAACTTTCTTTTCAGTTACTTCAACACCACAACGGTCACATACGATACCCTTATAACGGATACGCTTATACTTACCGCAGGCACATTCATAATCTTTAACCGGACCAAAAATTCTTTCACAGAACAAGCCATCACGTTCTGGTTTGTAGGTACGATAGTTAATGGTTTCAGGCTTCAGTACTTCGCCAAAACTTCTTTCGAGGATACTGTCCGGAGATGCCAGACTGATGGTGATCTCGGAGAATGTTGATCTTGGGCGATTGTCTCTTTTTATGGCCATATTTTTAAGCTTCGAGCTGCAGTCCGCCGCGGCGGATGCAAGCTTTGTTTTTAAATTATTATGCTAAAAAATTAGAAGCAATCTGCAGACTTCATGCTTGTAGCTTGAAGCCTGCAGCTTGCAGCTTATTATTCAAACTTCAGATCCAGACCCAACCCTCTCAGTTCATGTACCAATACATTGAACGATTCAGGTACACCTGCGCGTGGGATATTGTCTCCCTTCACGATGGCTTCATAAGTCTTGGCTCTTCCGATGATATCATCAGACTTCAGTGTCAACAATTCCTGGAGGATGTTAGCGGCACCATATGCTTCCAGTGCCCATACTTCCATCTCACCAAAACGCTGTCCACCAAACTGTGCCTTACCACCCAACGGCTGCTGTGTGATCAAGCTGTATGGTCCGATTGAACGTGCGTGCATCTTATCATCTACCATGTGGTGTAGTTTGATCATGTATATCACACCCACAGTAGCCTTCTGGTGGAAACGCTCTCCGGTTTCACCATCATACAGATAAGTATGTCCGTTTCTAGGAATGCCTGCATCTTTACAATATTGCTCAATCTCATCAGTGCTTGCACCATCAAAGATTGGTGTTGCAAATTTCACACCCAGACGCTTACCGGTCCAACCCAGAATGGTTTCATAGATCTGACCCAAGTTCATCCTTGAAGGTACCCCCAACGGATTCAGTACGATATCCACCGGTGTACCATCTTCCATGAATGGCATATCTTCTGCACGAACAATCTTTGCAACGATACCTTTGTTACCGTGACGACCCGCCATCTTATCTCCCACTTTCAACTTACGTTTTACTGCGAGATAAACTTTAGCCAGTTTCAATACACCTGCTGGTAACTCATCACCGATAGAGATGTTGAACTTCTCACGCTTATAACGTCCCAGTTCTTCATTGTAACGGATGCTGTAGTTGTGCAACAAAGTATTGATCAGGTCATCAGTCTTAGCGTCACCAGTCCAACCCAATGGATTTACATTCTGATAATCGATCGTGCTCAGGTTCTTTTGATTGAACTTAGCACCTTTACCGATCAGCATTTCGCCAAAGTTGTTGCTAACACCTGCAGAAGCTTTGTCTTTCAACAAGGTCTGCAACTTATCCAACAACAATTCTTTGATCGACTCTGTATTTTGCTGGTGTACTTTTTCTACTTTCTCCAACAATGCTTTCTCACGGATCTTACCATTCTTATCTTTCTTCGCACGCTGGAATAGTTTTTTATCGATCACGACACCTTCAGTTCCGTTCGGAGCTTTCAGAGAAGCATCTTTTGCATCACCTGCTTTATCACCGAAGATGGCACGTAAGAGTTTCTCTTCCGGAGTAGGATCAGATTCACCTTTTGGAGTGATCTTACCGATCAGGATATCACCTTCTTTGATGGTGGCACCGATACGGATAATACCATTCTCATCCAGATCCTTGGTTGCATCTTCTGATACATTCGGGATATCCGGAGTCAATTCTTCTTCACCCAATTTGGTGTCACGAACTTCCAGTTCATATTCATCGATGTGAATAGAAGTGAACAGGTCTTCGCGCACTACTTTCTCACTAATTACAATCGCATCCTCGAAGTTGTAACCCTTCCATGGCATGAACGCCACTTGCAGGTTACGACCCAATGCCAGTTCACCATCTTTGGTTGCATAACCTTCAGTTAAGAAGTCGCCCTTCTTCACTTTCTGCCCTTTCTTCACAGCAGGACGCAGGTTGATACAGGTAGCCTGATTGGTTTTGATGAACTTAGTGAGTTTATATACTTGCAGATCATCATTAAAGCTGATCAATCTGTCAATATCATTTCTGTCATAACGAACATGGATCTCATTCGCATCTACGAATTCAACCACACCATTACCATCTGCATGGATCTGGATACGTGCATCACGTGCAGCCTTACCTTCCAAACCAGTACCTACTACAGGTACTTCCGGACGGATCAATGGTACTGCCTGACGTTGCATGTTTGATCCCATCAACGCACGGTTGGCATCATCATGCTCTAAGAATGGAATCAGCGAAGCACTCAGACCAACGATCTGATTGGGTGCTACGTCCATGTATTCCACTTCTTCTTTATCTAAAATCGGGAAGTCACCTGTTTGACGAGATACTACTTTATCTTCAGCAAATTCACCTTTCTCTGTCAATGGTGAATTACTCTGTGCGATCTTAGCGGTATCTTCTTCTTCAGCACTCAGGAAAGTGAGTTCTTTCATATTCACTTTACCACTCACTACTTTACGATAAGGCGTTTCAATAAAGCCCATATCATTGATAGTAGCATGTACACAAAGTGTAGAGATCAAACCGATGTTTGGTCCTTCCGGTGTTTCAATAGTACACAAACGACCATAGTGTGAATAGTGTACGTCACGCACCTCGAAACCGGCACGCTCACGACTCAAACCACCGGGTCCGAGTGCGGAGATACGACGCTTGTGCGTGATCTCACTCAGTGGGTTGGTTTGATCGAGGAACTGAGACAACTGAGAAGTTCCGAAGAATGAGTTGATCACGGAAGACAATGTTCTTGCATTGATCAAATCTACCGGAGTAAATACTTCATTGTCACGAACGTTCATACGCTCACGGATGGTACGGGCCATACGAGCCAGACCAACACCGAACTGCGCATACAACTGCTCTCCAACAGTACGAACACGACGGTTGCTCAGGTGATCGATATCATCGATCTCAGCCTTCGCATTGGTCAGACGAACCAGGTATTTGATGATCTCAATAATATCCTGCTTGGTCAATACTTTCTTGGTCAGCGGATAATCGAGGTTCAGTTTACGGTTGATTTTGTATCGACCTACTTCACCTAAATCATAACGCTTGTCAGAGAAGAATAATTTATCGATGATCCCACGAGCAGTTTCATTATCCGGAGCATCAGCACCACGCAATTGGCGATAGATGTGCTGAACTGCTTCCAGTTCACTGTTCGAAGTATCTTTATTCAATGTGTTGTAGATGATCGCATAATCACCACCCACATCTTCTTTTTGAATGAATACACTCTTGATCTCCATTTCGATGATGGTAGCAATCGCTTCCTCATCCAAAACGGTATCACGCTCCATCACGATCTCGTTACGCTCAATGCTCACCACCTCACCGGTATCTTCATCTACGAAATCTTCTACCCATGTTCTTAATACACGAGCAGCCAATTTTTTACCAACATGGTTAGCAAGCGTTTTCTTATCGGCTTTCACTTCATCGGCCATACCGAAGAGTTCCAGGATGTCCTTATCCGTTTCGAAACCGATAGAACGTAACAAAGTTGTTACCGGGAACTTTTTCTTACGATCGATGTAAGCATACATTACATTGTTGATATCGGTAGCAAATTCCATCCATGCTCCTTTGAAAGGAATCACACGGGCAGAATAAATTTTGGTACCGTTGGGGTGTACAGATTGTCCAAAGAACACACCCGGAGAACGATGCAACTGAGATACCACTACACGCTCAGCTCCGTTGATCACGAATGTACCACGGGGAGTCATGTAAGGAATATTACCCAGGAACACATCCTGAACGATGGTTTGGAAATCTACGTGCTCTTCATCATTACAGCTTAAACGCAGTTTTGCTTTTAAAGGCACTGCATACGTAAGACCACGCTCCATACATTCATCGAGTGTATAACGTGGTGGATCAATAAAATAATCCAGGAATTCCAGCACGAAGATGTTACGCGTATCCGTGATAGGAAAGTTTTCCTTGAACACGCGGAAGAGACCTTCATTATTACGCTTATCAGGCGTAGTCTCTAACTGAAAAAATTCTCTGAATGATTCTAACTGGATGTCGAGCAGGTCAGGAGCATCAGCCAAATGTTTAGTTTTACCGAAGCCGACCCTGTTGTTCAATGTAGTTGTAGACATATTTGTGTAAAACCGGTTTTGATACGATAAAAATTTGGGGAGAATGGTGAGATTCTCTTAACGTACAATCGGCTCATTCATCATTCAAACGTCAATGATAAAAATGTCCACCCGCTAATTGGCCCAAAAATAAGGATGGCAAAGGTAGGAAATGGGAAGGCAATCGCAAAAACAAATTTTAGACCAAAACCCTGTTTGGGGAAAAAGATTTTCGGTTCTCTGTCAAAGAGACAGAAAGTGAGAGGTGAAAGGTGAAAAGTGAAAGGAGTTTTAAATTAAGGGACTGATAATCAATATAATACTTGTATTATAATTCGTTTTTAAACCACAGAGTTGCACAGAGTACGGCGCAGCGTTTCACTGATAAGCCCTCTGTGAAACTCTGGGTTCAACTCCGTGCACCTCTGTGGTCCTACTCTACCAGATTCGAGCACGTTGATCAGCCGGGCGGTAGAGTCTATGCTTTTCGGTAACCCCAAAAGCCTGATAGAACGGCTCAAAATTGGCCAACGGACCGTTTACCCTGAATTCTTCGGGGCTATGCGGGTCGGTAGTAATACGGGTGCGCATGCTCTCAGGTCTGTCAACCAAACGCCATACTTGAGCATAACCCAGGAAGAAACGCTGATCAGGCGTAAAACCATCGATCTTTTCAGCACCCTTTCCTTGTTGCGTTAGTTTGAAGGCATCGTAAGCAATGGCCAATCCGCCAATATCTGCGAGGTTCTCTCCTAGTGTTAGTGCTCCGTTCACATGTAAACTATCCAATACCGTATAAGCATTGTACTGATCAATAACTCCTTTGGCTTTGGCTGTGAATTTTTCAGCATCGGTTTTGGTCCACCAGTCAGTGAGGTTGCCTTGTGCATCGTATTGTCTACCCTGATCATCAAAACCATGGGTCATTTCATGACCGATCACCATTCCAATGGCTCCATAGTTAATGGCATCATCTGCTTTCAGTTCAAAGAAGGGGAACTGCAGAATGCCTGCCGGGAAAACGATCTCATTAAAAGTTGGATTGTAATATGCATTCACTGTTGGTGCTGTCATTTGCCATTCGGTTTTGTCTACCGGCTTTCCGATTTTAGCAATGCTTTCTTTGTAATCGTGTTTAGCGATGCTGCGCATGTTGCCATAGAAATCTGTTCGGGTGATGGTAACATCATCATACGACTTCCATTGATCCGGATAGCCGATCTTTTTCATGATGGCTGACAATTTTTCTTTTGCTTTTTGTTTGGTAGTATCACTCATCCAATCCAGTTGCGCGATACGTTTATCAAATGCGATCTGTAAATTATTCACCAATTCATCCATTCTCTTTTTTGCTTCTCCAGGAAAATATTTTTGAACAAAGATTTGTCCAAGTAAGTCTTTCAATCCATTATCTGTCCTATTTACCATTTTCTTCCACCTGTCTTCTTGTGTTTTGGCGCCGGAGAATAATTTATTGAATGAAAAACGCTCATCTACAAATGCCTTGCTTAAAAGAGAGGCATTGGAGGAGATATAATCAAACTTCACTTTACTCTTCCAGACATCAATGGACTGAGATGCCAATAGTGCACTTAAGGTTTTATAATAAGCAGGCTGAGCAACATTCACACTATCGGTCTGAATACCCATTTGCTGCAATGAGTTGGACCAATTGATATTGGGAGACATTTTTTGCAGATCCGTAACCGACATTTTATTGTAGTTCTTAATCGGATCACGTAATTCTACCGGCGCCAGGTGTGATGCCGCGATAGCAGTTTCCAATTTCAGTACAGCAGTTGCTTGTTGAGTGGCCATTGTTTTATCGACACCTGTAAGCACAAAAAGATTGGTAATATGCTCAATCAGCTTCTCACGTTTTTCTGCAGTGGCTGCGTCGGTTTTGGTGTAATAATCTTTTTCAGGAAGGGTTAATCCGGTTTGATATAAACTCAAAATATTCTTCGCACTGTTTCTTTCATCCGCGCCCACATAAATACCAATCAACGCGCCATCTCCTTCTGTGTAACTAGTTGCCAACAAACTGATGAGTTCTTTGTGATCTTTTACTGCATCAATTTTTGCCAACATGGGTTTCAATGGGTCATATCCTGCTTTTTCAATGGCAGCAGTATCCATACCACTCGCATAGAAATCACCCACTTTTTGTTCGTTGCTTCCGGGTTTATGATCAGACTTAGCAGACAATTCATCTAGAATGGTTCTCATTTTTTTGAGGTTCTCATCATAGAGGGTATAAAAACTTCCCCATCCGCTTTGATCATCGGGGATGACACTGTTTTTGATCCAGGTGCCATTAGCATACATAAAGAAGTTATCACCGGGATGAACGCTGGTATCCATACCCGCTGTATCAAAATAAGAAGATGAATCAGTGTTGTTTTTACAGGAAGCAAAAGCCAAGCTCGCTCCTATTAGTAAAGTGGCAAGTTGTTTCATGGTAAAGTTTTAATAGTTAAATATGGGGAATTATTGGGGAGGGGCAAAACCGTTGGTGTATTAATAAACAAAGAGAAATTTCTTTCTAAAAAAAAACAAATTAGCTTAGAGCCTGTTTAAAATTTATTCAATAAAAGTTTTATAGCAGAAAGTTTAGTCATTT
>JACBFI010000021.1 GCA_013391385.1 Sediminibacterium sp. Gen4 | reverse complement strand
GACCTTATAAACCCCGATTAAAAGTTTACACACTTAATGAGATAGTCCCAACTAAATCGTGACTTCTACAAATATCCTTGTATTTAAACTTGCGTCTTGGCAACTTGAACCTTTCTTGTGTCTTGTCTTCTTGTAACTTGAATCTTCCTTGTGTCTTGTCTTCTTGTTTCTTGAGCCTTTCTTGTCCCCTGTTTCTTCATTCTTGAATCTTCCTTATCTTACGTTATGCAACAATACATCCTATCCTTCGACCAAGGAACCACTAGCAGTAGGGCTATTGTATTTGATCATACAGGTGCTATTATTTCTGTAGCGCAGAAAGAATTCAAACAAATTTTTCCGCAGCCCGGATGGGTGGAACATGATGCCAATGAAATATGGAGTACACAGTTGGGTGTTGCAGCAGAAGCAGTGACCAAGGCAGGATTGACCATTCAACAGATTGCAGCTATTGGTATTACCAATCAACGAGAAACTACTGTGGTATGGGATAAACACACCGGGATGCCCATCTTTCATGCCATCGTTTGGCAAGACAGAAGAACAGCGGCGTATTGCGATGAACTAAAAGCGGCAGGACATGCACAAATGATTCAATCCAAAACCGGTTTGATCATTGATGCCTATTTCTCCGCTACCAAATTGAAATGGATCCTCGACCATGTGGAAGGAGCCAGGGCAAAAGCTGAAAAAGGCGAACTCTGTTTCGGTACCATCGACAGCTGGCTGGTCTGGAAACTTACCAATGGTCAGGTACATGTTACCGATGTATCCAACGCTTCCAGAACCATGTTATTCAATATTCATTCTTTGACATGGGATAAGGAACTTTTGCAACTATTCAATATACCGGCTTCCATCTTACCTCAAGTAAAAAGTAGTAGTGAGGTATATGGACATACACAGAATATTCTCACTGCTCACAATATTCCAATCGCCGGTATTGCCGGTGATCAGCAAGCAGCTTTGTTTGGACAACTGTGTACGCAACCGGGCATGGTTAAAAATACCTACGGCACGGGTTGTTTTATGTTGATGAATACCGGAGAAAAAGCAGTGCGTTCTCAAAATCATTTGCTGACTACCATTGCTTGGAGTATCAATGGTATTACACAGTATGCATTGGAAGGAAGTGTGTTTATTGCCGGCGCCGTAGTGCAATGGTTACGTGATGGATTAAAGATCATTCGTTCATCCAAAGAAGTAGAAACATTGGCTGCTACTGTGAAAGACAGCGATGGCGTATATGTGGTACCTGCCTTTGCCGGTTTAGGTGCTCCTTATTGGAATCAGCATGCCAGAGGAACGATTACAGGTATTACCAGAGGAACGACCGGCGGACATATTGCTCGCGCTTCCTTGGATAGCATTGCCTATCAAACCATGGATGTATTAAAAGCCATGGAAGCAGATGCCGGTATCACGATCAAAGAATTAAGAGTAGATGGCGGAGCCACTGCCAATAATCTATTGATGCAATTTCAAAGCGATGTATTGAATGCAAAAGTGGTTCGTCCGATTGTGACAGAAACAACTGCTTTGGGTGCTGCGTATTTAGCCGGATTGGCAGTAGGATATTGGAAGAACGTTGAAGACATACAACAACAATGGCAAATGGATCGCACATTCACACCTCAAATTTCAGAGGATCAAAGACAACAGTTATCAAAAGGCTGGAAAAGAGCAGTGGGGGCGGCCGAATTCGATACTTGATAATCCTCAGTGTAACTCTGTGCCAAACTCCATTACCTCTGTGGTTTTTTACCACAGAGTTTCACAGAGTTACACTGAGTGTTGTTATACAACTTAGGTATTAGCTAATATGAACCGAGATACACAACTACAGCAACTGCGAGAAGATATCACCTGGGATATGGTGATTATTGGGGGTGGGGCTACTGGACTGGGAGCGGCTGTGGATGCGGCATCGCGTGGGTATAAGACTTTATTGATTGAACAATACGATTTCGGAAAAGGTACTTCCAGCAGATCTACCAAATTGGTGCATGGCGGCGTTCGTTATCTGGAACACGGTAATATTAAACTTGTTAAAGAAGCTTTGCGTGAAAGAGGATGGTTATTGAAAAATGCACCGCATCTCACTTCTGTACAACCTTTTGTGATTCCGGTGCGAAGATGGTGGCAGAAATGGTATTATGGTCTGGGGCTTCGATTGTATGATTTGTTATCGGGGAAACTATCCTTGGGACAAACCCAATTATTATCTGCCAAAGAAACATTAGCCCTATTACCGGCACTGGCTCCGGAAAAAGTAAAGGGCGGCATTCTATATTACGATGGACAATTTGATGATAGCAGGTTATGTATTGATCTCGCTTCTACAGCAGTATTACATGGTGCTACTGTTGTGAATTATTGTACTGTAACAGGTTTGATTAAAGAGAAGAAAAAAATAACAGGTATCACAGTACAGGTCGCAGGTGTTGATGAAACACTCACCATAAAAGCAAAATCTGTTGTAAATGCAACCGGTGTGTTTACCGATACCATTTTGAAAATGGATGATCCTGCTGCCACTAATATGGTTGATCCTTCGCAAGGTGTACACTTGGTAGTAGATGCTGTTCATTTTCCCGGTACGCACGCACTCATGATTCCTAAGACAGATGATAAACGTGTTTTATTCGCTGTGCCTTGGCATAATAAAGTAGTCATCGGTACTACGGATACACCTGTTGAAGAAGTTGCTGCAGAACCATTGGTGTTGGAAGAAGAAGTGGATTATATCTTAGAACACATCAACAGATATGTATCCCCTCAAATTCGTAGAGAAGATATCAAAAGTGTTTTTGCAGGATTACGTCCCTTGGTTCGTTCCAAAGAGGAAACGAGTACAGCGTTATTGTCGCGCGACCATACCATCGTAGTGTCACCCAGTGGATTGGTCACTATCACCGGTGGTAAATGGACCACTTACCGCAAAATGGCTCAGGATGCGGTTGATAATGCAGTGTTTATTTCTAAACTGGATAAACGTTTATGCATCACTAAAAATCTTCCTATCGGTGATCCTTTATCCGTACAACAGAAAAAAGAAAAAATGATTCAGGAAGATCAGGGATTGGCATCAAAAATACATCCTGACTTCTCTTACCAATGGGCAGATATTGCCTATGCTGTTCGACATGAAATGGCAGTTACGGTTGAAGATGTGTTGGCTAGAAGAACCAGACTTTTATTTTTAGATGCACATGCAGCATTGGATTGCCTAGAACAAGTAGTACTGTTTATGCAAATAGAATTGAATCAATCGGATGAGTGGGTGCAAGCACAAAAAAAAGATTTTATTGAATTGGTGGAAGGATATCTTTAGGAAGGTCCAAAGGACTCCTTCGGAGAACAAGAAAGAAGGTCCGGAGGACTCCTTCGGAGGACAAGGAACAAGAAAGCTTCAAGCCACAAGCTACAAGTGTAATATTGGGCTTTGGTTTCGTGGAGGAGGATGGAACGCGGATGGGGCGGATGATTATGATTGATTGTGCTTCAAAGGGGGGAGGGGTGAGAAGTGAAAGGTGAAAGGTGAAACGATACTATGGACTATGGACTGATGGAACGCGGATGGGGCGGATTGTCATGATTTTTCATGATTGGATGAATCAAAGTCCGTAGGACTCCTTTGGTGGGAAAATGGAATAAGAAATTAGATTTAACTATATGACAAACTTTTTATCTGAATTTTTGGGGACTGCCTTATTGATTGTGTTGGGAGATGGGGTGGTGGCGAATGTGATTCTGCCTAAAACCAAGGGCCATGGTGGCGGACTCATTTCCATTTGTTTTGGATGGGGGCTTGCTGTTTTTGTGGCTGTGTATGCTACGGCTCCGTATAGTGGCGGACATTTAAATCCGGCAGTGACCGTTGCGTTGGCTTGGTTGGGTAAATTTCCCTGGCAGGATGTACCAACGTATGTATTAGCGCAATTATCCGGCGCCATGACAGGTGCTTTGTTGGTATGGGTGATTTACAGACAACATTTGAATGAAGCAGCTGATGCTGCTACCAAACTAGGAGTCTTCAGTACAAGTCCTTCAATTCGTAGTCCGTTTCAGAATTTACTGACAGAAACGCTGGCAACTTTTGTCTTCATCATAGGCGTACTCTTTATTGTAAAACCTGCCAACTCATTGGGTGCATTGGATGCTTTACCGGTGGCATTACTAGTATTATGTGTAGGACTGGGGTTGGGTGGTCCAACTGGTTGGGCCATTAACCCGGCCAGAGATTTAGGTCCACGTATCATGCATGCCATTCTTCCCATCAAAAATAAAGGCACCAGTGATTGGTCGTACAGCTGGATACCCGTTTTAGGGCCCATACTTGGAGGGATTTTAGCAGCGGTGGTTTGGGGGGTGATTTTTTGATGTCGGATGTCGGATGTCGGATGTCGGATGTCTGATATAGATGTTAGATGGCAGATCGCAGATGTCTGATTTCTGATGTCGGATGTCTGATATATAGATGTCAGATCTTAGATTTTTATGTTTCGTGGTTGATAGTCCATAGACCATAGTCACATTTTCCTTTTACTAAATCCGACATCAGACATCCGACATCAGACATCAGACATCAGAAATCCGACATTTCTCCTTATTTCCTTTTCCCTAAAAATGGTAAGTTGAAGCTCTGCGTGGTGGTTTTTTTTCTGCGTTTTTTTTGGGGTTGGTATTCTTGGTAATAGATACGTAAGAGGATGATAAAGTAGGATATCAATAAAGGTCCGAATATCAGGCCGGTGATTCCGAAATAATGTAATCCGAGGATAACGCCCAATACGGTTACGATGGGATGTACATCTGCCATCCTTTTTGCTAATAAGAAACGTACTACATTATCCATACTACTCAATACCACCCCGCCCCAGATCAATATAAAAATGCCCTGCCATGTTTGTCCGATCACCAACATGTAGATTCCGGCGGGCACCCATACCAGTCCTGTTCCCACAATTGGAATTACGGAAGCGAATCCGGTCACTACTGCCCAAAACCCGGGTTCATTCATACCGGCAATTAAAAAAGCAATATAACCAAAGAGTCCTTGTACAACAGCAATCATCGGAACACCCACCGCATTACTCATGGTCTGCGCGCGTAGTTCTGAACCGAACATCGCGATCTGACTGCGTTTAAAAGGCAGATAAAAAACGATGGCAGCTTCCATTCTACCGGTATTGGTGATCATGAAATAGAGGAAAAAATACATCATGATGATGGCGCTGAATAGATTCAGTCCCTGATTTAAGGCGGAAGAAACAAAATCGGTGACCAGGGTTTGTAGTTGGGCAATATTTTTATCTGACAATAAAGTGAAATGAAATTGCTCCTGCAGCAATGCATCGATATGGGATAAAGGCTCTGTAACAGCCGTGAAATTGACTGCAATCAAGGATACTTTCTGGTACATCATGGCTCCCAGTAAGGAGATGGGTAGTAAAATGATAAAAAAGGAAGTGATGATCACCAGTAATGCCGCCCAAGACTTTCGCCAATTACACTTCTTTACCAGCCATTCAACCGGAGATTTACTCAACACATAAAACATGATCGCTCCAAGGAAAGCGGTAAAAAAGGCCATCAGACTATAGATCAGAAAAATGGCAAATACCAAAATAGCACCCAAAAAGATGTACCGGTTGACTTTATGGTCTTGGAGGTGTTCCATGGGGTAAATTTAGGGGTTTAGGTGATCGGGTGATTGGGTGATCGGGTAATCAGGTGATCGGGTAATCAGGATATCTGGTAAGAATATCCCTATCCATCAATAACCCGATTGCCCGATATCCCGATTACCTGATCACCCGATCACCCAATATCCACAAAGTAAAATTTACTTGCCGCAATTGCCATTTTTTACCCTTCATCCCCTTACCTTTGCCGCCAAATCGGAAAGGCTGTTTTCCGAACCCTGTGAGGGGCAATTTTTAAACCTAATTATATCTCCTGATATGGCTACAAAAGGTAAGATCAAACAGATCATCGGTGCGGTGGTTGACGTTCATTTTCCTGATAAAACATTGCCTGAAATCTACAACGCGCTTGAGATTTCTAAAGACAAAGGCGAAAAACTTGTGCTTGAAGTGCAGCAGCACCTCGGCGAAGACAGCGTTCGTACCATCGCTATGGACGGTACCGAAGGTCTGGTTCGCGGAATGGAAGTGGTTGACACAGGAAAAGCGATTGCCATGCCTATTGGTGACGGCATCAATGGTCGTTTATTTAATGTAACCGGTGATGCGATTGATGGTTTGCCACAGGTGAGCAAGGTAAACGGTCGTCCTATCCATAATAAACCACCCTTATTTGAAAACCTGAGTACGGCTACAGAAGTACTCTTCACAGGTATTAAGGTAATTGACCTGATTGAGCCTTATGCAAAAGGTGGTAAGATCGGTCTGTTTGGTGGTGCGGGTGTAGGTAAAACCGTATTGATCCAGGAATTGATCAACAATATCGCTAAAGGATACGGTGGTTTGTCTGTATTCGCCGGTGTGGGTGAGCGTACTCGTGAGGGAAATGATCTGTTGCGTGAAATGATTGAAGCAGGTATCATGAAATATGGTGATGCCTTTAAACATAGCATGGAAGAAGGAGGATGGGATCTGAGCAAAGTGGATATGGAAGGATTGAAAGATTCTAAAGCTACTTTCGTATTCGGACAAATGAACGAGCCTCCCGGAGCACGTGCACGTGTGGCATTATCTGGTCTGACCATCGCTGAATATTTCCGTGATGGAGATGGTACCGGTAAAGGAAAAGACATCCTGTTCTTCGTAGATAATATCTTCCGTTTCACCCAGGCAGGTTCTGAGGTATCAGCGTTGTTAGGTCGTATGCCTTCAGCGGTAGGATATCAGCCTACATTGGCTACTGAAATGGGATTGATGCAAGAGCGTATCACTTCAACCAAAAACGGTTCTATCACCTCTGTACAGGCGGTATATGTACCTGCGGATGACTTGACTGACCCTGCTCCTGCAACTACCTTCGCTCACTTGGATGCAACTACGGTATTGAGTCGTAAGATCGCTGACTTGGGTATCTACCCGGCGGTGGATCCATTGGATTCTACTTCGCGTATCCTGACTCCTGCCATCGTAGGTGAGGCACATTATGAAACTGCTAACCGTGTGAAGTTGATCCTTCAGCGTTACAAGGAACTGCAGGATATCATTGCGATCCTCGGTATGGATGAATTGAGTGAAGAAGATAAGATGACCGTACAGCGTGCGCGTAAAGTACAGCGTTTCTTGAGTCAGCCTTTCCACGTTGCTGAACAGTTTACCGGTTTGAAAGGTGTATTTGTTAGCATCGAAGATACCATCCGCGGTTTCAACGCCATCATGGACGGTGAAGTAGATGAGTACCCTGAAGCAGCATTCAACCTGGTAGGTACACTGGAAGATGCGATTGAAAAAGGCAAGAAACTGTTAGAAGCAGCAAAGGGATAAATTAATCAATTTGTCCCGACTAAGTCGGGATGAAAATTTGAAAATGGGTGTTTTACACTTATTTTGATTTTCATAATTGAAGAGTCGTTATTTTCAAATTTTCAAATTCACAAATTTTCAAATTATCATGACACTCGAAATATTAACACCTGAAAAGAAACTGTACAGCGGAGAGGTTTATGGTATTCAACTGCCGGGTATTACCGGTTTGTTTGAAGTGTTGGATCAACACGCTCCCCTCGTGAGTGCTTTGGGAAAAGGGAATGTAAAAATCCTGAAAGACAAAAGCAACAATGAAATGTACAGTATTCAAAGTGGATTTGTAGAAGTGTTGAATAACAAAGTAACTGTTCTGGTAGAAGGTGCTCAAGCACTCTAACTACAGATGATTGTATAAAAGGAGGCTCCGGTAGAAACCGGAGCTTTTTTTATGGTCATCAGCCTAAGGCTGACGCCATATGGGGGGTAAGTTATTTGCATCAGGCATCTACTGCCTTTGTTTTTTCAATGATATTTCTGATGATCTGATCTAACTCATCAGAAGATTGTTTGAGGTACTGAAACACATGCCCATGTTCCGTATGTATTTTTTGAGACTCCATCAATGATAACAAACCTAGAATGTTGGCGAGGGGCTTACGTACTTCATGCGACTGTAACCAGGCAATCTTTCTGAGCTTTTCATTTTGTGACATCAGTTTTCTTTCTGCCGTTTTTTTATCGGTGATGTCCATGAGAGAACAGAAATGCATGCCCGGGGTAAATTCAGAAGTGGCTTGGTATTCTACAATCAACTTGGTGCCATCTTTCTTATATAGTTCAATGCTTCCTGTCTGATGTTTGGTAGCAATAAAATCGGTCCATACCATCATGGTAGACATTTGCATGTCCGGTCTGGTCAATTGCCACACATGCATTTTCAATAACTCTTCACGGGAATAGCCCAACAACTCGCAAGCGGCAGGATTCACATCTTTGTACCGCAAATAAGAATCACAAATCAACATCGGCGAAACAGAGTTTTCAAAGATGTCTTTATACATCTTACGCATGTCTTCTGATTCTTTTTCCGCTTGTACTTTAGCGGTGATATCTATTCCCGTAGCCAATACACCGGTAATATTATTTTGCTCATTATATAGCAGTCTATTCCTCCAGGCGATGCATTTAAGCTCTCCCGATTTCGTTAGGATTTCTCTTTCATAATATTCAAGGTATACCGCTTGACCATTCACGATCTTCAGAAACGCTGCTTTTGCTTCTTGTCGGGTTTCAATTGGTGCAAAGATTTCATACCAATCTTTACTGAATAAATCTTTCTCTTCATAACCGGTGATCTTACAACCTGCCTGATTGATGATCCGGATGCTTGCGTCTTTATTGAGTACTACGACCATTGCTTCAACAGAGTCGAGGTACAACTCTGCTTTATCACGTTCTTTTTTTAATTGTAGCTCGGTACTCTTTTGACGAGTAATATCGATACAGACACCTGTGAGCTTTACAGGTTCTTGTTTCTTATTGTAGAGTAACTGGATGTTCCCTCGAATATACTTGACGAGCTGATTGGAACCTTGTACACGAAATATGATATTCTTTTGCTGATGCGGATGATGTATCGCATTGTGAATTACGTCTTCCACTCCAGACCTGTCTTCCGGATGAATGATGTCTTTGAAAGCAGATAAAGTATGATCAAACTCATGCCGTTGTACCCCAAAAAGTTGGTACATGGATTGATTCCAAGTGATGAAGCCTGAAAGCAGATCATATTCCCAAACCCCAAACGGTATTAGGTCGGATGCCAATTGCAGTTGTTGTGATTCTGAAAATGAAAATGGATTTTTTCTTTTCCAAAAATGACTGAACGATTGGTGAATATTTCTGATGGTTCTAATCATGTAGTCGTATTGTTCGGCTTTGTCATACTCAACATGCTCGTCGCCATTGAGATGATTTTAGTGGCCGTATTTTTTACATCCAAAAAGCAGATATGATCAACTACGGATGGGAATAGTTTACCTGCACTCACCGTATCATCTGTCAAAATAAGTATCGGAGTTTGAGGAGGTAGCAGGGAAATAACCTTTCCCTGATTTTTACTAGTTGTACCTAAAAAGTCGATGTGTAAGATGATGAGCGCATAACTTTGTCTCGATACCAGTTCTTTATAGGTGGTAACACTGTTAGCGCAATTTGTTTTAATATCCTGAATGCCCTCATTTATCAAAAGATCAATGCCTTTCAAATAGAGCATTGTTTCACTGTAAATAAGAATCTTTTTCATGCCGTAAAACTACCTGTTGCTCAGTTTTACGGCAGTAGCACCAACTTAATATGATTTGTGATGGTCTGTAATATTGATTTGTAGTACAGACAATGACAAGCTTAGATGAGCTGATTGTCTAATGCATACCTGATAAGGTCTGCATTGTTTTTTAGTCCCATTTTTGTTAGCAGGCGGTTACGATAAGTACTGATGGTGGTCACACCTAAATGAAGTTGTTCTGCGATTTCTGATACTTGTTTGCCTTGGGCTAATAATATGAATATTTCGTATTCTCGGTTTGATAATAATTCATGGGGTGTAATATGTTGATCGATGCCTACACCATTGGCCAGTTTATCGGCGATTTCAGATGAGATATATTTTTTCCCTGCCAATAACCTTTTAACGGCTGCTACCAGTTCTTCAGTAGCAGCATCTTTACTGATATATCCAGAAGCCCCACTTTTTAATGCCCTTATCGCATATTGTTCTTCCGGATGAATACTTAGGATGAGTACCGGTAATTTGGGAAAATTTTGTTTGATATCCTGGGCAACATCCAATCCACTTCTGCCGGGCATAGACAAATCAGTGATCACGATATCCCATGTATCCGCAATGGTTTTTGCCGTTACCTCTTCAGCATCTACCGCTTCACTGATAAGGGCATCAGGAAAGGCTTCGAGAAGGATTTGTTTGAGTCCTTTACGAATCACGGCATGATCATCAGCAATTAATATCCTAAGCCCCATCTAGTGTAACGGAATATGAATGATTAAAGATGTTCCTTTTCCTTCTTCAGTTTGGACTGAAAAAGTTCCGCTCAATATATAGGTTCTTTCTTTAATGCCCAACAATCCATACCCTTTTTCCTGTTTTTGAGTATTAACAATCCCCTTTCCATCATCGGTTATCGACATAGTCAATTGACTATCTGTGACTTCAATAATGGTTGTGATATTTTTGGCATTGGCATGTTTGATGGCATTGTTGATGGCTTCCTGATAGATCCGAAACAGTCCGGATGCAGCATCAGGCGACAAAGGAATTTCCTGTGTGTTGACCTGAAAATGAATGTCAATGGGGTATCTTTTAGTCGTTTCCTGGTTTAACCATTCCATGGCTGCCAACATACCCAGGTCGTCGAGAATAGCGGGTCGGAGATCCGATAAAATTCTGCGTATGGATCGAATGGTATGATCGACCATTTCATTCATTTCATTGATTTTATTCAGCAATAGGGGATCAGCTTGTTGTAATTTTTTTTGCATCCAATGGACATCCATTTGTAAACCGGTGAGTTGTTGTCCTAGATCGTCGTGTAAATCACGCGCGATGGTTTTTCGCTCCTCCTCTCTGATTTGTTGTAAGTGGGTAGATAATCTTCTCAGATCTTCATTAATGACTTCCATTTCCTTTTCTCTTTTTTTCTCATCATTAATGTTTCTGGTATATACTGTAACAAGATGTTCAGAAGGATATACATAATGGTGAAGCCAGTTTCCTGTATCAGTATCCAACACCTCACCTTGTACCTTTTTGTTAGATTCGATCGCATTTCCAATCAGTGTGTACAATGGCTGATTCCTCTCTTTGGGTAATATTTTTTTAAGATTCTTACTGATCAGTATTTCGGGATCTTGTTGAAAATAAGTAGCGGATGCTTTGTTGACATAGGTAATGGTGAAATTTTTATCAAAAGCTATAAATGAATCAGAAATACTCTCTAGGATGGATCGTATCTGTAGGGTTTGTTCTTTCACTTTTCTTTCCAGCTCATTCTTAGTTTTGATGGAGTCTGAACGGAATTTATAACCCAGCACAATTACCAATATCAGCGATGTTCCAACAATTAAGTACTGTATTAATGTCAATCGTTGAAATGAATCATTACTCTTTGATTTTGCTTCATTCAACAATTCATTTTGTTGATATGTAAGGATGTTGATGAAATAACGCACTTTTTCCATGAAAATTCTTCCATCATCTGCGTTGTATAATTTGATCGATTGTTCCAGATTATTGTTTCGCCGGATGTTGATCATTTTTTCAGAGAATGAAAATCGTTTTTCTGCATAAAAAATGATCGAGTCGATGATATGTCGTTGTCTGATATCTTTTATGCTCTTCAATGAATCAAGTGCGATGGACAGGTTTGATTTCGCATTTTCAAATGGTGCTAAAAATCGATCATTCCCCGTCAATAAAAAACCTCTGGCACCGGTTTCATTATCGATGGAGAGTGTGAGTACTCGATCGGCAAGTTCAGTGATTTCAAATGATGAAGTAATCTCATTGTTGATCGTTCTTAGGTCATCAGTTTGTTTAATGGAAACGATGATTACTGTTACAATGATGATCAATAGCAATAAAATGCCGGTAAAATAGGAGGTTGCTTTTTTGAATACCATATGTTCTTCCCCATTGTTGAAGAATGAACAATATACAAAATCAATGATAGATATTTAGCTTAGTCGGTAGCTTTTGTACGTTCAATGATGTCTTTGATAAGATGATCGAGCTCTTGTGCAGAGACTTTTAGATAAGCGAGTAGCTCATGTTGTTGAATGTCCATTTTAGCCATATCGCATAAGTTCAGAAGACCGATGATGTTAGCAACGGGTTTTCGTATTTCGTGTGATTGCATCCAAGCAATTTTTCGTAAGCGATCGTTTTGGTCTTGAATCTTATCTTGAATTTTCTGTTGATCTGTAATATCATGATTGATTCCAATAAGTCTAACCGGTTGTTTCGCAGCATCTCTGATACAGGTTACATTACCTTGAATTATTCTGATGTCACCATTGGGTCGTATAATTCTGAATTGTGCAAATTTTGGTTGTGCTGCATTAATAATTTCTTTCATAGCTTCATCAGCGCCCGGCAAGTCTTCAGGATGTACTCTTTTCCGAAAATCTTCTATTGTATGAGAAAAATTTTCCTTAGCAACACCATAGATTTCATACATTTTGTTATCCCAAATAAGTCGGGAACTGCTGAATTCAAACTCCCAAACACCAAAATTCAACAGGTGAGAGGCTAATAAAAGTCTTTCAGCTTCAGTAAAGAAGAAATGATGGATATCCGGCTTTGGAGGGTTCAATTGGGGGGGTATTGAACTATTAAATTAATCTTAAAAAAGGGAATATTTTCTTTGATAGGCTTTTTAAGGTTTTTTTAATCTCTCTAATTCAATTGAGGATCAATGGGATAATTCACCATTTGTCGGTATTCGCCCCCTAAATCGGTGAGTGATTCCTTCCAAATACCTGTGATATCCGGATTAAAAATGAGGTCGTTTTTAGCTACCCTTGTGATCCAGCTTCTATCATCAATCTCCTGTTGTAACTGCGATGTTCCCCAACCACTGTATCCAATAAAAAATCGGATATCGGAAGAAAGTAGCTGCCCGCTATGCAAAAGCGAAAGGGTTTGCGCAAAATCGCCACTCCAGAATATATGATCGATCACTTCAACCCCTCCTTCAATCAGATCCGGACGTCGATGTAAAAAGTGTAATGTATCTTTTTGCACCGGTCCGCCTTCTGAAAGGGGAATGAATAAACCTTCTGCATCCGGAACCACATCTTGTAAAGTAAGTTCAATCGGTTTATTGACTACAAAACCAAAACTTCCCTGGTCTTGATGCTCGCAGAGAAATACCACCGTTCTTAAAAAGTTCGGGTCTTTCAGAAAAGGATCTGATATGAGTAAAATTCCGGATTGTAACTGCACCATGCTGAAAAGTTAAGGGAATCTAGTTGATATTACAAGTAGGGTATGTACAGCGTTAAAATCGATATAAATCATAGGTCTGAGTTCGTGATTAGCTCGTACAGACTGTTATATTTGTGAGAATGAAGAGAACTTTCCCCGTTATTGTCATACTGATTACCCTCTCGCTACTTGGACTTTTTATCATACAGAGTTCGTGGCTGAATAATTTGTTTGAGATACGTAATGCTGAGTTACTCAATAAAGCTTATGAAGCGGCTTCTAATGTAACTGCAAAGCTTACCAATAATGCGCCCGCTTCTCAGCGATTGCGATTACCCAAACGTGGTGGACTTACTTTCAACCCCGATTTTCATTTGCATATTTTGAAACCACCCACTATTGATCAACGGTTTACTTTTCAGGATGTACATAAAATGGTAAGGCAGGAATTTGATGCGGTAGGATTAAAAGAGATCAAATTTGAGTTTGCGGTGATTGGTCCTACAGAAGAAATTGAAATGTCAACAAAGAAGTTTTCTTCTGAGTATTGGGATACGATTTTAAATAAAAGAATTTATCTACCCATCGTTCCTGCTAGCGCCTCAGATTTTGAAGGATTGAGTGCTACGGAATATTTGGTAGTAGTGGTTCCTGATTTTCAGAAACAGGCTTGGGCATCATTAAAATGGGTGTTTATAGGTGCTGTTGTATTTATGTTCATCATTATTGCAGCTTTCTATGTTACCATTCGCTCATTGTTGAATCAGAAAAAATTGAGTGAGATCAAAAGTGATTTCATCAATAACATGACGCATGAATTTAAGACGCCATTAGCAACCATATCATTAGCAGTAGATGCCATTCGAAATGAAAAAGTGCAGTCAGACCCGGAGAAAATGAAATATTTCAGTGGAATCATCAAAGAAGAAAATATCCGCATGAATAAACATGTGGAGACCATTCTTCAGGCGGCATTGATGGAGAAACAAGAATTAAAATTGAATTTGAAAAAGCTGCATGTACATGATGTGGTGCAACATGCGTTGGATAATCATCAATTACAACTTCAGGATAAACAAGGCATGGTTGAACTGCATTTGAATGCTGCCAATGATGTAATTGAAGCTGATGAAGCACATTTTACCAATATGATATCCAATTTGGTGGATAATGCTATCAAGTACTCAAAAGATAAACCATTGATTCGTATCACTACCCATAGCACAACCAAACATATTCTCATTCGCGTAGAAGATAACGGTATTGGTATGAGTAAGGAATCCGTAAAACGCATCTTCGAAAAGTTCTATCGCGCACACACAGGTAATTTACACAATGTAAAAGGATTTGGTTTAGGTATGAGTTATGTAAAGACGGTCATTGATGCACATAAGGGGAAAGTGAAGGTAGATAGTACCCTTGGTAAGGGAAGTGCATTTACGGTTGAAATGTCTTTGATGAAGGGGCATCAAAATTAATCCTGTTTCCACAATAAGGATCCATCTCCATAACTCAGGAATCGAAAATCGTGATCAAGTGCGTATTGATAAATATTTCTCCAGTTGCTTCCAGTTATTGCTGCTACCAATAGTAGTAGTGTAGACTGTGGTTGATGAAAATTCGTGATCAAAGCTTTCATGATCTTGAAAGTATAACCCGGTGCAATGATGATACTTGTTTTAGTGATCAATCGGTATCGTTTTCTTTCACGCAAATAATTTTCAAGTGCGAATAGTGCAGCATCTGGTGTTGGTAGTACACCGGTATTTTCATAGGGGTCCCATTGTCCAACAGTAAGCTCTTGAAAAGCGATAGAAGGTTGATCGATAATTTTCTTACCTAGCCAGTATAAACTTTCGACAGTACGTAAAGAAGTGGTACCTACTGTGATGATGTTGTGTGATAATGCTTTTCTAATGGTTTCAATTGATTCAATGCTCACATCAATATATTCAGCATGCATGTCATGATCTTGCATTACGGATGCTTTCACCGGTTTAAAAGTGCCGGCGCCTACATGTAGTGTTACGAATTCAGAATGAATATTTTTTTCAGCCAATCGTGTTAGCAAGGGAGTTGTGAAATGCAAACCAGCTGTGGGTGCTGCTACAGAACCATCGTATTTCGCGTACACTGTTTGGTAACGCTCTTTATCTGCATCTTCAACATCACGATCCATATAAGGTGGGAGTGGAAGATTACCTGCATGATGTAAAACATCTGCAAAGGAAAGGTCTGCTTCACTCCATTGAAATAAAATGATAAATGCATCGGAATGTACAGCTAGTTTTTCTGCCAATACTTGTACTTGTTGATCCTTCCAGTTAAATGATAAAGAGAGTTGACCTTCTTTCCATTTTTTTGCGCCACCGACCAGACATTTCCAGTACACTTGTTGCTTTTGCATCATAGCAGTTGTTACATCTGCATAACGGTCATCGGGCTCCAGACAAAATATTTCGATGGCGCCTCCGGTGGGTTTATAAAAATGTAAACGGGCTTCTACTACTTTGGTATTATTAAATATCAACAGTGTATCTGGAGGCAGCAGTTCAGGCAATGAGCGATATACATCAGTAGTAATACTTGCATTTTGATAGATCAATAATTTACTCAGGTCTCTTTCTTCAACAGGGTAACGGGCAATGCGTTCATCCGGTAAATCGTAACTGAAATCTTGTATCGATAAGTCTTTGGGATGCATATCCAATATTCAAGTGAGCGGCAAAGTTAATGAGGAAGCTTGCTGTGGAGTGATCATTTCTTTCTTTTCATGATCTTCAGTCCACTCCATTGTTCACTGACCGCGCATACTTTCACATCTACCCAGTCTGTAGACAGCACTATTGATCGGATGGTATCTTCTGTAAGATCGGTGGGAATTCCTGCGGACTTTTTATACCAGGATATCCAAATACAGCCACCCGGGGCTGTTTGGGTGGTGAGTTTTGGGAAGATGCTTGTGAGTTCTTGCCGGCTGGTAACAAAGCAATGAATCAAATCGGCTTCCCCACTTTTTACCACTTGTTGGCTAATCGGCAAACCGATCATTTGCTCATAGTGTTCCGGTGCTGACACAAGCCTGATGCGGGTTTCGGGCTTAATACCCAGTTTCTGCCAGATGGGTTTTCCGGAATAGCCGGTAGGCTTCATGGATGACATTCTTTAAAGATTGATTTTCAATAAAATATAAGGCTATTAAGGCTTTTGGATGGTTTTCCACCTGCTATTCACAGGAATCCACATTTCATTCACATGCTCTTTTCGGTTGATCCCCTATAATTCAATACAGTATTGTATTACAGCGATTTTTTATTTGTGGATAAATAGAGTCTTCCCAAATACGGGTTAAAAGTGGGAAAAAGTGTTATTTTGTGTCAACAAGTGGTAATCTTAAAAATATTTATTCACCAATGACCGGATTTCACGGAGAATACGAAGCTACAGTTGACGCGAAAGGGCGTTTCCTGCTTCCGGGCGGACTGAAAAAACAGTTGCCGGAGGGGGAGAGCCGTTTCATACTCAGCCGTGGTTTCGAAAAATGTCTCACGTTGTATCCTTTGAAAAGTTGGGAATTGATCATTGCTAAGATCAGCCAGTTGAATGATTTCGACCCCAAAGTACGTCAATTCCGCCGTCAGTTTTTGGGTGGTGCTACAGAAATAGAACTGGATAATGCCGGTCGTATGCTGTTGCCTGCTTCACTGAAGGAGTTTGCCGGATTAGGTAAGGATATCATCCTTGCCGCCGCAATGGATCGTTTCGAAATCTGGGATGCCGGTAAGTACAAACAGCTCTTTGAGGATTTCTCACCAGAAGCTTTCAGTAGCCTGGCGCAGGAAGTGATGACTGAAAAAATTTGAAAATGAACGCAATTTGAAAATGAGGCAATTTGAAAATTTGAAAATGAATCATGTTGCTTTCGGGATCAACTTTTGTTTAGTCCGTTTTCATTCTCAGTCATTTCAATTTTCAAATTTTCAAATTTTCAAATTTTCAAATTGAAAAACGGTTATCATATCCCCGTCCTCTATCATGAAACCCTGGAAGGTTTGTCGATCAAGCCCGATGGTGTATATGTGGATTGCACTTTCGGTGGTGGTGGACATAGCAGAGGAATATTGGCGCAGTTGAATGAAAAAGGTAAACTCTTTGCCTTTGATCAAGATGCAGATGCGCAGAAAAATATTCCGGATGATAGTCGCGTAGTCTTTGTACCGCAAAACTTTCGTCACCTGCAACGCTTTCTTCGTTTGCATGAAGTACAGGCAGTTGATGGTATTCTCGCTGATCTGGGTGTTAGCAGTCACCAGTTTGATGAAGGTGATCGCGGCTTCTCTATTCGCTTCTCCGGTCCATTGGATATGCGGATGGATAGACGCCAATCGCTCAGTGCTGCAGATATTGTAAAAGGATATACCGAACAACAATTGCACAAATTGTTTGAACAGTATGGCGAAGTCAGTAATTCAAAAACACTGGCCAAGCAAATCGTTCAACAACGCCATCATATCCAGGTACAAACCATCGAACAGTTCAAGGCATTGATAAGCCCAGTGGTGAAAGGAAATCCGAACAAGTACTTGGCTCAGGTATTCCAGGCGCTTCGTATGGAAGTGAACGACGAAATGGGGGCATTGAAAGAAATGTTGCAGCAGGTTCCTGCTGTACTTAAAACAGGTGGTCGTATTGCCATCATCACTTTCCATTCTATAGAAGACAGGCTGGTAAAGAACTTTTTCCGGCAGGGGAGTTTCGACGAAACACCTGATAACCCGCTGTTGCCTGTAGTGAAAGAGCAAGTGCTGAAAGTGATCACAAAAAAACCAATAACAGCATCAGCAGAAGAGCTGAAACAAAATAGCAGAAGCAGAAGTGCAAAGTTGAGAGTGGCGGAGAGGGTGTAAGAAGTGAATTGTGAATTGTGAATGGTGAATATTTTTTTCTGTCAACTGTCAACTATCATCTGTCAACTAAAAAAATGTCCGAGTCAGAAAAAATACAAACGCAAAAAAATCCGCTGAAAGGTTTATTCAACTATCAGTGGATACTGAAGAACATTCCGTTTTTTCTTTTTCTGTCTTTTCTGGCGGTTTTATATATCGCTAACGGACATATGGCTGATAGAACAATTCGGAATATCAACAATACAACAAAGCAGTTGAAAGAACTGCAATATGAATACAAGACACTGAAGAGTGAAGTGATGTTTAAGAGTGAAGAGCAGCAAGTGATTAAGGCGACAGAGCCGTTGGGATTGAAAGTGATTAAGGAGACGCCGGTGAGGTTGAAGAGTGAGAAGTGAAGAGTGAAAGGTGAATTGTGAATTGTGAATGGATTTTTTTTGGATTGACTGACTTATAAAAACCGTACCCTACCTTGGAAGTAAAACGCGACATACTTTGGCGTGTATACCTCAGTTATATACTGGTGGTGGCTGTTTGTATCGCCATTTTTGGTAAGGCGGTATACATTCAGCAAGTAGAAGGTGGCTATTGGAGAAGTATGAGCGACAGTCTTCATCAACGCATCGACGAAATAGAAGCTGAGCGTGGCACCATTTATAGTGAAGACGGACAAATGCTCAGTACCAGTATTCCTCAGTTCGATATCTACATGGATTTCAGGGTAGAATCGCTCCGCGCAAAAAATGGATTGTTGTTTCGTGAGAACATTGATTCTCTGAGTTATTATTTGGCAGATCTTTTTAAAGATCAGTCTAAGGAAGATTATAAAGCTTTATTAAAGCAAGGCTATAAAAACAACGATGCGTATTTCCTGCTAAAAAAGAAAATCTCTTTCCGTGAATACGAGCAATTGAGAAAATTCCCGCTGTTTCGTTTGGGTAGGTATAAGAGTGGCATGATCGCTAATGAAAAAACCATTCGTCTGAACCCATACAAAATGCTGGCCTTTAGAACCATCGGTTTGGCAAGAGATGCGAATAAGGTAGGATTGGAAATGACTTATGATAGCATCCTAAAAGGAAGAAACGGCAAACAATTGGTTCGATCTATTGCAGGTGGTGTTCATGTTCCGGTTGATGCAGATACCTATGAAATTGAACCTGAGACAGGCAAAGACATTGTAAGTACCATTGATGTTTTCATTCAGGAAGTGACGGAGAATGCCTTGATGAAAATGATGATCAAAAACGAAGCTGAATATGGAACAGCGATCGTGATGGAAACCAAAACCGGTAAGATCAAAGCCATTGCCAATTTAGGAAAAAGAGGAGAGGGCAACTACTGGGAAGACTTTAACTATGCAATCAGTCCATCTGAACCCGGTTCTACTTTCAAGCTAGCTACTATGATGGCTTTGCTGGAAGACAAAAAAATCAGTTTGAATCAAGGTGTGGATTTAGAGGGTGGTACTTGGAAAACTGCCGGTCAGGTGGTGTATGATAGCGAAAAGCATGGAAGAAATATTGTTTCAGTCAAGCAAGCATTCGAGTTGAGTTCCAATGTTGGGATGGCGAAACTAGCTTCTGCGCACTATGCATCCAATCCTTCTCGTTTTATTGCGCACCTGAAAAAAATGAGAATGGATACACTCACAGGTATCGATCTAACCGGTGAACGTAATCCAACCATTTTCAAACCCGGACATAAACTTTGGGGGCCTACCACTTTGCCATGGATGGCATTCGGTTACAATTTGGCGGTGAGTCCATTGCAAACCTTATCGCTTTACAATGCTGTGGCCAATGATGGTAAGATGATGAAGCCCTATTTGGTATCTGCTATCAAAGAAGAGGGTGTGCTTCAAAAATCATTTGCTCCAACAGTGGTTGATGAGAAAATCTGCAGTGATGAAACATTGAAACAGCTAAGAGAATGTTTGGAAGGTGTTTGTATATCGGGTACAGCTGCCTTGCTTTTCAAAGGATCGCCTTATGCAGTTGCCGGTAAAACAGGTACAGCTTTGGTTGCCAATGGTAACAGAGGATATGCTGACAAGATTTATCAATCTTCTTTTGCCGGTTATTTTCCTGCTAATGATCCCCAATATACTTGTATAGTAGTGATCAAGAATAAGCCACATGCAGCTGTATACTATGGTGGTTCGGTAGCCGGACCTGTATTTAAAGAAATCGCTGATAGATTATTCAGCACCTATGTACGTGTAGGCAATATTGCAAAGCAGCAAGCAAAATTAGATAGCAGTTATTTCATGTATGCAGGTTTCAAACCGGATGTGACAACTGTGACACAAAAATTGAATATCCCATTCAAGGATTCATCTCGTAGGGCAGATGAGTGGGTGGCGATGAGTGGAAAGAATAGTACAGTTACGATTCAAGCCAAACAAGTTTCTGATAAAGCCATGCCTCTACTAAAAGGAATGGGATTGAAAGATGTGGTTTATCTGTGTGAGAATTTAGGATTAAAAGTACAGGTACAGGGAAAAGGAAAAGTAGTTGCTCAATCGATATTACCCGGACAACAATTTGCCAAAGGACAACTGGTCAATATCGCGCTTAATTAAATGAAAATGACAAAACTGCAAGACATATTATACAAAGTGCATCTGAAGCAGGTACATGGTAGTACAGATATTACTGTAACCGGTATTCAGATCGATTCCAGAAAACTGGAAAAGGGCAATGTATTTGTAGCGATCAGAGGAGCAGTTTCAGATGGACATCAATTCATTGATAAAGCAGTAGAAGCAGGTGCAACAGTAATTGTATGTGATACAATGCCTTCCGGTTTTAGTGAAGGGGTGACTTATTTGGAGGTGAATGATACACAAGAAGCCGTGGCTTTTATGGCACATCAGTTTTATGATGAACCTTCTACCAAAGTAAAATTGGTGGGTGTAACAGGAACAAACGGAAAAACAACCATTGCTACTGTACTCTTTAAATTATTCAGCAGGCTGGGATATAAATGTGGATTGATCAGTACAGTGCAGAATCAGATTGGGAATGATATTATTCCTGCTACACATACTACACCTGATGCGGTAAATCTGAATGCATTACTCAGGCTCATGGTTGATTCCGGATGTAGTCATGTTTTTATGGAGTGTAGCAGCCACGCTATTCATCAGCATCGCATTACAGGATTACAGTTTACCGGTGCATTGTTTAGCAATATCACACATGATCATTTAGACTACCATAAAACTTTTGAAGAGTATATCCGTGTAAAAAAATCATTCTTCGATCATTTGCCTGCATCGGCTTTTGCTATTTCAAATGCAGATGATAAACGTGGGGAAGTGATGTTGCAAAATACACAAGCAACCAAATATTTATACAGCCTCAAAACATTGGCATCCTTCAAAGGCAAGATTCTGGAAAATGCATTGACAGGTTTGGTAATGACAGTGAATGACAAAGAAGTTCATTTCCGCTTGATCGGTGAGTTCAACGCTTATAATCTGTTGGCTGTATATGGAGCTGCAATTTGTTTAGGAGAAGAGAGTGATGAAGTACTCACACAGTTAAGCATGTTGAGTGGTGCAGAGGGCAGATTTGATTATGTGATCAGCAGTGGACTCATTATTGGTATAGTAGACTATGCACATACTCCTGATGCATTGGAAAATGTTTTAATGACCATTAAGAAATTAAGAAAAGGACATGAGCAGGTCATTACGGTTGTTGGTTGTGGTGGTGATAGAGATAAAACCAAACGTCCCATCATGGCACAAACAGCATGTGACTTGAGTGACAGAGTGATTTTAACCAGCGATAATCCAAGAACAGAAGACCCTGAGATGATTTTGAAAGATATGGAAGCTGGCCTGAGTAGTTCAGCAAGAAGAAAATATATCTCCATTGTAGACAGAAAGGAGGCGATTAGAATGGCGGTAAGTTATGCGGGCGCTGATGATATCATTTTAGTAGCAGGTAAGGGACACGAAAAATATCAGGATATCAAAGGTGTGAAATATGCTTTTGATGATAAAGAAGTGTTGCAGGAGATGTTTAAAGAATTGGGTAAATAATCAAATCACAACAAACCAAACACATGTTATACCAATTATTTACATGGCTAAAACAGGAGTTCAACATGCCCGGTGCAGGTATGTTTCAATTCCTGACTTTCAGGATTGCGATGGCGGTTCTTTTATCATTGGTCATCGCTACTGTGTATGGTAAACGTTTGATTTTATTCCTACAGAAAAAACAGATCGGTGAAACAGTCAGAGATTTAGGACTACAAGGTGAACATCTGAAGAAAGGAACACCTACTATGGGTGGTATCATTATTCTTTTGAGCATATTAATACCCACCTTGCTTTTTGCCAATCTGGATAAAGTATATATCCGTTTGATGATTTTGTGTACCGTTTGGCTAGGTATCATTGGGTTTCTGGATGATTACTTTAAAATACGTGCAAGAAAATCGGCACAGCAGAAAGGAGAGTCATACAAGAAAAAAGATAGTGATGGTCTGGCGGGTATCTCTAAGATCATTGGACAAGTAGGATTGGGCATCATCATTGGTACTACACTGTATTTCAGCAATGCGGTAACAGTGGAAAGGGAGATCGTGTCAACACCTTATGCAACACTACAGCAAGGGGAACGTTTTGCAAAAGATACCAATATCGTTACAAGAACCATCAATGGTGAAGAACGTAGGTATGTAAAAGTAAAGACTCCCATTACTACCATTCCTTTTGTAAAAAATCATGAATTCAATTACAGCAAACTGATCAGCTGGATGGGTGAAGGTGCGGAGAAGTATACCTGGATCATTTATATACTCATTGTAACATTCATCATTACTGCAGTATCTAATGGTGCGAATATTACAGATGGCTTAGATGGATTGGCCGCTGGTGTGAGTGCCATTATTGGCGTGGCACTGGGTGTATTCATCTATGTGAGTGGTAACTATGTGTTGGCAGACTATCTGAATGTAATGTACATCCCTAATCTAGGTGAGTTGTCCATATTCGTTGGTGCATTTGTAGGTGCCTGTATTGGTTTCTTATGGTACAATGTATACCCTGCACAGGTATTCATGGGTGATACAGGAAGTCTTGCACTTGGTGGTATCATCGCATCACTTGCTATCATCGTTAGAAAAGAATTATTGATCCCCATTTTCTGTGGTGTATTCCTGATCGAATTATTAAGTGTCATGATTCAGGTGAGCTATTTCAAATACACGAAGAAAAAATTTGGTGAGGGCAAGCGAATTTTTCTGATGAGTCCATTACACCATCACTATCAGAAGAAAGGATTTCATGAAAATAAAATTGCGATCAGGTTTTGGATCGTTACGGTATTGTGTGTAGTGATGTCGATCCTTACCCTGAAAATGAGATAATGGACATGAAGCAACACAGACTGGTCATATTAGGTGGTGGAGAAAGCGGAGTAGGTGCTGCGCTACTCGGAAAACAAAAAGGATATGATGTTTTTCTGAGTGATGGCGGACAGATCAAACCTGTGTATGAAAAAGAGCTCATTGACAATCAGATTGATTTTGAATCAGCTAAACACAGTTTAGAATTGATCTTAAATGCAGATGAAGTGATGAAGAGTCCGGGGATACCGGAAAAAAATGAAGTAGTGAAAGCTATTCGTGCCAAAGGTATTCCGGTGATCAGTGAAGTGGAGTTGGCTTACCGGTTTAAAGGTGATAGTAAGATCGTAGCCATTACCGGTAGCAATGGAAAAAGTACTACTACTTCATTGATTTATCACATCTGTAAAACAGCGGGATTGGATTGTGCCTTGGTGGGCAATATTGGTTACTCATTTGCCAAGCAGGTTGCTGAAGATCCTAAACCACTGTATGTAGCAGAGATCAGTTCATTTCAGCTGGATGATATCAAAGATTTCCGTGCAGATGTAAGTGTGTTGTTGAATATCACGGAAGATCATCTCGATCGGTATGACTACAAGTTCGAGAACTATATCAACAGCAAATTCAAGATCATTCAAAACCAGACCATGAATGATTATTTCATCTACTGTGAAGATGATGAAGTGATCATGAACAAACTGAGATTACTAACCATCCATACTAACCCATTACCATTCTCTATGAAACAAGAAGTAAAAAAAGGCGGCTACATCAAAGGAGACCAGATGATGCTGAGAATCCAAGAAGAAAGAGTAAGCATGAGTATTTATGATTTTGCCCTCAAGGGTAAACACAACAACTACAACACTATGGCTGCAGGTATTGCCGCAACGACTTTGGGAATCAGGAAAGAAAAGATCAGAGAAGCCGTGAAGAATTTCCATAGTCTGGAACATCGCATGGAGTTTGTTGCGATGGTAAGAGGTGTTGAGTTCATCAATGACAGTAAAGCTACCAATGTAAACAGTACTTGGTATGCATTGGAAAGTATGACCAAGCCTACCGTATTGGTATTGGGTGGTACAGATAAAGGCAATGACTATACCCTGATCGAAGAACTCGTTAAGGAAAAAGTGAAAGCCATTGTTTGTATGGGGCTTGATAATAGTAAGATCATAGAGGCATTTAAAGATATTGTTCCTGTAATTGTTGAAACAGATAGCGCTAAGAAAGCTGTGAATACTTCTTTTAAGTTGGCAGCAAAAGGTGATGTGGTTTTATTAAGTCCTGCATGCGCCAGCTTTGATCTGTTCAAAAATTATGAAGATCGTGGTACACAGTTCAAAGAGGCGGTAAAAGAATTATGAAATCTTTTTGTTGATCCGGACGGAATCAGAAATACAATATGTCAGAAGTAACCGATAAACTATTTTCTCAGATACCCAGTGTAGAAGGGGTTAGGAGTCAGCTTGTGGATAGAGCAAGAGGAGATAAATATATCTGGGGAATTGTTTTGCTCTTATCATTGATATCCATTCTAGTAGTATACAGTGCTACCGGGTCATTGGCTTATAAGATGTATAAGGGTAATACCAATGTGTATCTCTTCAAACAGGTATCATTTACGGTGGTGGGATTATTATTGATTTATTTTCTTCACCGGATCAACTATTCCTTGTTCTCACGAATTGCCACCATTCTTTTTTTAATATCGATTCCATTACTGATCTACACCTTGTTTTTTGGAGCAAGGATCAATGAGGGAAGCAGATGGATCAAATTGCCGATCATTCAATTGACCGTACAAACCAGTGATTTGGCCAAGCTGGCATTGTTCATGTATATTTCTCGATTGCTTAGTAAGAAGCAAGAAATGATCAAAGACTTTAAAAAAGGATTTCTTCCGGTGGTAATACCCGTACTGATTATTTGTGCTTTGATTATGCCGGCCAATCTTTCCAATGCTTTACTCACAGGAGCTACCGCTCTGTTATTGATGTTTATCGGTCGTGTAAGTCTGAAGCATATTTTACTTACGATTGGTATAGCATTGATACCGGTGCTGTTTATTATATCGGTAGCTGTAATGACCCATCAGAGTAAAGCCAAAGCTGATGGGCCCGTGGTAGCAGAAAAAGCAAAATCAATCGGACGATTTGGAACCTGGGTAAAGCGTGTTCAAGATTTTATTTATGCAGAACAGGCAGAAGTGCCCTACCAGGTACAGCAAGCTAAAATTGCCATTGCGAATGGTGGGGTCTTAATGGGGTTAGGTCCGGGTAATAGTCAGCAGAGAAATTTTTTGCCACAGGCTTATAATGATTTTATCTATTCCATCATCATTGAAGAGTATGGATTGTTAGGTGGTGCATTTATGATATTTATCTATCTGGTGTTTCTGTTTAGGTGTATTCGCATTTTTAGAAGATGTCCTTATGCATTTGGTGCATTTCTCGCATTGGGATTAAGCTTCACTCTGGTAATACAGGCAGTAGCGAATATGGCAGTAAATGTAAACCTGGTTCCGGTAACAGGAGTAACGCTACCACTCGTGAGTATGGGGGGTAGTTCATTTTTATTTACTTGTTGTTCTATCGGTATCATATTAAGTGTAGCAAGAAATGTGGAACAGATGGAAGGAAAGCCGGAGCCGGCACCATTACAAACCACAACCGTAACTGTATAAGCAATGGCAAAGAAAATTATTATAGCGGGAGGAGGTACCGGTGGACATATATTTCCGGCCATTGCTATTGCCAATGCCATTAAAAAGATAGCACCCGATACGGAGATCTTATTTATTGGTGCGAAGGGCAAAATGGAAATGGAAAAAGTGCCTCAGGCGGGATATACCATTGAAGGATTGGATATTGCAGGGTTTAATAGAACTAATTTATTTAAGAATATTTCGCTACCCATCAAATTGATCAAAAGTTTTTGGAAAGTGCGTCAATTGATCGGGTCTTTCAATCCTGATGCTGTCATTGGTGTGGGCGGATATTCAACGTATCCTGTTCTGCGTTTTGCACAACAAAAGAATATACCCACATTTATTCATGAAGCCAATTCCTTTGCAGGCAAGAGTAATATGCTGCTAGGAAAAAGAGCCATTCATGTTTTTGTTGCAACAGCGGGTATGGAAAAATTCTTTCCTGCTGAAAAAATTACCATCACCGGAAATCCGGTACGATCAGCTATCACTTCTATGAATATTTCTCATACTGAAGCCCTGAAATTTTTCGGTCTGAGTGATGATAAAAAAACAGTACTCGTTATTGGCGGAAGTTTAGGAGCAAGAAGTATCAATGAAGTTGTAGCTGCACATGTTCATGAGTTTTCTTCATTGGGATTACAGTTGATCTGGCAAACCGGAAAGAATAATGCAGCGGCTTACCTGCAAAGAGCAAAGCCGTTCTCAAATATCTATGTCAATAGTTTTATTACGGATATGGATAAAGCCTATGCGGCTGCAGATATTGTGATATCAAGAGCTGGTGCTATGTCGGTGGCAGAATTATGTGTGGTTAAAAAGCCGGTGATCTTTGTGCCTTATCCTTTTGCTGCGGAAGATCATCAAACTGCCAACGCTATGCATTTGGTGAATCATCAGGCAGCATTGATCGTGAAAGATGCAGAAGTATCTGCTAAACTTTTTTCAACAATGGTTTCACTTGCAAAGGATGAAGACCAGCAACAAACATTAAGTAATAACATCGCTTCATTGGCGATTACAGATGCAGATACTGTGATTGCTCAAAAAGTTTTAAGCTATATCCGTGCATAAACTGAACGACATACAAAAAATTTACTTTATCGGTATCGGTGGTATCGGTATGAGTGCATTGGCACGTTATTTTAAATCGAGAGGTGCGGCGGTAAGTGGTTATGATAAAACCGTTACACCCTTAACAAAAGAATTAGAACAACAGGGTATCGCTATTCATTATGAAGAAAGGGTAGACCTGATTCCAAAAGATGTGGATGCGGTTGTCTATACACCTGCTATTCCCGCTAATCATGCAGAGCTGGTTTATTATCGTGAGCATCAATACACAGTTGTCAAAAGAAGTGATGTATTACAGTGGATCACCGAAGGATCATTTAATATCTGTGTTGGCGGTACCCATGGTAAAACAACCGTTACTTCCATGATCGCTCATTTGTTGCGTCATTCCGGTTATGGATGTAATGCTTTTCTGGGTGGTATTGCAGCTAACTACAATACCAATTTCTGGAGTAGTGAGCGAAATGTAGTAGTGGTAGAAGCAGATGAATACGATCGAAGCTTTCTGAAACTGGTTCCGGATATCGCGGTGGTGACAGCCATCGATCCCGATCATTTGGATATTTATGGAACACCGGAAGAAGTAGAGAATGCTTTTGTACAATTTGCAGGAAAAGTAAAACCCGGTGGCTGTTTGGTAACCAAAAAAGGATTGAGTAGAGAGTCTGAACTGAATGCGTCCCATAATTATCGGTATGCCTATCATCAGTCAGATGCAGATGTGACTACAATAGGTCTGAAAGTTGAGAATGGTAGTTACACATTTGATGTACAAGGTCCAACATGGGTGATTAAGGATATTACCCTGCATATGGGTGGATTGCACAATATTGAAAATGCGGTTGCAGCGATTACAGTAGCTAAACATTTGGGTATTGATGATGATAAAATTCGTGCAGCAGTAGCAGATTTTAAAGGTGTTCGCAGAAGATTTGAGTATGCATTGAAAAATGCACAGCATGTGGTGATCGATGATTATGCACATCACCCGGAAGAACTAAGGGCATTGATCAGTGGTGTGCGAAGCATTTTTAAAGAACAGACACTTACACTGGTTTTTCAACCGCATCTGTTCAGTAGAACCAATGATCTGGCTGATGGGTTTGCAGAAAGTTTAGATATGGCAGATCAGATCATCTTATTACCCATTTATCCGGCACGAGAGTTACCTATGCCGGGCGTAACCAGTGATATGCTGTTACAAAGAATGAAAGCAAAACATAAAATGATCTTAGAGAAGCAGGACATGCTGAATTGGATCAAAGAAAACAAGCCATCATTGGTGGTGATGGCAGGTGCGGGAGATATTGATGCGTTGGTACAACCGGTAAAAGCCATATTGGAGCAATAGTGTATGAATAAAATTGCATGGAAAAAAAGGCTGATTCAAGCCGTCTGGATACTGGCGGGTATTGGTACCATCGTACTGATGGGCGCAGCCATGCAACACAAGAACAGAAAAAAATGTACCGATATAAAAATTGAGATCAGCGGCATTGAAGAACATATGTTCATTGATGAGAAAGATGTGCTGGACTTGATTCAATCAAAAGGAAAAGTAACCGGAATAGCTGTGGCAGCTTTGGACCTGCGAGCAATGGAAACATCATTGGAAACGAATCCATGGGTTCGAAATGCAGAAATGTATATCGATAATCAACAGGTATTACAAGTGTTGATTGAGGAAAGACAGCCTGTTGCCAGGGTATTCACCTTTCAGGGAGGGTCTTTTTATTTGGATAGTTCAGGCATGCGATTGCCCTTGAGTGAGAAACTATCTGCACGTGTCCCTATGTTCACGGGTTTCCCTTCCGATAAGGTCAAATTATCAAAGCCGGATAGTGTATTGTTAAAGGATATTGTAAAAATCGGAGTATTTGTATTGGCTGATTCCTTCTGGATGGCACAGGTTGCTCAAGTTGATATAGAACCGGGTCGTCAATTTGAACTGATACCGGTGGTGGGAGATCATGTCGTGGCTATTGGTAATGCAGAAGACCTTGATGCCAAGTTCAATCGTCTCTATACATTTTATAAGCAAGCCTGGTTACAAAAAGGAATACATTATTATGAGCGTTTGAATGTACAGTTCGATAAGCAGGTGGTAGCTGTAAAAAGAGGTGCAGCAGCTATGCGACAGGATTCTACTGCTGCTTTGGCCTTGATACGTCAAATGACTGATCCCCTGACTTCAGTACCGGTAGCAGCAGTGAAAGATAGTATTTCAAAACCCAATCCGGTCTTGGCGGTGGAAAAGCCTGTGCAAGAAAAAGCAGCTGTTAAAACTATTACTAACAATAACAATAAAATAAATACGAATCCGTTATCGAAGAAGGCAGCTGCTAAACCGACTGATCAAAAGAAGGAAGTAGTGAAGCCGAAGGCGGTGATGAGGAAGAACGAGTAGTCGAATCGTGAATGGTGAATTGTCAATATTCACGATTCACCATTCACAATTCACAAAAATTGGAAACAACTAAAACACATACCTTATGAATCACAATGAATCACCCATCATTGTTGGTCTGGACATCGGAACTACTAAAATTGCGGCCATTGCGGGTCGTAAGAATGAGTATGGCAAACTGGAGATATTAGGTTTTGGCCGTGCCAACAGCAGTGGTGTACAACACGGACAAGTGTTGAACATCGATCAAACCATTAAAGCGATTCAGCAAGCTTTACAAAACTGTTATGACAGCAATCCTGATTTAGAGATCAATGAAGTTTATGTAGGCATTGCCGGTCACCACATCAAAAGCTTACAGACACGTGGCGACATGGTGCGTCAGGAGCATGAAACTGAGATCCAGCGCTGGGAGATCGATCAGTTATTGAATAACCAACGTAAGACCTTCATCCCAGCAGGTGATCAGATCATTGATGTGATTCCTCAGGATTTCCATGTAGACAATATTCAGAACATCAAAGATCCGGTTGGCTATAATGGGGTGAAAGTGGGCGCTAATTTCCATATCATCACCGGTGACCGTAATGCGATCAGAAATATTCACCGTGCAGTAGACAGAAGTGGTTTAAGTACCAAAGATCTGGTATTACAACCTTTGGCTTCTGCGAGTGCGGTGATGAGCGATATTGATATGGAAGCAGGTGTTGCCATCCTTGATATTGGTGGTGGTACCAGTGATCTGGCAGTTTTCTATGAAGGTATCTTAAAACATACTGCTGTGATTCCGTTTGGTGGTGAGAATATCACCAATGATATCCGTATGGGGCTGGGTGTATTGAAGAGTCAGGCTGAAGCTATGAAAGTTCAATTCGGAAGTGCTTTGGCAGATGAGGCAAAAGCCAATGCGTTCATCACCATCCCTGGATTGAAAGGAATGCCGGCCAAAGAAATCAGTGTTAAAAATCTGGCAGCAATTATCCAGGCAAGAATGAGTGAGATACTTGATTTTGTGACCTATCATATCAAAACAGTAGGATTGGATAGTCGTGCATTGAATGGTGGTATCATCCTTACCGGTGGTGGATCTCAGCTCAAGCATTTGATTCAATTAACTGAATATACTACCGGATTGAATGCAAGAATCGGATTGCCGAATGAACACTTGGCGCCGAATCATATTGAAGAGTTGAAAAAGCCAATGTATGCAACCTGTTTGGGTTTGATCTTGAAAGGGTATAGTGATTATGATCACAAATACAAAGAGTTCAATGAGCAATTCAAGAAGGTAGAAGTGCCTAAGAACCTGAAAGTGGAAGCTCCTGAGATCAGTGTACCGGAAATCCCGGCAGCTCCTCAGCCCATTGATGGCAATACCAGAAAAACAAAGTTCTGGGATAAGTTCAAAAACAATCTGATTGATCTCTTTAAAGAAGAGGAAGATCAGATGATAAAATAAAACACGGATAATCAGCGTTTCCTATTTATTCGTCCTAATGAAAACACAGACAATCTACTAACCCAACAAAAACGTTCTCTATGATTCACTTTGATCTTCCCAAACAGAAATCCTCCATCATCAAGGTACTTGGTGTGGGTGGAGGCGGGAGCAACGCCGTTAACTTCATGTTTGATCAGAATATCGAAGGTGTTGATTTTATTATTTGTAATACGGATGCCAAGGCAATCGAGCAAAGTAAGATCCCCAATAAGATACAATTAGGCCCACATCTCACACAGGGATTGGGTGCAGGTGCCAACCCTGAAGTTGGAAAAAAAGCAACAGAAGAATCTCTGGATGAGATCAGACGTATTCTGGAAGTGAATACCAAAATGGCATTCATTACTGTGGGTATGGGTGGTGGAACCGGAACCGGTGGTGCACCCATCATCGCTCAGATCTGTAAAGAACTGGGTATTCTGACTGTTGGTATTGTTACCACTCCGTTTGGATTTGAAGGTCCACGCAGACAAATACAAGCAGATGAAGGTATTCGTCAGTTAAAGCCTTATGTTGATACTTTACTTGTGATCAGTAATGATAAACTGCGTATCCAGTATGGTAATCTGAAAATGAAAGAAGCATTTTCAAAAGCAGATAATGTATTGGCTACTGCTGCGAAATGTATTACGGATGTGATCAACAGCCGTGGACATATCATTGTAGACTTTGCAGATGTTTGTACCGTAATGAAGAATGGTGGTGTAGCGATCTTAGGTAAGGCTGAAGTAGAAGGTGAGAATCGTGCACAGATGGCTATTGAAGAAGCATTGTCTTCTCCTTTATTGAATGATAATGATATTAGAGGTGCTAAGTGGATATTGATCAATATCAATAGTGCTGAAGGTGATCATGAGTGTACTATGGATGAGCTGGAGACCATCAACAACTATCTGCGTATGCAAGCAGGTGAAGATACCGATGTGATTGTAGGTATGGGTTATGACAATACACTCGATAAAAAAATTGGTATCACATTGATCGCAACAGGATTTGAGCACAAAGATCCTTTTGCAAAACCTGTAGAACCTAAAAAAGCAGAACCTAAGCAGGAAAAAATTGTGATGACACTGGATCTCGAAGCTCCTAAGCAGGAAGAAAAAGTAGAAGCACCACAACCTGTTCAGCAAACACTTCCACTAGAAGATAAAGATCCATTTGCTCCAAGAATGGAAGAAGTAGCAGAAGTAGCGCCGATGTTGAATTTGTTTTCAGCACCTGCTATTGTTGAACAAGAACTACCTGCGGCGGAAGAACCGGTAGAAAATTTCACTTTACAGTTTGAGCTGAGTCCTGAAATCACTGCAGAAGTGGTGGTTCCTGAGCCTCCTGCTGAAGAAGTGCATATTAATAAGACCATTGTACAGGATGAGTTGTTGCAATTCAAAGTGAATGAGCAACCTCAGCAACCTGTGGGTAATACCATGTTCAGTAAGCCGATGAATATTTATGCTGAACCGGAAATGCCTGCTCAACCCGCACCACAACCTGTTCAGGAAGTAAAACCTGTGATTGCTGAGATCAAGGAAACGCCTGCACAAGAAGAAGAGCCTTCTATGCAATTGATTGAGAAAGAAGAAACACCTGCTCCTAAGGCAGTGATATCTCCTTCTTCCTTTATTGATGATTCAGTGTTAGATGATGCAGAAGAGCAAAAAAGAAGAGCTGCAGAACGCATCCAACGTTTAAGGAATCTCTCTTTTAATACCAATGGCGGAGATGCCAATGAGTTTGATAATGTTCCTGCTTATGTAAGAAGAAACATGGAATTGTTTGGAAATACACTTACTTCTGTAGAAGATTTCTATAGTAAGTATACAGTAGGAAAGGATGAGAACAATCAAACGCAGATCTCTACCATTAATACATTCCTTGATGGAAAGAAACCCGATTAAGATCGATTGCTTATCATAGATGTTTTAGCCTGGTGATTTTAGTTGTTGACCCCGACGTTGCAGTCGGGGTTCTTTTTTCAACAATATTCAACGGATATTTGTATTAGTTATGCAGGTAGTATTTCTGAATAGCTTCTTAGAAAAAATCAATAAAGGGATTGTTTATTTACGATTATGGCAACAATACTCATCACAGGTGGAACGGGAATGGTTGGACAACAGCTAACAAGAGTACTCTTGTCAAAAGGGTATGATGTTATTTGGCTGAGTCGTGCATCCGGTAAAAAAGAGATCGATGGTAAAGTCATTCGAATTGCTTCATGGAATTTACAGGAACAAACCATTGATGAAACCGCTATTCAGCAAGCAGATCATATCATTCATTTGGCGGGTGCAGGTGTTGCAGATAAAAGATGGACTGCCAAACGAAAACAAGAAATATTAGACAGCAGAACCCAAAGCAGTGCATTATTGGTGAAAGCATTAAAAACAATTCCCAATAAAGTACAATCTGTGGTCAGTGCTTCTGCCATTGGTTGGTATGGACCTGATGAATACAATACAGTAGCTTCCTCTTTCACGGAAGAGATGCCGCCATATCCCGATTATTTGGGCAATACTTGTAAAGCCTGGGAAGAAAGTATTGCGCCGGTTACTGAGCTCGGTAAACGATTGGTGAAATTGCGTATTGGTATTGTATTAAGTACAACCGGCGGTGCACTTGCAGAATTTAAAAAACCACTGAAAGCTGGTATGGCTGCTATCCTTGGTAATGGAAAACAAATCATCAGTTGGATTCATGTGCATGATCTTTGTCGCATGTTTTTGTATGCTATCGAAAATCAGTCGATGCAGGGAACATTTAATGCGGTAGCACCGCATCCTGTTTCCAATAAAGCATTGACACTCACATTAGCGAAACAAAAAAACGGATCATTCTATATCCCCTTTTATGTACCCGCCTTTCTTCTCAAAATGATACTCGGTGAAATGAGTATAGAAGTATTAAAGAGTGCCACTGTCAGCAGCCACAAAATCGAAGAACAAGGCTTTAGGTTTGAATACCCTACTGTTCAACAAGCTTTAAGAGATCTGTGATTCGTTGATCTTTGATTTCTTGATTTGTTTTTATTAAATCAAAAAATCAAAGATCTCCAAAGGAGTCCTGCGGACAAAAAATCAAACTTTAAAGGTCTCTTTTCTTATGAACCCTATAACAGATAAACCAGATGGCGGCAGTCAATATAATAGTCATGATGACGTGTTCTGGAACGGCTGCTACGGCTTTTTCATAACCGGCCTTGGCATCTTTACCGAAGTTGCCAATAAAAGCTGGAGGTGGAACGATACGGTCTGATATTTCGAAAGGAAAGAATCTTCCCAAATCATTACCTACTTTATACTTGAACCAGGATACGCCAATATTTTCAATGATCAGATACTGAAAGAAATAAATACCCAATGCGATGAAAGCTTTTTTAATCAGGTATCCCAATAAAAAAGCCAAAGTCAATTGTGCAAAAGTTTGTAAGTAGAATAAAGGAATGTATTCCAATTGTTCTGCCCATCTGTAGAATGTTTTGCTATCGGTATAGAATCCATAACCTGCTGCTACAATAGCGTAAACAATGGTAATGATGGTACTGATGATCAGCACATCACATAATTTACTAGTGATGAAATTCTCTCTGCTCCAGCCATCGATTATATTTTGTCTGTGTGTTTTGTAATTATACTCATTCGTGATGAGCATGATTACTAATATAGCAGGCAATACAATAAAAAATGAGGAGAAGAATGCCACCGAATGCCAGGTTTCAGGGAAGGCATAGGGATTGCCCAATAGCATTTTCGCAATGGCTCCCATTTCTTTTCCCTTTGAAATTTCTTCGTATACATTCAAGAACATTAAATTGATACTCGGATAGGTGAGTGCCACAATCACCAGCATCCACCAAAAGGCAGGATACTTTTTGATCTTTAACCATTCTATTTTTATAAGCGATAACATGATTTCTTGTTTTAAGGATGAATTAGTCGTTGGTGAGTTCAAAGAATTTTGTTTCCAGACTCTTTTTCTTCAGGAGTAACTGGTTCAAAGTAATACCCTGATTGAAACAATAGCGATTGATATCTTCCATATTGGCAGTGCCAATCGGGAAGAATAACTGAATGGCTTTTCCTTCTTCTTTTAAGTGTGTATGTCCGGGAATGCTTGCCAGTACTTGCTTGAGCTTCACCGTATCTTGAGCGGATACTTCTACGATATCTTCATTCGCCAACACTTCATCTACAGGTCCGGCCGTCAACAGGTTTCCTTTTTTCAGGATGGCCACATGCGTACATACTTTTTCAACTTCATCCAATAAATGACTCGCCATAATAATGGTTTTACCATCACGCGCCAGTTGTTTGATCAATTCACGTATTTCGGCGATACCCACAGGATCCAATCCATTGGTAGGTTCATCAAATACCAATACATCCGGATTACCCAATAAAGCTGCAGCAATGGCTAGTCTTTGCTTCATACCCAGACTATAGGTTTTGAATTTGCTCTTTTTTCTCGCAGATAGTTTTACGATCTCCAATACCCGGTCGATATCTGCCGCATCACCTCTGCCACTGATGGCATGTGTGATATTCAGGTTATCTACTGCAGAGAGATAATGGTAAAAATTCGGCGTTTCTAATAGAGAGCCAATCAGTTTTCTGGTGTCTGCTGAGCCGGGTTTTCCGAACCAGCTGTAGGTGCCGGATCTGGCTTGCAAAATATCCAGAATAATACTGAGTAGGGTGGTTTTGCCACTACCGTTTGGACCTAAAATTCCGAAAACACATCCTTGCGGTACTTCGAAGGATACACTATTCAGGGCTTGAATGGAGCCATAATTTTTGGAGACTCCCTGAATGGAGAGAATGGGTTGCATAAGCGGTTGTTAACGATGAAAAATGATAATCCAAGGGTTGAAGCATACCGAAGATAACTAGAATGTTGACTTTTTGCTGAAATTGGGATGATCTGTTTTTTACATGTATCAACGGTCAGTGACCGGTTTAAAGACAATGAATCCGGGATTTTAATGTGATGAGATTTGAAATAATAATAAATTACAGCAACAAACCACGCAGACCTGCATGCACCCGCACGATGGAAATGTTTTGGTACGATCCGATATCTGTTACCTGATAGAAGAAACTACAGTTAGGTATCAATCAACCATTGAAGATAAAAAGATCATTCTTTCATTATCCTGTCCACTCCATACCCATTGGATTGTTGCATCAGAAATGGTATTGCGGGAGGTCATCGAAATTCTTTTAAAAAATATGTTGGAGCTGAGTGATGAGGCGGAAGTCATTGAGATATCCATTTCCCCCGGTGACCTATTTCTAACCGTAGATTTTTTGAATCGATCAAAATCAACAGAAGCTGAAAAGTTGCATGCTTTCTTTACAGATTCAGCGAATATGTATCATACTTCTTTGTACAAAGCGGTGGAACTGACCATGCAAGAGTTAAAAGGCGAGATTATTTACGGTTCTTCGGAAGAAGCGGGTGCTTTTTTTCGATTAAAAATAAAAGAGAGTTAGTAAAAAGTTCTTCGTAGACGTCTCTCGCAGAGGCACTCTGCGTGTTACACAGCCAACATGTATCATTTACTTTTAGTGTCTATTAACTTAATAAGAAGAATTAATCTAGACTCTCGCGGGTGTACTATCGAGTTCGTTCTCCGCAGGGAACGTTTCATTAAAAGACATATTTCGGAGAGGGGAGCCGCAACGTCCCCATTCTTTCACCTGCGGTGATAGAGGGAGACGATGCGGAGAACGCTTAAAAAGTAAATTCGATAACATTAATTCCTCACCGGTCTACCACTTTTCAATACACTCTGAATACGCTCTAATGTTTTTCTTTCACCACAAAGACTTAAGAATGCTTCTCTTTCCAGATCCAGTAAATATTGTTCTGTAACGTTGGTAGGTTCACTGAGATCACCTCCACACATCACATACGCTAATTTTTTGGCCACTACCACATCATGATCTGTTGCATAACCACCACGCCACATGCCATTAATACCTGCGTACAAAGCACCCAATGCTGATTGACCCAATACTTTGATATCATTGCGTTGAATAGGGGTGGTATAACCGCTGTCATACAATTCAATGACTGATTTTTTGGCTTCAGCGATACGTCTGCCTGTATTCATCACAATTTCATCTGCTCCTTTTCTCAGGATACCCATTTCCATTCCTTCTTGTGCTGAAGTGGCCACTTTCGCAGTAGCGATGGATAAGAATCTGTTTTTTAATGTGATGGTTTCCGGCTCATCTTCATGCATTTCATCGGCAGCGCGAAGTACAAACTCTTTGGTACCACCACCACCCGGGATCAATCCAACACCCAGCTCTACCAGTCCGATATAGGTTTCGGCAGCAGCGCAGATTTTATCGGCATGTAAATTCATTTCACATCCACCACCCAATGTCAATCCATGTGGCGCAATGGCAACGGGAACAGAAGAATAGCGAACACGCATCATGGTATTTTGGAACATGCGGATGGCCATATCCAGTTCATCATATTCCTGTTCAATCGCCAACATGAAGATCATTCCTACATTGGCTCCGGCACTAAAATTCGGACCTTCATTACCGATCACCAGACCTTTGAATTTTTCTTCCGCAATGGCGATGGATTTATTCAATCCTTCTAATACTTCACCACCAATACTATTCATCTTGGTACTCCATTCCAGACCTGCAACACCATCTCCCAGATCATACAAGCGGCAAGCACTGTTTTTCCAAACGGTTTTGTCTTTGTGATGACTCATCACCAGGAAGGATTCTCCACCCGGAATCGCTTTATAGGTTTTTGAAGTTTGATCATAAAACATTCTATGACCATTCTCCACTTTATAAAAACTAGTAGCGCCACCGGCAAGCATTTCATCGATCCATGGTGCAACAGCGTGTCCGGCTGCTTTCATGGCAGCTACAGTTTCTTTTACACCCACAGTATCCCAGGATTCAAAAGCGCCAATTTCCCAGCCAAAACCGGCCATCATCGCATCATCTACACGATAGATTTCATCACTGATCTCTGGAATACGAAATGAGATATAAGAAAACAGTGAAAAATGAAAAGCACGATAGAATTCACCCGCCTTGTCTCCGGCAGCAGACAACATTTTAATTCTTTGCTTCAGGTCTTCCACCGGCTTGGCCGCCTCCAGACTTTGAAACTTAGGTTTATTACGCGGACCATATTCCATGGTCTTCAGGTTCAGGGTTTGAATTTCTTTTCCTTCTGCTGATTTGATTTTTTTGAAGAAGCCCTGTCCGGTTTTATCTCCCAGCCAATTATTGGTTACTAATGTTTCCAGCCAAGCAGGAATATTGAAAATGGCTTTGGCCTCGTCAGTCGGACAATTATCTGCCACCCCCTTTGCCACTTTCACCAAGGTATCGATACCTACCACATCTGCTGTTCTGAAAGTGGCTGATTTGGGTCTGCCGATGATGGGTCCGGTCAATGCATCAATCTCATCAATACCCAGACCTAATTTGTCCATGATATGAAAAATGCTCATGATACTGAACACACCAATTCTGTTTGCGATAAAAGCAGGCGTGTCTTTACAGAGAACCGTTGTTTTTCCAAGATACAGATCACCGTAATGCATTAAGAAATCAACGATCTCCGGATCTGTATGTGGTGTTGGAATGATTTCGAGTAAGCGGAGGTAACGGGGTGGATTAAAAAAGTGAGAGCCACAGAAATGTTTCTTGAAATCTTCACTTCTGCCTTCCGCCATCATGTGAATGGGAATACCCGATGTATTGGAAGTCACCAAAGTGCCGGGTTTTCTGAATTGTTCAACGCGGGTATAGATCTGTTGTTTAATATCCAAACGCTCTACCACCACTTCAATGATCCAGTCGCAGTGGGCAATATCTTTCATGTTGTCATCAAAGTTGCCGGTGGTAATTCTTTTCGTCACAGATTTACTGTATACGGGAGATGGATTGCTTTTGATAGCAGCTTGTAAGGCATCATTCACCAGTTTATTCCGCTCCGCAGGTTTGCTGCTTTCTTCTGCGCCTTTGGCTACCATGTCTAATAACAATACCTGTACGCCAATACCTGCAAAATGACAGGCAATACGAGAACCCATTACACCACTACCCAATACTGCAACTTTTTTGATAGAACGTTTCATGTGTTTACATTTATTGATTTTGGTCACAAGAAATGCATCCACCAATACCAGGTTTTTTCAACCCAAGAAATGGAACATTCCAAGTAAAACCGCTGTACCGTAAAATTAGTTAGTTATGCAACTATTTATATCGAAGGTAAGGGAATTTATTTTTTAAATAAAAGAGAAGCAAAGGGCAAAAAAAATCCAACTTCATTACCCTGAACGAATGAAGTTGGACGATGGCTCTTCAGTAGGATGATGTTAGAAACATGTCACTCTTCCGAAGGAGCCGCACCTTTGTATGCCATATAGAGGCATCCCAGGTAAACGATTAACAGGACGTACACTAACATAATCGGGGGGATTTTGTTTGTTTACAATTTATGATGAAAAAAGATAAAATGAACTTGTTTTAACAGTGCTTTTATACACTTTGTGTGGATAGTGACAAAGAAATGACTGATTCAGAGAGTCTTATGCCAATGTTAATGTTTGCAAATAATATGCGGTTGTATCGTTGTGGCCGTTATCCATATTTATAAACAGCAGAATGCAGGTTTTGTTTCAAAATGGGGATGCTTTTTTTTCGCTTGCCACTTAACAAGAAAGCGTTGGATTTGGATGGCTTTCAGTTATTTTTGTTGACATGGAAGTTACAGCGGCACTCACGGATCATCTGGCTCATTTATCAAGACTTCATTTTAGCAACGAGGAAAAACAAGAGATTCAAAAAGATCTTGAAAAAATGGTTGCATTTGTAGAAACATTGGCTCAGGTAGATACATCGGGCGTTGAGCCTTTGATGCATATCGGGCAGTCTGTTAATGTTTTGAGAGCAGATGAAGTACAGGGTTCCATCAGTCAAGAGCAGGCATTGCGGAATGCTTCCGGTACCGGCACTGCTTTTTTTCAGGTTCCTAAAGTGATTCGTAAATAGGTTATCAGAGATTTACTTAAATTGTCAACATGTCAAATCAGGCGATCATCCGATTAGAAAATATCCAGAAAAGTTATTTCATGGGTAGCCAAGCCATTCCCGTATTAAAAGGAATCACACTGGATATTCGTAAGAATGAGTATGTAGCCCTGATGGGTCCATCCGGAAGCGGGAAAAGTACTTTGATGAATATCCTCGGTTGTCTGGATTCGCCTACCGGAGGAAAATACATTCTGAATAATAAAGACGTCAGTAAAATGGCGGATGATGATTTGGCGGAAGTGCGTAATTCCGAAATCGGATTTGTATTCCAACAATTCAATCTTTTACCTCGTTTATCTGCAGCGGAGAATGTGGCACTGCCACTCATCTATGCCGGGGTAAGTAAGAAAGAACGCATGGAAAGAGCGTTGGAAGCCCTGAATAAAGTGGGCTTAGCAGATAGAAGTCATCATAAGTCGAATGAACTGAGTGGTGGACAAATTCAAAGGGTTGCGATTGCGCGTGCATTGGTGAATAATCCCTCTATCTTATTGGCGGATGAGCCTACCGGAAACCTGGATTCCAAAACTTCTGTGGAAGTGATGGAGCTATTTGCGAAAATTCATCAATCGGGGAATACCGTGGTATTGGTAACGCATGAAGAAGATATTGCTGCTTATGCCCATCGGGTGGTGCGTTTACGCGATGGATTGGTGGAAACTGATAAAGTAAGGAGTGTTGCTATGGCGCACCTTTAAGATAGTCACTATAGGTGTACATTTTGTGGAGAGCTTACCAAGGCTCTCTTTTTGTAACTGAACCATTCAAATCTAATTTTGTTGCTAACACACAACTTATCGCAATGGCCCTTAAGATATATACGAAAACAGGTGATCTGGGTAAAACCTCCCTTATAGGAGGGACCAAAGTGCCCAAAAGCCATATCAGAATTGAAACCTATGGAACGGTGGATGAACTCAATTCTCATATCGGATTGGTGGGTGATTATTTTGATGAACCCCATACCCGTTCTGTACTGAAAGAAATTCAAGACCGTTTATTTACCATCGGCTCATCACTGGCCTGTGATCCTGAAAAAGAGCCCTTGATGAAAATTCCTGATCTCAAGGAATCTGATATCACGGTACTGGAAAAAGAGATCGATAAAATGAACGATGCTTTACCACCTATGAAGTTTTTTATTCTTCCCGGTGGACATATAGCCGTTTCATCTACCCATATTGCACGATGTGTGTGCAGAAGAGCAGAACGCTGTTGTGTGAATATGCAGGAGCATGAATTGTTTGTAGATCCCTTAGTGATCAAATACCTCAACCGCCTAAGCGATTACCTCTTCGTCCTCAGCCGCTTTATTGGGCAACAATTAGGGGTGGCGGAGATTGCGTGGAAACCGAGGGTGTAGGGGAGAAGTGAAACGTGAAAGGTGAAAGGTCTTCAGATTTTCACCTTTCACCTTTCACTAATTTACAATCACCCCATCTTTCATATGCAACGTCCGATCACTCAAAGCCGCCAATTCTTCATTGTGTGTGACGATGAGGAAGGTTTGGTTGAAACGGTCTCTTAATGTTCCAAAGAGTTGGTGTAATTCTTTTGCGTTGGTACTGTCTAGGTTGCCGGTAGGTTCGTCTGCGAAAATGATATCGGGTTGATTGATCAATGCTCTGGCAACCGCTACCCTTTGTTGTTCTCCACCCGATAATTGATTGGGTTTATGTTCTGCACGGTCTGCCAGTCCTAAAAGCGATAACAATTCCATGGCCCTTTTTGCTACTTCCTTTTTAGGAGTACCCGCTATCCAGCCGGGGATACTGATATTTTCCAGTGCTGAAAATTCAGGTAATAAATGATGAAATTGAAAGACAAATCCGATATGTTGGTTTCGAAAAGCAGCCAGTTTCTGACCGCGTAGCTCATCAACAGACTGATCATTTAACCAAATAGAGCCGGAATCGGGTCTGTCGAGCGTCCCTAAAATATGCAGTAAAGTACTTTTCCCAGCACCCGATGAACCTACAATACTCACCATTTCGCCCTTGTTGACCTCAATAGCTACACCTTTTAATACTTCGAGCTGACCGTATTTTCGGGTGATGTTGACTGCTTTTAGCATGAATTCTGTGCTGTTTTGCTTACAAACCTACGAACAGGGCTTCATATCAGCCTATTTTTAAACATTTCTTTACACACTGTGCACTGTCATATTTGGTGGTTTCATATATACGGTTACATTTGCAAAAAATTAAAAGGTAAGTTATGTTCTGGACATTAGAATTGGCAAGTTACCTGGAAGAAGCCCCTTGGCCTGCTACCAAAGATGAACTGATTGATTATTCTATCCGTAGTGGTGCACCTATTGAAGTGGTTGAGAATCTCCAGGAATTGGAAGATGAGGGAGAAGTGTACGAGAGCATAGAAGACATCTGGCCTGATTACCCTAGTCAGGAAGACTTCATGTTCAATGAAGATGAATACTGATATTTCGCTCTCAGTGATACGAAAAAGCCGCCTTGTGTAAAGGCGGCTTTTTTTTGCTAGTGGCTTATAGTTCATAGCGTATAGCAGTTTTTCCATAAGCTATGAACTATAAGCTATTCGCTTTTCTCTCTCTTAAAACTAAGCTTGAAATAAAGCAGCAACAACGTAAGTGATAGTACAACAAAGTTCGCTACGATCACCGGACCGCTTTCAATGGCGAATCCGTATACCAACCATACAATGGTACTGGTAACTACGATCAGGATCATCCAAATGCTCAGGTCTCCTACACTTTTAGATTGCCAGGATTTATACACCTGGGGTATGAAAGTGATAGAGGTGAGAAAGGAGCCGAGATAACCTACGATTTCGATCCAATTCATAAAATAGTATTTGAGGATTTCTGATGTCGGATGTCTGATATAGAACAAATCAGACATCCGACATCAGAAATAATTATTCCACACCCAATTTCGTCATCACTTCCATGCTTACTCCTGTGGTAGAGTAACCACCATCGTGGAAGAGGTTTTGCATGGTGACCATGCGGGTGAGGTCTGAGAATAGGGTGATACAATAGTTGGCACAATCTTCTGCACTGGCATTGCCCAATGGTGCAACCGCATTCGCGAAATCGAAGAAGTCGCCAAAGCCTTTGATACCAGTACCTGCCGTGGTTTTGGTAGGAGATTGTGATACGGTATTGATACGTATTTTTTTCTCCAATCCATAATGATAACCAAAGCTGCGTGCGATGGATTCTAACATGGCTTTGATATCAGCCATATCGGTATAGAAAGGGAAGGTTCTTTGGGCAGCCATATAGGTTAATGCAACCACACTTCCCCATTCATTGATGGCATCTAATTTTCTGGCAACAGATAACATTTTGTGCAGCGACATAGCCGATACATCAATCCCTTTCATGAAATAATCGTAGTTCGATTCTGTATAAGGGATTTTTTTACGGATGTTGACACTCATACCAATCGAGTGTAATACAAAATCGATTTTACCACCCAGTACTTCCTGTGATTGTGTAAACAGGGTAGTGAGTTCTTCCACACTGGTAGCATCAGCCGGAATGATCTGTGAGTTGGTTTTTTCAGCCAGTTTATTGATCTCACCCATACGCATGGCGATAGGTGCATTGGTGAGTACAAAAGTGGCGCCTTCTTCATGTGCTTTCTCAGCTACTTTCCAGGCGATCGAATTTTCATCAAGAGCACCGGTAATGATACCGCGTTTTCCTTTGAGCAGGTTATAAGCCATAATGATTATTTTGATTTAATCTGATCAACAATATTACGTATTACTTCTTCTTTTTCACTCGGTATTTGTATATATTCTTTTTTTCCAAGGATTATTAAAATTGCAAAATACATTGGCTCAAGAATTTTACTAATTGAAAATACGGAACCATTTATTTCATAATCCTTTTCAAATAAGCTACAAACCACATCTAATAAATTTAGAGCATAAGTTTTTTGTATAGCGAGTAGTAATAATTTATTCTCTATACTTAAGTCTAAATTAAGGCTTTGATTTTTTTCTTTTATAGAAAAAATTTCAGAAATCAAATTAAAGGTAACATCATAAAATTTATAGAGAGTTTCACCATCTGGATTTTTTGCTACAAATAAGTATTCAGTAATCATAACTAAAAAGCAGATAATACAAGTTTCAGCTTGTGATACAGTTAAATTATCATTCGTTTTAAGTTCGCTAAAATCTACCAGACTATTTAGGTAGCTTTCAAATACATTACGCGCAAATGAAAAATCTGCATTACTACTTTTTTCTTCATTTGCACCTATTGCAGCCCTAATTACAATAATTTTTTCTTTTGAGGTTAAGTTTTCAATTTTTGATATCCATAAAATTGCTTTCGAAAATTCTTTATTATCAAGTTCATTTAATGCATACTGAGTTAACTCTTTTGTCGTTTTTGTTTTTTCTTGAAGTGTATTTGAAATATTTTGTAATGCTAGTTTAGCTTTGAATGTCAATTTAGTTATGCCAGAATATACCTCTTTAAAAAAAAGTGCACTTTCTTCTTCAATATTTTTATTTTTCACTTTATTAGTAAACTCAATAATTCTATTCTCTATATCTGCGTCATTGCACCAACTTTCTAAAAATTTCACTAGCCATATTACTCTTTCTTTTGTTTCTTTTCTTCCATATCTCATTAAAAACCATATATTCCAAAATCTTTCTTTAATTAAATAAAGATGATTTTTCGAATTAGTTTTTCTTTTTTCAATAATTTGCTCTTTTTCTAATTGATTTAGTTGGGCTGAGATTGTTTTACTAGGTATTCTTAAGTTTTCAGATAATTCTTTTACACTTATTGGATCCCATTTCCTAGCAACAGAATCGATTATCTTCTGCTGCTGTGGAGCCAGATCATCCATTCTATGTTTATACAGTGGAGTTACTATATCTAAAATTTGTTCTAGGTCCTTCACACTGTCATTATATTCATTATCTATAAATATTTTGAATAATAATGCAATTGTTCTAGGAACTCCACCTGTTATTGTTCTTAGAACTTCAATTCTTTCTGGTGTTTCAGAAATTATTTTTTCGATTTTTTCTTTTGTGTGGTTTAGCTCGCCTAACGCTAACAATAGATCTTCTGTTTCAAATTTATTTAATCCATTGAGTCTTATTACCTTGAAAAATTCAAAAAATGGCTTTTGATAATTTAAAATATTTTCTAAATAAAATGGGGATCCTGCAATTATTCTTATAAAGCTTTTTGTTTGCAATATTTCTCTAAGTCTATGTACTTCTTTTTGACTAATTTTTTTAAGTAAATCGCCGATATTATCAATTAGTAAAATAATTTTTTTGTTTGTTAATGCTAATTTCTTCTCAATAATATCAAAAGCAATTTCTTCAAAATCTTTCTTTGTAGCATGTTCATTTATTTCTTCTACGACAGAGTCAAATCCGTAGTGATCTTCTAAATAAATGGCAGTATTTTCCCATACATTCGATAGTTCTGTTATGTTGTATTGTTCTTCGCTGAACATCACAGGTAATAACCAATTTTTTAGTTTTTCCGAGTCTTCAATTCCATATTTTATTCTATTTAATAATGTAGTTTTACCTGCTCCCCTTTGACCAACTATGAGATAATTCTGCTCTGGATAATTCATTTGTGAAGTCTCAAGATCAGTCATTATCGTATTGTATGCATCTGTTCTTATTACAAATTCATGTAATAGTTGATGCTTGCTTTTTCGATCTGGATTATAATAGAACATAGTCATAGTTACTCACATATATTTTTTACCCACCATAGTCTTAAAATCGGAGAGTTAAACCTGTACTCATTTTGTGATACATTATTATTAATGTACCCATCATAAGATAAAATTTCCAAAATATTTTTAAATCTACCTTGAACATTATACTGTACTGAAAGATTGAATAAATGGTTTTTTTCACAGGTTATATTCTTAGCAATATCGGCAAGAGTTTTTAAGACAAAGTCTAATTCTAATCCTTTAAATTGACTTTTCAACCTGCTAAAATAATGCTCAAAATGATTATTGTTTCTTGCTTCAATTATTGAGTCAAACGCTTTATCTATTTCCAATTGTGTTATTTCTGAGTTTTCACTATTTGCAAATAGAATATCTTGTAGTATAAGTTGAATATAGAATGGAATTAGCCATTCTATTTTTGAGATTAAATAGTTAATTGAATCCTCTGAAAATTTTAGTTTTTTTTCTTTCGACAGCGCAATTATTAAGTCAATAGCTTCAGTTTTTGATAGTTGACCAATTTCAATCGAATTCAAATCATTTATAAAGCTACTTGCATTTAGTGCTGCTACTGTATGATTTAAGCCAATAGAACCTGTATAAATAAATTGAATATTCTGATTTATTATTGGATCCAATCTCAACTCTCTATTTCTTTGTAAAAATTTCGTAGCATTAGATAGACCATCACTTCCTACTTGTGATATGTTTATTATTGTTTGAGGAAATTCATCTAGAAGAAGGATTAGTTTTTTTTCTATTTCTAATCCACATAATAAATTGTATAGTTCTTCGTAATAGTCTGTTTGTGTTTCAGAAAACTCTATTGTGCCCGACACTATTTGAATGCTTTTTAAACTTTTTATAAACTTTTTTCCTGTCCGTATAGCGGTCTGTAATCTTGATGAGTTCGAAAGCCAGTCTTTTTTTAGTAATTCTTTAAGAATTTTTTTATAAAAATCTTGTTCATTGTCAACACTTTCTGTATCAACATAAGCGTATAAGTAGTTATTAACTTCATTATCAAGTAAATAGAATAGAATAGATGTTTTTCCTATCCTTCTAGGGGCCGCAATTTGTATGTTATTTCCATTTTGTAGTCTGTTAATGATTTTTTCAATTTCACCTTGCCGTTTCAAAAATGTAGCACCTCTAGCCGGTGAACCAACAATATTTTTCATGACAATTAATTTAATGTCAAAAATAGTGACAATTATTAAATTGTCAAAAAAATAGACAATTATTATTTTGTCAAATTTTTATTATAACATTTCTCTGGCATTTTCCAGTGCGGCAGCCGTTGGTTTTTCTCCACTCAGCATTCTGGCAATGGCGGTGATACGTTCATCCTGATTCAGTATTCTGATATTTGTTTTGACAGCATCGTTCACGATCTCTTTGTACACAAAGAAATGTGCGTCTGCCTTTCCTGCAATCTGTGGCTGATGGGTGATGCAGATGATCTGTCTGCCCGCAGCCATTTCCTTCATGATCATTCCCACTTGCTTGGCGGCTTCCCCGGAAATACCGGTATCGATCTCATCAAAGATCATCGTAGGCAAATTGATCGATTTTGCAACCAGTGATTTGATGCATAACATCAATCTGCTCAGCTCTCCACCACTCGCTACTTTTCGTATCGGCTCAAATCGCTGGCTTTGACCGGCTTGTCCGGCAGGCAGGTTGGCATCGAAGAGAAACTCAATATTGTCTTTTCCGTAGGATTGTAATGCGATGGGTGATACAGCAACTTTTATCTGTGCATTGGGCATCCCCACTTGTCGTAACAACTTGTTCACATTTTTTTCCAGTGGTTGGATTTGTTTATTTCTGGCTGTCGATAACTGCGTAGCGAGTGCATCAGCTTTCTTCTCTAATTGCAATACTTCTTTTTCGAGTTGCTGAATGGTATCATCAATATTCAATACAGCCTCTAGCTTTTTGGCAAGTGATGCTTGTAACTCCAATAAGTCTGATGTAGACTGTAAGCCATGTTTCTTCAAAAGTTTATAACCTTCTGTTAGTCTTTGATTGATCCATTCAATTCGTTGTTGATCAAATACAACGGAATCATTGATATGATCGGTTTCTGATGCAATATCCTGTAATTCTACCTGTGCGCTTTGTAATCTTTCAATCAAGGCTTGGAGGTCTTTATGCATGCTTGCAAATGGCTGCAACTGCTGAATCATTTGCTTCAGAAGCGTAACCACCGGTTGATCACTTTCACGTAAATCAAAATACACTTTCGTGAGTGCGGCTTTAATGCCTTCGGAACTATTGAGCACTTTCAATTCCTGATCCAGTTCTTCGAGTTCATTTTCTTTGAGTGACAGTTCATTCAGTTCGTCGAAAAGAAATTGATGATAATCAGCTTCTTTGGTGAAAGCAGATTTCTCATCTTTTAATAAGGCTAATTTTTTTACAACCAACTGCCATTCGCGATATACTTGTTGGTACTCATGCAGCAGCGATTGATTACCGGCCAGCGCATCCATCACTTCACGTTGAAAATCGCTATCTCCTAACTCCAGCGTATCAAATTGCTGATGTAGGTCTACCAATAAAGAAGCGAGTTGTCTAAGTTGCTGTAATGAAGCAGGGGTATCATTGATAAAAGCTCTGGATTTTCCATTGCTGCCAATTTCTCTTCTCAATACCAATTCATCATCTACATCCAATTCATTTGCTTCCAGGAATGCGCGGACTTCAGTTTTATCTTCAATTGAAAAAACGCCTTCAATAAAACATTTTTTATTTGTGTTCACCAGCACTGAACTATCTGCACGCTCACCCAATATCAAACTCAAAGCCCCCATCAAAATACTTTTCCCTGCACCGGTCTCCCCCGTAATAATATTCAACTGCCGAGAAAAATCGATCTCGATCTCCTCAATAATCGCATAGTTCTGTATTGTGAGTTTGTTCAACATAAAATTTTATTTCTGATGTCTGATGTCGGATGTCTGATATAGGGTTGGATTGTTTGATGTCAGATGTCAGATCGCAGATCTTGGATTTAATCAGTAGCACTCTATCAACTATTATCCAATCCCATCTAACATCAGACATCAGACATCAGACATCCGACATCCGACATCCGACATCCGCCATCCGCCATCTGCCCCGCAATTTATACAATCCCTCATTCCCCCTTACATCTCATTATCCCCGATTTTGCACGTTGGTCCAATGAGTTTTTGTATTCATGATCACCCATGTTCAAACAACGTTGGTAGTATACGATGGCTTGGGCTTTTTGTCCGCGGGCTTCGTATATCTGTCCAATTTGAACCGCCGCACGTGCAGCATAATATTCTTTTCTGAATTCGCCTAGTCTGATAGCAGCTAAATAGGCATTGATGGCTTCCTCTTCTCTTCCCAGGTCATCAAAAATTCTGGCAGCACGGTATACATATTCCAATCGGTCTTCTTCTTTGGGAAAATCATTTTCCGTTTTCCCGTGTAATTGAGCCAGCGCTTCCTTATGATAGCCACCATCATTTAACAATCTTGCTTTGAGGAGTAATGTATTGGGCCAATAATTGGCTTTGGCATCTTTGAGTGCTTTTTTATCGGCATCTGAATCGGTAGCACCTTTGGACAATACCATTTGTCTGGCTTTTTCTGCGGCTGCGGTATTACCCATCATATAATGACAGAGTCTTATTTTGTCATATACATCTTTCACATAAAAATTGCCCTTGAATTTTTGTAAGAAGCGTTCGAAATAAGGAATGGCTTCTTCGGGTTTTAGCTGATACATTTTCACAAAACCCATTTCAAAATCCCAGATGGGTATATCCAAATACTCGTTAGATGGATTTCTATTCTGAACGATCTGCTGGGTGTATTGCGCTTGTTTGTTATTGAGGGTGAGATTGGCAGCCATCCATCCATGTAAATGATTGTTGACCAGGTCCAGTTTTTTTTGCTGAATAAAGGCTATGGCCTGATCTTTTTTATTGTCCATATAGAACAACAAATACGGATAAATGAACTGTGCTTCCTGTGCATAGATTCGTTCATACACATCATTGCCGTTCACAAAAGCGCTGACTGTTTTCAATCCTTCCGTAACAGAGCCACGCATACCCAAAATATTGGTCAACCATTTGTATCCTTTGGGGACAGTGCCAATCATGGTTTGAATAGTGCCGTAATACAAATCATCAGCAGTAAAAGAAGGGAATGATTTTTTGTTGTCTTTTAATAATATCCATGCCCTACGAATATCCCATCCGGCTTCCCAGGTTTTACCAAACTTAATAGCAGATGCGGCTTTATGCATTCTGATAGTGCTGAGTGCAAAACGATAAAAAGGAGAGGAAGACGGACCTTGTTCCAGTTGACTGATACGTTCAGAAAATCGTGGGTACAGGATTTTGTATTCTTCCGGGTTCTCATTCAAAAAAAGCTTGAGGAAATCGATATAGCTTTCCAAAACCACCGGAATAAGATTATTGGGATTTTGCTGCTTGGCTTTTTCAATCAATGATTCCCCCTTCACCAATTTTAATTTGGTGATTTCCTGATAGGCTTGTTGACAGGTAGCATTGAAATCATACACTTTCTGCGCATGTACAGAAGTTATGACAAGAAATGAGAGAAGAAAAATGAACTTGTATTTCATGCAGCCCGAAAATAAGAAAGGACAGCCAAATAGCTGTCCTTTCCAAGTATTTAAAGTAATCTTACTTTACTTCTACGCTGTCATTCAAATCAGCATCTACCAAGATACGACCACAGTTTTCACAAACGATGATCTTCTTGTGTAAACGGATCTCACTCTGACGCTGAGGAGGGATAGAGTTGAAGCAACCACCACAAGCATCACGCTCTACCGGCACCACAGACAAACCATTGCGGTAGCTCTTACGGATACGGTCGTAGCTGTACAATAAACGCTCGTCGATATGACTGCGTGCTTCAGCACTTTGCTTATTGAAATGTGTTTCTTCTTTCTCAGTATCAGCGATGATCTTTTCCAGTTCGCCTTTCTTATGGTTCAATACACCATCTTTCACAGCGATCTGCTTTTTAGCAGCTTCCAAAGCTTTTACTTTATCAGCCAGCTCTTCATTCGCATCACGGATATGTTTTTCACACAATTTGATCTCCAGCTGTTGCATTTCGATCTCTTTGTTGATGGCTTCGAATTCGCGGTTGTTCTTTACATTCTCGCTCTGCTTCTCATATTTAGCGATCAATGCCTCACTTTCTTTCATCGCAGCTTTCTTGCTTTCAATGAATTCAGTGATACCATTCAGTTCTTCTTCAATACGAGTCTGACGGCTCTGTAAACCCTGGATCTCATCTTCGAGGTCACTCACTTCCATCGGAAGTTCACCCTTCAAAATCTGGATCTCATCCAGTTTGCTATCGATCTTCTGCAATTTCAGCAGATTCACCAGTTTTTCTTCAACCGAAAAGTCTTTAACGGAAGCCATATTGTATATGTGATTTATTGTTGATTGTTATTCCCCCGTGAAGTAGTTCACCGGATTGGTTTTTACTTCGGATTTGAGGACGGCAAAGGTAGGGAATTTAGCCTGTAAAACATCAATCAGCAGGTCGGTGGTGTACTGCTCACTCTCCCAGTGACCGATATCTGCGATCACCATACGATTATTGGCATCAAAGAACTCATGGTACTTGAAATCGGCAGAAATATAGATATCTGCCCCTTTGGATAGTGCTTTTCCCGTCAAAAAGCTCCCTGAACCGCCACAAATCGCCACTTTTTGGATGTTTTTGCCCAAAAATGGGGTGTGTTTGATCACCGAAAGACCAAAACTGGTCATCAACATGCGTAAAAACTGGGTTTCTTCGATGGGCTCGGGTAATGTTCCGATCAAACCACTTCCAATATCCTGATAATCATTGCCTAAGCTCACCAGATCATAAGCCACTTCCTCATAGGGATGGGCTTGGAACAAGGCAGACAGGATTTCTTGCTGTTTCCAAACCGGGAAAACAACTTCTACCCGAATTTCTTTCTCTGAATGCGTAATACCGATCTCCCCCACAAAAGGATCAGTGCCCTCACCGGCCCGAAAAGTTCCGGTGCCCTCTACATTAAAACTACAATGGCTGTATTTGCCAATCTCTCCGGCACCGGCAGTAAAAAGAGCGGTTCTTAAGGCTTCTGCATGCTCTACCGGCACAAATGTGTGGAGTTTCATCAATTGTCCGGGTTTGGGCGATAATATCTTTCGGTTGATCAATCCCAGCTTATCGGCGATTTTGTTGTTGACACCCCAGGAGACATTATCGAGATTGGTATGAATGGCATAAATGGCGATATCATTTTTGATAGCGGCGATCACTGCTTTCTCCACATAATTCTTCCCATTCAATTTTTTCAAGCCACTAAAAACGATCGGGTGATGTGCTACCACCAGGTTGCAGCCTTTTTGTTTTGCTTCCAGAATCACTGCTTCCGTAGCATCTAAGGTGCACAGCACGCCTGTACATTCCCAAGAAGCAGATCCGGTGATGAGACCTGCATTATCATAACTCTCCTGTAAGGATGGTGGGGCCAATTGCTCCAGCACCTGTATCATGGCATTGATCTTCATATTTGTTGATTCGAATCAGCAAGTTACCTTCATTCTATAATTGATGGTATGCGTGAAGGCGATTTTCTTTTTTATGACGGACAAATACTCCGTTCAGACAAACTGCTGATCTCTCCCAATAACAGATCTTATCGGTATGGTGATGGTTGTTTTGAGACCATCAAAGTACTCAATGGAAAGATCATGCTCGCTGATTACCATTTTGAACGATTGTTCAGCTCTTTAGAAACACTGCGCTTTAAAAAGCTAGGATATCACAGTGCCGGCTGGTTAGAAAAACAGATATTATCCGTTGTAGAAAAAAACGGACATGCCAAAAGAGCAAGAGTGCGCGTTACCGTGACAAGAGGTGATGGCGGTATTTATGATGAACAAAATCATTACCCGTATTTTTTGATCCAAAGCTGGTCCTTACAAACAGCCACACAAGAACTGAATGAAAATGGATTGGTGATCGATATCTATAAAGACGCGCGAAAAACAGCCGATCTTTTTTCATCCATCAAAAGCAATAATTACCTGCCTTATGTGATGGGTGCACTTTGGGCAAAAGAAAACCACCTGAATGATGCCATCCTGCTGAATCCTGATAATCGAGTGGCAGATGCCACCATCGCCAATGTATTCATCGTGAAAGATGGGAGTATCAAAACGCCTGCGTTAACAGAAGGTCCGGTAAACGGTGTCATGCGCAGACATTTGTTACACCTAATTCGAAAAGAAAATATACCTGTAGAAGAAGGCATGATCACCGTAGATGAATTACTCGAAGCCTCAGAACTATTCCTCACCAACGCCATCCACGGCATCAAATGGGTGAAGCAATTGGGCAATAGCCATTACACCAACGCAACAGCGATTCGTCTATATAAAATGATGCAATCAGATTTGAAATCAAATAATGAATTTTAGGGTGTAGCACAAATGAGGGTATAGTGTATTTCACCCCTAACCAGTCCCTACGGACGGGCCTCATTGGGGTCGGTATCAAGCGAAGCGATGATAGATCAAATCATGCGTAGCAGATTTGATCAGAGGCCAATGCAGCCCGGTAGTAGGGACGAGGCCCAGCGGCCATGAGCGAAAAGAATAAAAGTTTAGTGTGTTTGTTTTTTAAAACGACTCACTCTAAACTTTTCGAATCTCTAACTGTTACAAAACAAAAATTCCATGAAACCCCGCATACAGGTCATGTGGTTCCGCAGGGACCTTCGCTTAACAGACAATGCAGCTTTGTACCATGCACTGAGAACAGGTGTTCCGGTATTACCCATATTCATTTTTGATCGGAATATTCTGGATCAACTCGAAGACAAAGCAGATCGTCGTGTGGAATTTATTCATGCAGCACTTATGGAAATGCAAGCGCAATTGGCATCCATGGGAAGCAGTCTGGAAGTGTATTATGGTTTTCCGATGGATGTATACAAACAGTTGACTGAGGTCTATGATATCGAAACCGTTTTCACCAATCACGATTATGAACCTTATGCGAAAGAGAGAGATGATGCGATCGCTGCTTTCTTGCAATCCAAAGGAGTGGGTTTCCAAACTTATAAAGACCAGGTGATCTTTGAAAAATCGGAAGTAGTGAAAGATGATGGAAAACCTTACACGGTGTTTTCACCTTATGGAAGAAAATGGAGAGCGGCACTGAAACCCTTTCATGTAAAATCGTATCCGGTTGAAAAATACTATGCGCATTTTTATAAGCAGTCGATCAAAGAAATTCCATCATTGCAATCGATGGGTTTTATAGCAGTGGATCTACCTTTTCCGAGTAAACAATTACAAGAGAGTATCATCAAGCAATACAGTGCCAACAGAGATTTTCCTGCATTGGAGAATGGTACTTCCAAAATGGGTGTGCATCTGCGTTTTGGAACGGTGAGTATTCGACAACTGGCAGCACGTGCATTGTCGTTGAATGATACCTATGTGAATGAATTGATCTGGAGAGATTTTTATCATGCCATCCTCTGGCATTTCCCGCATGTAGGAAAAGGGGAGTCGTTCAAAAAAGAATACGATCGCATAGAATGGAGGAATAATGAAACGGAATTTGAACATTGGTGTAATGGTACCACCGGATACCCTATCGTGGATGCGGGTATGCGTGAACTCAACACCACAGGATATATGCACAATCGTGTTCGCATGATTGTAGCTTCTTTTCTCACCAAACACTTACTGATCGACTGGCGTTGGGGAGAAGCTTATTTCGCGCAGAAACTATTAGACTTTGATCTAGCAGCCAATAACGGCGGATGGCAATGGGCCAGCAGCAGTGGTTGTGATGCCGCTCCTTATTTCCGAGTATTCAATCCCGCCCTGCAAACTGAAAAGTTCGATAAAGATCTCAAATACATCCGCAAATGGGTCCCCGAGCTCAATGAATTCAGCTACCCTAAGCCAATTGTTCCGCATGATGTGGCGAGGAAGAGGGTGTTGGAAGTGTATGCTAAAGCGTTGAAGCAGTAGCTACTAGCCACTAGCTGCTAGCTTCTAGAGGCTAGCAGCTGGTAGCTAGCAGCTTTTTACCGAAAACTGATCAGCTCTACATCAAACACCAACGTACAATTCGGCCCGATCTGTGCACTTACCTGACGATCTCCATAAGCAAGATGGGGTGGGATGAAGAAACGCCACTTGCTGCCGGTGGGCATGAGTTGTAATCCTTCTGTCCAGCCTTTGATGACCATGTTGAGTGGGAAGGCGGCAGGTCTGCCTCTTTGTACAGAACTATCGAATACGGTTCCATCGATCAAAGTGCCATGATAATGACAAGTCACTTCATTGTGCGCTTGTGGCTTGGCTCCTGTGCCTTCTGTGAGCACTTCGTATTGTAATCCGCTGGGTAACTCGGTTACTTCAGCTCTTTGTTTGTTGGTGGCCAGGAAATCTTGTCCGGCTTTTAAATTGGCAGCAGATTTTTCTGCTTTTAATTGTGCTAATTGATCAGCTACTCCCATATACAATTTTTTGCGAAAATAACAAATAGGGGCATTGGGTTCTAATGTTATCTTATTGTAAACTTAGTATTAAGTCTTTCAGGAGTGGTAGTAGGAACTCAGTGAAAAGTCTACATTGGCGTCCCTAATTAACTGCAGCCATGACACCTATACTTGATCAACACGGTTTAACCGTAGCGTATTTGCACCTCAATATTATTTTGAATACAGAGCAGGATCGTGTGTTGGGATTGGTATTGGGTAATTGTGTATATGGTGCCACCGATTCTCCGGTAGGAAAATTTTTCAAAGATACTTTTCGCAATATGCGTGGTGAGATCGTTGCTGAGTTGGCAAACACCACCAGTCCGCTCAGACCTTCCAATGAGCCCCTCATTCTACAACAAGCCTGGCAAAAATTAACCGGCGTCAAAAATCATCTCTGCACCTGGATTGAGGAAAAGAAACATTGGTCTGGGGATGAGTTTGCTTCTTTTCTGCATTATCATGAGGATGCTGCGGTGGCGGTTTAGAATTTTATTGCTTTTTCAAGGACTTTGATACTTCATTCTCCGCAGATGTCTCTCGTAGAGGCACTTACTTATAATATAGTACTAAAGAAAAGCAACTTATTATAAGTTGAATGTCTCTCAACTTATTTCTTTGGAGAAAAAGCCCTTTTCGGAACGAGTGGATGATTTTGGAATGTATCTTTTGCCGAGAGTGGTAATTGGGCTGGGTGTTTTACTTGTACTTCGACTTTTACAGATTGTTTATTATCACTGCACTTCAAGTCCTTCAATAACGATAAGCCTGCAATTAGAGCAGTAGCAACAGTTGACCACATTATTATTTTTGTAAATTTTGCTTGTTGTCGCAGAGATTGTTTTGTTATCTCGTTTGTTTCTAAAAGGCTTTTATTGACATCTAAAGTGCTTTCTTTTAAAAGCATTTCAGTGTTTTCTTGATAGTTTATATAAGCAATATAATTGTCGTGTCCTTTTAGCCTTTTCGCAATTATTCCCTTTTCAGAAAGTTTATCATTACTACCGTCAATCATCTCGATATAATCGTGATTGACTAAAAAGGTTCTAATTGCCCCATTCATTCTCCGCAGAGTATCCAAAATAAAAAGGTTTTCTTTTTCCTTTTCATTCTCCGCAGAGTATCCAAAAATAAAAGGGTTCCTCGCAGACGTCTCTCGTAGAGGACTCTGCGCGCTACACAGCTAGCAAGTTGGCATATTACAAGAGCTGTATAAATGAAAACATCATAGTGAGTAACATCACTTCATTTTCCTCAGAGTGTCCAAAATAAAAAAGGGTTCCTCGCAGACGTCTCTCGTAGAGGACTCTGCGCGCTACACAGCTAGCAAGTTGGCATAT